>JAWLHX010000022.1:0-55795 GCA_041690105.1 Phycisphaerae bacterium
CTGTGTTGGTGGGGCCGGCGGTCTTCTGCATGCGGTCAAGCAGACCTACCAGGTGCTCGTCGGGGGTGTCGGTGCCGCTAGTGCGATAGGCGTGCTCGTAAAGGTAATAGGCCAGAATCTGCGATTCTTCTTCGAGCGGCCGCTCGATGGCCCTATCCAGAAAAGTGATAGCTTTGTCGCGTTTTTTCAGCCGCAGAGCCGCCTGGCCCAGAAGAACCAGTGGCCGCGCATTCTGCGGTTCGTCTTCGGCAAGTTGCAGGAATCGCTGCTCGGCAGTGTCCCAATCCAGGAAGTTCAGAGCCCCCTCGCTGTTGACGAGAATCAGGCCCGATGAGCCGAGCAGCAGGTTGCCACCGGCGATGTCGGGCGGCAGCTCGGTTTCGCCGAGAGTTTTGCCTGTGTTCACGTCAAGCGTCAGCACCGCCTGGGCCAGCGGCAACAGTATGTGCTGATTGTTCACGATGGGTTCGCCAACTATCGGCGAAGTCAGCTTGAACGGTGGCCACAGTGGTTTGCCGTCTTCAAGGCTGACAACCGCCACGTGGCTGCCCCACAGCACAGCCTTCTGGTCGGTGGTCAGGGCTACTGGATGGCGGGCTCCCTTGGCGTCCTGCTTCCACATGAGCCGGCCGTCGAGCCAATGGTAGCTTTCGATGTTGTCCGACAGGATGCACCCGGTCACCAGGTTCTGGTGTCCCAGGAGCAGTCGCGGCATGCGCGAGAAACCCATGCCATCGGCCAGGCTGCCACTTACGCCGCTGCCATCGGGGGCGGTTCCGCTGCTGGCTTGACGCAGATCGGCCATGGAGCGGGCCCACAAAATGCCGCCGCTGGCGGCGCTGTGGGCGGCGGTAATGCCCAGACCGTTGCTGAAGACCATGCCGCCGCGCGAGGCCAGGCTGTTGCTGATCATCTGGGCGCTCATTCCGTAGAAGTTGCGCGTGCCCCGCGTAACCATGCCCTGTGTGTAGCCGGCCACTGGCTGACTCCAGAGAAGGGTTCCGTCGGACCGATTGAGGGCGGCCAGATGGACTTCGCCGAAGAACTGGCTCGAAGCATTCAAAGAGACAACAACGACGTCGCCGACGACCATTGGCTGGCCGTCTACGCTGAGGTCTCCGAACTCAAGGCCGGCTTTCCGCGGGTCCCAATTCCAGAGCTTCTTGCCATCGGCCGCTCGCACGGCATACAGATCGGTGGCAAGTGGGCCGGAGGCACCATATCCAAAACGCTGCTGGCTTGGGGCAGACGGATTCTGCAGAGGCACATAAACCACGCCATCGCTGACCACGGGCTGCACGGCCTGCGAATTATTCTCCGGCGGGAGATTGCCGCCTTCTTCTCGGGCATCGAACTTCCACTTCAGGGCGCCGCTGGTGGCATCGTAAGTCCAGATGAGCGGACCGCTGGCAACGTAAATCATGTTGTCGGCAATTGTCGGATATACAGCCGGGGTGTTCTGGACGAGATTGCGGTACATGTAGGCGTGCCGCTGGGTGGGCTGCTTGTGGGCAATCTGATTCTCCCACAGTATGACAGCTGGAGGCGAAGCAGGGGCAGCCGTGATGTTGCCATGACCCGCGGCCGGCAATCCGTGCGGCGGCAACTGGGCGGCCAGATCGTTCAGCCAGTCGGCCAGTGGGCGAGGGGCCTTCTGAACGTCCATTTGCAGGCTCATCTGGCGGAGCTCGGCAGCGAACTCCAAGGCCAGATCGTCCAACCCCGAGGTGCGGGCAGCCAAGGCGGCGCGCAGCAAGACCTGGTCGCGTGGTACATCGGGTGCGGGATGATGCTGCAGGACCAGGCGATAGTAGAAAAGTGCCAGGCCCGGCCAGCCCCGCTCGCGGAAGCGGTCGCCAAGGAAGACGGCGGCGCTGGCTCCCTGCTCGCTCAGAAAATATTGCTGCACGGCCACTTCCAGGGCACCAAGGTCGCCTGACTCGCGCGCTTTTTCGATCTCGCCTGCAGAGGCCAGGGTTACCGCCCGCGAAAGCTGACGTCGGGCCTCGTCGGGCCAGATGGCCGATTCGTCAATCAGGATGCGCCACAGCGGCAGGTAGTAGTTCGGCTGCACCTGGGTGACGGATTCATGGCCCAGCCTTGCGGCCTCAAGGTAAAGGTTTGTGGCATCGGAGTAAGCCTGGTCGCTGGCCAGCGTGCGTGCCATTCTCAGCAGATTGTCGGCAGCGCTGCTTGTGTTGAGCTCGACGATGAACGGCTCGGGTTTCTGCTCTTCCTGCTGCCGCTGCGCTTGGGCGTGAGCGGCCGTAATGAGCATTACCAGCAGGGCCAGTAAAAGCGGGCGGCCACGGCGGACGATGGCCGGAGCGGCGGGGCGGTTTGATCCTGATCGGCTTATGACTTTTTGCACATCGACCTCTCTTACGTGTTTATCCTGTGCCTTGCGAAAAACCGGCCCCTGAACTGCCGAGTTGGGCATGGCAGGTACGCTCGCGATGGCGGCGCGGTATCTGATGGAGTATACGCCGTGGCATGGCCTGTAAACGATGAAAATCAGTTGCCGAAAAGCGAAAGAGTAGTTTTTGTCCGACGATGACGCCGGCGCATTGGTTTTGGGGCAATGGGCGGCTATTTCTGCGGAGTCCAGCGGCGGACGACATTGCCTTCGATGGTAGTCAGGCCAGCTTCGTCCAGGTAGCAGGTAAAGCGGCCGACCGTCAGCATTTCGACATCGACAACCGTCCGGCCGAGCGACGAGCCATCGTCGGCCTGCAAGACTTCGAAGAAGGCCTGCGATACCTTCGGCCCGCGTAACTCGCCGACCAGCAGTATGCGTTTTTTGCCGCAATGCATCCGATGCAGGCGGGCTTCGCGGGGCAGGTTCTGCCGCCATAGCAGCTTGCCATCGACCGAAACGCGGGCCACGAAGCGGGCGGAAAGCACCAGCATGTCCTCCTCCAGCGGCACGACCTGCCAGGCAGCATCGGCCGGGTGGGCGGTCAGGCTGATGGTCCAGACGGGCTCTTCGGCATCGGCGGCAAGGGCCTGAAGGCGACCATCGGGCAGAGCCATGATCAGCTTCTGCTGCACGATAGCGACTGGCAGGCGTTGCGGGCAGGGGGTGTCTTCGGAGCGGGCCACGGCTTCGCCATCGGCCAGGGTGACGATGATGGTGCCGCCTTCCGGGTCCGTCAGCAGGGCCTGGTCGGGGCCTGGACCGGGGGCCAGCAAGGCATGGCTGGGACTGCCGCGCGCAGTGCCGGCAAAGGCGTTTTTCGCCTGCTCGCCGCGGGCCATATCCCACGACGTTATGCGAGTGAGGGTGCCGGTGCTCTGGGCGGCCAGCATCTGATCGGGCAGCGTGCACAATTGCTCAAGTGGCTGGTCGTGATGACCAATGGTGACCAAGCTGAAGCCGTCCTGAGGATCGAGCAGATGGACCGAATAATCGGTGCGCACGCGGATGTACCCCTGGAACCATTCAAGGGCCAATGCCTGCACTCGACGCCTGTGCGGCGGCCAGATGCTGTGGCCATAAGTGGCTGCGGCAATCAGACCGGTTGGCGGCAGATCGACAGGCGGCTGAAGGTCGGCCGTCCAGCGCAGCTGGCCATTTTTCGGATCGATGGCTATGATCCGGTCGAAGGCGCCCACAATGGCCAGGTCGTCCATCAGCAGCATGGGGATTATCGGTGAGGCCAGCTGACTGAGGCCCAGGTCGGCTTGCCACAGAGGCCTTTCGCGGCCGTCGCGATGCAGGGCGAAAAGGCCTTCGACGCCACCGATGAGGATTGGCTGCGCGGCCCGGGCTTTTGGCGAGCGAAGGTCCACGACGGGCGTTGAACTGACGCTGTAGCGCCCCGGCAGCGTCAGCGACCAGGCTTGCGTCAGAGTTCCGGCAGGTGGGTCGGCCGTCGCAGTCGGCGCGTTGGCGGTGGTTTCCGCCAGAGGGGCGGGCAGCTTGCTCAGCATTTTGCGGGCTTGGTCGGCCAGAGGTTTCAGTGCCTGGTCGGCATCTTCATCAGAGGAATAATCGGCCTGACGGACAAGGGCATTGCAGTGGAAGCGGGCGGCATGGTGCCGCTTCAGCCGGACCAGCGTGTTGGCCAGCGAGTACCGCACGGAGGCCCGGTCGGGCCCGGGCTCCATCGCCACGAGCAGTTGCCGCAACACCTGCATGGCCTGCTGATGGTTGCCTGCCTTGGTATGCAGTTGTGCTTCCTGAATGAGCAACGTCGTGGCTGCCGGGCTGAGGGCGTGAGCCAGGGCCGCCGCCCGTATGGCTGCCGGATCGGCCGGTTGTTCGCTTTCGGCGATTGCCTCGATGGATCGCCGGGCGGCCTCGTCAAGAGCATCGAGCAACTGTTGGCGGTCTTCGGGTTTAAGCTTGTTGACCAGAGCCATGGCCTGTTGCTCGGCCAGCACGGCGGCGGTGCTCTTGCCGAAAGTGACATCGTCAACTTCTGCCGCATACAGTTGCGGGGTCGTCAGGATGGTCTGAAGGTGCTGGAGGGCCATCTGCGGATTGCTGGCGGAGTAGAAGGCGGCGGCCTCCATGGCCTGCAGGGCTTCGGCCACCGGTCCATGAGCGCTCTTGTCCATTAGATCGAGCAGCTTTGGCCCGAGGTTGGCCAGGGATTCCGGGTCCATCTTCTGTGGCAGACTGCGCAGTATGATGAACGCTTTCCTGACGGTCTCGGCATCGTCTTTTCCGGCGGCAATTGATTGGGCCAGGTAATCGGTGCCGGCATCGAACTTGCCGACGCGGATGCTTATTTCGGCCAGTTCCAGCACTGTGGCCGCACGTTTCGACTTGTCGGCTTTGGCCCTGGCCAGCATTTGTTTGATAGCATCGTCATAAAAATCGTAGCGGACCACGGCACAAGGTTCGCCCACCAGCAGGCCGTCGGGCATCAGGTGCAGATTACCGGGCAGCCGGCCCTCGGGCCAGGCCATGGAAGCTATTGTCGATCCGGTAGCTGTCTCGAGCATCAGTAGTTGTCGTGTGGTGGGGACGAAAATGGCATTGGTGGCGACGAGCGGGGCGGCTGCGACATATTCGCCGTCGGATAGTTCGAGCTGCCAATGCTGACGACCATCGGCGATTGCGCGCGAGGCGACCGTCCGTCCCCAGGTGATTACGGCCTCGTCACGCAGAGCGACAACGCGCGAATCGGTCGTGGTGTCGGCCATCCACAGTCGGCGGCCGCTCAGCAGGTCGGCGCAGAGCAGAGCATCGTCAACAGGCCCGCCGGCAAAGACCAGGTCGTCGCTCGTCAGCAGTTGAGGCAGGCGGTCATTTACCTGCTGGCGGAAGGTTCGGCCGAAGAAGCCTTTGAGGCTGTTGCGGTCGGCCCGCACCGAGTTCATCATCGGTATCTGCAGGCTCCAGAGCATTCGCCCGCTGATGGCGCTATGAGCGGTGAGGAGGCCGGGGCCGGCCGTTAGAACAATTCCGTTGCGGCTGGCCACGGCGGTGGTCATGGGCATGCTCGATGTTTCGCGCAGATCGCTCAGCACCTGGTTGGCATGGGCCCCCACGATTGTCTGCCAGAGGAGTTTGCCGTCGGCTCTGTCGATAGCAACGAGTTTGACCTCGCCGAAGAAGTTGACCATGGTGGTTACGGTGGAAAAGACCCGGTGCCCGCTGATGACCGGGGCGGTCTCGGCCCCGGGCAGGGAGAAGCCGGCAATATCAGCTTGCGGCGTCCATTGCCACTGTGGGCGACCGGTTTCGACCTTAAGCGAGGCAACGTCGACAATCGCCCCCACACCCGACTGTATGAGCAGAGACTGCCCGCGCGATATGGGCGTGATCACCTCGTCATCAACGAAAATCGGCCGATGAGCCTGCTCAAACCGATACTGACCCGGAGGCTCGTCGGGCTCAAGGCCCATGGCGTCGTACTGCCATATAAGGCGGCCATCGGAAGCGTCCAGCAATCCGGCCCGGGTCTGGTAGACGAAGGCCACGCGACCATTGTGAGCGACCGGATAGGGCAGGGGAGTCGAAACAATCGGATAGCGACTGCCGAGGATCTCGTCGCCGATTATTTCGTGAACCCACCTGATGTGTCCCGGCAGCCTGGCCGCAAGGCTTGTGCTGTGGTCGGCATTTAGATGTTTTTTGCTCCGCAAAACGATGGCGGGCGGCGGCGGTTCGGCCTGCTCCTGGTCCGCTGGCTGGTCGGTAGCGGCTTGCTGCTGACCATCGGCGGCAACCGAACCGGCAGAGGCAGTTGCCGAGTCGCCATCGGTATCGGCAGGCGAATCAGACGTCTTCTCGGGGGCTGGGTCGACCCGGCGGACGGCTGCTATGCCGCTCAGGGCGGCGGCCTTTTCAGCCTGTTGTTCGATAAGAGCCCGGTCGACAGGCAGCTCCACGTCCATATCCAGCAGCAGCCGATAATAATAAAGGGCCAGGGCAAAATCAGCGTTTTCGACCGCCCGGGCGGCCACCATGGCCATGGCCTTCATACCCGGCTCGGTGGCCATAAATCGCATGGCAACGGCTTCGAGTGCCTGCAGGTCGCCTGACTCAGTTGCTGCCCGGAGTTGATCTTCGGCCCGTGGCGTGACCAGCCGACGATATTCCTCCAGGGCCTGCGGCGGCCAGGCAAGCAGGTCGCGGTTAACCAGCAGCCAGATAGGCTGGTGATGCAGGTCGTCCACCTCGGCCACAGAAAAATTATCGCGGGCCAGCAGGCCGGCATACAGATTTGCGGCCCGATCGTAAGCTCGGATGCGAGCCAGTTCGCGAGCCTGGAAAAGAAAATTCTCCGATGCCGCATCGCGATTGACGTCGGCCAGCGGCACGCCCAGGCGTTGCCTGGCAGAAGTCCGCTGCGGGGCGCAGATGCAAAGCACCGCGCAGGACAGCAGAATCGGAATATAAATAGCAGGTGCGCGTCTCATGTGCCCTCTCTTGATCAGCCATGAAACACCGATAGATGAGCACAGGACCGTGGAAAAATGCCAATGCATGGGGAAAATGAGGTCGGCGCGACGCGCAATGAAGGCCGGTGCGCCCCTGGTGGTCAGCGGGTGAAGTAAAGGTAGAGGGCCAGGGCAGCGAGGAAGACGATGATCAGCAGTACAACCATGCCGCCACGGCGGTCGACGCCATGGATTTCGCTGGTGATATCCCGCCATTCCGTGGCTGTCCGGAAAGATTCATCCCGGACAGCGTAGGCGGCAAGCAGAGAGGTTGCCTGTTCCAGCGACTGTGGCTCGACAGCCTGGTAGTGTCTCTGCCATTGCTTAGGCGAGCGGTCAGGGGAGTAAGTGTCGGCCGCTTCTTCGTCCCGGCAATATTCGACCACATATCCGCCTTCGGCCGGGGCGGCCTGCATGTAGTGCTTGCCATCGTCGTGCATCAGGATGACAAACTCGTTCGACTCATCGGCCAGGGCCTCAGCAATCTGCTGACTGGTCGGATCATCGACGGGCGGTGTTGTCGCGGGTTCAAGTCGCATGGATCAAGCTCCGAGCGTGCCGGGACCGGTGGTGGTATCGTCTGTGGCCGGCCATCAGGCCTCCAGGTATTGGCCGGCAATAACCATCAGCTTTTCGATCTGGTCGGGGCTGATTCGCTTGCGGTCGCTCCAGATGGCCATTTTCAGCGCCTCGGGGCAGCGGCAGCCACCTGTTTCGGCATTGCGGGCAATTTGCGGCACGACGGCCTCCAGCAGCTTGATGGCGTTGGCTGTGGCGGCATTGAGATTGCCAATGATTTCCGCCAGCAGGGTCTGCTGATCGACCTCGCCATGGTGCGGCCGCCAGCAATCGTAATCGGTAGCCATGGCCAGCAGGGCGTAGCAGATTTCGGCTTCGCGGGCCAGTTTTGCTTCGGGCATGACAGTCATGCCGATGAGGTGGCCGCCCCACTGGCGGTGCATGTTGGATTCGGCCCGGGTGGAGAATTGCGGCCCCTCCATGCAGACGTAGGTGCCCGAGGTATGCACCGGGACATCGGTTGTTTTGGCCACGTCGATCATGAGCTGACGCAAACAGTTGCAGAAGGGGTCGGCCAGTTCGACATGGGCCACGAATTCGTCGAAGAAGGTGTTCGGTCGCAGGAAGGTCTTGTCGATCACCTGATCGCAGATGACCAAGTCGCGCGGAGCGATTTCCTCGCGCAGGCTGCCGGTGGCCCCGGAGGCCAGAATGTGCGTGACGCCAAGCTTTTTGAGGGCGTAAATGTTGGCCCGGTAAGGCACGTTGCTGGGTCGGAACATGTGTCCGGGCCCGTGCCGCGAGAGAAAGGCAATCTGCTGTCCATCGATCTCGCCCCAGAGTATGGGGCCGCTGGGCTTGCCGAAGGGAGTATCAACCTCGCGGGGCGTTCCAGTCAAACGGTCGGCAAGGGCTTGACCAAGGCCGCTGCCACCAATCAGGCCGACGATAGTCTTGCTCATGGCTGCGTGTCTCCAGGTGCGTAGATGATTGTGCCGACTCAGCAGAAAGTGCCGCTCCAGACAGAGTTGCACGAAACTGACGGACAACCATATCATGCGCCGGCGCGGGTGTCAAGCTCGCCAGCGCAATCCAAAAACTCAGGCTGAGGCAACCGCCGGTCGCCTCTTCAGGAGACGAACAGATCGCTGGTGGCGTACTGCGGGTCGCAGGTAAGGTTGACGCCCAGGCGGCGCAGGCCTGTCTCGTCGCCTGGGGTGGGCATGTGAGTAAGATGGACCTCGCAATTACGCAGGCTCTTAAGCTGGGCCGTGGCCAGTTCGGCCGTCGGGTTGCTGGTGGCCGCAATGCTCAGGGCGATAAGCGTCTCTTCAAGGTCCAGGCTCACGGTTTTGCGCTGCAGCACGTCCTGCTTCAGGTGCGTGATTGACTGGATAATGTGCGGGCTGAGCAGGTCGATCTTCTTCGGAATCTCGGCCAGCATCTTAAGCGCGTTCAGCACCAGGCTGCTCGAGGCGTGCATCAGTGGCGAATTAACGCCCGTTACCACCTGCCCATCGGGCAGTTGCATGGCCGCCGCCACCAGGCAATCCTGGTTGCCTTTATTCGGATCATCGGCCGCATCCAGGCATGCCTGGCGGGCGTCAACCACTACCTGCCGGTCTTCAGGACCAACATTCAGCTCCTTCATCAGCACTTCCAGGCGTTCAACCGTCTGCTTCTCGGCCATGCCCATGGCATATTCGCAGGCGTGGCGGAAGTATCGGCGGATGACCTCCTGCGAGGCCGCCCGCGAGACCACGGTATCGTTGACAATTGCCGAGCCAACCTTGTTTACCCCCATGTCGGTCGGCGAACGATAGAGCCGGTGGTTGGTCGTCAAACGCTCGAGGATGGCCCGCAGCACCGGGAAGCTCTCGACGTCGCGGTTGTAATTGACGGCCGTCTCTTTGTAAGCTTCAAGGTGGAACGGGTCGATCAGGTTGAAGTCCCGGATGTCGGCCGTGGCTGCCTCGTAAGCGACATTAACCGGATGCCTCAGGGGTAGATTCCAGATTGGGAAGGTCTCGAACTTGGCATAGCCCGCCTTACGACCCAGGTGGTGCTCGTGGTACATCTGCGACAGGCAGGTGGCCATTTTGCCGCTATTGGGACCGGGCCCTGTCACCACGACCACCTGTTTGCTGGTCTCAATGAAATCATTGGCCCCGTAGCCGTTGTCGCTGACTATCAGGTCGACCTTGGCCGGATAACCCTTGATCGGGCCGTGCAGAATGGTGCGTATGCCGCGCCGTTCCAGCTTGGTCTTGAAGGCCAGGGCCCCCGGCTGACCATCGAAACGGGTGATGACCACGGCCGAGACCTCCAGCCCCCACTGGCGTATGTCGTCAATGAGCTTAAAGGCGTCGGCATCGTAGGTTATGCCGAAGTCGGCCCGCATTTTGCGCCGCTCGATATGCTCGGCATAGATGCAGAGAATAATCTCGGCCTGGTCCTTGATGCGCTGCAGCAGTCGCATCTTGACGTTCGGGTCGTAGCCGGGAAGCACCCTGGCGGCGTGGTAATCGAAAACCAGCTTGCCGCCGAATTCCAGGTACAGCCGACCATCGCACTCCTGGGCACGCTTCAGGATTTCGGTCGACTGTTCGGCCAGGTAGTGTTCGTTATCGAAGCCTATCTGCTGAGAAGGCCAGAGCAGGCCCTGGGCAGTTGCCTCATCGGCATTTTTGTGGGCAGATTGTATGTTCATGGGGCCAGAGTATAGCTACCGTCGCCGCCGATGGCAACGATCCATTGATGCTCAATCGCAATCCGCTGCCCGGGCGGGCGGTTTCGGGTTCATTCGTGTCAAATTAAGCACGTAAAATTGCCAATCCCCGCACTCCCGGCAGCCAGGCTTGTGGGCTCTCTAACAGTTATAATACGCAACCGCCTCGGCTCCGGCAGGTTATAATGGCCGTTTTGAGCAATGGAATTCCCCGCTGCTGGAGATGCGCACATGGCCTATGGCCGCGATACTCATAACCCTGCCGATCCGCCGTCTGCTGCCGATGCGACTGCCGCGGCCGCTGCCGCCGCTGATTGTGATATTCGCCCACTTCGCCAGGCCACCGAGCTTCTGGCTCCGGCGGGTGATGGCGAAGCCATGCGGGCGGCCATTGCCAACGGGGCCGATGCTGTATATTTCGGACTGCCGGCCTTCAACGCTCGTCAGCGGGCTGCCAACTTCACGCTCGAAACGCTGGACGAAACTATCGATCTGTTGCATCGGCATCGGGTCCGCGGTTATGTCGCCTTCAATACGCTGATAATGCCCGACGAACTGCCGCTCGCCGCAGACTATGTGCGACGAATTGCCGACAGTGGGGCCGATGCCGTGATTGTGCAGGATGTTGGCCTGGCCCGATTTGTGCGCGAAATGGTCCCGACGCTCCCCCTGCACGCCTCAACCCAGATGACGCTGGCCGAGCCTGGGGCCATGGAGCTTGCCCGCCGCGAACTGGGCCTGTCCCGGGTAATTGTTCCGCGCGAGCTGTCGCTTGATGAGGTTCGGCAGATTCGCCGCAGCAGTGATGTAGAGCTGGAAGTCTTCGTCCACGGTGCCTTGTGCATCAGCTACAGCGGCCAGTGCCTGGCCAGTCAGTGGCTCTTCTCTCGCAGCGCCAACCGCGGCGCGTGTGCTCAGCCCTGCCGCCTGCCTTACTCGCTGGAAATAGACGGCGTGCCGCAACCGGACGAGGTCCGTTATCCGCTAAGCCCCTACGATCTGGCAGCTTACGGCCTGGTGCGCGAGCTTGTGCGGGCTGGCGTAAGTGCACTCAAAATTGAGGGGCGGCTGAAAAGTCCGGAATATGTCGCTGCCGTGGTGCAGGTTTACAGGGCGGCCCTTGATGCAGCACTGAAGGATGAGGATTTTAATCCGGACGCAAAACAGCGGGCGGCCCTGGCGGCCACTTTTTCGCGTGGCTTTACGCCGGGCTATCTGGCGGGCTCGCCCCCCGAAGCAATTGTCGGCGGGCAACGGTCGGCGGCGCAGGGCGTGCCGCTGGGCACGGTTACCGGCAGACAGGGCGACCGTCTGCTGGTTGAGCTGGCTGATATTGACGGCTTTGCGGTGGAAGTTGCTCCGGGCGACGGTTTGGCGATTGGTGGCGACGAGCCAGACGAAACTGCTGCAGGCGGACGGGTTTATGCAGTCGAGCCGATGTCGGCATCTGCTGACCGTGGCGAAAGCGGGCGCCAAAAACGCGTGGCGCTATCCTTCAGCAAACATGACGCAGCTTTGCTGCAGGCACCGGTCGGGGCAGTTGTATGGCGTACCGACGACCCGCAACTGGGCCGCGAATTGCGCAAGAGCTACGCCCGATTGGACATAAGGCGTTCGCGCGAGCTTAACCTGACGGTGCGGGCCGTGGCCGGGCAACCGCTCCAGTTGCAGGCCGTAAGCGAAGACGGCCTCGCCGCCCACGTTGTCAGCGACCAGCCATTGGAGGTGGCCCGTAAGCACGCTGCCACCGTCGATCTGCTGGCCGAGCAACTTGGCCGCCTGGGCGATACGGGGTACACTCTTGGCCGTGTTTCGCTGATTGCAGATGGTGATGAGCCTGCGGAGGCGGTGCCGGTCATGATTCCGAAGAGTCTGCTGAACGATTTGCGGCGGCAACTGGTGGGGGCTCTGGACGAGTCGCGCCGCGGGCGAGACCGTCATCCGCTGGCCGATCCGCAGGCTCTCTCGCGCCTGCTTCAAGAGGCACGCGGTGCAGCCAGGCAGGAGGCCACCGGCGAAATCTGGCTGCATGTTTTGCTGCGCAGCCCTGCCCAGGTTGAGGGCTTGCTGGCCTGGCAGCAAGCGCAGGGGCAATCGGCTGCCGGGGCACCAGACGCAAGCCGGCGGCCATTGCAACTGTCGGCTATCGTCGACGCCCTGCCGCCGGAGCGCGGGGCAATGCTCAGGCGGTTGAAGTCGGCGGACGTGGCCGCGGCCCTGGCAACTCCGCGGATAATGAAGATTGGTGAACAGGAAGCTGTGCGCTGTCTTCTGCGTTCGGCTTCGGCGGGGTTGCTGGTGCGAAATATGGGGGCAATTGCAGCATTGGCTGAGGGGGTGGCGACAGCCCAAGTTACCACCGCAGCTGATTCCCCGCCGCAGGCCCGGATGGTGGGCGACTTCTCGCTTAACGTGGCCAATCCGCTTGCTGCCCATTGGTTGCTCGCGGGGCAGGGGCTCGACCGCCTGACGCCGGCCGCGGAACTTACCCCCGAAGACCTGCTGCAACTGGCGCAAGCAATTGGCCCCCAGAGGCTTGAAATCATAATCCACAGGCACATGCCCCTGATGCACATGGCCCATTGCCTGCTGGCAGCATCGGCAGGGCGAACTGATGAGCTTGCGGCCCCGAGGAAAAATCGTTGCCGCGCGGCATGCCGAAGTCAGCGGGTGGCGCTTGTCGATCGCATGGGCGAGCGTCTGCCCGTTACCTGCGACGAGCATCATCACAATACCATTCATGCTCCGCTGGCCACGTCGCGGGCCGACAGCATCGAGAGCCTGGGCCAGATGGGCATTGAACATTACCGTGTTGAATTGCTCGGCGAGTCGGCCGAAATGACGCAACGGCTGGTGGGTCTGTACGCCGCCTGGCTCCAGGTCGGCCGGGTCGAACCGAACTATTTGCAGCGCCTGGCGCAATTGGGCATTCGAATTCGCGGCTGATGATTCGTCGCGCAATAAGCGTAACACACGGCGAGTTGGCCCCGCCGTGCTTATGATTGGACGGCATCTGTGTGAGTAAGTGAAGCTGGCTTAGAGAGCTTGCGGCCGGCTATTCCTGCGGGCTTTGGCCAGCGGGCTTCTGGCCGCCACTGCGACGGCGGCCGCCGCGGCGACGTTTCTTCTTGATCTCGGAACCGCCCGCCTCGGCACCCGTGCCGGCCGACCGGTCCGGCGCTGCGGAACGACTTCCGGCAGCGTTGCCTGAATTGTCGGAACGTCCAGCTCCTCCGCCGGAAGCACGGGCTCCGGACGAACTGCCGCCACTGCCCTTTGGGCCGCCCCTTGAACTTCCGCCCGAGCGTCCGCGACCGCCGCGCGATCCGCCTGGCTTGCCGGACGACGATTTGCCCGGGCCTTTCCTCCGCTTGGCTCCGCCCGGGGTAGTGAACACCGGGCTGTCCGGGGCCAGGGGCAACTTGTCGCCCAACAGCTTGGCCACGGCTCGCACCTGCGGATAATCGGCCGGCGTTATCAGGCTGATGGCCTGGCCACTGGCTTCCACCCGGGCGGTGCGACCGATGCGGTGCACGTAATCCTCGGCGTGCAGCGGAAAATCGTAATTTATGACACAGGCGATGTTGGCCACGTCGAGCCCGCGGGCGGCAATGTCCGTTGCCACCAGCACTCGGGCGCTGCCATCGCGGAAGGCCGACATGGCCCGATCACGATCTTTCTGTTCCCGGTCGCCATGCAGGCGGACGGCATCGAAACCTTTGCTGGAAAGAGCCCGGCCAAGACGGTCGACGCCGCGCTTGGTGCGGACGAAAATAAGCACCCGTTCGCTGCCCACCTCGCGCAGCACCTGGATAAGCTGCGGCGTTTTCTGGTCGTCGGCCACCGTTATCAGTCGCTGCTCGGCCCGGTGGGCCGGAGCGCTGCGGACGCCGATCTGTACGCGCACAGGGTCGGTCATCTGGCCGCGGGCCACCTTTTCGATGTCATCGTCCATGGTGGCAGTGAACATCATCATCTGCCGCTTCTTAGGCAGCATCTCCATAATCTGCCTGATTTGCGGCATGAAGCCCATGTCGTGCATGCGGTCGGCTTCGTCAATAGCTACCATCTCCACCGTATCCAGCGACAATCGGCCCACGGTCAGGTGGTCGATGAGCCGCCCGGGCGTGCCGACGATTACGTTTGGCCAGTTTCGCAGGGCCTTGAAGTCGACATTCATCGGAACGCCGCCGACAATTGTTGTCACGCGGGTGCCCGATGAGCGTCCAAGGGTGCTGAAAACCTCGCTGATCTGAAAAGCCAGTTCGCGCGTGGGCGAAAGCACCAGGGCCTTGAGTTCCAGGGCGGCCTGGGCCCGTTCGATGATCGGCAGAGCATAGGCTGCTGTCTTGCCGGTGCCGGTCTGTGCCAGGCCGATAATGTCGCGCCCTTCGAGGGCAGCAGCAAGAGTCTGGGCCTGAATCGGCGTGGGACGTTCGAATCCGGCGGTAATCAGGTCGCGCTGAATTGTCTCGGACAGTTTGAATTCAGTAAAAAGCTTCTGGTTGTCTGCAACTGCATCGGGTTGAGTCGTTTTCATCAGATCTCTCAAATTGGCCGGCCAGGATGAAAGTTCAAAGTGAACTGGCCCCTTAAGCAGGCGCTTCGGTCATAAACTATTACAGAACTATTGTAACCATTGGCTTCGCCACCATATAGGATAATGTCAGGCAAGGCCACTGGTATAACGTTGGGGGATGCATCCCGCCGTATGATCGATGGCCCGCGTCCGAATGTACGTATGGGGCTCTGGTACGACAGAAAATCGTCATCAACGGCTGGAATCTTCGCAGGACATGCAGCACAACGACCAGCGCAACGATGGGCAGGGCCGCCAGTCGTATGTAGAATGATCCGGTTGCAGACATCCGGCCAACGCGCTCATTATACCGGGCAGTGGGTAGATATTCAACAGTTTAAGCGGCGTCCGGGCGATACGGGTGCGGGCGTTTTACATTGGCATGGGCATCCTGCAGCTTCCTGCCGGCGAGGCTTCACGTGGCGTGGTTGTGGATCAAGCGGCATTTGCGACATCACGGACTGGGTCAGGCTGCGGCAGCAACAGAAACGGCCGAGGGGCAGGATGCCCCCCGGCACTCACGGCCAGGATGGCCGTGCCACGGTGAAGAAGCCCCTGCAACTCCAATGCTTGCTTTCGGCATCGAGGGTCAACCGGGGGTCGGATTTTCTGTAATTCCTGCTTGACAGCGGGGCAGGGCGTTGTAAACTACTGTGAAAAGGTTCACAGCGTGTGCGGTTTCACAGCGTTATGCGGTTGCGGGCAACATCAAAATAGCTGAAAGCCATCGTGCTGGTTGGCGGTTTATGACGCGTGTTGTCTCATTAAAGTTATGTTATTAAAAGGATTATATCGCGTGATCTCCGAAAAGACCATCGGCCGGCTGAGTCTTTACCGCCGGCTTCTGGATCGGCTGCTGCTGCAGGGGAAGGCCCACGTCTATTCCCATCAGCTTGCCGGTATGGCCGGAGGTACCGCTGCCCAGGTTCGCAGAGACATTATGGCTGTGGGATACTCCGGCAGCCCGACTCGCGGCTACGAGATCAGGCAGCTCATCCGCTGCATTGGCAATGTCCTGGACGACCTCCATGGCGAGGGCGCGACGCTGGTGGGCGTGGGCAACCTGGGGCGGGCCATCATGGCTTACTTTTCCGGTCGCCGGCCGCACCTGGCCATTGTGGCCGCCTTTGACAACGATCCGTACAAGGCCGACCGCGTAATTCATGGCTGTCCGGTCTATGCAATGTCAAGACTGGCCGATGTTGTGGCCGAAAAGAATATTCGCGTCGGAATTATTACAGTGCCCGGCGGAGAGGCACAGAGTGTTGCCGACACGCTGGTTGCCGCGGGCGTGTCGGGAATTCTGAATTTTGCCCCGGTGCCCTTGCGTACTCCGCCGCACGTGTATGCAGAGGATCTTGATGTGACGATGTCGCTGGAAAAGGTTGCATTCTTTGCTCGTCAGAACGTTCTTGAAAAGGAAGCCGTCAAGCCATGAGTGCTAATGTTCAAACAGTACTGAAAAGGCATCCCAATGCCAAGCGGGACGCATTGATTCCGATCCTCCAGGAGGTTCAGGAGGTCGAAGGTTTCGTATCGCGCGAAGCGGTCACCGAAATCGGCCGGCACCTCGGTCTGCCGGCTAGCAAGATTTACGGCGTGGCAACCTTTTACAATCAGTTCAGGTTCCAGGCCCCCGGCAAGCACATTATCCAGATTTGCCGCGGCACAGCCTGCCATGTCAAGGGTTCGGCGGCGGTGCTTGACGCCCTTGTGCGGCAACTGAACGTCGAGCCTGGCGGGACGACCCGCGACGGTCTGTTCAGCCTGGAAGTGGTGGCCTGCATTGGTGCCTGCGGACTGGCTCCGGTTATTGCCATTGATGGCGAATTCTACGCTGGCGTGACACCCGAGGCGGTGAGCGAGATTCTGGCGTCTTATAAGGGGAAGGCGGACGAAGATGGCCAAGTTGCTTGATGAAAAGTGCTGTGATCGATGCTGGCATTCGCCGGGCAAGCCCTGTCCGGACCTGGTAGCTTGTCTGGCTGGTGTCAAGTCGTGCCACGACAGCCCGGAGTGTATTGAAGCGCGCCAGCAGGAGATATCGATGTTGCGGCGCGACGATGTTCGGCGTCCCACTGTTTTCGTCGGAGCGGGCACCTGCGGTCTTGGTGCCGGGGCGGGCAAGACGCTGAAGACGCTTCGTGCTTATCTGGCCGAAAAGGCCATCGAAGCCGACATTGTCGAGGTTGGCTGCATAGGGCTCTGCGCCGCCGAACCGCTGGTCGACATTCAGATGCCCGGCAAGCCGCGCGTCAGCTTCCAGAAGATCAAGCAGGACAAGATTGTCCAGCTTATGGACGAGATGCTGGATGGGCGCGTGCCGCAGGATATGGTTCTGGGACAGTTCCGCAGCGATAAGCTGACAGCCTGGGACGGCGTGCCGATGGTTGACGAGCACCCCTTCTTCGCGCCGCAGACGCGTTGGGTGCTGGCCAATTGCGGGCTGATTGACCCCGGCAGCATTGACGAATACATCGCTCGTGGCGGCTACCGGGCCTTTGCCGATAGCATCCGCAGCACCACCCCGAAGGATCTGTGTGACGTGGTCGAGCAGAGCGGGCTTCGCGGCCGTGGCGGTGGCGGTTTCCCGACGGGGCGCAAGTGGAAGTTTGCCCTGAACACTCCGAGCGATCAGAAATACCTGATCTGCAACGCCGACGAAGGCGACCCCGGGGCGTTCATGGACCGGGCGGTCATCGAGGGCGATCCGCACCGCCTGCTCGAAGGCATGGCCATAGCCGCTTATGCCATGGGGGCGAGCAAGGCCTACGTTTACATCCGGGCGGAATACCCGCTGGCCATCGAGCGTTTGAAGCAGGCCATTGCCCAGGCCAAGGAATACGGCCTGCTGGGTCATAATATTCTGGATAGTGGTTTCAGCCTCGAGATCATCATTAAAATGGGCGCCGGGGCGTTCGTCTGCGGCGAAGAGACGGCCCTGATCAACAGTATCGAGGGCAAGCGCGGCATGCCGCGTCCGCGTCCGCCGTTTCCGGCGGTGCAGGGCCTGTTCGGCAAGCCGACAATTATCAATAACGTCGAGACTCTGAGCAATCTGCCTCCGCTGATCAGCAACGGGGCCGAGTGGTTCAGTGCTGTCGGCACGGCCAACAGCAAGGGCACCAAGGTTTTCGCCCTTTCGGGCAAGGTCGATCGTACGGGTCTGGTGGAAGTTGCCATGGGCACGCCCATCCGGCAGATTGTAATGGACATCGGCGGTGGCATTCCCGGCGGCAAAAAGTTCAAGGCCGTGCAGATTGGCGGACCGTCGGGCGGATGTATTCCCACGCAGCACCTGGATACCGAGATCGATTACGAGAGCCTGAAGCAGGTGGGGGCCATTATGGGCTCCGGCGGGCTTGTCGTTATGGACGAAGGCACCTGCATGGTCGACGTGGCCAAGTTTTTCATGGATTTCATTCAGCGCGAGAGTTGCGGCAAGTGCATTCCGTGCCGCGAAGGCACGCGGCGCATGCTCGACATTCTCAAGCGCATAACCCGCAGTCGTCGCAACGAGGCGGGGCTGGGTGCTCTCGAACGCTTCCAGGGCGTGATGTACCTGACGCGTCTGGCTGAGTCGATTAAGGATACCAGCTTGTGCGGTCTGGGTCAGACGGCTCCGAGCCCGGTGCTGAGCACATTGCGCTGGTTCCGCGATGAGTACGAGGCCCACATTTTCGACCGTCGCTGCCCGAGCGGAGTGTGCAAGGATCTGCTTCATTACCGCATCGATACCGTAAAGTGCAAGGGTTGCACGCTTTGTGCCAAAAAGTGTCCGGCCGATGCGATCATGGGCGCTCCGAAGAGCCCGCATTACATTGTGCCCGACAAGTGCATCAGTTGCGGCAACTGCGAGGAAGTATGCCGGTTCCACGCGGTGGTCAAGGAATAGGCTGAACAATAAGGCCCGAGACAGGCGAGAGGGAATAACCGTGGTCACAATTGAAGTAAACAATCGGAAGATTCAGGCCAAGGAAGGCGAGATGCTTCTGGCGGCCTTGCGGCGTTCAGGTATCAACGTACCCACGCTGTGCAACATGGAAGGCCTGTTTCCGAGCGGGGCGTGCCGCATGTGCGTGGTGGAGATTGACGGGCAGCGCGGCCTGACACCCAGTTGCGCTTATCCGGTGCAGGATGGTATGAAGGTGAAGACTCATTCGCCTCGCGCCGTGCGGGCCCGTAAGACCATCATCGAGCTGCTGCTCTCGAACCACCCGGACGACTGCCTGTACTGCGTGCGTAATCGCCAGTGCCAGTTGCAGGGTCTAGCCGAGGAGCTCGGCGTGCGGCAGCGCAGGTACACGGGCGACAAGAACGTGTACAAGATGGACACCTCGAGCCCGAGCATCGTCCGTGATCCGGACAAGTGCATTCTGTGCGGCAAGTGCGTGCGGATGTGCGAAGAGGTTCAGGGCGTATCGGCCATCGACTTCATCAATCGCGGCAGCAAAGCGATAGTCGGCACGGCCTTCGACGAGGGCCTGAACGTCTCGAGCTGCATTAACTGCGGCCAGTGCGTAATGGTTTGCCCGACGGGCGCCCTGCGCGAGCAGAGCTATCTGAAAGAGGTTGTCGATGCCCTGGATGATCCGAACCGCGTGGTGGTCGTGCAGCACGCTCCGTCGGTTTCGGTGACGCTGGCCGAGGAATTCGGCATCAAGCCCGGCAGCGACATTGCCGGTGTCATGACTGCGGCCTTCCGCCAGTTGGGCTTCGACCGGGTGTTCGATACCGGCTTCGCAGCCGATCTGACCATCATGGAAGAGGGCACCGAACTGGTTGGGCGGATTAAAAACGGCGGCAAGCTGCCAATGATGACGAGCTGCTCGCCTGGCTGGATCAAGTTTGTCGAGGAGTTCTATCCGGACTTCATCGAAAACCTGTCCAGTTGCAAGAGCCCGCAGCAGATGATGGGCGCCGTCATCAAGAGCTATTTTGCCGAGCATGAAGGCATCGATCCGGCCAACATCTTCAGCGTGTCTATCATGCCCTGCACGGCCAAGAAGTTCGAGGCCCAGCGTCCGGAGATGGCCCACAATGGCTTGGCCGACGTGGATGCCGTGCTGACGACCCGCGAGCTGGCCCGGATGATTCGCATGCGTGGCATCGATATTGGCAGCCTGTCGGCCGAGGGTGCCGATACGCCATTCGGCGAGCGCAGCACGGCCGGCAAGATTTTCGGGGCCAGCGGTGGCGTGATGGAAGCCGCCCTGCGGTCGGCGCACTTTTTGCTGACTGGCAAGGAGCTTGAGGATTTGAAGATTCAGCAGGTGCGCGGCCTTGACGGCGTTAAAGAGATGCGGATAAAGGTTGGCGGTCTGGAGCTTGGTGCAGCCGTGGTGAGCGGTTTGAACAACGCCCGCAAGGTGCTGGACCAGATTCGGGCCGGTCGTACTGATCTGCACTTTATTGAAGTAATGACCTGCCCGGGCGGCTGTATTGCCGGCGGTGGCCAGCCGTTGAATACCGACCTGGATGCCGTCCGCGCCCGGATGAAGACGCTGTATACGATTGACCGAGACGAGCCGGTGCGTACCAGCCACTCCAATCCGTCGGTTCAGCGTCTGTACAAGGAATACCTTGGCGAGCCTGGCGGCCACAAGAGCCACGAGTTGCTGCACACGCATTACCAGAAGCGCGAGGTAGTTGTCTGACCGAATGATGGGAGCCGCTGTTGGAGCGAAATGCCTATATCTCCTTCATCACGACGATCAAGGAGCGTTGCCGCGTCTGCTACACGTGCGTGCGTGAGTGCCCGGCCAAGGCCATCCGTATTGTTGAAGGCCAGGCTGAGGTGATCGCCGAGCGTTGTATAGGCTGCGGCAACTGCGTGCGCGTCTGCAGTCAGCACGCCAAGAAGGTTCGCAGTTCCATCGACACGGTGCAGCAGTTGCTGGATTCTCCGGCTCGGGTTGCGGCCATCATCGCCCCAAGTTTTCCGGCCGAATTCGACCCCCTTGACTGGCAGCGTGTGGTGGGCATGGTGAGGTCTCTGGGTTTCGATTATGTGCACGAGGTTGCCCTTGGGGCCGACCTGGTTTCGGAAGCCTACAAGCGTCTGCTGGTTGAAAATCCGCACAAGCGGTACGTGTCGACCAGTTGTCCGGCCATTTTTGGCTTCATCGAGCGCTATCATCCGGAGGTTGTGCCGTCGCTTGCGCCGATTGTCTCGCCTATGGTGGCCATGGCCAGGGTAGTGCGAAAGCTGCATGGCGATGATGTGAAGGTGGTATTTCTGGGGCCCTGCATTGCCAAGAAGGCCGAAGCGGCCAGCCTGCTGATTCAAGGCGAGGTTGATGCGGCACTGACCTTTGTGGAATTGCGCGAGATGCTGGATTCTGCCGGCGTATCGCCCCAGAAGGTTCAGTCGTCCGATTTTGATCCGCCGCGGGCCGGCATGGGGGCGCTGTTGGCGGTGAATCGTGGCCTGCTTCAGGCTGCCGGGCTTCAGGAGGATCTGCTGACCGGCGAGGTTGTAGCTGCCGATGGTCGCAATGGCTTTGTTGAAGCGATTCGCGAGTTTGCCAAAGGCGATCTTGAGGCCCGTCTGCTGGAGGTGTTGTGTTGCAATGGCTGTATTATGGGAGCCGGCATGAGCCGCCAGATGCCGCAATTCAGTGCCCGCAGGAGCATTGCCAATTACGTCCGGCAGCGGCAGGCGACGCTTGATCAGGCAGAGTGGCAGCGGACGATTGACGACCTGAACGACATTGACTTGGAGCGGCGATTCAAGGTTAACGATCAGCGCATTCCGATGCCGATGGTTGATGAGATTGCCCAGATTCTTTCGCGGATGGGCAAGTTCCGCCCGGAAGACGAGCTGAATTGCGGCGCGTGCGGCTACGATACCTGCTGCGAACACGCTACTGCCATTTACCGCGGTCTGGCCGAAAGCGAGATGTGCCTGCCTTACATGATCGACCAGTTGCGGCGGACGATTCAGGAGTTGGCCGTCAGCAACGAGCAATTGGCCGGTGCCCAGGCGGCCCTGTTCCAGGCCGAGAAGCTGGCCAGCATGGGCCAGTTGGCGGCCGGTATTGCTCATGAGGTAAACAACCCGCTGGGCATTGTGCTGATGTACGCTCATCTACTGCTGCAGGAGTATGAGGGCCAGAGCGAGTTGCGCGAAGACCTGTCGATGATTGTGGACCAGGCCGACCGCTGCAAGAAAATCGTCTCGGGTCTGCTGCACTTTGCCCGCCAGAACAAGCTGGTGCTTCAGTCAACCGATATTCGCGAGATGATAAACCACACGTTGCGAGCCATGCGGATTGGCGACAATTACGAGATTCGCGTCGAGCACCAACTGGAAACCAACCTGGCCGAACTCGACCGCGACCAGATTATCCAGGTACTGACTAACCTGATAAGCAACGCCCAGGCGGCCATGCCGGGCGGCGGCACTCTTGCCATCTGTACTGGCGGCAGCGAGGAAGAGGCAAAAATCAGTGTCAGCGACACCGGCCATGGAATAGCCCGTGACAATCTGTCGCGAATCTTCGAGCCATTCTTCACCACCAAGCAGATAGGCATGGGCACCGGGCTCGGGCTGGCTGTAACTTACGGCATTGTGAAGATGCACAGGGGCGATATTAACGTGGAATCCAACGTTGACCCCGCTGCGGGACCGACCGGCACCACGTTTACTGTTACTCTGCCGCGGGCGGCAAAGGATGAGTAGCAACTTGCGAATTGTGCTGAAGTAAGGCGTTTTGCGGGTTATGATGTAATATTGTCGGTGGCGACAAGGGATCAACTCCGGCAACTGAAAACCGGGTTGAACGATGGATAGACCGGGCTTTACGGAAAGGTTTGAGTGACGCAGATGGCAGACAGCGGCAAGACGATACTGGTGGTCGATGACGATGTTGATTTCATCATCCAGGAGAAACTCCAGCTTGAGCAGGCCGGCTACAGCGTTATCACGGCCGGCAGTCGCAAGGAGGCCGAGGAGATTCTGGAACGCCAGCGCCCGGACCTGGCCCTGGTCGACCTGATGATGGAAGAGGTGGACGGAGGTTTCACCCTGTGCTACCACATCAAGCGCAAGGATCCGACCATCCCCGTGATTATGGTGACCGCGGTTGCCAGCGAGACGGGCATGGCTTTCAATGCGGCCACGGGCGAAGAGCGTCAGTGGGTCAAGGCGGATGCCGTGCTTGCCAAGCCTGTGCGCTTCGAGCAGTTGAAACGCGAAGTTGATCGTTTGCTGAAGGAATAGTGGCCGATGGCTGAAGTGCTTAAAATTCTGATTGCCGATGATGAGCCCGGCATGCGCCTGGGTGTTGCCCGGGCCCTGCGCAACTTTACCGTGCACGTTCGCGATGTGAACGAGGATGTTCATTTCGAGGTGGACGAGGCCGCCAGCGGCGAATTGGCCCTGGAGAAGATCAGGGCCAGTCAGCCGGACATCATGCTGCTGGATTACAAGCTGCCGGGAATCAGCGGGCTGGAGGTGCTGGACGAAATCCGCCCCATCAGCGATGACCTTCTGACCATCATGATTACGGCCTATGCCTCGCTGGAAACGGCCGTCAGCGCCACCAAACGCGGAGCGTACGATTTTCTGGCCAAGCCGTTTACTCCCGACGAGTTGCGCAATTCGGTGCGTAAGGCGGCCGGCCGCTTGCTGGTGACTCGGCAAGCGCGTCAACTGGCGCTGGAAAAGCGGCAACTGCGGTTCCAGTTCATCAGCGTGCTGGCTCACGAACTGAAGGCCCCGCTGAGCGCGGTGGAAGGTTATCTTCAGATTATCAAAGGGCATTCGGCCGGCGACGATCCGGCTGTTTACGAACACATGATCGAGCGCTGCCTTTTGCGCTCGCAGCACATGCGTAAGCTGGTCATGGACCTTTTGGACATGACGCGCATTGAATCGGGCCAGAAGAAGCGCGAACTATCGGACGTCAACATTCGCGAAGTGGCCATGACGTCAATCGAAATGGTCAAGCCCGATGCCATGCAGCGGGGCATCAGTGTCAGCCTTAATGCCGATGAGCAGGTGAACATGCAGGCCGATCATGGTGAAATTGAAATTATTATGAACAACCTGGTCAGCAACGCCGTGAAATACAATCGCGACGATGGTCATGTTGATGTGCGTATTGGGCGCGATGGCGATGGTGGCATAACAATTCAGGTCAGCGATACCGGCATTGGCATGACACAGGAAGAGACCTCGCGCCTGTTCAGCGATTTCGTCCGAATCAAGAATGAGAAAACGCGTGGCATTCTGGGTAGCGGTCTGGGCTTGTCAATTGTCAAGAAGCTGGCCCAGATGTATGGCGGCGACGCAACCGTAAATAGCCAACCCGACGTTGGCAGCACATTTACCGTAACGTTGAAGGAGCCGCTTCATTCCGACGAGCAGCCCGAGCAGGTGGGCATAATCGCGGAAGCCGAGCGGTCGTGAGAGTGAATGACGCATGATGAGATTATCCTTCAGCTCCGGCAGCAATCAGCGGAGCGGCTAGAGCAACTGTGGCGGCAGGCCGACCAGTGCCGCCGGCAGAGCGTGGGCGATGCGGTACACCTTCGCGGACTGGTCGAACTGAGCAACCACTGTTCACGTCGCTGCAGCTATTGCGGCATCAGCACCCATAATGCCGACCTTACCCGCTATCGAATGAATGCCGACGAAGTGCTGCAATGCGCCCGCGATGCCGTACGGCTGGGTTACGGAACCGTTGTGCTGCAGGCTGGCGAAGACCCGTCGCTGACCACGCCATGGGTTTCGGCTCTCATACGCCGCATTAAAGACGAGACGCCGCTGGCTGTCACATTAAGCCTTGGCGAGCGTAGCGACGACGAACTGGCCTCCGTGCGCGAGGCCGGGGCCGACCGTTACCTGCTGCGCTTCGAGACCAGCAACCGCGCTCTGTTCGATCGTATTCATCCGCCCAAGGCTGGTCAGTCATCCAGCGACCGCGTGGCGATTCTTAAGCGGATGCGCGAGCTTGGTTACGAGGTTGGCAGCGGAGTAATGATTGGACTGCCGGGGCAGACATGGGACGACCTGGCCCGCGATCTTGAGCTGTTTGGCGAGCTGGACCTTGACATGATCGGTGTCGGGCCCTGGTTGCCGCATCCGCAGACGCCGCTGGCTCGACAGGCCGCCGAGTTGATGGCTCCGACTGAGCAGCAGGTGCCAAACACCGAGTTAATGACGTACAAGGTTGTCGCCCTGGCCCGGCTGTTATGTCCGCGGGCCAACATCCCCAGCACCACGGCCCTTGCCACGCTGAACCAGCAGGGCGGGCGCGAACTTGGCCTGCAGCGCGGTGCTAACATTGTTATGCCGAACCTGACGCCGCTGAAATACCGGCAACTGTACGAGATTTATCCGGCAAAATCGTGCCTGGCCGAAGAGCCGGATGTCTTTGACGCTGCCCTTAAGGCTCGTATACAATTAATTGGACGTACAGTAGGTGCTGGTCGCGGCGATTCGCCAAACATAAGCGGGAGGCGATCGAGTGGCGGGCATGCTGATAGCCGTAAAGACGAAGAAATGTATCGCGCTGACACATTGCTTGATGCTGTGCAGGATCAGAAAGAAAGGGGATAGTACATGTCTCCACTTGCCCCAATGAAGCTGAGCGACGGAGCTGTTGATTTCATAGATGACGCCCATCTTGATTCGCTGGTGAGCGAGACGGTCGCTGAGCGTTCGCAGGTGCGCGAAATTGTTGCCAAGGCGATGGAAAAGCAGGCCCTGTCGGTCGATGAGACGGCGGTGCTGCTGGCCGCCGATGAGCCCGAACTGGTGGAAGAGATTTTCCAGGCGGCCCGGGAACTGAAGCGCCGCGTCTATGGCAACCGCATCGTGCTGTTCGCCCCGCTGTACATCGGGAACGACTGCATCAACAACTGCGCCTACTGCGCTTTTAAATCTTCCAACCACGATGTATTACGCCGAACCCTTCAGCCCGAGGAGATACGCCAGCAGGTCGAGGCGCTGGAGAATCGCGGCCACAAGCGGCTCATACTGGTTTTCGGAGAGCACCCGCAGTACGACGCCGACTTCATCGCAAAATGCGTGCGGCAAGTGTACGAGGTGTGCGTGGGCAACGGAGAAATCCGCCGCGTCAACATTAATGCCGCCCCGCTCGACCATGACGGCTACCGCAAGGTGAAGGACTCCGGCATCGGCACCTACCAGATTTTCCAGGAGACGTATCATCACCCCACCTATCGTACTATGCATCCGCAGGGCACCCGCAAGGGCGATTACCTCTATCGGCTGGATGGGCTGAGCCGAGCCTTCGAAGCCGGCTGCGACGATGTGGGCATCGGGGCCTTGTACGGCCTGTATGATTGGAAGTTCGAAACTCTGGGCCTGGTCTCGCATGCCCTGCATCTGCAGCAGCGGTACGGTGTGGGTCCGCACACGATCAGCTTCCCGCGTCTGCGGCCGGCCTCGGGTGTTACCTTCGACGAAAGCTATTTTGTCGACGATTACCAGTTCAAGCGACTGGTGGCCGTGCTGCGACTGGCGGTGCCCTATACCGGGCTGATTCTGACCGCCCGCGAGAGCCCGGAGTTGCGCCGCGAGGTAATGAGCTTTGGTGTATCGCAGATTGACGCCGGCAGCCGCATCGAAATTGGCGGCTATACCGAGGTGGGCGATGCCCAGGTGATGGAACGCGAACAGTTCAGCCTGGGCGACATCCGCTCTCTGGACGTGGTCATGCGGCAACTGCTCGAAGACGGTTACGTGCCCAGTTTCTGCACGGCCTGCTACCGGCTGGGGCGTACGGGCGAGCACTTCATGGAGTTCGCCATACCAGGCTTCATCAAGCGTTATTGCACGCCGAACGCCCTGACCACGCTGATGGAATATCTTGAGGATTATGCTTCGCCCGAGACGCGGGCCGCGGGCCTGGCCCAGATCGAGAAAGAGCTGGACCGCATGGAGCCCGGAAAGATGCGCGATGAGACCCTGCAGCGCCTGCAGCAAATCAGGGACAGCCAGGATCGCGACCTGTACTTCTAGCCGTGCCGCCTGATGCGCAGGCCGGGAACCAGACGGAAGCTTTGCGGCGAAAGGTATGAACACGAGTCGGCGCCTGAGGACAACATGACCCAGTACCGAGACGAACACGACATGCTTGGCACGCGTCAGGTTCCGGCCGAGGCTTTGTGGGGCATTTACACCCTGCGGGCGGTCGAGAACTTCCCGCTGTCCGGGCGGCCGGTGAACCGGGCCTTGGTGCATGCTTTCGGTGCGGTCAAACTTGCTGCCGCTCGCACGAATCATCGACTTGGCTATCTGCCGGACAAAGAGACAGAGGCCATCGAAGCCGCCTGCCAGGAGATGATGGACGGCCGGCTTGATGAGCACATTGTGGTCGACGCTCTGCAGGGCGGGGCGGGCACCTCCACCAACATGAACGTCAACGAGGTGCTGGCCAACCGGGCTCTGCAGATTATGGACCGGCAGCCCGGCGATTACTCGAGCATCAGTCCGCTGGACCACCTCAACCTTCATCAGTCGACCAACGACACTTATCCGACGGCCCTGCGTGTTGCGGGCAGCGATTTGCTGCTGAATCTGGAACGCAGCGTTGTTGGCCTGCAGGAAGCTTTTCAGCAGCAGGAAAAGGCCATGGCCCATATCGTCAAGGTCGGTCGCACGCAGATGCAGGACGCCGTGCTGACGACACTTGGCCGCGAGATGAGCGCCTATGCCGAGGCCTTCTCGCGCGATCGTTGGCGCATCTACAAATGCCAGGAACGCCTGCGAGTGGTGAATCTTGGCGGCACGGCCATCGGCACCGGACTTGCTGCCCCACGTCAGTACATTTTTCAGGTGGTGGAAAACTTGCGGGAGATAACCGGTCTGGGGCTGGCCCGGGCCGAAAACCTGGTCGAGTCTACGCAGAATTGCGATGCCCTGGTCGAGGTGAGCGGCATTCTGAAGACCTGTGCGGTCAACTTGCTGAAGATAGCCGGCGATCTGCGCTTTCTTTCGTCGGGGCCCGATGCCGGAATTGGCGAACTGCATCTGCCGGCGGTGCAGGCCGGATCATCCATAATGCCGGGCAAGGTCAATCCTGTCATTCCGGAGGCCGTGTCGCAGGCGGCTATGGTGGTTATGGGTAACGATCAGGTGATTGCCCAGGCGGCCGCCCTCGGAAATCTGGAGCTTAACGCCTTCATGCCGCTGATTGCTGATAAGCTGCTGGAGAGCATGGACCTGCTGACCGCCGCCTGCGATGTCTTCCGCCGCCTGTGTATCGAGGGACTGGCCGCAGACGCCCAGCGCTGTCGCCAATCGGTGCACGGAGCAACGGCAACTGTGACCGCTTTGGTCGAGTCGCTGGGCTACGAGCAGGCAATGCAGGCCGCCCTGGAGGCGCAGCAGACGCGGCGTCCGCTCCGCGAGGTGGTGATTTCGGCCGGGCTTATGGCGGGGGACGATTTTGACCTGCTGGTTTCGCCCGAGTCGGTTAATCGCCTGGGCTCGCCGCCGAGGGCCAGGCCGAAACCGATTGCCAACGCTGATAAAGAAAATGGCCAGGAGTCGAGATGAGAAAGACACCCAAGGGATTCCGCCTGCACATCAGCCTGTTTGGTCGTCGCAACGTGGGCAAGAGTTCGCTGCTGAACGCCATGACTCGCCAGCAGGTTTCGATTGTCAGCGACGTCGCCGGCACTACTACCGATCCGGTCGAAAAGCCCATGGAGCTTCTGCCTATCGGGCCGGTATTGTTCACCGATACGGCTGGCATTGACGACGTTGGCGCCCTTGGCGACCTGCGCGTACAGCGGACCCGGCAGGTCTTCGACCGCACGGACGTGGGCATAATTGTGGTTGAGGCGGGCCACTGGTCGCAGTTCGAGGATCGCATTCTGGACGAGCTGGCCCTGCGCAAAATACCTGCCATCGCGGTCTTCAACAAGATCGATCTGGCCCAGCCGCGCGACGATGTGCTGGCCAGTCTGCAGGAGAGGAAAATTCCCATCGTCATGACCGTGGCCAGCAGCGGGCAGGGCATCCTGGAGCTGCGCGAGGCCCTCATTCGCTCTGCGCCCGAGGAGTTCGTAAACGCCCCGGCCATTGTTGCCGACCTCGTGCCAGCCGGCGAGCTGGCGGTGCTGGTGGTGCCGATTGATCTGGAGGCACCCAAGGGGCGGCTCATTCTGCCACAGGTGCAGGCCATTCGCGATATTCTTGACGGCGACTCCTATTGCATGATCGTCAAGGAGCGCGAGCTTCGCGATGCCCTGGCTCGGCTGAAGAGTCCACCGTCGCTGGTAGTGACCGATTCGCAGGCTTTTTTGAAGGTGGCCGCCGACACTCCGCCCGAAGTCCCGCTGACCGGCTTCAGCATACTCTTTGCCCGGGCAAAGGGCGACCTGACAGAGATGGTCCGCGGGGCCATGACTATTGACAACCTCCGGCCGGGCGACCGGGTGCTGGTGGCCGAAAGCTGCTCGCATCACCCCATCGGCGACGACATCGGGCGGGTCAAAATTCCTCGATGGCTGACGCAATATGTGGGCGGCAAGCTGGAGTTCGAGACAACGCAGGGCCGCGACTTCCCGGATAACCTGGCCGACTATCGGCTGGTAATCCATTGTGGGGCCTGCATGTGGAACCGGCGCGAAATGCTGAGCCGCATATTGCGCTGCCGCCAGGCCGGGGTGCCCATAACCAACTACGGTCTGACAATTGCCTACAGCCTGGGCATTTTCGAGCGGGCTCTGGGGCCGTTTCCGGCAGCGCTGGACGTTTACCGGCAGATGAGCAGAGCCTGACCGTGCGTTACCGCACCTGTCGATGCAAATCAGAAAGTGTCGCATTTCGCAGTTTCAAACCATTGACATAAAGACAGTGGCTGGTTTAGATTGCCGATATTCAGGTCGCGTCCATGGAAGCACCTCGGGCAAGGCCGCGGGGCTCGCCGCGCGTGCGGGCGGAACAACATCGGGCCGCAACGGTATCGTGGCAATCTATTTTGGGGACTATTCTGACCATGCACAACATTAAGAGAAGCTGCGCGATAGTGTTCCTGCTCATTCTGGGCACCTTGGTACCGGCCGCAACGGCCCGGGCTGAAGACCGGCCGCTGTTTGACCAGCTGCCGGCTGGAGCGGTGGTTGCCTTTGCCTTTAATGGCAGCGTGCCTGGGTTGAGCGAGACGGCGTTGGCCGAAATCTGGAAGACAACCACACTGCCGGAATTTGTCGCGCCGATGAAGCAGATGTTTATGAGCCAGATGCAGCAGGAAATGGCGCAAAAGCAGCAGCCGGGGGAGGATGGTCCCGACAATGAAGCAGTATGGGATTTGTTCAAGTTGCTGCCGAGGTCAAAAGCGGCGATTGCGTTTTATCCAGATAAGGCTCCTGCCGCCGATGGCAATGGGGCTGATCGTGCTCCTGGCGAACCCAACTTTGTTGCCTACCTGGAGGCGAAAGCGGGCTCCCCGCTGCGCGAGGCGATCGACAAATTATTAGCCGATATGCCGAAGGAACACAGCCGCGAAATTAATGGCGTAACCATGTTCAAGCATGCTGATAAGGATTGGTCTGTCGGGTTTACCGGCGATGTGCTGGTGGCCGCCTCCGATTCGTTGCTCGAATTGGCCTTGCAGACTGACGCGCCACATCGTTTCGTTGAGACCGATACTTACAGGCGGCTGAGTCAGCGCCTGAAGCCCGAAGGTGCCGTGGTGCGGACTTATGTGGACATGGCCGTCGCCATGGGCCAGGTGCCGGCCGAAGAGCTTGCCGCTGTCAACGATACGCTGACCTTTTTTGGCATCGAAAGAATGACCGGCATTGCGGCAACCTGGGGACCGTCCGGCCGCGGCATGGTTTCCAAAATGTACCTGGATACTCCAACCGACCATGGACTGCTGGCGGCCCTGCGCGAATCGGCGGTTGACGAGCAGTTGCTGGGCATGGTCAATTCATCGGCCGATTATTTCACTGCCTTCAACGTCGACCCGCTGAGGCTTTACGATCTTTTCACCAAGGTGGAAGGGAAGAATCAGGCCGAAGGGTATGAAATGACCGACGTGTTGCAGCAGTTCGGCAGCATTCTGAAGAATAACATCAAGCGTCAGATGGTTGCTGCTTTTGCTCCCGGAACAGTTATAACCGCCGGCACGTCCGAATCGCTCCTGCCCAACCTGATAATCCGCCAGCGGGTGCGCGACCCGCAGATTGCCGCCGAGGCTGTTAATTATGCTCTTTTCAAAATCGCCGCCAAAATCAATCCAGCTAAGGGCCACCCCGCCGATATCATGATGCCCGAAACCACCACCTACAAAGGGCACCGTATTAATTATCTGTCGATTACGTTCTTTACGCCCGCCTATACCATTATCGACGGGTGGATGATCATGGCCCTGCAGCCGACCGACCTGCGGGACGAAATTGATTTAATGGCTTCGGCAAAGCCCATTGCTGATAACAAGACATTCGGCCTGATGCGGCAGAGCCTGCCTCTGCAGCGTCCGCAGATGATCAGCTACAGCAATGTGCCGGCTTACGTGCGACGTTTCTATTTCATCCTGCCCTATGTTGCCACGGCCTTCAAGGAGTTCAGCCCGATGCCGTTGCCGATTGATATTGGCAAGATGCCGGGCAGCGAAGAATTGGCCAGGCTGCTGCTGCCGTCAATCAGCGGTTACGAGATAAGCGAGCACGGCGTCACCATTTCCAGTTATGGTACCGATGGCCTTTCGAACCTTCCCAGGCTGGACCTGTTCTTTATGATTCCTTTTGCTGTCGGCGCAACGGCCGGGGCGGCTGAGGCTGCGAATCAGCCTGAGCAAGCGGCCCCGGTACCTCCTCTTTTTTGAGGTTACAATGGCCTGATGGCCCAGGTTGACTGGAAGAAAATTTCGCATCATCATGCGGCACTGCCGGCGGCGGAACTGTCGGCAAATGCCGCGACGGTGCTTGAGCGCCGCTACCTGCTGAAGGATCGGGCAGGGCACCCGGCCGAGGGTCCGGACGAGATGTTTCGCCGGGTGGCCAATAACGTCGCCTCGGCCGAGAGCGGCCACCACCTGCGGCAAACTATGGCCGATGCCTTCTACGGCCTTATGCGCAGCATGGTTTTTCTGCCCAACAGCCCTACGCTGATGAACGCCGGCCGACCGCTGCAGCAGTTGGCGGCATGCTTCGTTCTGCCCATCGAAGATTCGATGGAGAGCATTTTCGAGACGCTTAAGGCTGCCGCCCTCATCCACCAGACCGGGGGCGGCACCGGCTTTTCCTTCTCGCGTTTGCGGCCACGCGGCGACCTGGTGCATACCAGCATGGGCCAGGCCTCGGGGCCGGTAAGCTTTATGCGGGTGTACAATGAAGCCACCCGGGCCATCAGCCAGGGCGGTTTTCGTCGTGGGGCCAACATCGCCATTTTGCGGGCCGATCATCCCGATGTTCGCGAGTTCATAGCCTGCAAAGAGGCCGAAGGCGCGCTGGAGAACTTTAACATCTCGGTGGCTGTGACGGATGAATTCATGCAGGCCGTCGAGTCGGGTGGTGAGGTAGCCCTGGTCAATCCGCGCGACGACGAGGTGTGGCAGCGGACGTCGGCGGCACAGTTGTGGCACGAGATTGTTCAGCGGGCCTGGAACAATGGCGAGCCCGGCCTGCTCTTTCTCGACCGCACAAATTCCGATAATCCGACCCCGGCCGTTGGCCCCATTGAAAGCACCAATCCCTGCGGCGAGCAGCCTTTGCTGCCCTGGGAGGCCTGCAACCTCGGCAGCATCAACCTGGCCAGGTTCGTTGCCGACGGCGCCATAAACAACCAGCACCTGACATCCACGGTGCACCTGGCGGTGCGCTTTCTGGACAATGCCATCGACGTTTCGCGATACCCTCTGCCGGAAATTGGACGGGTGGTCTGGGATAACCGAAAGATCGGCCTGGGTATAATGGGTTGGGCCGACGCCCTGATTGCCCTCGGCCTGGCCTACGATTCGCCCGAAGCCCTGTCGCTGGCCGAGCAGGTAATGTCGCTGATCACTCGCGAAGCGCATCGGGCCAGCGAGGCCCTTGCCCTGGAACGGGGTGCCTTCGGTAACTTCGCCGACAGCACGTTTGCCCGGCAAGGCCTGCCGCCGCGGCGCAATGCCACCTGCACGACAATTGCCCCGACCGGCACGCTCAGCCTGCTGGCATCGTGCTCTGCGGGTATCGAGCCGCTCTACAGCGTTGCCCACGAGCGTCATGTGCTGGGCGGCGAGCGATTGCTGGAACTGCAGGCCGAGTTTGAGCAGATGGCCGTCGCCCGTGGCCTTGATCGTGCCGCCCTGGCCGATCGGCTGTCGGCCAACAGTCCGCGAGAAATTGCTGAATTGCCGGACGACGTGCGGCGCGTGTTCGTCACGGCTCACGATATTCCGGCCGAGAATCATGTGCGGATGCAAGCGGCATTTCAGCGTCATGTGGACAATGCCGTGAGCAAGACCATTAATCTTCCGGCCTCGGCCACCGTGGATGAGGTGGACAAGGCCTACCGGCTTGCCTGGCGCCTAGGCTGCAAGGGCATCACCATTTACCGCGACAAATCGCGTGCGTCGCAGGTACTTGTGCGCAGCAACGGGCGGCCCATGATCTGCCCTGACTGCGTTGACCTGGGAGCTACCGAAATTTGCCCGGAGTGCGGGGCGGTGCTGAATGTTGAGAGCGCTTGCAACCTGTGCCCCTCCTGCGGTTACAGCAAATGCTGACGGACAATATGGTATACTCGGCCGGACCGGTCTGCAGCAGGCACGTTAGAGCGCGAAACTCTTGCCAGCGAGGCCGGCCTGGTCTAAAATCGGCACCATAAGCGGTTGAGCGTCAGCGGGAAAGGCACCAGAGATATTCCTGAAGGAATTGCAGCCCATGTCCAACGACTCCAGCATGTTCAGTTCGTTTGCCCCTTATTACGAATTGATGATCGACTGGGACAAGCGCCTGGCTCGCGAAAGTCCATTTTTCCAGCGGGCTCTGCAGAGCGTGCACGCACGGCGCGTACTCGATTGCGCGTGTGGCACGGGGCAGCATGCCTGCCATTTTGCACGATGGGGGCTCGATGTGTCGGCCTCCGATGTCAGCGAGGAGATGATTGCCAAGGCGCGCCACCTGGCGGCATCGCAAAACGTGCAGATTGACTTCAAGGTCTGTTCGTTCGAGCAGTTGAGCCAGAATTTCAGCCGCCCGTTCGATGCCGTCCTCTGCGTCGGCAACAGCCTCAGCGCCGTCCGGGCACGCAGCACCGTTCGCGAAGCCATTGCCGAAATGCACAAAGTCATGCGGCCCGATGGCACGTTGGTGCTGCAGGTGATAAACTACGACCGTTTTGTGCCCGGAGAAAACAGCTACGGCGAGCCGGTCTACCGCGAGCATATCGGCCAGGGCTACATCTTCCTGAAGAACATGCGCAGGGCCGGCACCACCTGCGACATGGACATTATCGTCCTTCAGAGTGGCAAGGCCGGCCATTGGACACGGGCGGTATTCCGCGAAAAGCTGCTGGTGCTGGACAGGGTTGGACTGGTCGAAATGGTGGAGTCCAACGGTTTCAGCAAACTGAAGTTATACGGCGGCTACGACATGACGCCTTTTGATCCGAAGTCGAGCCAGGACCTTATTGTCGTCGCCAGACGCGACTGAGATTGTGGCAGTTTCTGCGGCCGGTAAAGGAAAGCACCATGAGCGAGAAGATGTTCGACATTGAGCAGCGGCTGAGCGAGTTAGGCTGGGTTCTGCCTGAAGCGCCCGGGCCAATCGGGGCCTATGTGCCCGTGGTGCGCAGTGGCTGCCTGCTATTTCTTTCGGGTCAGTTGCCCATGCGTAGCGGCCAGTTGGCTGTTAGCGGACGGGTCGGAGAAGAAGTAAGCATCGAGCAGGCCCAAGACGAGATGCGGCAGGCGACCCTCAACGCACTGGCCATTATCAGGGGCGAACTTGGCTCGCTGAACCAGGTGCGGCGAATTGTGCGTTTGACAGGTCATGTTGCCAGCGCTGTCGGGTTTGGCGATCAGCCGGCGGTAACTAATGCCGCCAGCGAGATGTTACTGGCGCTTTTCGGTCCGGAGCATGGCTGCCACGCCCGACTGGCACTGGGTGCAGCCGCGCTGCCTCGCAATGCCGCCGTCGAGTTGGAGCTGATTGTGGAATGCGACGAATAAGCACCTCCGGTGGCGGGGGGCGCTTGTATTGTGCTTTACGGGTTGTAATTCTGGTGCAGCAGTCGCCGTGCCTTCCAGCCTATGCGAGAGTCATCCTGCAGGTTGACCAGCCCGCGTCGAGCTTCCAGCGTATCCAGTTGGGCCAGAGCTTCCAGGCAAAGTAGCCTGAAAGCCATATCCCCGGTATGGTCGGCGGCCATTTCAAGCACGCTTGAGGTGCACCCGACGAGGCGGAAGTTGCCAATTTCGCGCAGGGCAGGGGCGGCAAGCGGACCACGTTGAATCATCTGCGATAAAACCTTTACTGCCAAATCGTTACGCATCGCTGCAATTACCGGCAGGGCATTGCGGCCATGAACCGGATCGCGCAGCAACTCCAGCAGAACGCTTTCGGCGGAAGGCGAGTTGATGGCCGTGGTGGCGGTAATGGCCATGTTGACGACGGCCGTGTCGCCGCTGCCGAACAGGCGACGCAAAGTGGGCAGGGCCTCGTCGCCACCAATGTGCCCCAGCACTGCTATGACGAAAAGCCGCGACTCAAGTCCGCCACGCTCGGCCAGGCTGCACAACGGGGCAATCGTCTGCGGATCGTTCAGGCGTCGCAGGGCCGCGGCGGCTTCGGCATGCTGATCAATTGCGGCATTGTTCTCGAGAATTCGCAGCCATTGCCGGGCGGCAGTTGAATCGCCGGCTAAATCAGCTGTGCGCAACTCGGAGCCGGTGAGATCGGCCCAGGTGATCGGTGGACCGTGCCAGAAGCTGATGACCATGGCAGCCACTATAATCGCAGTGACTGTGGCCAACACCGTGCGCCGGATGCTGAGGCCCGTCCAGCCACTGCGGCTTGTCATCTCAAGCAGTTCAGTTGACGGTTGATCTGATGTCCTCGGCAGTAAGATGCCCGATGGCGGAGGCGAAAACCGGATGGCATTACCGCAATCGCAGGTGTACGAATGGTCGTCGGGCTGGCGATCTATCTCGTGCAGCCGCCTGCACTTGCGACACGTAACTACCAGTTTCTGCAATGGTTCCATGATGATCGACCTTCCTCTGCGCGTCAAAGGCAGAGCCTGCACCTTAAGATATCGTCAAAGGAGTCGAGTCAGGTTGAGTGGATTATTTTTTCAGCTGGCGCTCTCTCAACGAGCGGCGTTTGTTATCCGGTCAAACACCGCCCGCTTCAGCACCCATGATACTCATTATACACCAGAAGCTGAGCTTGTGAGTGGTCGGCACCCACTTTCGTGCTGATTTTAATTGGTTTTGTGCCATCCGCGAGGCGGCTTGACCCTGTTGCACAACCGAGCACCACCGCCGGCGGGATGGCGGAAGATGATGGAAAATACTGCCATTTCGCCCGTCCGGTGATGGGGGCGAGAATATTTCAATCTGCACAACTTGACCTTCTGCAGCCGGGCGCTAAACTTCTGTGACGCATGGAGGTGGGCGGCGCAAAGCGAGCGAGTTACGAGGCTCCAGCGTTGCCGGCACCGCCTGACGCCGCAGGATGATAAGAGGGTCTCAAAACTAATTTAATCAGGCCGATGCGCAGGATGCGCGCGGCCGTGGCACGGTTCCTGTGTCCCCCCACCAGGGCCGTGCCAGTTTTTTGCGCCTGTCGCCGAACTTCAGCTGATATTCGCTGGCGGCGGCGGGGGAAGCGGGGGCGGTGGAGGTGGCGGCGCGTCCTCAGGCTCTGCCTGGCCCTCGGGTTGCTGGCCATCCGGTGGAGGCGAGTCGGCTTTTTCCGGCTCCTGCGGCTGGCCATCGGCGGGGTCCGGCCGAGGCGCTTCTTCAGCCGGCAGCTCTGCCTTCTCCGCCGGCTTGTATTCCAGTTTCCGGTAATCGCCAATAATCGTGACTCGCCGACCATCGGCCATAGTGCCTTCAAGTCGCAGCACATTGGCTGTACTGAAGAAGTCGAGCGTATGGCCGTCTTTCAGTTCCGGCCATGGCACTTCCGTCGATCCCAGCCAGGCCTTTACATCGCGGAGCCCACGGATGGCCCCATCCAGGCGCGCAGCCAGAACAAAATCTTTCTCAAAACGGTCAATTCGCTTCATGGTCGAGCCGGCAACCGTCAGCTGATAAATGTACAGGCAGTCGACACTGTCAACCGCCAGCAGCAGATTTTCAACGCCCTCGGCAATTTTAAACTCGATGCGGGCCGCAACTTGCCCATGAAGCTTGAGCAAAAGGGCCTGCTGGTCCACATCGTAGGCTATTTCGCTCTCGGCAAGATCCAGCACGCGGAGCCCCTCCGGCAAAACCGGCACTCGCATGCGGACGTCGCAGTTGGCCAGAGCCTGCTGGTAATCGGCCAGCCGTTTATCCTTCAGCACCTCGGTCAGCGTGAGCTTGAGTTCGTTGGCGACGTTGTCGCCGATCTCCGCTCCATCGGGGGCCGGATACTGCGCAGCACGTTGACGATACTGCTCGATCCGGGCCTTCACGACATCGGGATTTGAGGTCATGGCATAACCTGAGTTGCCCGCCCTGGCGGTCAGGTAGCCGTCGAGTGCACCTTGGAGCGTATCGGCCGCCTGCCGATAGAGCCCGCTGGCGGCATAAAGGTCGCTCAGCCGCAGCAGGGCGTTCAGATCGTAAACGGAATTGGCCGGTTCAATCTCCAGTATCTGCTGGCATTCGGCGGCGGCCAGGCGGTTGCGACCGATTTCAATGAGCATATTGGCAGCAGCGAAATGTGCCGGCTCGCTGGTTGGCTGCAAGGCCAGCGCCTTGGTTTGCAACTCGGCCGCTTCTTCGCCACGGCCGAGGGCCAGCAGCGCCTCGGCCGCAATATAGCTGAAGCGGGCATCGCCGGTTGAGGCTGCGAACTCCGTAGCCGTCTCAAGCACCTGCTTCGGTGGCTTATCCTGCAACTGACCCATCAGCATCTTAATGCCGTCTTCGACCACCATATTGCGCAGCGAATTGTCGAGTTCCAGCCCCTCCATTATTCGCAGTGCATCGAGCGGGGTGCCGACCTTCGACCGGGCCCAAACCAGGGCTCGCTTCTGGTAATCGTTCTCGGGCTCGCCAACTGCCTCTATAAGTTCGGCCGCCAGCTTGGCGCTGTTGCTCGATCTTATGGATGACAGGGCTTGTGTGGCTTCATGATCTTTACCTGTCAGACGGCTGGCCAGGAAGATGGCGGCCTTTTCCTCCAGCTTCTCGGCAATGCGGCGAATCGCGTTCTGTTGTTCCGATTCGTTGAGCCTTGCATAGTGCCTTGCCAGCAGTGCAAGCTCGCTTGGCCAGTCGGGAGTAATGCCGTGGCGGAGGTCGCGCAGAAGCCTCTCGGCCCTCATGCGTATTTCCGGATCGTCTCCGCGGGCGGCTTCTTCCAGGGCTTTGCGGGCCGGCTGACCAATCTTGCGCAGAGCCTCGGTCGCCTGCTCTCGAACGTGATACTGAGGGCTGCCCATGGCCTCGATCATCGTGGTCACAAGTTGCTCCAGCTCGACAGGCTGCTGATTGTCCGGGCGGGCCTCCGCGGGTGTTAGGGCAGGGGATGATGTCGCGGAATCAGCAGGCGCTGGTGCCTCGGGAGCGGCGGACTGTGCCAGGGCAACGGTGGCCGCCAGCGCAGAGGCCACCAGCAGAACAGCAAGGCGAGCCGCACGTCCGCATGTAATGGTGGATATCACGGCCATTTCTCCAAACTAATTTGCCGGTGTGACAATTTGCAGGTTACGGAACATGCCATTGGGTCGTCCTGCCGAAGAGGACGGCCGGCCAAGGCTATTTGCGCGGCACTTTTTCCACAACTGCATTGCGCAGCACCTTGCTCAGCGAGTCGTTGGTATTGTAATAATCCTGCCCCATTACAATAACTGTACCACGGTCTACTTTGCGGCTCAGGATCAGGGCGGAGCCGTTGCCGTGGCGGCCGCCAAAGCCCATTTCGGCAGTTGCCAGAACGCTCACGCGCTCGGACGGGTCTGCAGCCCGATAAAGCGTGGTAGTCTCGGCCATTGTGACGCCCTGGCCAATATCCCGGGCCAGCCAGCGTCCAGCGGGCGTAAAGTTTGCCGGCATGCCGTTGGGGCCCTGGCCGACAATCTGCAGAGTCATCAACTCCGATGCGCGCATAAAATCCAGATACTGGTGCATTGGCCCGCAGACTATTACCTTGCCTCCGCGTCGCAGGTGGGCCCTGACCAGCGGACGAAGCTTTTCGCCAAGTTCTCTGCTGCCAAACTGCCAGTTACGATCCTGTTCCGGTATCAGCAGCACGCCCGAGGACCGCAACTGGGCCTCGAACTCGGCGTCGAAATTCGGGCTCTTGTTCAGCACCACTTTCCAGCGGTCGCCAAGCTCGCGCGGCAGCACCTGCATTGTTGTCCGCAGTTCGCAGTCGGCGTCCGAATATGCCCCCCAGACAAGCACCTGCCGCGGCAGATTGACGCTATCGCCAAGCGTGCTGAAGCCGATCTTATTCAGCCCCGCTAACGAGACCACCACCCGGTTGCCAGCCAGATCGAGCGACGCCCGGCCGTCGACTACCTCGATATTCTTGCCGATAATCACCGTGCCGTCCTTGCCACTGATGGTGCAGATAATATCGGGCTTGGCAGGCTTGGCGGTACGGACTGTCTGCGAGACGGCCCCGGCATCGTCCGCGGCGGTATTGTCGGAGGCACCCTCGGAGGCATCGCCGGAAGCGTCTTCAGTGGCACCCCCCGCGGCAACCGATGTTTCGCCGGCGGGTTTCTGAATCATTTCGATCAGCTTGGACCTCTGGAGTTCGAGTTCTACCTCCTGTTTCTTCAGCGCCGCCATCTGGAGTTCGAGTTCCTCAAGAGCCTCTTTGAAATTGGCCACGGCGTCGGGCCTCATCAGACCGGGGGCGTCACCTTCGTCATCCTCGGCTGCTTCGGCCATCTGTTCCATAAGCCCCACCAGGTTGCGCTGTTCCTGCTGCACTGCTGCCAGAGACGTTTCGGCTTCGGCAAGCAGCTTGACCAGGTTCTCCTTGTTGGGTGTCAGGCTTTCGGGGCCGTATTCTTCCTGCGGCCAGGGGAAGGCTATGCCCACAACATTGGCAACTTTGATTCGGGCTTCGACACTGGCGTCAAAAACGCGCAAGGTCTCCGGATCAAGCTGCTCCAGGTGGCCGTGAAGTGTGTCGCCATTATCGGTAATGAGCGTGTGCAGCTTAAGCGGGCGGTCAACCGGCGATTTGAATTCGCCGGCATCGAACACGAGCTCCGAAATGAGCGGGCGAGCAACCGTTATGAGGCCAAGTTCGGTCCCTCTGAAGCTAAGCGCGTCGGCCTCGATGTTCTCGAATGAGCCGAGAATGACCGATTCATTCTTGAGCCGCAGGGCGCAGATGGACGGCTTCACCTCTTGCGGCATATTGCCGAGCATTTGTCGCAGCCGATTTATCTGCTCTTCGGCTGATGTGATAGCCGCAGTGGCCGCCGCTGCAGCTGCCGCCGGGGAGTTGACGGCCATGGCCTCTCCGTGTGATTCGTCGAAAGAGACCTCGGTCAGCATTTCAATTTTCAGCTTAAATGTGCTGTTGCGGGCAACGGTGGGCCGTATCTCCAATTCGCCATTGCGGATGCTTACCAGTTCGCCCTGCAGCTTGTCGCCGTTGGTCATCTCGATAATGCAGACGCGGGCACCATCGGCAGCCGCCCCGTCCGGTGCGGTCTTGGATTCGTCGTTGCCCGAGGCTTCGGCGTCATCTGCATTTTCCTGTTGGACGCCAGTGCCAAACGTGCCAACAATCGTCTCCGCCGGCGGATCGGCCTGCACGACCGTGGCAACCAGCAGAACCGCGAGCACGAGAGCAGTGGCGCTGATCAGCGCCAGGCTGACTGCCCGATGCCCCATATTTTTCTGTCGCACGTTTGAATCCCCAAAACACTTCCTCTCGGTCATCAGTAATCTCCACGCTTAAGGAGGCAGTTTGTCTTACGCCGGCACAAACGACGCTGATGCAGGCAAATAGCTGGTCTATCGAATGCGACCTCCCCCAAAGTGAACTGAGGGACCTTCCCGAAAGTGACCTGGAGGTGGTGGGGACCCAGCCGATGCCGAATCGCCACTGGGAGTCGGCTCATGGATATTAAAGTCGATTCGTCTAATCCCCTCGCGCAGCAACTTCACTTCGCCGAAGGCATCGCTTTCGCCAATCAGGAATTCGTCGGTCAACCCCTTGAACTGCAGGGTGATCTGACCCGCCGGTGTTGTTACCCGCACATCGCCTTTGCGCATGCGAGGTTTCTCCGCACCGTCGGTTCGCATGCTTATGGTGGTGACAGTGTTGGCCGGGCACTTAAGCTCGCCATAAGTGCTTTTGAGCAGGAATTCGCCATCGGCCAGCCGCAGGTCATCCACCGCCATACGGTCCTTGTTCCTGAAGACCACCACTTCGCGCTTTTCCTCGCCGCCGCCGCCAATACTTTCCGACGGTGGCACAATGCCCTTGAGCACAGTAATGGACTCGTAACTGGTGTAATATTGACTGGTGAACATCAGGTGGCTGCCGGTTTCAACATTGTGCGGCACGCGCCATTCGCCAAGCTTGTTGCTGTCAACCCACATGCTGATAGTCTTGGTGGCCGGATCGTAAGCTGCCCGTACCTCGCCTTCCATCATATTGCGGCCGCCGAAGTTGCCGCTGTTGACCTGATTCGTGCTGCCGTTATTGCTGTAGTAGGCATAATGGCTGTTGCCACTGAACATGGCGGTCACGCTGTTACGCCCGAACTGCGAGTCGGTCGAATCGACGAACATGGAGATGGAACAATAGGGCCCGTTGCGGTCCAGACTGCGAAACTTAACAATTACGGTTATCGCCTCTTTCTGCTCCAGTTGGGCGGCAATCGGGTAGTTGCTGCCGCTATTGTTACTGACCAGGCGGCCTTCGCTGATTGAATAGTTGCCGCCGCGCAATACCGCCCAAGGCGCCATCTGGCCGCGACCGAAGCCCGATTTCAGCAAAATGCTGCTGCCACCGTCGAAGGTGAGGCGGCTGATCATCCTGCGGGATATGGTGATCGGTTCTTCTGACGCAGCCTGCAGCACTACGTTATCTTCGCCGATGGAAACTATCCGGCCCATAAGCCGGTCGCCGTTGGTAATAAGCACTTCGTCGCCGCCGGCATCTTTACCGCCCGCTCCAAACTCAAGAGCGGCAATTGCTGCACTTCGCACTTTGACTGCATCGGTAAACTGCGGGCCGGAGAGAGTCAGCATGTCGTCCAGCTTCATCATGCCTATTGCGCCCAGAATGCGGTCGCCCCCTGTCGTCAGCACGACGTCGGGCGCTGACGATTTTCCGCCCGACTGCTGGGCGCTAGCATCAAGGCTCTCGCCCGAGCCTCGTGGCGTGGGCACGAAAATGCCATCCTGGGCAACGGCTGCCGATGCCGTCAGCGATAACAGAAGGCAGGCCATGGCAACAATTGCCACCCAACTGCCCCAGCCTGCCGTGGCCAGATTAACGCTGGTTCCCGTGCTCAGCCTGCTACCGCTCTGTGTGGTTCCCCGTCTACTTGCACTCACTTTGTCGCTCCTGAATAAAAATGCCTGGCTCGTTCTACCCAATGCCCTGATGCGACATCCGCAACCACGCTACTGGAACGTCTGGAAGAGTGGATGCGTCATTCAACAATCATCACGTCCTGTTCCACTGCGAAACCTTCCATTGGGACCGCCCGCCCTCCTACCCCAAACACCAAGGCCTCCGGCTGGGGCAGTGAGGCCCGTTTCTTAGTGTGCGGCTTGAATTCTATCTGGCGGATGAAGCGGCGCTGAATCTGGACTTTGCCGCAAGTGTCGCTGCGACCGTACAGAAGCTGTTCATCCAGCTTCTCAAGCTCCAGTGTCAGCGCACCCCGACTGGTGTGCAGGCGAACGTCATCTTTTCGCCGCCTGGGCTCTTCGTTGCCTGTTTCGCGCAGGCCGATCGACTCCACATCTTCAAGGGCACAGGCCAACTCGCCAAACTGGGCTTGCAGAACTGCCCGGCCCTGCGACACGTGCACCTGCCCTACCGTCAAAGAATCGCCATTGGTAAAGCCGACAATATCCATCTTCTCGTCGCGATCCAGGTCGACGTAAACACCATCCTTTGGCGGAACGACCCCTCGCAGCACCGTTGCCCGGGTTATTTTGTAAGCATCGTCATGAGCAAAGGCCACCCCGGTTCGGGTAGCCAGTGCAGCGTCAATTTCACGTCGCGCAAGCAACTTGCCGTTAGCCCATATTGTCAGGGCACGTGCCTCCGGATCGTAAGCCATACGAACTTCGCCGGATTCGGCGGAGGTGTCCCAACTAATACCCCATCCACGGCTACTGCTACCGGAGTCAACGTTTTCAAAAACACGCATAGTCGTTAAAGATAGCGTAAAGCCAACGCAGGACCTGCGGCCTGAGGGGGCAAACACTGCAACTTCAAAGGACTGGCTGCCAGGCAAACCAGATGTGCGTTCATAAGAAAGCACCATGGTTACGGCCTGTTCATGCTGGTGAGTGGCAACGCTGATGTTGTTGTTTTCAAAGTTATAAAAGTTTGCTCGCTCAGCTCGCCTCGACCTGCGCCAGGGCTCTTTATCCGGTGCCCCATCCAGAAGTACGTTCTTCGACGTGCCGGCGCGCCGCAGGCCCATGACCATGGCTCTCCTGATACGCATTGGGTTGCTCGCTATGCTCTCCAGAACGATGGCTTCATCGTCAATAGCCACCAGGCGGCCAACCAGGCAATCGCCGTTTGTCAGGTAAACACTGGTGTCGCCGGGCTCTGCCTCCGCAGGCTCCAGGGCAATGGCCACGGCAGCAGGTGTTTTGACCTCAAGCTGATCAGCGAAGAGCGGGCTGCTCAGAAGCATGGTCTCATTGTCGGCACGAATAAGGCTGCCCACCAGTTGCCCCTCATCCGGCAGGACTATCGTACTCATCTGGCGGGCGACGGCACCTGCTTCAGCCTGTCCGTCGGCTGGCTCCGTAGTCTCGGCCGTGGCCGCGGCGGGGCCATGACCTTCCTGGTGGCCTTGTTCCGCAGGCTCGCGCAGCAAAGGGAATATCTCCTGCCCGGCCACTGGCGACGCCGCAACCGTGGCAAGCACAATAGCCGCAGCCAGCAGGTAGCGGCATGCTGATTGAACCTGTTCAGTAAACATTACAGGAAGTCGCAATTCCGTTATCCTCCGCCGGGGCCTTAATTTTCTTCTGTCTCAGGGGCGGCCCGGTAACAATGTCGCGTGGTGTTGCTGCCGATACAGGTAACGCCTAACGCTGATAAATCGGCAGCAGGTTGTAATTAATCTCGATGGAGAGCAGGGCGAAAGCCGTTGCCCCGGTCACGCCGCCGGAACTGTAATCGCCGGACCAGGAACCGTTCTCGGACTGCCGGGCGATGATCATCGGCGTCATCACCTCGTTCCATCGTCGCCAGTACTTGCCGCCAGCCTGAAACATGGCCTGCGAGCAATAGTAAGTCATGTAATAGAAGTAGCCCGAGTTGTTGCTGCCGATCTGGGCGAAAATCCAGTCGGCAGTCGTCCGCACTTCGGCCGAGCGGTATTCGCCGCTCAGGCACATTACCAGCATGCCGATTCCGCTGCGCGGCATGTTGGGGCCGCCGGGGCCGGTGTAGCCAAAGCCGCCGCCCGGGCAGTAGGCATACTTAAAGAAGCCGATGGCCTTGCGTATAGTCTCAATCGGTACGGCAATGCCGCCGCTGGCGGCCGCCCTCAGTCCCATCATCTGGGCTCCACTGACCGTGGTGTCGCTGTCGCTGGAGTTGACGCTGTAGCGCCATCCGCCCTGGCCGTTCTGGCCATTTACCAGCAGGCCCACCGCCTTCTCCAGGGCAGGGCCGACGCGCGGATCGTCAATCTGACCATACACTTCGGCCAGGGCCAGCGTCGCAAATCCGTGACTGTACATGGGGCTGCTGCCATGGCGGCCGCCCAGCAATCCGTTAGAGGCCTGGGTGGAGACGATATAGTCGGTCGCCCGGCGGATGACATGGCCGTACTTGGGGTCGTCCGGCGTGTGCCCCCGGGCCAGAAAGGTCATCATGGCCACGCCCACAATGCCGGCGGTCTGGCCATAGCCGTCCTCGCCCCAGGAGCCATCCTCCTTCTGCGTGGATGCCAGATAATCGAGGCCTCGCACCACGGCCCGATCAAGTTCAGGCGTCACCTCAAGCTCCGGTGCGGCCAGATCATCGGCCCGAACGGTGGGCACAGTGGCCGGCGTTGCCGGACCGAGAGCTGTGAGACATGCTACGACGATTATAATCAGCGTGCTGTGTCGGCCTTGCCTGATCATCGGTCATTGCTCCTTGCGCAGTGCTCTGAAGTACGATTCCATCAATTCCCGGTAACGGGCAGGATATTTTTCTTCCAGGCCGGCCGGAATTTCGCCCTCGAAACGAGTGCGCGTCCTGCGCCAATCGTCATCTGCCGAGCCAAGTTCCGCAGGGTCGATTGCAGCATTGCTGCCGCCCGGGTTGCCACCTGGTGTATTGCCTCCATCCTGGCCGAACATCTGTGCCGCTCCGCCGCCGCCGCTGCTGCCCGCTCCGCCACCGCCACCCTGGCCCTTCAGCAGATCTTCCAGCAGTGCCAGCGCGGCCTTCTGGACAATACGCGTGTCTTCGCCGGTATCGGCCGCCGAAAGAGCCAGGCGGCTGATGTTCATGAGCTCGGCCGATTTATCGATTTGCTCGATTATCTGCGGAGGAGCGGCGGCCAGAAGCTCAAGCAGAGACTGCGTCTCGACCCGCAGCCCGCTCTGCTTCTCGGCAAGTGCGCCTGCCAAGCGGCGGAAAGGCTCGTTCTCGGTGCGGACTTCGTCGGCCTTGGCCGTCTCGCGGTTTACTTCCTTTTGCCCGGTGATAATGCGCAGCAACTTGATGATGATCTCCATGTTGACCTTCTGCTGCTCGCCCTGCTGCATCTGCGGCTTTTCTTCCTTGAAGGCCTCGGCCGCCTCTTCCAGCAGGGCCAGGGCCCGGCGGCCGTGTTCAAGAGCAGGCGGCAAACTGGTAGCGAAAAGGTCCAAGGCGCCTTCATTCATCTCGCCCGATGCGGCCGAAAGCTTCTCGACGCTCAGGCTGCGAAATCCCTGCATCTCCATGGCCAGCCAGTTAAGAGCCGAGGCCTCTTCCGATACCTCGCGGGCCAGCGTCGCCTGCAGCCGCCCCAGGGCCTGGCTCTGATCTTTGCCAATGTTGCGGCCGATGCCGGACTCGACCGACTTGTTCAACTCCTTCTGCCGGCGAATGAATTCGGCGATGGTCTTTTCGACCTGATCCAGCTCATGCTTCTCCTCGCGCAAAGCCTCGGCCACCTCGCGCAGCGATGCCGCCACCTCGTCATGACGGGGCAGGGTGCTGAAAAGCACGTTCTCGTCCATCTTGATCGCTATGTCTGTAACCTTATCCAGCACCTTCTGATCGTTGAGCATACTGTAAGCCTTACGGGCCCGCAGGGCTTCCTCGGGCTCAGAGAAGGCCAGCATGCGGGCGGCGTCGTCGATTCCCGCATCTAGCTGCTCCACACCCTTCTGCACCGATCGCTCGGCTACGGCCAGCACCGTCAGCACTGCTGATAACTCGGGCGGCAACTGCGACCGTGGCATGCTGGCTGTTTTGGCGGCTACGGTTATCGTGGCCTCCTTAACCTCCAGTTGCCTCTGAGCCAGAAGCTCGGCGTCGGCCGCAAGCTTATCCAGAATTGTCTGCCGCCGCAGCGACTGGGCGTTATTGCCCAGGTTTTTCAGCCGCTCGCCAGCTTTTCTGGCTTCGGCCGCGGCATCGCGGATTTTTGCCGCCTTCTGCGATTCCCCCGGCTGGCCCGACTGCGGATCGCCAGATTGCGGATCGCCGGATTGCGGATCGCCGGATTGCGGGTCATTCTCCTGATTCTTGCCCGCCTGGCCGAATTTCGACTCGGCCTGTTTCATCTCCTCTTTCCCCACCTGGCGCACAGCCTCGGCCAGATTGGCCATGCCCTGCAGCGAACGTGCCGGCATGCTGGAGTTGCGCGATGCTTCGCGGGCCAGGCTCTTGAGCCGGTCGGCAATGCTTTCGGCACGCATCTGCTCGCTGCGCTCCTGGTTGGCAAGCTCGCCGGCTTTTTTCGATGCGCCCGCCGCGTCATTCTCGCTCGCGGCGTCGGCGGCAGCATCGCCCTGCTTGGCAATGTTCTCCTGGTTAAGTGCTGCCCGACGTATCTCAAGCTCAAGCTGCTGAAGCTCGCCGATGACCTTCTCCATGTGCTCTTCGTAGGTCATAACAACCACCCGATGTACCGGCGAAAAACCGCGGCGCAGGAAGGCGTCGCCGGCATAGTCGGCAGCCACCGCCCGATACTCCACCACCTGCCCGCCCTCAACGCCCATTGCTGTCAGCAGCATGACCTGCGAGCCAGTCAATTCGGCCTGCCTGGGGCCGCCATCGGTCAGCTTAACCTCGGTCCAGCCCTCGTCGGGCACGAACTGCCCGTTCTCGTTGCGCGATAACCGACGCCACGAAAGAACCAGGTCGCGCATGCCGAACTCGTCCTCGGCACTGGCCACCACGTCAAACGATTCTCCCGGCAGCAGAATAAGATTGGGAGCCGGAGAGGTAAGTCGCACGCGCGGCTTCTCGTCGGCAACGCCTGCTACCTGCAGCGTCTCGGGCCGCACGCTCCTGAGGCCGTAGCCGTCGACAAGGTCGATCTGATACTGCAACTTGTCGCTGCCCTCGGTCATGTCAAGCGTGCTGCTGGTCAGCAGGCCTTCGGCATCAGCAGAGAATTCAATCTCCCGACTATCGCAGGTCAGGCGGCCGACGCAGGTCAGCTTGTCGTCCTGGCCGCGGTCGGCAGGCCGGCCGAGCAGTCTGAATCGCGACCCCACCACCAGCCGCGGCGTATCGCGGATTTCGGCCGGGGCATGCTCGAAGCTTTCGGCGTAGGGCGGATCGATGACGCTGATCAGCCTGGCGGCAAGCGATGGAGGAGGCAGCACGCGCACCTTATACCACGGGCTGACGGCATCGCCGGCCTGCACGCGGTAGCTCATATCCTCGTACAGCGGGCCGCCGCTGGTCCATTGCCAATTGCCCTCGTGAGGGGTGATGGTCCAACTGTCGCGTTTTGAGCCCGAGACGGTTTCCAGCCGGGCGCTTGCGGGTATCTGCCCGCCTACTTTCAGCCTGATCATCAGCGTGTCGTTCATGCGCATCACATGATTGCCGGGCTCAACCGAGAGCTGAGTGTAGGAGAAGTAAGGAATATTGGCTTGCGGCGAAAACAGCCGCTGCAAGGCATTGCTGATGGCCTCCGGCCGCAGGGCATAGGCCGTGCCCATCGATCCGCCAACCAGGGCGAAAACCCCGATAGCCGCTAGCAGCGGGCGCAGCGGGACGGCGCGTCGGTAATCCACCCGCCCCTCGGCCTGCTTTGATACATCGGCCAGCACGCGCCTGACCAGTCCGGAGGAGACGCCGGTCTCGTCGGCCTGCGTAAGCTCCACGGCTGTCACCAGGTCTTCCTGCATATCCGGAAAATGGCGGCCCACACGAATGGCTGCGTCAAGCGTAGTTATGCGGGCTACCAGCGGCACTATTACCCACCAGACGATGGCCGCCGCCAGTAGCACGCCAATTGTTATCAGGGCCGATAGCCGCCAGCCGGGCTCGAGCCTGAGCATTCGGTCGGCAGCAATTGCCAGGCCGGTGGCCGCCAGCGTGGCTCCCAGCGTCAGCAACAGGCCGCGCTGGAGGCTGACTATGCGGTTGCGCCGCCGGTAACGGTTCAGCACCCGACGCAGTGTTGCGGGCAATGAGAATGTAGCCGTCTGACTCATGCCAGTCCGCTCCTTTTTCTGGTCAGCCAGGCACCGCCCAGCAGCAGTGCCAGCACGGTATAGAATGTCCAATGTCGGCATGGTGAATAAGGATGAATGTTGATCCGCGTCTCGGCCCGGCCTGACAAAAGTTCGGCCAGTTGATGGGCCTGAATGAAGCTGAGGTACTTGCCGCCACTGGCCGCGGCTATGTCCTCAAGAGACTTCTTGTTCTGGGCCAGAAAATTTTTTTCCAGATTCACTCGCTCGACCGCTACCTCCACCTCGGTTGGCAGCGGATCGTCACCATGGATGGAAACGATCGGGCGTATTCGGATTCGGCCGGGCTGCTTCGGAACATAATTCGTCTGCCACATGCCGTAGGCGCCGGGCGTCATGACCAGGCGCTGCTTGGTATTGCGACTGTCGGTAACCTCGGCCCAGACCTTAGCTTCCCGCAGCGGGAAACCGTCGTCGGCCAGGCACAGGGCGTCAATCTGAATCTGCTCGCCGACATCGCAGCGCAGACGATCGACGCTCAGCCGAGCCCGCGGATCGCCATCGCCGCTAAACTGCTTTTTGACCATCCAACGCACGGCCTGAGCCCAGAAACGGTAATGGTACTTGTCGCCAACCGTGCGGCGCCAGCGCCAGGTATCCTCAATTCCCATAAACATTACCTTGCCCTGGCCCACGCGATGGACGGCCAGAATGGGCATTTTGGAGCCGCCGGCCGTACGATGAGGATGCACGATCATGGCTGTTGCCCCGGGCATAAGCTCGCCGACCGTGGCCGACCATTCCGATTCCGGCAGGGCTCGCCAGGCGGCCGCGTTCTGGTCTTCCTGCGAGGCCAGGCGCATCATCAGATGCTTCTGGCCTTCCTGCGAAAGTTCCAGCCCGTAAAGTTGTCCGCGCTCGCGAGTCAGCAGCACTGCCGGCTCCAGCCTGACAGGCAGAATCGGTGCCAGCGGCGTGCCGACCAGCCCGTTATAGTGGCCACGCTTACCGGCAATGACAATTAGGGCGCTTCCGCCCTGCTGGACCGCTTCGGCAAGCTCCGACAGAAACTCTGCGGGCATGGTCGAAGCATCAATGTCGCCCAGGATGACCAGGTCGTACTTCATGAATTCGTCTTTGCCGGTGGGCAGCTTGTCGCAGTAGCCGGGGCCGCTCAGGGGACCGATACCCGGGCGGGTCAGACCCACGGTCAGCTGAACCGATGGGTCGCGCTCGAAGGCATTTCGCAGAAACCGGAATTCCCACCGTGGCTCTGCGTCGAGCAGCAATATCCTGATTTTCCTCTCGCTGACTTCGACCAGGGTTGAAACCGAATTGTTGTCCGCGTTTTCTTCGCCTTCCAGCAGAGGTATGCGCACCTTGTAACGCTGACGGCCGGGACGTTCGGGAACGTGCCGGAAGTGCACCGTCGTCGGCTGGCCGGTGGGCAGACTGACAATCTGCTTGCTCTCCAGAACCGTACTGCCAACCAGCAGTTCCACAGTTACGGTGGTGGCTGCAAGGCCGGTGGTCGTCACCTGGGCGGCCAGCGTAACCTCGTCGCCAAGCAGCACGGCCTCGTCGGCACGCAGGCTGTTGACAGCTGCATCTTTCGGTGGGTTCGGGTCGCCCACGCCGAGGGTGAAAACCGGCGTCTCTCGCATACCCAGCGACCGTGCGACGGTAGTCGGATCGTCCTTATTCCAGGCCCCGTCTCCTATTACTATTATGGCCCGGGGATGCCTGCCGCCTGTCCCGCCACCAATCCTGGACAGAGCTGCGGCAAGGTCGGTCGAGTAACCCTCGTCGTCCAGATTGTAGGCGGCGTCGCCTTCGAGCGTCACCCGCTCCACATCGGCCGAAAAACGATAGGCCGATATTTCGAACTGCTTGGCCAGTGCTGCCAGCCAGCTATCGCGTCCTTCGGCCAGAACCATGTTCACCAGGGCCTGCCGACTGGGGCGAGGCTTGCCGGGTTCGGCTCTTGCAGGTTCACCGCTCTCCCCGGCCGCCGGTTCGCCCGGGGGCTGGTCGCTGTCCGCGCCATTGTCTTCCATCGCCTCCTGACGCGAGAGAATCCAGGCCGCCTCGTCGTCCTTATAAGTGTCGGCCAGTTGCATGCTCAGCGAACCGTCCAGCAACAGGGCGATTTCTGCCGGGTGCGGGTCGGGCGAGCGGCGTATGATGGTCGGACCAAGGGCCATGGCGACCGCCATCAGGCCGGCCAGCAGCATCATGCCGATAATGCCGCGACGAGCCCAGACGTTAATCGTGCGGGTATCGCGCAAGGCAAAAGCGAGTGCTGCCGCCACTATCAGCAGTCCGATGGTCGCCACCAGCCATGGCGGCAGAGGCGTGTCGAAGATTATTCTCGTTGTCTCCACGTTCAATCTTTCCCCGAGAGCATGCTCATTTGCCATTGGCTGATGTCGAAGCTGCAGTCGCAATCTGCGACTTGTGCGGCCGGCTCATGCTCCAGCCCAGAATCGCCTCGGTAAGCAGAAGCGCAAGGCCCAGCATGGCCAGCGGAAAAGCCGAGGCTGCACTGCTGGCCGAGTCGCTGCCATCCAGTTCCAGAATATCCCGGTCGCCTTCCAGCACATAAAGCGGATACTGAAAGCCCAGGTAGTCGCGCAGCTGAGCAGCCGAAACCGTCTCAAGCGATGACTCTTCGCCCGGAACATTTACCGCCCCAACGGCCACCGACGCGGCAAGCGCATCCGGCTGTTCCGACGAGGCCAGTCGATAGATGCCGGCCTGCTCGGTGCCCGCGAAGAAGGTATCGGTCGGATTCTCTTCAGTGAACGACAGACGCACCATCTGCTCGTCGGGCGTAATCACGCGGGCCAATGGCAGTTGCCCCGGAATGCCCAGGCGACGGTAGGCCGGTATCGACAGTGAGGCCCCAGTCTCGGCCACATGCTCGCGAAGGGCATCGTGAACAATTGGCAGCAGCATCCAGACCGGCAGCTTGCTGAAGTTCTCATTCGAGCCGATCGACCAGGTGTATATCCGACCGCGGCCCACCTGGCTCCGCACCAGCATCGGCTGTCCGGTGTCCAGGGCCAGCAACACCTCGTCGCGCTCGCCGGGCTTCAGTTCGAAGACCTTCTTAACCAGCATCATCTCCAGCCCGGCTTCAGTCAGCCAGTTGACCACCGGCGAGGAGGCCACAAAGCCCAGGTGCCAGAGGCCACCCTCCGGGGCGCTTACTTTGGGGCCAAGCGTGGCCGGACTGAGCGACATGCTGTTGAAGCTGCGGCTATCGGTGTTGTCGCCCGGAAAAATCATCAGCCAGCCGCCATCGCGAACATAGTCCTGCAGCAATTGCACCTGCTTTTCGTCCAAGGCTACCGCTTCCGTGAGCACAATGCCCTGGTAATCGCTGAGAGTCTCCTGGGTAAGCTTCGAGGCCTCGGCCCGGGCTACGGCAAATGGCGAACGGGCGGAAAGCGTTTGCGGCGGAGCAAGGGCCAGACTGACCAGATCGCCGTCGCGGTCGTAAAGCCCGCCACCGGGCGGCCGCGAATCGACCACCAGGACAGGCAGCGGCTGACTCGGGCGAATGACGAAATAGTAGCGGTTATCTTGCGGCAAGCCGTCGCTGTCGAGTTGCAGATAGCCCGATTGCGGCACTTCGGTGACGGCCGGGAGGTTAAAGACAACCTCCGCCGCACCATCCTGTTCAATCTGCACGCTCTGAGCATGAATCCGCCGGCCCTCAACGTGCAACTCCACATTGACCATGCCGCCCGCACCTTCGCTGCGAACGGTGGCCGTCAGGCGCGGAACATCGCCTTCGAGCAGAATCTCGGGCGAGACCTTCGCCCCCTCTATCCAACGGTTCACCGTTAGCGATGGTGTCAGGGTGCTGATAACCAGGCGCGGCCGGCCGGCCTTTTCCAGAGCATCGCGGGCAGCCTGCCAGGCACCTTCACCACTGGACGACCAACCCGATGCCCGCATGTCGGTAAGCAGCCAGATCATGCCTCCGCCGCCGCCACTTTGCAGGGCTTCGGCCGCCGCTTTGATCGATCCGGCCACGTCATCCAGCCCCGCTCGCAGATCAGCCTTCTGAAGGGTCGGCAGAACATCGTCCTTGCTCTGCATCGGCTCGCGTAGCGGACTGTCGTAGCGGCCCGATATCGTACCCGCCAGCACCCGCACCGAGCCCGGCAACCCCTCGACGGCATCGGTAGCCAGCGTGCGGCCACGCTCGAAGGCCGTGCCCCTGGAATCCAGGGCCGACATGCTTGGCGAGTTGTCCAGCAGAATGGCAACCTGCGAACTGCTGCCAAGCAGGGCAGCCAGGCCACCACCCAGTATCGGCTGAGCCAGAGCCAGCAGCAGCACCGCCAGCAACAGCATGCGCATTGCCATCAGCAGCCATTGTCGCACCTTTGCCCGTCGCACTGCCCGTTGCTCGGTCGAGAGCAGAAAATCTATAGCCGCCCAGCGCACCCGCCGGTAGCGCACGCGGTTGAGCAGGTGGATGATAATCGGCAATGCCACCAGCGGGGCCAGGTAGAGCATGTACGGATGGACGAAACTCATCTTTTGCCTCCCGCCGCAGCCCGGAACTTGCGTCGGGCCAGGTAGGCAGTAAAGGCCCGGTCGAACGGTTCGCTCAGCAGCATGCGCTGGTAATCCACGTTCTTTTCCAGGCATCCCCGCTTCAGTTCATCCAGAAAACCGGCCATTCTGCGGCGAAAGCCTTCGGCCATCACGTGCGGGTCGACAATCACCTGCTCGCCGCGCTCCATGCCCTCGAAGAGCGTAATGCGGTCGAACGGGAAGTCTATCTCCTGATCGTCCAGAAGTTGCAGCGCCATTACCTCGTGCCGCCGATGCCGGAAGTGCTGAAGGGCGTTTAACACGTCTTCGCTCTTATCAAAAAAGTCGCTGATGATAATCACCATGCTTCGCCGCCGGGCACGTTCGGCAATTTCGTGCAGCACGGCCGACAGGTTGGTCTCTTCGCCCGGCCTGACACTTTCGAGAATGTCGCGGATGACCGCGTAATGGCGGGCGTTGCCTCGCGGCGTGATGTAGTGGCGGACTTTGCTGTCGAAGGTTATCAGGCCCACCTGGTCGCCCTGGCGGAGCATCAGCAGGGTGATTGCCGCCGCCAGTGCTGCCCCGTAATCGAGCCGCGTCTGACCGTTGGAGCCGAACTCCATCGAGCCGCTGGTATCCAGCAGCAGGTAACAGTTGAGGTTGGTCTCGGCCTCGAACTGCTTGATGAAGAAGCGGTCGCTGCGGGCCAGCACGCGCCAGTCCAGAAAGCGCGGGTCGTCGCCCGGGGAATATTCCCGGTATTCGGCAAACTCCACGTTGAAGCCGTGGTAGGGGCTCTTGTGGATGCCGCTGTAGAAGCCCTCGACGGCCTTGCGAGCCCGCAACTCAAGGTGGCTCAGACGCTCTATCGAACGCCGGTCGAGGTGCCTGGTGGGACGAGCCGCCATGGCTAATCCTCCTTGATCGCAGGCACATCGCCGAGCAACTTGCGGATTACGCCGTCGCTGGTCATGCCTTCGGCCTCGGCATTGAAGTTAAGCAGAATGCGATGACGCAACACCGGACCGGCCACCGCCTTGACGTCCTCGATCGAGGCGTAGGCACGTCCATATAGGATGCTCCGCGCCTTGGCTCCAAGAATCAGGTATTGAGATGCCCGCGGACCGGCCCCCCAGGCCACCCAGTCCTTAACATACGATGGCGCTTCCGGCTGGTCATGACGCGTCATGCGCACCAGGCTTACGGCAAACTTGTAAACGTGTTCCGGCACGGGAATGCGGAACACTAGGTCCTGCAGGGCGACAATGTCGGCACCGGTCAGAACCTTGTCCACCGCGGCCGTGCGATGCGTGGTGGTGCGGCGAACGACTTCCAGTTCTTCTTCAAAATTCGGATACAGTACTCGAATGTGGAACATGAAACGGTCCAACTGGGCCTCGGGCAGGGGGTATGTGCCTTCCTGCTCAATCGGGTTCTGGGTGGCCAGCACCAGGAAGGGCTCGTTCAGCGTGTACTCTTTGCCGGCAGCCGTAACCCGGTGCTCCTGCATGGCTTCCAGCAGAGCAGCCTGGGTTTTTGGCGGAGTACGGTTGATTTCGTCGGCCAGCAGCACGTTGGTGAAAATCGGGCCGCGGACGAATTCGAATTCGCGATGACCGGTTGAGCGATCTTCGCGCAGGATTTCGGTCCCGAGAATGTCCGACGGCATAAGATCGGGCGTGAACTGAATGCGATGAAAATCCAGGCTCAGGGCCTGCGACAAGGTCCGCACCAGCAGAGTCTTGGCCAATCCGGGTACGCCCTCCAGCAGGCAATGACCGCGGGAGAACATGGCAATCAGCACCTCTTCAATCACCAGGTCCTGCCCGACGATGACGTTCTTCAACTCTTCAAGCAGTTTCTGACAGTCGCTGCGAAAGCGCTCGACCTGCGTTACGTCCTGATCCATAACCTCTTGTCGGACGGTTTCTTCCATATTCTTCCCCTATCTTTCTCGGTAACCGACGCCAAAGCAGCAAAGATGATTGAAGCTGTATTTTCCCGAAGTTTCGAGGCCTTAATCAGCCTCACAAACCAACTTCTGCCGTTGCACTGCTTGATTAGAGATGAAAAAAGTGCCCTTGGTTCCAAAAAACCGCAGCGCGACACCTGCAGCCGAGCCACATTATCATTTAATACGACAGCAAGCGGAAAAATGCATAAAACATTTGTTCGGTCGGAACATTATAAGGCTGAATAGCCGCCAGTCTCAGCAAAGCGTGCCAGATTCGTGGCTGCCGGTTATACTCGCTAAATTCCACACTCGCGCAGCAGCCATCGGGGCCGATCAGTTCAAACAGATACAATATAAGGCTGCTTCCATGAACGCAATAAATATCATGGTCTGTTTTCTCACCTGCCGGAAGTGTCACTGAGATTTGTTCCGGTTGCTCCTGGGACCATCAGCCGTCCCGAGCATCTTCCGCCCATCTGCAGCCAGGCCAATCGGCCGAGCAATTCTGTCGCACACCAGGCGCGGAAGGCAGGTTAAGATGTACCTGTAGAGACTGCGAATTCTGTCAGCCGGATGCACCGAGATCGTGGTCGGGTACCGTTGCAATTATCAGT
>JAWLHX010000023.1:0-16819 GCA_041690105.1 Phycisphaerae bacterium
GGCTACCCGGTCTTCAAAACGGGCCTCAGCATCGAATCCGGCGCCTCCAACATCGGCGTCAAGGGCTTCCTGATTCAGCGTTACTCGGGCGGCGCCGGTGGCGTATCGGTCGCCCGAAGCGGTTCGCGGTCAAAGAATATCACCATCAGCGACTGCGAGATCCGCTTTGTCGCCGGCCACGCCGGCATCGGCCTGAACCATTGCGACGAGATCGTGGTGGAGAACTGCCAGGTCTACCAGTGCCCGGGCTGGACAACGGCCGTCTTTATCAGCCGCGTTAACAAGTACACGGTTCGCGACTGCGTCCTGACCAAGAATTCCGGCAGCGGCATCCGGCACTACGAAGCCAAGGAAGGCATCCTTCGCAACAACGCCGTGCTGGATCACTACGGCATGCACTCCAGCGCCATCAACGTGTACGAGGGCTGCGCCAACATGCTGCTCGAAGATAATTACATCCAGAACACCGTGACCATCAACCGTAATGCCGAGAACATCGTCTTCCGCAACAATGTCATCGATGGCGGCGGACGGTCGGCCGTAACGCTGGCCATCTGGTCCTCGGGCAGGACGGGCGGCACGGCTGTCAAGAACATCCAGCTTCTGAATAACACCTTTGTCAACACGGGCAAGCATATCTCGTGGTCCAGCGGCCTGCTGGGGCAGCGTAAAAAAGGCGTCAGCTCGCCGGAGGGCATCGTTGTCCGGAACAACATTCTGGACCGCATCACCGATGACATTAACGGCGTGTTTGAAGGCAACATCTACCTGCGCGACGTGGACAAGAGGTTCATGGGCCGCGGCTGCACGGTGGTCAAAGACATGAATGCCCTGTTTGTGGACGTGGAAAAGGGCGACTTCCGCCGCAAGCCGGGTGGACCGGCCATGAATGCAGGCGCCAAACTCGCCCCGCCGGCCGCGAAAAACTAGTTCGCCTCGCCGACTGTAAAAGTAACCCTCAGAAGCAACAATCCCGCCCGGTTCCGCAAGTTAATCGCGAAACCGGGCGGTTGTTTTTTCGCCACCAGATGTTCTCAGGCAATTGAGTATGCTTGGGAATGGTCGGGAGAATCTCAGACCGGGTAACGCTCGAGAAGTCGGGCCTTGATGAGCGCGGCCCGAGCCTGCGGATCTTCATTGCCGATGATGTCGGAGCAGATGGCCACGGCCGTCGGCGTGGTCTGCAGAATCTCGCCGACGTTATCCAAGCCGATCCCGGCAATGGCCACCGTAGGCAGGCTTACCGCCTGTCGCACCGCGGCCACGCCTTGCGGGCCTATGGTATAGCCGCGGGCCTTGGTCGAACTGGAAAATACCGGCCCCACGCCAACGTAGTCGGCCCCGGCCTCGGCGGCCGCCAGGGCCATCTCCGGCGTCTGACACGATACTCCAACCAGGGCCGCGCCGCCGAGCACCTGGCGGCAAGCCCGCACCGGCAGATCGTCCTGCCCGACGTGCACGCCATCGGCACCGATGGCCCGGGCCACGTCGGCCCTGTCGTTGACAATCAGCAGCACGCCCGCCCGGCGGCAGATGTCGGCCACCTGACGGCCCAGGCGCACCTGGTCTCCGGCCGGCATATCCTTTTCGCGAAGCTGAATTACATCGGCGCCGCCGGCGCAGACCGCCTCGACCGTCTCCAGCACGCCGTGACGGCAGAGGCTGCTCGTAATCAGCACGTAGAGCCGCATGGACGCCAGCCGCCCGCTGGGGTTGAGCATGGCCGCCAGCAACTTCTCCAGCCTGTAGCTGCGATACCTGAGCGCCTCAAACTGTCCCGCGGCGCCGGCATTGATCAGCTTGCCATACTCTTCCAGCACCCGCAGGGCCTCGGCCAGCCTGCGAACGGCCGCCCGCAACACCTCGGCCACGTCGCTGCGAGCCATTTCGGCCGTGGTCGTAATGGCCGTGCCGACATCGCCGGCCGTGTCGCGCGAGGCAATAAGTTCGCCGCCCGGCAGAAGATCGGCCGCCGCTCGCAGAGCGTGCCGCATCGACTTGAGCTCCTCGCTCAACGCCGGACTGTCGAGCACGAATCGAGCGTACTCCTCAACCACCCGCAGCGCCTCGCGCGAACGGTTCAAGTTGGCATCGAGAATGCGCAGCACATTAACGTCGGCCATGATCGTAAGAACTCCTTCTACCGCCAGCTTTGGCTAGATCATCTGCCGCCGACCCTTTCGCAGCCGGTCGATCTTCGACAGCACCGCCTCGCCCTGGGCCACGGTGAAAGGCTCCTTGCCCTGCGGCCCGATAATCAGCATCAGCCGGTTGACGTCAAGCTCGTTAAAGACCAGCTCGAGCTCGTCTTCGCGGCACCACATGTAAATGCCGCACCCGTTATCCTGAATTCGCCTGTAAAGGTCGATCCAGTCGGCCACGGCCCAACTGTTGCCCGCCCCGGGTATCCACTGGATGCAATTGATGCCCGGCACGGCGCACACATCGTCAGCATGCCTGATGGCGTCCGGCCCGTCCAGATGATAGCAGCAGGCGTCCAGCCCGGCTGCCTGTCGCGTCAGGTATGGCAGCACAAACTGGCGGAACATTTCGGGCCCGATGAGGCATGAGAAATCGCACTGCAGCATGTAATGCCGACCCCGGCCCCAGGTCAGTCCCCACGACGATGTGCCGCCGCTCTGGGCTATGACCTCGGCCGCCAGTCGGTCGTAGACCTGGAACCAGGCCTTCAGCACCGCCTCCTCGCTGGCCAGAACCTGCTCTGGCGCTTCCAGCAGATCAAAGCATAGCTTCTCCGGCGTACGGAAGTAGCTGGTAATGTCCATCGCTCCGCCAATGTCGGTAATGCTCGTCAGCCAGCGGCCCCCAGAGGCGGCAATACTGGCTTTGGTCAGCTCCTGCGTTGCCAGCCAGAGCGGGGAATCTTCCACCAACTCGAGCTGCGGAGCGGTGGACCAGTCTTTAATCAGCGGCTCCTGCCAGATGGTTCGCGGCTGCAGAATGGACCGGCAGCCCATAAAGGAGGCCAGCGCCCCTGGGCCCAGGTTGATGTAATGGTAGGGCCAGGAATCGCCCAGATAGGTGGCGGCCAGGAATTCGGCTTCCATGCGGGAGGTGACAAATGCCGGATCGGTCCACCAGCGCTCGAGCCCCGCCGCATCGTCGGCCTCGGGCACCGGGAATGCCTGCTGCAACTTCTCACGCTGCTCGGGCGATGGCTGCACCGTCAGCATGCAGAGCGGGCCGTCAGTCAGGCGATTGTTCAACCAGTCGTCAGCACGCTGCAGACGACGCTGCAACTCTTTGGGAGCAAGAAAGGGCATGAGCACATTCCTTATAATGGTGGTTCACGGTTCAGGTCGGCCAATCATACCCGCACTCGTTCAGCCGGGCAAGAACTGTTAAGCTTGCCTTTCGCGGCCGGGAAGGCTATAAATTATCGTTAGGCTTCGCCGGTTTCGGCCGTGGCCCCTGTGGCAGCGGGGCGTTTTCCGGATATCCCGGCGAGCGGGTGAACTTCTGCCTGTAACGGAAAGGTTGCTGATGTCGGCACTGCTGGCCATTACTCTGAACACCCTGCGCGAAGTCATGAGGCAGCGACTGTTTATGCTGATCATCATCCTCGGCATAGCCATGGTGGGCCTGCTGCTACTGTTCCCGTTTTTCACCCTTGGCATGGAAACCGTCATGTTCAAGGACCTGGCCCTCTCCAGCACCACGCTGGTGATGGTCTTTCTGGTAGCCCTGACGGCCTCCAGCGTGATGGCTGAGGAGCTTGAATCGCGCACGGCCCTCAGCGTGCTGGCCAAGCCCGTGAGTCGCGGACAGTTTCTGGTGGGCAAATTCCTGGGCGTTGTGCTGGCCCTTGGCGTGGCCATGGCCATAATGGCCCTGGTGCTGTTTCTGGCGACTTACGTCAGGGTGTATAATGATGCCTCGCCGACCGAGCGCATTCTGGCTCTGGACCTGGCACGCGACGAACCGGCCCGCCAGTTTCAGGCCCAGATGTTCCACCAGTCGCTGGCCATGATTCCCGGAGCCATGATGATTTTCCTCCAAGGCTCGGTGCTGGCCGCCGTGGCCGTGGTGCTGGGCAGCGTCTCGAGCCGCATCTTCGCCGTGCTGACCACTTTCGTTATCTTCCTGCTCGGCCACCTGGTCAGCGAGTATGCTTACGATGCCATCCGCCACGCTCCGGCCCTGACTCGCTGGGGCACAGGCTGGCTGGTGAATATATTGCCCGCCCTGCAGACCTTCAATATCACGGGCAAGCTGGCCCACAATCAGCTTTCGCCCGGAACACCGGTAACGGCTGCGATATGGGCCTACGTCGGCTGGTCGGCACTGTATGCGGCCTTCTACGGAGCCTTCATCCTGGCCGTGGGCACCGCTCTGTTCCGTCGCCGCGAAATCGGCTGATTCGATTCCACTGAATGCCTCAGGCAAAATTTGTGATGCCACCGCACAACGCATGTTGCCATAACGCAACGCTACAGGCCGTGCGCATTCGCCGGAGACTGTCCAGCGGCCCGCCACCTTATTCGCCATAACGCCTATAGCAGCAAGGTCTTGTGACCATCGGCCGGAACCGGCAAGGGCCTTTTCCGGCAGCGCAAACCCCGCCCGGCACGTAACTTGCATGTAATTAGGGTAACAATGGTCACCGGTTGCCATGGATGGTCGTTTTCCGGGGCGGTCGCGGTCGCCGAATGGCCGCAAGTCTTAACCATACAGGACCTCACCATGCAGATCCTCCGCCTGCTGGTGCTCGGCCTTTCAATCGCAGCGCTGCTGCTTGCCGCGCCCCAAGGGGCAGGCCTGGCGGATGCGCATCCGGTTGATTCAGCCGAGCAGATTGACGCAGCAGATGCACTTGACGTGACGATGGTGCCGCCGATGTACTCCTCGACTGCCGCCGCTGTTGACGGTGGGAAACTCGCTGGCTGGCTGCCGGTGCTGCTGCTGCCGCTGCTTTCCTGCGGCTACATCAGCCTGAGCCTGAAGGAGCAGTTGCGCCGGCGCGGTTTTCAGGATGCTCCGCGCGATCAGCAATATGCCGACCTCCTGCGCATGCCTCCCGGGCGAAAGTCACAGCCCGCCGCCGCTGATGGCGAAAAAAGCCCGCGGTCCTAAAAAGCGGTCAGGCCGACTCGACCGCCCTTTTCAGCCGTCCGATTGCCTCCGTCAGCAATTGACGCGAGCAGGCAAAATTCAACCGCACATAGCCCGGCAGGCCGAACTCCTTGCCATCCATCAAGCCAAGGCCATGACGCTCGAAGTGTTCGCCCGGCTTCTCCAGGCCAAGCTGGCGAACGTCCAGCCAGGCCAGGTAGGTGCCTTCAATGGGAGCCATGCGCACAGGGCCCAGCCCTTCGACCGCCTCCAGCAAGAGCGAATAGTTGCCTCGCAGGTAGTTCAGCAACTCATCCAGCCAATGGTCGCCGTGGGCATAGGCGGCCAGGGCCGCCTCGTAAGCCAGAATGTTGGGCCAGGGCACGACATCGCGCAGAGCTTTGCGAAACTGGCCGCGCAGCCCATCGTCCGTAATCACCGCAAACGAAAATACCAGCCCCGGAATGTTGAAAGTTTTGCTGGGAGCCATAAATACTATCGTCCGCTCGGCGATTTGCGGCGAAAGGGTAGCCATCGGAACATGGCGGGCGCCCGGGCTCAGCAGCAGGTCGGCGTGTATCTCGTCGCTCAGGATGAGCGCTCCGCTCTCCAAGCAGGCCTGGGCTACCTGCCGCAACTCGTCAACCCCGAAAATCCGGCCGCAGGGGTTGTGCGGATTGCACCACAGCAGGGCCCGCGCCCCCTGTCCCAGCACATCGTGCAGCGCATCCAGATCGAGCTTCCACGGTCCGCGGCCATCTTCAGCAGGCAGCATCGGCACATCGGCCCTGCGCCGGTCGATGTGTTGTGGCAAAGTCAAAAATGGCGGATAAATGGGCACAGTCGTGGCCACCAGGTCGCCGGGCGCCGTCGTGGCACGCAGGGCGGCGCTGAGGCCGGTCATCACGCCAGGCACATACACTATACACTGCGGATCGACCTCCCAGCCGTGCCTCCGCTGGAGCCAGGCGGCAATGGTCGGCTTCAACTCGGCAGGGCCCATGCCATAGCCCAGGACGCCATGGTCGATGCGGCGACGCAGGGCCTCCAGCACCTCCGGCGGGGCGGCAAAGTCCATGTCGGCCACCCACATCGGCAGAACATCGCCCCCGGCGTATTTATCCCACTTGATGCTGCCCGTGTTGCGGCGATCGGGCGGATGGTCGAAATCGTATGATGCCATGCTGATCCTGCCTCGACTTTTGCGTGTCGCTCACTCGGCGGCCGGCTCCAGGGCCGTCTCCTGCAGCACTTTCTCTATGATATCATCGGCCCGGATGCCCTCGGCCTCGGCCTCAAAGGTTAGAATCAGCCGGTGCCTGAGGGCCGCGGGGGCCGCCTCCATAATATCCTCGGCAGCAACATTGCCGCGCTGCTGGCGAAGGGCTGCCACCTTGGCCGCCAGCACTATAGACTGGGCCGCCCGCGGACTGGCCCCGTAACGCACGTGTCGCCGGACGCTCTCGGTGGAATGCTCGTTTTCCGGATGCGTGGCCAGCACCAGGCGGCTCACGTAATCGGCCAGATGATCGGCCACCTCAACCATGCGCACCAGGTTCTGCATGTCGAGCAATCGCTGCCTGTCGGCCACCACCCTGACTTCGCCTCCCTGTGCCCCAGTCGTGCGCCGCAGAATATCGTTCATCTCCTGCCGCGAAGGCATGCCGATGAGCAACTTGAACATGAACCGATCGAGCTGGGCCTCGGGCAGAGGATAGGTGCCCTCCATCTCCAACGGATTCTGCGTGGCCAGGACGAAAAACGGCGGCTCCAGCCTGTGTACCGTGCGGGCCACCGATACGCTCTGCTCGGCCATCGATTCGAGCACCGCCGATTGCGTCTTGGGCGTGGCCCGGTTAATTTCGTCGGCCAGAATGATGTGACCGAATATCGGCCCCGGCTGAAAACGGAATTGCTTATTGCCGCTCTCGTCCTGGTAGACGACATTGGTGCCGATAATGTCGGCCGGCATCAGATCGGGCGTGAACTGGATGCGCGAAAAGGAGAGGTCCAGCACCTCGGCCAGGGTCCGCACAAGCATTGTCTTGCCGATGCCCGGCACGCCCTCCAGCAGCACGTGGCCGCCGGAAAGAAGGCAAGTCAGGATATCGCGCACGGCCTGCGTCTGGCCGATGATCCGCCGGCCAATCTCCTCGCGAATATCCGCTTCCGTCCTGCAAAAATCGTCGATTGCCTGCTGAATATCCATGCCGCTGGTCTCCGATTCTGCCGCTGGTGGAGCTTCCGGGCCGACAATTTCGTCGAACGCCGCCAGCCTCCCCCGCCCGAGGCCCCGAAGGGCCGTTGCTGCCGGAATCTTACCATATCGGGCCCGGCCGCTGGCGTCAAATGTTTGCCTCTCGGCCCGCCGACGAAAAGCCGCCGGGGGCAAAAGGCGAATGAGCACAAAAACCATTATCCGTCATGACGGGAATCGGTTTATGCTGCTGATTGTGGAATGCGACTCCAGCGGTCGCCGCGAACAACATCTTCGATGGGGGGAACAATATGATCAGTGCGATTGCAGTTGGCAAGCTTCTGCGGACGGCGGCAGTGGTGCTTTTTGGCCTGACTATGCTGGCCATGTCGCTGACAGGCTGCCAGGACCAGGACCGCGTGACGGTCGAGAACCAGCAGAGGGTCAGGCCCGGCATGACCTTTGAGGAGGTTGTCGACATCCTGGGCCCGGACTACGAAAAGAAGCGTTCCGGCGTCAGCCTGGGCGATGTCGAGGTCTCGGTGGAGCACGATGTTTATGTGTGGCGCCAGGATGGGCGCCGCATCGAGGTGGAGTTTGACGACAATGTGGTGGAGGAATCGCGCTTCTATTCCGAGAATCCTCCGGTCGAGCCTGAAGATAGTTGATGAAAGCTGACATTGTCGAGGCGGCTTGACTTGCGTCCGGCACTTGCAGTTAAGAATCCGTCAGCACAGGGAAAAGTGGCCTGCCATGAGCTTCGGCGTGGCATTTCCATCAGGGCAGTTTATACAGAACCCGAAGCGACAGGAAATTGGGGGGAATTACAGATGAAGGGCCTGACGAAGATTAGTCTTATTATTGTGTTGGCAGTAACTATGGGAGTGGTGGCGGGTTGCCCGCAAGACGAACGTGAAACGCCGGAGAACGGCGAGCAGCCTGCACCTCAGCAGAATGGCGAGCAGCCGCCGCCGACAGAGCCCGGACAGCCGCCGGCCGGCACGCCGCAGCCTCCGGCGCAGCCCGGTGCCGCTGGTGTCACCGAACAGAATTACGAGGCCATCGAGACAGGCATGACCATTGAACGGGTGGCCGAAATGCTTGGCGCACCCACTTCGGCCGAGCCGCAGATGCCCGCCGGCGGCGATCCCAACTTCACCGGCCTGGCCCGCTGGCAGGGTCAGCAGATGACCATCGCGCTGACCTTTGAAGACGGAGAGGTAACCAACAAGGAGCGGATGGAAGCCGAGCAGGCCATGGACTAAACTGGTTTGTTGCCGATGGGGGTGGCGGCGCGGGGCGCGACTCTTCCGCTCAGGCCGAAGAGTCAGCCCAAGGCGAGTTCGGCAATGTCGATCTTTTTCAGGTCGGCGTTGCCCAGGCCGAGTTCGTCGGCATAGGCCAGCATCTTTTCAGCAGCAGGCAGGGGCCAGGGTTTACCGGCCTCTGCCTCGCGCTTTTTAAGCAGAAGTGTTACACCCACCCGCTCGACGGCCACCGGATCGAAGCCCATGATCAGGGCATTGGCGTTCCAGCGGTAGCGCTCGTTGTTGGCCGGCCCGCCGTCAAACAGCGGCCGGGTGGCGTCGCAGATAATCAGCCGCGTGCGGGTGCGAATGGGCTCCAGGGCGTTTACCTCGGCAATGTGCTGCCACATGCCATCGTCCCAGCCATGGAAGGCACTGGGGTTGTTGATGGAGCCAAAATGGTTCTTCAGGCTCACGCTGGCCCCCTCGCCGTGGTGCGTTTTCAGCACCGGCAGGTTGATGATGCCGGTCATATCGCGCACCAAGGCGGCACGCAGGCGAGTCTCCTTGCCGCTGGTTGGCAACCGATAGGCTTCCGATAGTTCCAGCAGGGCGCCGCGCAGGTCGGGCCGATCCCAGATGATGATCTTCTCCCGATTTACCTTTGCCGCCTCCGGCAGGCGCCGCTGCAGATAGAAGCCGATTTCGTCGTGCGTCTTCAACAGCTTGCCGCCGCTGCGCGTGGTTTTGACCGACAGCCTGTCGCCGTCCTGGGCCACCTGCCGCCAGGCCTTCTCGGCCGAGTCGGCCCCGGTAAGTTCGCGCAGGCCGCGTTCAATCATCTGCTCCATAACCGGGCGATTCGCCTGGTAGTCGCGGATCAGAACCTCGGGGTGAGTGACCACCACCACCCGACTGCGAGCCCGCTCGGCAGCAGCACCTTCGGCCGCGGATGCAGCAGCAGCCCCGCCCGCCGGACCACCTTCGGCCGCCAAGCCGGTGGCGCCGGAACCCGCGCCCGTCTGAGCCAGCAATCGAGCCGCGCCGCCCAACGGTCCATAAGACAGACCCGCAGCGGCAGCGGCGGCCGCTGAACGTTTCAGCATCTGCCGCCGCGAAAGAAGCTCCGATTTCCCCGACTCAAAAGCCATACCTTATGTCCATTCCGGCCGCAATATCAGTCAAGGTCAAATCACATGCAGCAAAGCCGCCTTCGGGCAACACCGAGAATACTATTCCTGGGGCGGAAGGTCCGGCACAATGCCCAGCACGTCGTCCACGCGATATTTATAGACAGCATCGCCATCAACCACCTCGAAATGCGTCCGACTCATCGTTCCCTTTAGAACGACTGCTGTCTTGCCCGTGCCCTGCACGGAATATGGCACAGCTACCTCCTTATTGAGCATGACGTCGAAAGCGTGCAGCAAGTTAGCCCGATCTCGATCGCTATCAAGCTCCTGGTAGACCTTCTGGCGATACTCGTCGTTAACGTCCTTCAGGTCGCCCAGATGCTCGTTGAACTTCTGCACCAGTTGCAGGCGGCCCTGCTCGGTGGTTATCGGGGCGTTTGGCTTCTCCGACGCCAGCTTGGCCTCGAAGGCGGCGTTAAGCTCCTGAACGCTTTGTTGCAACCGCTGGGCCGTCTCGGCGTCGTACATGAATTCGTGCTGCCGCAACATCTCCTTCGACTTGTCATCCAGCTTGATTCCGCCCAGGTGCTCCTTGATGATCAGGGCTTTGGCGACAATCGGCGAGGGACGAAAATCAGGAGGAACCTGCTGCTGGCCCACCGGCAGGCTGCTGCTGATGTCAACCGAACCGGGAACATAAGCCGCCGCTCCGCCTGCCGAGGCCGTGTGGCCCCCGACCGCGCTTCGCGTGACCGACCCGTCCGAACCGCGTGCCGTGCCGCCCGAGGCCGTGTTGCCAGCAGTGGCGCGGCTTACCTGGCTGCCGCCAGCGCTGCCAGCGCTGCCAGCGCCGCCGACATTGCCGGCGCTACCCGAAGTCGCACTATTGTCGCCGACGGACGATCCCTCACCATTACCACTGACCACGCTCACCTGGCCATCCTGACTGATGACAACGGCAACCACAACGGCGGCAAGGGCCAGAACGACGGCCACCGCCACAATGCTTACGATAAGTTTGCTGTTGGATGATCCTTGCGGCATTTCCGACACTCCTTTGTCATCATTTTGAGTCCACAACAGTTGGACCGTCGCCGGTCGAGTTATATTCGAGTTTAACCTTCACTGTTCATCGGCCCATGAGCGGCTGATACTTCAGCGCCTTATCGGCCGGGGTGTCTGATGCTGCCCCTGGCTGCACCCTTCGAGGCATCGGCCTCGGGGCCCGCTGATTCAACCGTCGGCGTTACCAGTCCGCCCGAGTACGATTCCCCGCTCAGTTTGTCCGTCAACTGTTGTTTCTGCGGCTCGCTGAGCAGGGGACGGACGCCGTCCAGGTACTCCTGCTCCAGAAGTGCGACAATCTGCAGGTGGACGGCCATGGCCTCCCGGGCCTTCGCGCGGCTCGCGTTTCTGGCCGATTCGTCGTCCAGCATCATGGCATTCTGATAATCCTGACCCGTGCGACGGACCAGGGCGCTCGACGCCTGAAGACGCTGAGTGGCCATGATGTCGAATTCCTGCTCGAAAACCTCGACTTTGTATCGCTGGTCATCGCTCAGGGTCATGGTCCGCAGTACGCGGCTGCTGCTGAGGGCGTCGATTCCGGAAACCGCCTCGCGCTGCGGGGTGCCGGCTTTTCCAAGGCCGGCCTCGACGGCCTTGCCCAGGTCGCCGCCGGGGGCTTGCGCGTCCTCGCCAAAAAAGCGAATGGCCCGGGGAACATCGGAGTTGTCCAGATCCACCTGCCGGCTTGCCTCAGGCTCCGCGGCCGTCGGAGGCACCGAGGCAACCTCGACTTTGGTGGTCATGGTGCGGCTGATCAGCAGGACAACGCCGACCGCCACCAGCAGGACAATGGCAACCGCCGCGCCGATGACCGCGTATATCGGGAATCTGGAGTTTTTGCTGGTCGACATAACGCTTGCCTCCAGAAGACAGCCCGCGAAGGGCCGATGCCCGGCCACCGCCCAGGCGGCAGCCTCAGTGGATGCGGATAGATAATAGCCCGCAGATGGGCCCGCCCCGCAGACTGGGGGAATCAGGTGACGCAACATAATATTGTACGCAGCAATTATGGCAAAAGGCGAGGAGTTTTCCGCGCAGCGACACCCCCACCTGTCTCCGGCATGCGCCGGAGACATCCTCCCCCGTCAAGGGGGAGGGGTTTAACGGCAACGGCTGAGATAACTTGGCCGCACTCAAATCGGCAGCGCCGGCAATGTCCAGATGCTTTAAGGGCAGCTTGACAGCCGCGGCGTGTGCCTCTATGATCAGGAGTTATCAGTGCCCGGCGAGCATGCTCGGGCGACTTGCCGGGCTTTCTGGAGAGGCCACCATCTGGAGGGGCCACCATGCGGATCGGAATCCTGAGCGACACTCACGACCATCTGCTGGCCACCGGACTGGCCATGGATGCCTTTGCCAAGGCCGGGGTCGGTGCGGTCATTCATGCCGGCGATTATGTCGCCCCCTTTGCCCTGAAGCTGATAATGGCCCGTGTTCGCGGCATGGACATTCCGTTTTTCGGCGTGTTCGGCAATAACGATGGCGAGCACCAGGGCCTTGCGGCCATTTGCCCGGACCTTGTGGCCGGGCCGCTGCATCTGCAATTGGACGATCGCAAGTTTGTGCTGATACACGACTTGCAGGATTTGTCGCACGAAGACGAAATGTCCGCCGACGTCATCATCAGCGGCCATACGCACTTGCAGCCGATAGTTGAGGAGCGCGACGGCCGGCTTTACCTCAACCCCGGCGAGTGCTGCGGATGGCTGACCGGCGTCTGTCGGGCGATGATTCTGGATACCGGGCCGATGTCGGCCAACAGTCTGATTCTGATGCACCAGGAGAGGCCTCAGGCATGACCAACATGTGCTGCCACAACGGGAAGAAACTACTGCTGACCGCCGCCCTGCTTTTGATCGGCGCCATCGTGCTCGGCGGCTGCACGGGACGGGTGGTCCGGACCATGACCATCGAGAGCGACCCGCCGGGGGCCCTGGTCAGCGTAAACGATAACCAGGTGGGCCGAACGCCGCTGACTACGCAGTTCACCCATTACGGCACTTATCGCATCAGGCTGCAGCAGAGCGGCTACCAGACCCTGACCGTTTACGAGCCGGTGCGGGCGCCGTGGTACCAGTGGCCGCTGATTGATCTGGCTTTTGAGACTGTGGTGCCGGGCACGCGACGCGACGAGCATCATCTGGGCCCTTACCAGCTTCAGCCGGCGGTGCCGAGCGATCCGCAGGCCCTGCTGCAACGGGCCGAGGCCATGCGCCATGAGGCCGCACTGCCGGTCGAGCCTGAATGATCGGGCTCCGGCGGCGAGACGGGAGCAGCTTGAAAACCGTTGGCCGCACTCGTATAAATAATTCAGACGGGCAGGTTGCCAGTGGCCCGCACAAAGAAGATTGATTGATGAGTTTTTTGCGCAACGGATATTTCTGGATCATGCTGGCCGTAATCGGCCTGCTGGTCGATCCGCGCTATCATTCCATCGACATGCTGCCCGACACTGCCGCCTATCTGCTGATGATTCTGGGCCTTCGGCTTTTGCGGCACGAAGATCGGGGGTTCGGTCGGCTCGTTCCGTTTGCCATCGTCCTGGCGGTTCTGGCCCTGTTCGACCTGCGAACCGATTCGCTCTTTCTGGCCCGTTACGGCGACGTCACCTATTATTACAATCCCCTTATCTACATCGAATGGTTGCGAATGGCCGGCGAAGTCGCCTTCATCTGGATCTTCTGTCGCACAGTCGCCCGCATTGCCCGCCGCAGGCATCTGACCCGTATAGCCGAAACGGCTATGGAGCGGGCAAACCTTTTTGCGGCTGCCATACCGATTTCCATCGCCGCCCAGGGCGTCTACCTGCTGTTGCCGCAAACCACCTTCATCTTCGAGCCAGTCAGTATTTTTATCGAAGTGCTGGCCTGGCTGCTGCTGGTCGACCTGATGTGGAACCTGCAAGGCCAGTTGCGGCCGCAGGCGGCGGAGCCCAAGTCGGCCCAGGCCTGATTACCCCAACCGCTGCTGATCGCAGCCGCGATACCACTGAGTTATAGTCGGAATTTGCGCACTTCGTCATACATGGCCAGCAGATTTTCGGGCGGCACGTCGGCCTGGATGTTGTGCACCGGGTTGAAGACGAAACCGCCGCCGGGAGCCAGAATCTTCAGCCGTTGGCGCACTTGGGCTCGAACTTCGTCGGCCGAAGCTCTCGGCAGAACCTGTTGCGTGTCGGCGCCACCACCCCAGAAGGTAATCCGCTGGCCATAGCGCGATTTAAGTCCCGGTAACTCCATTCCCGCGGCCGAGGCCTGCACCGGGTTCAGTATGTCGAAACCGGCCTCGATAAAATGGTCGATTAGCGGCTCGATGGACCCGCAACTGTGCATGAAGGTTTTCCACGATGTGTTGGCGTGCACCCAGTCGTTCATCCGCTTATGGTGCGGCAGGTACAATTCGCGGTAGCTTTGGGGCGACAGAAAGGGGGCACACTGGGTGCCGAAGTCGGTGCCGCTCATGTAGATTATGTCGGCATTATCGCCCACCGCCGCCCACAGCCGGGCCAGGTTCGCCAGGGCTATCTCCGTCTGCTGCGAGTAGACTTCGGCCACGTAATCCTTGCGGATCATCAGCGATACGTACCATTCTTCAACATCGCGTATGCCACGCGGGTCAGCCATCCAGGGTGCCGGAACAAGGGCCACATCGCCCAAGGCTGTGCCCGGACCAAGTATCATCACCGCGCAATCGGTCTCGCTGCGCAGGCGGGTCGACTCGCGACTGTAGTAGTCGAGGTCGGCGGCTCCGAGCGGCTGAAATTCCTGGAGGTTATCCTCCACACTCAGCTTCGAGTCGTCAATCGGCCTCTGGCGGATAATGGCATCGAAGTAAAATCCGCCCTGTGGCATGCGGGCGCTCGGCGGTTGCGACCTGTCGCCGCCCGGATACTGCAGAATGTCGCCATTGGCATCAGGATCGGTGTTGAACTGCCCCGGCACCAGCACCGGCGTTCCGTCGAACAACCGCCAGGGCTTGTAATTGTCGTTGGCAAAGCCGAAAAAGTTGGTCCGCGGCGGAAGGCCAACCACGTCAACGCCCAAGGCCTCGCGCAGCGGAGCGTCCACCTCGCCCAGCATCTGGAATGGCTCGACAATCTTAACGGGCTCGCCCTCGCCTATCAGCCCGAGCGAGCGTTTAAGCCGATAAAGAGCGGTGGCGGCAATGCCGGTGGTGGGGGCGGCCCCGAGGTCGAGAGGCACGCGGTCGGCCGGCTTGTGATTGACGGCCGAAAGTACTGTCTGGCGACTGTTCATGTCCGAAAAGGGTCCTCCGCTCCCGGGCTGGGCTGCATCTGCAGTCTAAACTGCCGCCGGCTTGGCGTGCGGATGCGCCAGGTTGTAAACGTTCTTCATGCGACGCATGGTAACATGCGTGTAGATTTGCGTGGTGCTCAGGCTGCTGTGGCCGAGCAATTCCTGCACGCTACGCAGGTCGGCTCCACGGTTGAGCATGTGCGTGGCAAACGAGTGCCGCAGGGTGTGCGGGCTGACCGACGGGTCGAGCCCCACTTGCGTCAGGTATTTAGCCAGCTTGCGGCGTACGCTACGCTGGTTGAGGCGGCGGCCGTGGCGGTTGATGAACAGGGCCTTATCGGCCCGGCACTGTGGCTGCCTGCGGCGCACCTCCAGGTATCGGGCAATAGCCGAGAGGGCATAGCTGCCAAGCGGGGCCAGGCGTTCCTTCTTGCCTTTGCCGCGCACCCGCAGGCAATCGTCGCTGCCCGACAGATCGTCAACATCGAGCAGGCAGAGTTCGCTGACGCGCATGCCGGTCGAGTATAGCGTTTCGAGGATGGCCTTGTCGCGCAGGCTCAGCATATCTTTGCCGCCGGGGGCTTCCAGCAGTCGCTCGATGTCGGCGGGTTCAAGAAACTTCGGCAGGCGTCGCTCCTGCCGCGGCGTGCGAATGGCGGTTACCGGGCTGTCGGCCAGATGTCCGCTGCGAACCAGAAACTTGTAGAACGAACGCAGGGTGGCCAGTTTGCGGGCGATGGTCGCTCGGCTGTAACTGCACTCGCGCATCAGGGCCATGAATCGGCGCAGGGTGATGACATCCACCGCCTTTAACCGTTGCTCGAGCTCCTGGCCCGTAACTTCCGGACTGTCGGCTGCGGCGCTGGCTTCCGATGCGCCGCGGGCAGCGGCGGCAGGGCTCTCGGCCGGTTCGCCGGTTGAAGCGGCGTTGGACAGCGGGTGGTCAGGGTCAATGAGAAAGTTGGTGAACTGCTCGAGGTCGGCCCGGTAGCTCTTGAGCGTATGAGCGCTTAAGTTGCGCTGAAATTGCAGGCTGTCCAGAAATTGCTTGGTCAGGTCGCAGATCATATTAACTTGTCAGCTCCCCCGTATTGGTTTTCTGCAGAACAGGCAGTCTCGAAACAACTGGCTTGCGGCGGGCCCAAAGTTGGCCGATGCGGCATGCTGCCATTTTCGGCCGGATGCTGCGCCATGGCTACAAGCGGCAGCTAACGCGGCTCTGGTCGAGGCCCGGCCGCCGGCCGCGCAAGGGTGCTACTTTTCGAGGCGCTTGAGCAGAGCCTCGTTTACCTGGCGGCTCAGCACGGCAGCATCGAACCAGTCGAAGTTGGTATCTTCGCGCCGGGCCATGTCGGTCAGCGACTGGATAAGAGTCTCCTCGTCACCTTCCCGATAGCGGAAAACATATTGCTGGCCCGCCTTGGCGAGCGAAACCTGTTTAAATGCCTGCAAGTTAAGCACTTTCTCTGGTGGCGATTTTTCTGCGGCTGGCCCACGGCCGTAAATCAGGCCAACGGGCCGAATACCCGACCAAGGTCACCAGACCAGCTGGCATGCTGCCGCCGCGGCGGCCACTGTTCCAGGAGGCGAGCCGTAAAGCCCACCGCCTGCCGCCTGCCCTGGTCCCGGGCAACCTGCATTTACTATCGGCCGAAAGACCTTTGCGGCTGAAGTCGCATCGGGAGGTTTTTTTTCGAACGACCGATTGAATTGCAGCCCGTGCGGCCGCTTTGCAGTGAGATGGGCGGTTTTGCAGTAGCATGGGCGGTTTTGCAGTAGCATGGGCATCTTGCCCATGGCCGTTGCCGTGGCCGTGGCCGTGGCCGTTGCCGTGGCCGTGGCCGT
>JAWLHX010000023.1:16919-55332 GCA_041690105.1 Phycisphaerae bacterium
TGGCCGTTGCCGTGGCCGTGGCCGTGGCCGTTGCCGTGGCCGTGGCCGTTGCCGTTGCCGTGGCCGTTGCCGTGGCCGTTGCCTATATAAAGCCCCCGGCACCGCCGGGGGATGCTGTTGCTTTCATGTTGTTGCTTTTGTTGTTTGGCGTGGGGGTTAAAGAGAAGTTCGATCCCCCGGCAATGCCGGGGGCTTCAAAAGCAGAAACAACGGCAACGTGTTGTTAAAGCCACCGGCACTGCCGGGGGATGCTGTTGCTTCATGTTGTTGCTTTTGTTGTTTGGCGGGGAGGTTAACGAGAAGTTCGATCCCCCGGCAATGCCGGGGGCTTCAAAAGCAGAAGCAACAGCAAAAGCAACGGCAACAGAAACAGAAACGGGCCGAGGGGCAGGATGCCCCCGGCACTCACGGCCAGGATGGCCGTGCCACGGGCGAAGAAGCGACGCTGCAACGTGTTGATGAAGCCCCGGCAGTGCCGGGGCTTTATCAGTAGAAGCAAAGGCATTCGGCGGCGCGTGGCAGCAGGGGGATTTATCAAGAAGAAGCAAACGCGAAGAAGTGGCGCTGCCGGCCAGGCCGCCGGTCCTCAGCGTTCCAGCTTGACCACCGGAGACAGGGGCTGGCGACCTTCCGGGCCCAGCATCTCGCGGATTATGCCGTAGCTGACCAGGCGGACAAATTCGTCCTGGGCGACAATAAACCGTCGCCATCCGTGGGGGCTTTCGTCGCTCAGCCTGTCGCGGGCGTAGAGGCGGGCCAGAGTTTCGACATCGCGATTGCGGGCGCTGAAGATGCGGCTCACCTGGTCCAGCGGACGCCTGCGGTCGGCATCGTCCAGGCTGAACTCCGCCGCCGAGCGGCCAGCAACAACAGGGTCGAAGGCCGCGCCATCGGCCCCGGCACTGGAGCTGCGATACAATTGCGCCGCCATGCCCACGCGGGGCGGGTTGTACGGATCGTATTCGGTTATGGCTGCAACAATCGTGGCATCGGCACCAAAGACCGCGGCCAGGGCCCGAGCCTCCTCCGGACTGCCAACCGTGGCCCGCTCCTGCTGCACAAGGTATTGATACACGCGGCCCACCGGCACAACTGTCAGGCCTTCAACCTGGGCCAGCTCGGAGGCAAAGGCATTGGTCGCCGCCACCATATCAACGTGGGGGGTGGTCGACAGATTCATCATCGGCGCCACAACCACCGTACGCACGCCCGGCAAGGTGTTTACCAGCCGCTCGCCGCGACGCTCGACACGAACGCAACCGGCGGCCGCCGACAAAACAAGGCAGGCCGCAAGGCAGAGGCATGTTGTGCGGCTGAATTGGCCGAAGCTGATGGGCCGGCGAAAGGTTGTGGCCATTGCTCTTCCTGTTACATGTCCAGTCGGTTGCTGCGTATCTGCCCCGGTTGTGCCCCAGAACCTTCTGACCGCGCCGCTGCTGCCGCAGCCGCAGACGGTCGGGTCGCAGCCGGCGTTACTGCTGCGCCGCCCGGCAGGCGACTGCTGCTAAGCCTGTGCGGGCCAACCCGCGTCGCCTGCATCAGGGCCGTGTCCAGCGGCTTCAGGCTCCAGATATTCTCCGCCCCGCCCCGATTGCTGGTGAAATAAATCCGGCCATCGCTGGCCCAGCAGGGCGACCAGTTGCTGCTGCGGTCGCCGGTCAGGTTTATGCGCGTGCGGCCGTCGAGCGTCGTCACCCATATATCGCTCTCGGCAACCGCCAGCACAGGCTGGGTTCCCGTGGCCGCCGCAGTCGCTGTGGGCTCATCAACCGGAGCGCCTGGTTGCTGACCCTGCTGATTCTGCTGAGGCGCCATTCTGATGCCGCAGGTAGCGTATGTCAAGTGCGTGCCGTCCGGGCTCCAACCCGGAGAGATGGCTGCCGTATCCTCACTGGCCGGTGCAATTTCGGTCAGCATGCGTGCCTCGTCATCAACCAGGTCGATGGTCCAGACGCTGAACAGACGCGTGCCCCGCTGCCGGGCCATCTGAAAAGCAATGCGATTGACAGTCGGATCGGGCGACCATACCGGAAACAGTCCGTGGGCGATGAACTTACGCCGGGCGGGGTTGGCCACATCCGAAATCCAGATTTCCCACTGCCCCGTGCGATTGTTGTAAGTGCTGTAGCAGATGCGGCTTCCGTCGGGCGACCAGGAGGGGTGCACATCGTGCGACAGGCCGTCGGTCAGCTGGAACGGGCGGCGACCATCGGCCGTCATGACGTAAATATCCCAGTTGCCGCGGCGGTCGCTGGCGAAGGCAATGTACTGGCCGTCGGGCGAGAAGACGGGCTGAATTTTGTTGCCGGACCCGCTGGAAAGCTTGGTCACGGTCTGGCCGTCGATGGTCTTCATATAAATGTCGGCCGTGCGGGCATGCCTGGTGGAACTGAAAACAATATACTGGCCATCGGGGCAGACCGAGGGGTCCATGTCGGTGCCGATCTCGGTGAACGAGTTCTGCTGAATGCCGGTGTAGGACGGGTCTTCGAACCGCACCGGGGCAGTGCCGCCCATGGCCGTAATCATCTCCAGGGTCATTTGCGGCGGCACGTCGGTCTGCTTCGGGGCCGGTTGCGGCTCGTGCAGCCAAGCCTGTCCGAGCTTGCTGCATCCGGCGGCGCAGGCCACCAGCAGCAGTGATAATCCGAGACTTATGGTCAATCGCATCGCGTCTCCCCTGTTCGATGATGGTGGTCGCTGCGCGCACCTGCGGCAACTCTGGTGGTTATCGGCCCATTGCCGCAGCGGTCTTTAGGGGGCGGCGGAAAAAGTCAATATATATGAAGCCCGTTGCGGTGCCATGGTCTGACGAAGTCAGGCCATGATGGCGGCGACTTCGCCAGCATAAACGGCATCCCCCGGCAGTGCCGGGGGCTTCAACAGCAACAACGGTTGCGGTGCCATGGTCTGACGAAGTCAGGCCATGATGACGGTGACTTCGCCAGAAATGCTTTCCCTGCCGACGCGGCGACTTCCGCAACTTCCCTTGCTGCCTTCAATAGGCGCATTACCGGCCTTGGCTTAAGATGAACATGAGCACGGGCTCACAGTTGAGGCCCGTGCAACGCGTGGCATGGCGGACATGGGAGCTGGAGGCGGAATGATGGCGGAAACAGTACATAAACTGGGCATTATCGGTTGCGGGGCGTTTGCTCGTTTTACCACAGCAGCTTTCATGACCATGGACAATGTTGAGCCGGTGGCCGCGGCCGACGCCTACCCGGCCGTGGCCGAGGAGTTCGGCCGCCAGTTTCCGCAGCTGACCATCTACCCCGACGCCATGTCGCTGCTCCAGGCGCCGGAGGTGGACATAGTGCACATTGTCACGCCGCCATCAAGCCACCATGCCCTCGCTCTGGCTGCCCTGCGGGCCGGTAAGCATGTGCTCTGCGAAAAGCCGCTGGCCACCACCATGGAGCATGCCGACGATATTGTTAACGAGGCCGAAAGGGTCGGCCGCATCGCTCCGGTCAATTTCATCTTGCGTTACAATGCGGTGGTGAAAGCCGTGCGAGGTATTATCGACAGTGGCCTGCTGGGCCAGCCTTTGCACGCCATGCTGGATAACTTTGCCGGCGACGAGCGGCTCGATGCCGGCCACTGGTTCTGGGACCGCAATATCAGCGGCGGAATATTCGTTGAGCACGGTGTCCATTTCTTCGACCTCTACAGCCACCTTTTCGGCAGCGGCGAGGTAGTCACCGCTCATGCCGAGGTGCGGCCCGGCACCAGCCAGCAGGACCGCGTCACCTGTACCGTGCGGCACGCCTGCGGAGCCCTGGTGCAGCACTACCACGGGTTCGATCAGCCGGCCAGGCTGGACCGGTGTCGCCACCGCATACTGATGGAAACCGGTGACCTGAGCATCGAGGGTTGGATTCCGCTGCAGGTTGAGCTGAACGGACTGGTTGACCAGGGCGGATACGAGCGGCTGGAGCGCATGGCACATAGCCGGGTTGAGACCGTGGAGGATTTCGGGCGCGACGGAATTTTGATCCGCGGCCGCGGGAAGTCGCGCCGGGTGCATCGTAGAGTAAAAATGAATCTGGCCGCCACTCTGGGCAAGCAGGAACTGTATGCCAGGAGCGTCATCGAATTGCTGACCGACCAGTTGAAGGCCATCGACGACCCGGAGCATGTCCGCCAGGTGACGGAGCAGAATGGCCGCGCCGCCCTGAGTTTGGCTTTGTCCGCCAGCGAGATGGCCGAAGGGACGATTGGCAAAAGGGGAACCGCGGGCAGGAAAGCATTTGATGGGCTTGACAACCAGTTGCCACATGCGTAAGATACCGCAGTCTTCCACACCACTGCCGACCACCATCGACAACAAAAGCAACGAAACGTCTCAAGATTAGCTGAAGAGACATGATTTTCACATTTTGTGTGTATTTTTCCTCACCGTTGACCGATAGAATGGGCTCGTGCCGCACTGCAAGAGCCGAAAGTAACGCCGAGTTGACTTAGGTGTGGATTTTTCCTCACCGCATTTGCGCAATATTACGCAGTTATGCAGGCAGTCGCAACGGATAGGTGGATGCCGCAGGCCAAAACAGGTGATTATCCGGCTGATATGCCGCCTGAACTGCAAAAATAGTAAAAAAGACGGTTTGGCACGCTCCTTGCTACTATAGTTCGACAGTTGCACCATACAACTTAGTTGCACGCACAGGGCTTGTTGTCCTGTGCTTCAAGTGGTCGAGTTATCCCCCCTCTCGGCCACTTTTTTTATTCCCTCAGGTTGGCTCGCCGATTCCCGTCGGCCGGCTGCCATGTGAGGGTCGCCCAACGGCTGGTCCGCCATTTTGATTGGCCCGCCGGCTGGGTCAGAATGGATTATGTGGAGAGCCCCTTTTGGCTCGGGCCGAGGACGACCCAGGTTTGATGTGCGGCGGGGATGGATGGCGGTCTGGAGAATTATCTCCGGCCGCCGTCGCCGCATATATATGGAACGCCAGTTCTGCATGCCTGCGGAGCAGGCATGGCACCCGGCGTGTGATGAATGGGTGGAGGTGAAGGTGCTGTAGCGTCGGCTACTTTGGAATCTTAGGGAACTTGCTGATGAAAGTCTGACCTGCTGAGGACCAGGCAAAACCGGCGCCAACGAGGAAGCCACCTATCGGCGCTGACAGGAAGTATAGAAGTGCAAACCCTCCCGCAATCATCGCGAGCCCCGAAATGATCATGTACCAACAGAGACGCCGCCATCTGCGTCTGAACCGCTGCGGCTCTGCAATCTGATCAGCAGGAGTCCCACAGCAGAAGCACTTTGCATTGCGGGGATGCCCAGTCGGCTCTGCCATTGCTCATGTCTCCTATTAGGCAGGAGGCAGTTTATCTTCAAGAATAAAGGCAATCAACCATGAAAACATTCGCGGTTAGTGCTGGCCAAACCTGGACGCTGACGCGCGGTGCCATGGTCTGACGAAGTCAGGCCATGATAGGGCCGGCTTCGCCAGAAATGGCCGCGACCTGCACTTTCTTCGCCAATACCGGCATGGACTCGGCTTTATAAGTTTGTACGATCAAGCAAAGAATTGTAATATCAGGGTGTACTTGTGCGAGTGGTTGCGCAGGGTGCGCTCGGTGGCGGTTGCCAACACGCGCGGAAAGAGGATAAAGTCCCCACAGCATGGGCTCGTTTGGGAAGAGCCCGTGCCACATGTCTGAACGAAGGAGGCCGGCCATGATGCTTTATCGAGCGACAAGGGGCGTATTGGTGTTGGTGTTGCTGTCACTTGCGGTGGCTGGAGGTTGCCGGCCGCAGGAGCCCTGGGACCGCAAAGGTGCTGCTGAAGCCGCACTGGCTGATGAGATCCGTGAGGTCAAGTCATGGGGGCCTGCTGAGGACGACTGGAAAGAGGGGCTGCTGGCAAGGCTGAACGAGGCTTACCAGCATTTGGAGAAGGGCTCCCGACCCTTTGTCATTTCCGCACGTGTGTCGTCGCCTTACCATTGGCAGTTTCCGGGCGAGAAGACGCGGTACTGGCTGCAGTTGAAATGGGTGCAGGCGGTGCCGGAGGATATGACAGGCATTGTTCTTCTGCAGGATGATGGGTCGCGGTTTCGGATTCCCATTTTGGCTAACATCATTCTGATGGATAGAAACCGGGATGTGCCACTTTTCAGGCGTTGCTACGCCGGTCTACTCTTGGTTGAAGAAGGGCTACCTGCTGTTCAAATCAAACCGGAGAAGCCCCAGCTACAGGAGCCTCCCTGGTCAGCGGCAGACGACGTGCTTGTGCTTAACAAGGATATGCTTTTGAGCGGACTTCAAATCGCAGTGTACGGACCGTCAGGCATCGAGAGCGAATTCGTACCGCTGTTGGTGCAGGAGCCATACAAGTCCTGGATACAGTCTGGCGTTAGCGACAGCGAGATGCCGTAGTGTGATGGGTGTTGTTTATGCTTTCAGCCGTTATCATGGCCTGACTTCGTCAGGCCATGATTCTATGAAGCAAGCCTCCTTTCGGTACGATACGGGATCTATGGGAATAGTCCCAGTACACGAAAAGGAGGTTTGGCATGTGGGCGGAGGGCGTCCGAAATGACGTGGGAATTCTATGTGGGTGTGCCGCTGCTGTCGGTAATATCTTTGGCCGTTATTTTCTTCTGGTTCCGATCACGGCATGCCCGATGGGGGAGTTTTTAATGAGTGACAAACCCATAATTCAGCTGTCCATGGTTGTCGGAGACAAAGAAGGGAATAAACTCTTCGGGAGCACTTATAGAAGATTAAACATCTTGTGTGAGCACCACATGAATGGGAGATACTTCAGTGACACAAGGCAGCTGGGAATACTTGTGCTAGTCGATGGCGGGCTCTGCAGTTTCGGTGTTCACGGCCCAGGGCGGCCGCGCAGGCTGAGGAAGGACAAGGAGTACGAAGTCGATCTGGTGCTGGAAGAGTCAAGGTGGCGAGGGGCAAGTAGCAACGCTGCCAGGGTAATTCTTGCCAAGGGGGTCGCCGATGCCGTCAAGGTAATGCTTGGAGCCATAAATGACTGTACGGACCGAGAGGCATTCATTCGCGATTTTCTGATTGCGGCAAATGAATATGTCAGAGAGCAATCGGATCCTGGACAGGAAGTGGAGGCGATTACTTTCGATATGTCAGCCGACGCGGAGCCTGCTGAACTGCCGGAACCAACACCCGTTGTTGTGCCGCGCAAGATCAAGGTGCGTCGGGAGGAGGGCTACCACACCGATACAATTGGTCGCTGCGCCGGTAATCGGCAGTTCATGGCCTTTGTCGTCGCCTCGCTTCCCTCGCCTGTGCCAGAAGACTGGAAACCCCACAAGCGATGGTACGCTGTTCTGCATCTTTTTGACATCAAGGGGCAGCACCGTCGGACAGAAGCCTGGTTTGCCGGGACCACTGCTGATGGCGAGCGGGAGAGCGTGGAAAAGGCCGAAGCCAAGCTGGATGAAATGTTGAAGGCAATTCAGCCAGTGAAGTTCTGCGACGTAACGGTAAAACTATTCTCGGTGGAGGTTGACGGCACGACGTTCGGTCTGGTGGATGCTTCGGAGGAGGATGAGGACTACCAGAGCATTCATCTGCTGCCTAACGATCTGGCCTTCTTCCCGCCATGGGATGGCACATACGATACTTAGGCCCGGCGCAACGGTTTAGTGTGACCTGAGCGGCAGGGAAGGACTGGGCGGCCCATGATGTTGTGACCGCGGTATCCTGAGGTGATGTTCAGCAGGTTATCATGGCCTGACTTTGTCAGACCGTGGCAGCGCGGCAACTGGAGCTTGGGATGATCTGGAGCAAGCTTAAGAAAAGGGTCGAGGGGCGTTTTGCCGCCTCTGTTGCGGGCCACGTCAAGTTATGGTGTACGGGATACCATGGTGCACCTGACCACATGGGCCGTGCCTGGATTACACTCGACGGCAAAGAGATTGCAGCAATGTGCCAGTTCACGAAGGAATACCAGTACGGCAAACGGGCAGCGGCACTGAGGCAAGAAAGAGGTTGCGAAGATTTCAGATGTCCAGAAAGCCTAGACGGCTACTATGAAGTGGAGCGAGAGGTCGAACAACAACTGGTTGAGGAAGGCATTTTTTCTCGTGGCGACTTTGAATCGGCGCTAGAGGAATACCTGTCGTTGGCTATCGATGACATCCTGAAATCGCAAAACCCGATAATCCGAGCGTTGGGCATGCTCGACAAGAGACTCGGAAAGAGGAGGCTCGCCGCCCGTGCTGAAAGCGAGGAGAAGCATCCGTTGGTGAGGCAGATGCTGCAAGTCCGAGGCGATCTGGAGAGCCGCCACCACGGACACCCGTGATGTGGTACCCCGCACCTGAGAAGCGCAATTGTCAAAGACACGATCTCAACTACCTCTCCACCTGTAGCCGGGCAATCGCCTTCGACCCGTCATGACCGCCCAAGCAAGCTTAAACATTCCGGCGGGGGACTGCACCTGCACCTTCTTAACCTCCAGCTTTTGCTTTACGGCTAAACATTGGGTATACTATGTAAGTACTCTTTGGAGGCACTGCTTTGGTAAAGAAACTGACGAAACACGGCAACAGTTACGCCCTGGTGATCGATAAGCCGATCCTGGAACTGCTTCACACCACACCCGAGACGCCGTTCGAGATCATTTCCGACGGCCGCTCGCTGGTGCTGACGCCGGTGCGCGACAGCGAGGAAGAGAAGAAGTTCGAAAACGCCGTGGCCATGGTTCACAGGCGCTTCGGGCGGGCCATGAAGAAACTGGCGGAGTAAACCATGTCGCCACTGTTTTTGGACCTGGAGCAGATGATGCGCCTGCACGCCAGTCTGATCGAGCATTATGGCGGCACAGACGGCGTACGCGACGTGGCTTGTTGCTTTCTGCCATTTCGATGCCGCAGGCGTCTTACGGGGGCGACTATCTGCACGGCGATCTTCTTGAGATGGCTGCCGCCTACCTGTACCACATTGTGCAGAACCACCCGTTTCTGGACGGCAACAAACGAGCCGGCGCGGGGGGGCGAGGGAGTGGCATGCGTATCAAGCTGATCTGTCCGCGGATGAGTTCCCGGCCGATGGACTCGGCACTTAAGAGTCATATGTCGCCGCCGCTGGGGTTGCTGGTGTTGGGCAGCCTGACTCCGCCGGAGCATCAGGTGGAGCTTTGCGACGAGAACGTGGAGCGAGTGTACCTGGACGACCGGCCGGGGCTGGTGGGTATAACCGTCAAGGTTGATACGGCGCGGCGGGCCTGGGCGATTGCTGCAGATTACAGGCGGCGGGGCGTGCCGGTGGTGCTGGGCGGCGTGCACGTGACGGCCTGCCCGGAGGAGAATCTGGGGCATGCCGACGCGGTGGTTGTGGGCGAGGCCGAGGGGGCCTGGCAGCGGGTGCTGAGCGACGTGGCGGCTGGTCGGCTGAGGGGTGTGTACCGCTGTGAGACGGCGGTGGACATGAGTGCTGAGCGGATGCCTCACTGGCCGCTGCTGGCGGGCAAGAACTACCTTTATACCAACACCATCACAACGAGCCGCGGCTGTCCGTGGCGCTGCGACTTCTGTTACAACAGCAGCCTGCCGCCGGAGTTGTCGCGGTTCCGCGGCAAGCCTGTGGAGCATGTGTTGCGGGAAATCGAGTCGCTGCAAACGCGGCACGTAATGTTCATCGACGATAACCTGATTGGCGACCGGCGTTATGCCCGCGAGTTGTTGCAGGCCATCAGGCCACTGGGTCTGACCTGGCATGCGGCCGTCTCGGCTGATGTGGGCAACGATCCGGCTCTGTTGGATCTCATCTGCCAGGCTGGCTGCCAGAGCTTGTTCATCGGGTTTGAGACAATCAGCCCGCAGAACCTGGAAGGTGTCGGCAAGCGGCAGAACCGGGTGGAGGAGTACGGTCGGACAGTCGGCCTTATTCATGAGCGGGGGATGATGGTCAACGCCAGCATTGTGCTGGGCTTTGACGAGGATACGGCGGAGGTTTTCGACCGGACGCGGGACTGGCTGATTGCCCAGCGGGTGGAGAGCATGACGGCTCATATTCTGACGCCGTATCCGGGGACGGGTTTGTATCGGCGATTGCTGGCCGAGGGGCGGATTGTCGATCATGATCTGGATCATTACACGACGTCGCGGGTGGTCTACCGGCCGGCCCGGATGTCGGCCGATACGCTGGAGCGAGGGTATCGGCGGCTGTATGACGAGTTCTACAGTTGGCGGAGCATTTTGCAGCGAGTGCCGGTTCATCCGCGGCAACGGCGGGCATTTTTTCTGTTCAACCTGCTGTATCGCAAGTATGGTCCGCTGGTAGCGACGGTTGGCCGGCTTGGGCTGATGGGAGCGATCGGGCGTCTGGGCCGCCGACTGTCGTATCCGGACATCGACCGGCAGATTGTGACGCCGGCGCAGTGGGTGGGGGCTGAGGAGGCGTAGTGAGGGGCAGGTGCCGTAATTGTGTGTTCGCGGCATTGCGAGGTGACTTTCGGCCCGTTATCATGGCCTGACTTTGCCAGACCATGGCACCGAGTTCGCCCTTGGGGCCGGCATGCTGTGACACCGCTGCCACATTTAAGGAAATCGCGATGAGTCAGCCACTGAATGATGCTGCCGCTTGCCGTCAGCCAAGGAATAGCAGCGGTTGGCTTCTGTGGGGGGCGGTTGCTGTCATTGCAGCGGCTGCAGTCATTTCCGGCTGGAAGCTCTGGACACGCCCAGCGAGAATTACGGCTGAGGCAGTAACGGTCTTCGCAATAATTCAGGAATCAAATTATGAGCCTTTTGACGTCGCAACGCAGCTTGTTGTCAGGGTGGAAAATCCGGATGGTGCAATCCTATTAGACGGTGCGCTGGTCATCGACCAGATGGTCGATGACCGGGGTAACAACCTTCTGGTTCATCGCATTCTTCCGCTTATGGCGCACCAACCTCAAAAAGCCTATTGTTTCTCTTTCAGTTCGCCACGGATACGTCTTTATGGCTCGGGCTGGGGCGGCTTTATGTTGCCCGCCGATGACGGCGACGATTTTGCTGATGGCTTCACCGTCAACCTCTCAAGCGGTTTTACGCCCGCGGTTGATGCGAAAACGGTGACTGTCAGCGGTCACGTGGAGGTAATGGAGGGAGTCAAAAAGAAAAGGAGTCTGCTCAGGAACGTTAACCTGTCAGTCGGCTCCAGCTTCTACATTGCCGACCGGGAATACCGGGTGGTGCGCCGTAGAGCCGACTCAGTCACATTTCGCTCCGCTGGGGCCTCATCAATATTGCGATCGGCCTACTATGCTGATCAGCAGGGCAAGCCTCTGGGCTTACCTCTGTCATTAAAAGCCAGAAAAGATCGAGTCGCCGCCGATGTTCCCCTCGTCATCGAGCATACCCTTTTGCTGCCAGACGATCCCGAGACGGTGTCGCTTGTATTCGAATACTGGGAGACTCGGATCCACGTGCTGCCGCTGAATGCAACGCTGCCCATTGAACGAGAAGTTCAGGAGATGTGGGCTGGGGATGTCCTGTGGCGCCGGGATAACGATTCGCACTGGGGGCCACCGCTGGAGGGCGACGTGGAGAAGCTGTTCACCTTCAGCGGCAAGCTCTGGAGCTTCGATTTTTCCGGCGACACTGTCAGTAATCCCCACATTCAACCATGGTCAACAACTATGCTTATAGGGGTGCACTGCCCGGAAGTCCAGGATCTGGTCAGCTACGATGCCGTCATGACCTCGTGCGTTGACAGCACGGGGATGGAACTGCTTAGAACGTCTGTCAGATCTGATTATGCTCCATCCTGGAAAATACAGGATGTGCCAGAGAAGTTCCGCGATGAGATAGGCGGTGAACTAGCTTTGTGGATAGAGACAAGAGCATCACCTTCGGTGGCAGCAAAATACCTGATAGTTGAGGGAGTTCTGAGAGCCAAAATTGCCAGCGGGGCTGCTACTGCCGAACTGAAGGATGTGCCTTTCAAGGCCAGAAGCAAGTATGAGGCAGGGCCGATGAGCATCTGGCATATTGGGGGAAATTCCATGGAAGTCGGTGATCCAGGTCCTGTTGAAGCCCTGGAGATATCTCTTCCGGATGGCCGCACTGTCAGCGCTAAGCCCAATGGCCATCGCCCCTATTGGATAAGCGGGCTCAGTGGCGGTGATGAGCGGGTGGTATTTGATACCGGCGAAGAGAAGCCCGCTACCGTTGATCTGCGCGTTATATACCGGCCCGACATCGGGCACTATCGCGTGCCCTTCCGGGTGAAGATTCCCATCAGACCGGGAAAAATCGAGCAGTGAAGAGCTGGCACTAATTGTGCCGCCGGTGGCGCGGGATGAAGGTTGCCCGGCGGAGCAGGGTGGTGCCGATCGGGACCAGTTCCACCTCGCGCGGCTGGCAGGTTATGTCCATCATCTCCACCTTCAGGATGACCGGCGAATTATCCCATGGCCGCGGATTGGCGGGGTCGCCGCGTGTCTCGGCCGACCAGCGCGGATTGCCGTGCATGCGTAGCGGCAGGCCCAGGTCGGCGTCGCGGTACGATGGCAGCGCCCGAAGGTAAGCCCGGTATTGCCATGATTGCCGCTCCTCGGCCGTCCGCTCTTCGGCATCGGCGGGGATAACCTCCTCGTCGCACAGGTCGCAGCCGGGGTATGTGTCCACCACCAGTCGCCGGGCTGGAATCGGCAGGGCGTACATCAGCGGGCCGCGGGTGATGAACTCGCCGCCGGTGCCCGGGTCGTCGTGCCGCCGGATGTCGGCTTGGAACGTAATTGTCACCTCGTCGCCGGTGTGCCATGATCGGCGGACGATGCAGCGGGGGCCTTCGGCCTGGATTTCGGTTCCGTTGACGCGGACTGTGGCCGTGGTGGCCCAACCCGGAATGCGCAGCGAGAGCGGCATGGTCAGCTCGCCATCGATGGTCATCTGCAGCCGCACGGTCAACTCGAACGGGTAGCCGGTTTGCTGCTCTATGGCCACCCGGCGGCCGCCGACGGTGGTTTCCAGAACGCACGGGCCGTAGTAGATTGCCGCCAGGCCTTCTTCGCCCCCGGCTTCACTGAAGGCCGCCCACATTGCCGCGACATGGTACGGCAGAATCCGCATGGCGTTTGGGTTACAGCAGACGGCCAGCTTTTCGTGCGTTGGGGAGAGTGTCGGGCGGCCGAGGATTGCCGGTTCCGGCAGGCACCAGAAGCGATTGTCGCGGGTCAGGTAGCTGATGGCCCGCCCGTCGGCGAGCCTGGCGGCCTGGCCGGCGTTCAGCAGCAGGTGCTCGGCCTGGTCGGCGGCTTCGGGGCTGCCGGTCTTGCGGACCAGCGAGTGCAGGCTCAGCATGTGTTCGGTGATGGAGCAATATTCGACTGTCTCGTCGGCCGAGCCGGGGCGGCCTTCAACATTCTCGTTGCCAATCAGTCCGCCGGAGGGCGCCTGGTGTCGCCGCACCTTGCTGAAGCTGGCCTCAGTCAGCCGGCGGTAGAGCCATTGGCCCGTGGCGGCCATGAGGAAAGTCGGCACGCGCATGTGCTCGGCGACATGAGGCGTGTGGCCGAGCATCGGGCGGTCGGGGTCGAGCAGGCTGTTCTCCTGGTGATCGCGGTCGCGCAGGCGTTCGGCCTGGCTGTAGTCGTGGTACAGCCAGCGGGCGAATTCCGCGTAGCGGGGCTCGCCAGTCAGGCGGTAGAGCCATTCCATTGTGTCGACGAACATCAGGCTGTGGCTCATGCCGCCGCCCGTTTGCAGGGCCCGCAGAAAGAATGTGCGGCCCGGCCCATACTTGCTGAGCGTCAGGTCGGCGCAGCGCTGCACGGCGGCCAGCACGGCCGCGTCGGCGGCGAGTTCGTACCATGCCAGCAGCGCCGCCAGAGCCCGCCCCTGGGCCCACAATTCCCCGTTCTCGTCCTCGTGATTGTAGCGGTTCGTCGGAGTGTAGATGCCGATGTAGCCGTCCGGCGACTGGAACTCCAACAGCCGCTCGACCCAGGTCCGGGCCCGGGCCAGATGATGCTGATCGTCGGCAAGAGCCGCCAGGCGCAGCAGGCCGTCGAAGGTCATGGCCTCGGTCTCACCGTTCCACCAGGAGCGGGGCGTGTCGACAATGTTTCCGTCCGGCAACGTTTCGCGGCTCGATACCTTGCCCGACCCGAATATGTCTGTCTGCAGGCGGGGCGACAGATCGGCAATGCGCCCGGCGAAGCCCTCGGCCAGATCGCGCCGCATCTGCTCCAGCATCCAACCTCTTGGCCGCACCGTCCCTACCGGCAGCGGCCGGTAAATCTCGAAATGTGTCATGATAGCATCGCCTTCGCACACTGGTCATGTAACAGGTCTTAACCGACTGCCGGCATCGTAGCAGAGTCGATTCCAGCAGGCCAGACCAAAGGTCCGTCCCGAGGCGGCTTCAAGCTGATCAGGCTGGGGCGTGGGGTTTTTTGTTCGTGACAGGCCATCCTTCGCAGTATCATCTGCAAGCACAATCGTGGCTGACGGCCCGCGCCATGATCTTCGGGTGCCGGGCGGCCATGGCAGCGGTTTCGGGTACAGTGCCCTCCGCGGCAACAAAGTGCGTCAAATCAGGCATTACAACCAGTCGGCCGGGGCCGACGAACACCAAAGGGAGCTCAACATGACACAGTCTTATTCGCAGCCTCAGCCGGGCGGACAGGCTCCGCCGGTGCAACAGCCGGTGGTGCGTAAACCAAAGTCGTCGATGTTGCTGTGGATTATTACGGTCATCGGGCTGGTGATTCTTGTGGTTGGCCTGGTATTGGTGGCGGGCGGTTTCGGGCATCTGGTGGGTATGAAGCCGATTCCGTTGCCGAACCGGGGCACGGCTGTTATCGAACTGGAGGCGGGCAATTATATGATGGCCGGCGGAGTCGGCGCGGAATTCGGTTTTGAGGCGGTCGAAATGATTGACACCGAGACCGGACGCCCCATTGAAGTAAAGCCGATCAGCGGGAGCATGAACGTAAACGAATCCCAAGTACTGGGGCAGTTCGAGCTCGAACGCCCAACCCGGGTGCAGGTGACGATAGTTGGCGGCACGGCTCAGGGGCTGGTTCTTATCCGCGGCAGCAAGAGCGATTTCATGCAGATGCTGGCCGCTTCGTGCGGCGGTGTTGTGGTCATCCTGCTTGGCGGGCTGATAGCCTTGGTGATGGGCATCTGGGCCATTGTGCGCAGCCTCCGCAACCGCCGCCTGCGGGCTCAGGCGCAGTACGTCTGATGCATCGCCCGGCCCAGGCCGTGGGCCGTGGTGCCATGTTCTGACGAAGTCCGGCCATGGCTTCACCACTGTATCGTCGTGTAGGCGCTGTCCTGTGGCAGGGTCAGGGTTATCCGGCTGGTCTCGGGGTCGTAATTCCAGATGACGGCTTGCGGGCGAGGGTAACCGTTTTCGTCCAGGGCCTGCACGGCGGTTGGCTTGCCCCGATCGGTCCGCAGCGTAATGTTGCCGCGAATCTGCCGGACGCCCATCGGCCAACCGCCAAGAGCGGTGATGCGATTATCCTCGGCCCGAAAGCCGTAGGGCTGCTCCCGGGTCATGGCCTGCACCAGCACCCGCCGACTGGCGACCAATGGTTCGTCGTCCAGCGAGATCAGCAGAACCTGGGCAAAGTCGTTGGCCATGGTGATGGTTGCATCCGCCAGCTTTATGTCGCCGCCGGCCGACACTTTGCCGCAAGCGCCCTGGGCACGCGGGGTGTTGATGGTCATGAAGCCCTGGTCGCTGTTCCACCTGACTTGGCCATTGAGGCTGGTGACGTTGTTGTTTTCGATTGCCCGTCGCCAGTCCTGCGGGGCCGCAGCTTCGGTTGCGGCGGCATCCTCATCCTTATTATTATGCGAGCCGAAATCGTAAAGCACCGGCCCGGCGATGAAGGCCCGGGGGTCGACCGCTGGTCGTTCGACGATGGCGGCATCCAGGGCCCAGAGGCGCGACAGGTCGATTTTCTCACGGACGGCAACCGGGGACACGTCTATGTCGCCGCGGCGATACATGAGGGCGGTGGCCGGAAAGGCGCCGAAGACTGCAGGGCTGCTGACGGCGAATTTGCTCATGCCGGTATCGGCCAGATAGCTGTTGCCGATGGCGAAGAAGTACAGCCCGTCGATGCCCTGCACGGCGGCCGTGGCGGCAGATACAAAGGTTGATTCGCCACGAAAGCGGTTCGGGTTCGGCCAGCCAAGCTCGCTGATAATCTGCGGGTAGCCGGCCGCCTGCCGCACGGTGAGCGGGTGGCTGGCGGGGTCGTCCAGGGCCGAGCGGTCGGCCCACGTATGGCCGACGCGCACGCTGTATCCGCTGCCGGTGCCGTCGTGGCGTCCGCCGAAGTAGCGGTGACAGTCGATAACGTCGCCGGCCGTGTAGGTCCATCGTTCAATCGGGTCAAGCAGGTGCCGGTCGGCCGTGTGCCAGTTGCCAGCCACAACCAGTCCGCCGTATTTGAGATCTTCCCGCAACCAGTTGGCAAACTCGCTGTAGAAGGTGTGCTGCAGGTTGGCCAGAAACTGCATCTGGTCGCCGATGCGTTGCCGCCGCCCATCGGTGCGAGCCTGCTTGAGTCCATCGCGAGTCATGAACCAGGCATCGGCCAGTTCCAGTCGCATGGCGGCCGGATCGTCGCCCTTTGCTGCTCCGCCCCAGGCGGCCAGGGCCTTTTCGACCGAGCCATACTCCTTGGCGGCCCAGGCGGCGAACATCTTCTCGAGCCGCTGCCACTGCTCCGGCGGAACGGTTTTGCGGGCGAAGGTGTGGAAGAACAGGCTGTCCTCGTTGACCGCTTCCACCATTGCCACGGCCGGGTCCTGGGCCAGGGGCAGCCCGGTGTGCGGATTTGGCGCGGTGAGCAGTTGGCTGATCCAGGAGCGATGAATCTGCTGCATGCGAGGATCGAAGTAAATGATGGCGAACGATTTTCGCCCACCCTCGGGGTCGAATCCGGTAATGCCATCGGCGGCAGTCGGCTCGAACCAGAGCGGAAAATAGAAACTGATGGTAGTGTAGATGCCCTGCCGCTTGAGTGCGGCCACCAGAAATTGAATCTGCCCCAGGCGCTGCTGGTCGACCTGCGAGCGATCGGCCCCGGCGGCAAACAGGGGCCCATGGTAACGCACCATGTTGACTCCGGCCTTGGCCAGGCGGCGGGCCATGTAGTCGATGGCCTCGGGCGACTGGGCGACAATGCCCGGGCCCACGTTGACCGCCCAGAAGCGGGCCGGCCGACCATCGCCCAGCAGCAGTTTATCGCCCTGGCGGCGCACCCGTCCCGACTGGCCTGCTTCGGTTTCGTTCAGCTTGCGCAGGTCCAGCAGGGCCGAGTCCGCAAAACTGTCGGCCATCGGTTCCCAGGCGAAAAAGCCTTCGTCGGCCTGCCCGCTGCGCTCGTCGGGCCGCAGTTTGCCGCGGGGCATAAAGGGGCCGCGCACGAGCAGGAAGGCATCGAAGGCGGCCGTGGCCGATTCTCCTTCAGCGGCCAGCAGGCGGATCTCGAAATCATGATCGCCCGCCTTCAGGTCGACCTCGCCCAGGTGCACCCAGTTGGCCCCCAGGTGCTCCCGCAGGTAGGTGCTGTCGGCCAGGGCGCAGTCGCGGCCGCAGGTTTGCCAGTCGGCCTTGTTGAATCGCCAGCGGAATGGGCCATGCTTCCAGAATTTGCGAGTCCAGAGCTGATATTTGGCGTCGGCCGGAACCTCTATCCGATAGCGGGCGAAAAGCTCGTCCTTGCCGCGATTGCCCGAGGCGCTGAGCCAGTCCTCGCCCGACAGCAGATGCTTGGTGTCGGCGAAGGTGGACGGAGCGAACCAGCTTGTGGGCGGAAAGTTGCTGGCCGCGGGCGACTCGGCCTCCCACCAGACGTAACGCTGCTCGTCATCGCCCCCGGCCTGGGTCGCCGGTTCATCGGAGGCGGCCGCCATCGTCGGCCAGAGCATGGCAACAAGCACGCTCAGCAAGAGCAGGCGGCCGACGATGATGCCGACGCCGCGCCGCAAATCTTGCCCTGTCGTGATTAGGGCCCCAGTCGCCATAGCTCCACCTGCCGCCATTGCAGTCTCCTTATCCTTTTGTGCAGACACCCTCCGACCGACGCTTGCGGGCCAAGCAGCCAGCCAGGATCAGCGGCGCCCGCCATCGTCGTCAGCCATGATTATCACAGCGGCTGAGGCCGGCGGCAGATCGATACCGCCGTCGGTCGATTTCCACTGCGGGTCATCCACCAGGCGGTAACGGTTGAGCGGTTGGCCGTCATCAAGCGCCACCTGAATTGTTACCGGATTGTCCAGATCGTAATTAGCCACCACCATTCCGCGCTGGCCGTTATCGGCATTGACGAACACCGAAAACGGATGGTGCGCCCGGCCACCGGCTGTGGCACTGCCGCCGACGGTGTCGCGGAATTCGCCGTCCCAGAACCAGGCCCGCAGCTCGCGGCGCAACTCGTCCATCTGCTTGCCGTAGTTCAGCGAGTCGGGGAAGTCTTCCACCATTCCCTTGAAGTTGTAGGGCTCGTAACTCATTACGTAACGATACAGCAGGCACTGGTTGATCATGTTGCGGTCATTGAATCCGGAAATGGCCGTCATTATCTGGGCACCGGGCCGCAGGTATCGGGCAACCGGCAGGTGGCCCTCCTTCCAGGTCCGGAAGTACGACAGGTGATAAACCTCGAACTCCCAGTCGTAACAGGCCTCGCCGGCAAACAGGTATTGGTCCGCAGCACGCTTCAGCAAGCGACGGGGCAGCAGCCGGTCGTTGCCATACACGTGTGCGCCGTACCTGTGGCCGTGGTCGGCGGCAAAACATTGCAGGGCCGGACCGTGGTGCTGCGATTCGTCAAAAAGAATGCCATCGGGATTAAGGCTTACCGTCTTATCGAACTCGGCCTCGCAGACCTCCAGGTAACGCTCATCCAGAAAACACATGGGCACCAGCCGCTTGGTATTCAGGTCCAGCATCTGGGTCATCGTCTGGTACTGGTAGCCGGAGTGGGTCTGGTAGTCGCCGTAGGGATCCTTGACAGCCATTTCGCGGTACTTGTCACGGAATTCCCGCGTGCCGCGATCTGCCCAGGTAAACTTGCTGAAGAGCACCACGCGAACGCCCATGGCCTGAATGCTGCTGATGGCCTCGGCCAGTTCCGCAGGTGTCCCCAGCCGTGGGTCGGGCGTGTGCGATGGGTTGCCCTGGTCCTGCCCACCGTCATTCCAGCCGACAAGCTGAATAGCCGCGATGCCATGACGGGCACACTGGCGGCCAACTTCCACCAGGTCGGCAAAGCGCATCCTCAGCTCATCCTCCGGCGAGTTTATGTGGATCTGCTGCCAGGCGTGCGGCTCGCAGATCCAGCGCGGTGGCGATGACGGAGACATCCAGCCCTCGCGGCACCGTTTGTAGATGTCGGCCCCCGCATGCCAGTCGCCCCTGAAGGGTTCGAGCACAATCGGCGTCAGCCTGCGGGTTTCGCCCGGAGCTATGTGCGGGACGTGCACCGCTGCAAACCGGACGGCCACGGGTTTGCCGGCAATCTCGTCGGCATCGGGCACATGAGAATTCATGGCGCTGTCGTAGCCCGGATAAAGCTCGGCGCAGAAGTTGACGAGTTCAACCTCGGCTGCGCCGACACCGGCATACAGTCCTTCGGCCTCGCCCCGCAGCAGGCAGAAGGGCGACATGGGCGTTGTGGCTATGAGCTGTATGGGCCGGTCATTGCCATAGTAGCCCACGGTATTATCAAACTGGGGGCGCAGATTGCGCTGCACGGGCTCCGAATATCCGAGCGAGAAACTCCGCAGCATGCCTGCCTTGCCGGGCGGGGGCCGCAGGTCGCCCAAGTACGGGCAATGCACGCTCTCAACGTAATAGTCGGACCGGTTCTCGATGCTGGTCGTCCAGACAGCCTGATCATCGTCGAGCTTGACGCCGATCGTGACCTTGACCGGCAGCCTGCCGGCATGTTCGCTGACGACGCCGTCCCAGATGAAGGTGGCCGAGCGCTGGTCGGAGCCGACCTCAACCGAGCTTAGATGCTGCTTCTCGCCGTATACCGGATTGTTGCGCCGCCCGCTGGTATGCCAGTCGGCCATGGGCCGAGTCGGAATAAGCAGCCGGAACGAAAGCCCAAGTTGCGGCCGGTCGAGAATATTCCAGCCGGCCTCAAGGCCGCGCAGCCCAATCAACGCTCCGCTGTCGCCGTCGAATTCGAGCTGCAGCTTGCTGTTTCTCAGCACAATGGCGCCCATTGCTTAGCCCTCACGTGTTTCGTTTGTGTTTCATCCAGTGGCGGCACGGCCTCGCCGATGTTTGCCAGCCCACCATGAAGCAACGGAACGCAACTTTTCTGCGGGCGTTGCCGGGCCCGTCAAACAGCGGCCTATTGTCCGCCAAAATACTGGAATATTTCGGCGCGATAATACATGAGAACTCCCAATAAGGGCAGTAGCACAAAGCCAACCAGAAACAGCGCCAGCACGATTAGCACCAACGCCCCAAAGCCTCGGCTTTTCACCGGTGCACCGGACTGCCCCACCGCCCGCGGCTCATACGCCGGAACCTCCACAACCTGGCCGCACGGGCAACGAGTCTGCCGTCCGGCCAACTGAGCATCCCACAGCAAAGCCTGCCCGCATTTGTTGCAATAGTATAAAGCCATGGCCTCTTCTCCGGATACCTGTACCAATTCCGGATCAGAATATACCGTTCGCCTCTCATGCCGGTCAATGCAATCCCGGCGACGGCCTGGGCGAACCGCTGCGCGTCGGGCCGCAGACGAACCGGTTTATAATTATCGAGGCAGTGGGTGGCACACGCCGCGCCGCTTGGCTATACTCCACCTCACGTCGCACGGTCCGCTCAAGTCACTCAACTTTCGGAGCCTCCCAGCATGCAGCAGATGATCAGCCTGAATGGCACCTGGAACGTCAAGTTCGACCCCGACAATGTCGGCCGGCAGAAGGATTATCACAAGAAGCTCCCCAAAGGCGAAAGCGTGCCCGTGCCCGGAGTCTGGGAGCAGGTCCGCCCAGGCTACGATGGAGCAGGCTGGTACGATCGCTCCTTCGACCTGCCGCCCGAGGCCCTGGGCAAGCTCATACGCCTGCGCTTCGGCGCCGTCAACTACTTCTGCGAGGTCTGGATCAATGGCTCCCACGTTGGCAGCCACGAGGGCGGCTACACGCCGTTCGTGCTGGATATCAGCGATAAAGTGACCGCCGGCGCAAACCGCCTGATGGTCAGAGTAATCGACCCGCCGCGCGACCATGCCGTCGACGGCTTGGTCAATTCCGCCCCCTTGCGGCAGACCGACCTGCCCGTCTGGAAGGCCGGCTGGTATCATAACTTCGGCGGCATCTGGCAGGATGTCGACCTGCTCATCACCGAGAAGACCTGCATTGACGACATCTTCGTGCAGGCCTCCTGCGTGCGCCGCAAGCTGCGGGCCTCCATAACCATTGCCAATCATGACAAGCCCCGTTCGGCCACGCTGTTGGTGACGGCCCGCCCGCACTCGGGTCAGGGCCAGCTGCTGCTGACCACGCGCCGCACTGTCCGCCTGAAGCCCGGCGCAAACACCGTCAACATCTCGCGCCAGCTGACGGAGTTTACGCCCTGGGATTGCCAGCAGCCATTCCTTTACAATCTCGAAGCGCGCCTGCTCGACGACGCCGACACCGAACTGCACCGCCACACCGTGCGCTTCGGCATCCGCGACTTCGAGGTCCGCGACGGCAAGTTTCTGCTCAACGGCAAGCGCATCGTCCTCAAGGGCTACCTGCAGCAGGGCGTCTACCCGGTCACGCTCGTCTTCCCGCACAACCGCGAGATGGCCCTCAAGGAGATGTGCCTGCTGAAGGACAATGGATACAATTACATCAGGGCTCACCTCAAGCCGTCGCCGCTGGAGATTCTCGACCTGGCCGACGAAATGGGCATCCTCATCTCGGCCGAGCCGCCCATGGGCTGGATTATGCCCACGCCCGCGGCCGCCGAACGGGCCGAGCGCGAAGTCCGCGAGTTCGTCCTCCGCGACCGCAACCGCCCCTCGGTCATCTTCTGGTGCCTCTTCAACGAGCTTACCGATGCCGCCACCGTCGCCCTGCGCCGCTACGAGCTGATGAAGCTGACCCACCGCCTCGACCCGACGCGCCTGGTCGTCGGAATCAGCGGCGCCTGGGACAGCAAGGGCGGCCAGACCGACTGCTACGCCCCGTACGAAAACAAGCTCTCCACCTTCACCGCCGCCGGAGCCTATTACGGTGCCACGCAGGAGGGCCTCACGCTATTCCGCACCGCCGGCGAAAAGGGCGTGCCGGCCCTCATCAGCGAGTTCGGAGCCATGGAAGCGCCCATGCAGTACAAGGACGTGCTGGCCAACTATTCGCCCGCCCAAAAGAAGCTCGGCCTGGAGGATTACGCCCAGTACAAGAGCTATTACGACTCCTTGCGCGACATCTTCGACAAGGGCGGCCTGAAGCGCATCTGGCCCGATACCGAGGCCCTCATTACCGAGATCGACCGCATGCGCGGTGACGAGGCCCGCCTCGAGGTCTCAAACATCCGCGCCAATCCCAACTGGCAGGGCTATGCCTTCTGTCAGCTTGCCGACGCCTCCGGCGAAATCTTCGGCGCAACCGACCTGTGGCGAAATCCCAAGCGCATCTTCAAGGGCATTACCGAGGCCAGCCGCACGCCCTGGATCACCCCCTTCCTCGACCCCCGGACCGTCCGCCCAGGCGAGAAGATAACGCTGCAGACATGGCTGATCAACGAGGACCAGACCGGCACCCGTTACGATGCCACTATCGAACTGAGAACCCGCAGCGGCAAAACCGTCCAGACATTCCGCAAAACCCTCGCCGCCCGCAGCTGGGCCGATCGCATCCTGAATGAGAAAATCGCAGCCCCGCAATCGCCCGGCCGCTACGTTATGCAGGCCACACTCAGCGCCGACGGCAAAGATATCTGCCGCAACAACATGACCTTCACCGTGCTGCCCCCGCCGGCCCGCAAGGTGGAGGACGTCTCAGTCTTCGACCTCACCGGCAAACTCCCCGAGGCCCTTGCCGCCCATGGCCTGCGAGCCCACAAGGTTGGCAACAATTACCGCCAGAAGGACCGCGTGAACTTTTTCGCCATGGACGCCGACTCGCACCCGGTGCTGGTCGAGGAGTACCTGGGCGCCGCCCGCCGGATAGTAAAGGCCGGCGGCGTGCTGGTGCTGCTGGAGCAACCATGGCCGCTCTTCTGGTGGTATCTGCTGGATAAGCCCATCCGCCGCCAGGCGGTCATGCGAAACTGCGTCTACATGCAGAGTCATCCGCTCTTCCGCGGCCTGCCAAGCAAGGGCATCATGGACTACGAGTACCTGCCGGTTCAACCCCAGCACTTCCACAACCCCTACGATGTGCTGGCCAATGGCGGCGACATCATCAGCGGCACGCTCTTCGCCCACATGTGGACCGGGCCCGACGTCTACTTCTGGGGATCGTGCCTGGACGTCATCCCGCTCGGAGCCGGGCACATCATCACCTGCACGCTGAAATTGCTGAACAACAAGTCGCAGATAGCCCAGAAACTGATGGCCAACCTGACCACCTTCGCCCAGAGCCTCATCCGCCCCGGCAACGAAGAAAAACTCTGGGCCGGCCGCTGTTTGGATGATCTGTAATGCTGGCTGCTGCCCACGACTGCCGTGGTTGTCGCTTCTTCTCTATAGCCCCCGGCACCGCCGAGGGATAGTTGCCGTAACCCTTCCCCCTTGACGGGGGAAGTGGCCCGAAGGGCCGATGGGGGTGTTGCCGTTGTCGTTGTCGTCGCCGTTGTCGTCGCCGTCGCCGCTGCCGTTAAAGCCCCCGGCACTGCCGGGGGATGCCGTTTTCCACACCGGGGGTACGCAACAGGAGAATTGGCATGAACAGATTCTGGCGGATGCTCGCGATGGGATTGCTGACATTGCTCACACTATATGCAGCGTTTCCTTTCATTGCTGGTGCACTGGAGATAGGCAATCGGTGGGGACCGCGCATTTACCCGCTCACTTATCACGAAGCGCTGTACATGATAGGCTGGGATGCCGCTGGCCGCGAAGGCAAGCCGCGTGTCGCAGCAGGATTGCCTGAAGAATCCCGGCCATGGTTCTACGGCATGCAGTCCACAAATGCCGCAGTCAGCAACGAAGCCAGTTCTGATTAACCGCCGAATCTCCCCCGGCACCGCCGTTGGGGATGCGTTTCTTCTGTCGCCGTTACCCTTCCCACCCGCCCTGAGCCCGTCGAAGGGCTTGACGGGGGAAGGTGGCCCGAAGGGCCGGATGAGGGTGTCGCCGTTGCCGTCGTCGTAACCCTTCCCCCTTGACGGGGGAAGTGGCCCGAAGGGCCGATGGGGGTGTTGCCGTTGTTGTTGCTGTCGTCCCCGCGGGTGCCTCCCTGCCCAAAGGAAACCATCACTCATCACCTTACACCGAATCTACCCCAAACCGCGCAATCTCCTCAAGAAACTCATCCCCATATTGCGTCAGCTTGGCCTGACCGACCCCCGTCACTTGCATCATCTCCGCCGGACTCCCAGGCTTTCGACGCGACATGTCGCGCAGCGTGCGGTCGCTGAAGATCATGAATGGCGGCAGACCCCGGCCCCTCGCCAGCCGCATCCGCAGTTGCCGCAACTTGTCGAAAAGCTGCTCGTCGTATGGCGCCTCACCCTCGGCCTTGCGTCTCCGCTCCGCCGCCCGCGGGGCCGTCCGTCGCAGAATCGTCACCTCCCGCCCGCCGGTCAGCACCTCGCGCCCCGACGCACTTATCTTCAGCACAGGATACTGATCCCCCTCCTGCACAATCAGTTCCTGCGCCAGCAGGTCGTGCAGCAAACCCAGCCAGTGGCTGCGCTTCTTGTCGCTACCCACACCGTAAGTCTTCAGCTGATCGTGACCACGCTGACGGATCCGATCCGTGTTGGCCCCCACGACAATATCAATTATGTGCGTCGAGCCGAATCGCTCCTGCGTCCGGGCCATGGCCGAAAGCAGCTTCTGGGCGTCGACCGTCGCGTCTACCTGCTCGGCCTCGCCGCGGCAGATATCGCACGCCCCGCAGTTCTCCTCTTCGTACCGCTGCCCGAAGTAAGCAAGCATCTGCCGTCGGCGGCAGACATTATGCGAAGCAAAGCCAACCATCTGCCTCAGCTTCTCCAAGGCCACCTGCTGCTGCGCTGCATCCTCGCACTGGTCGATGAAAAAACGCACCTTCGGCACATCGCTGCGGCTGAAGTAAAGCACGCAATGGGCCGCATCGCCGTCGCGACCCGCACGCCCGATCTCCTGGTAATAGCTCTCGATATTCTTCGGCAGGTCGGCGTGCAGCACATAGCGGATGTCCGGCTTGTCGATGCCCATACCAAAGGCCACCGTGGCCACGATGACCGCCGTCCGATCGTGCTTGAAGTCATCCTGCACGCCCGCCCGGCACGCGTCATCCAGCCCGGCATGATACGCCGCCGCCCCAATGCCCTGCTCCCGCAGAAAGGCCGCCGTCTCCTCAACGCTGCTCCGCGTTCGCCGGTAGATAATCCCAGGCTGCCCCGCATGTTCCTCCACAAAGCGCCGCACCTGCTGATTGACGTCGCTCTTGCGCTGCACCTCCAGGTACAGGTTCGGCCGGTTGAACGTCGCCCGCACCACAAACGGCTGGCGAAGGCCGAGCCGCCGGATGATGTCCGCCTGCACCGTCTCGGTCGCCGTGGCCGTGAAGGCCACCACCGGCGTCCGCGGAAAACGCTCCGCAACCCCCGACAGCTTCAGATAATCCGGCCGGAAATCATGACCCCACTCGCTGATGCAGTGGGCCTCGTCGACACAGAAGAGCGACACGCGAGTCTCGGCCAACTGATCCAGAAAGCCATCCATCGCCAGACGTTCCGGCGCCAGGTAAACCAGCTTCAGTTTCTCCTGACGCAGATCGTGCAGCACCTGCCCGCGCTCCTCCGGCGTCAGCGAACTGTTCAGCACCGCCGCCGCAATGCCGTTGGCCCGCGCCGCATCAACCTGGTCCTTCATCAGCGAAATGAGCGGGCTGATCACCACCGCTGTCCCCGGCAGCATCACCGCCGGCAATTGATAGCAGAGCGACTTGCCACCGCCCGTGGCCATCACGCCGAAAACGTCGCGCCCACCCAGCACCTGCTCGATGATCTCACGCTGATTCGGCCGGAACTGCCCGTAGCCGAACACCTGCCGCAACGTCTGCAGCACATCGGCCGCCCCGACCTCGCCCGCACTCTCGCTCGCCACCGTATCTTTCATCTCACTTCCCATCTCGCCATTGTCGTCCATCCCACGGCATGCCCCGCCCGCCCCGTCATGATATACTGTGCCCCTAGCATCTCAACCCCGAAAGGAGAATCCGTGACCTGCAAAGCCAGAACGCTCATCGACGGCTGTTGCCCCCCTTTTCGAGAGCCCCCGCACTGCCCGGCGACGCCGTTGAAGTTTTCCTTCATCTCCCCGCCCTCTTAAACTGTCCTGCCGCGGCTGCCGATTTGTCAAATGTACCGCCGGCCGTCATATGCCGCCCCTGCGCAAGCCATAAACTGCTGCGCCAGGCAAAGTTACGTCTACCATCGAGCGCACCAGCAGCAGGTGGCAACGCGCCACTGCCGCGGCGGCCGTTTGACTTCGGCAATTCCCTGGTGTATTTATTATGGTGAATCGCGCAGCTAGAGAGTTACTCGGGGAGAAGACCACGCCTTTAATCCTGGATGCAAATTAATCTCAGTCCAAAGCTCTATCGTAAAACTGTCAAACCGGGCCGTATCGCACGGGATTGATTATGCGGCTCGGTGCTTGCTCCGAGGGCCTCCGGTCGAGCTGCGCCGGCCGCAATCCGTATCGCAATTGTGAAGTGTCAGGGAAGAACGAACTTGTCGTCTACAGGAGTCGCACCATGAACAATACATTCCGCAGAACCACATGCTTTGCCGCAACCCTTCTTGCAGTCATCGTAGCTCTGGTCGCATCCGCCCCGGCAATGGCCGCCATCAGTTATAGCGGCGCTCTTTCGACAACCGATGGCGGACTGGATGGAACCGCATACTGGCTCTCCGATGGCTCCACCCTGGAGTGGACCGTCACCGACTTTGGCACCCATTGGAATTACCAGTACACTCTGACCGTGCCGCGGGCGGACATCAGCCACGCCATCGTCGAAGTCTCGCCGAACTTTACCGCCGCCGACTTCTATAATGCCAGCGGACCGTTTGGCGGCACCGAAGTCAACACCTTCGACTCGGCCAACGGCAATCCCGACATCCCCGCTCCGGTCTATGGCATAAAGTTTGATGAGATGACCGGCCTGGTGGCCACGCTGGAATTCAACTCCTACCGCGTGCCCGTCTGGGGCGACTTCTACGCCAAGTGCGGCGGGCCGATTATAAACCAGGTATGGAACTCCGGACTCGCTGCCGCCGATCCGCTCGTAGCCATCAGCGACGGCAGTGTTGATAACCACGTGCTGGTGCCCGACAGCGTAGTACCCGAGCCTGCCACCATGGCCCTCATGGGCCTGGGCCTGGCCGGACTGCTGGCCCGCAAGCGCCGCTCGCGTGACCGTGCGGCAAAGTAAGCCGGTGCAGCGGCGGTTAATGTTGATCATCGAATCTAACAGCGAGGGCCGGAGGCTATAATAGCTTTCGGCCCTCGGTATGTGGTGGCTGTCTGGTTTGACCTCAAGTGGCAGCGAAGGGTAAGCCAGGCCACGGCTGTGTGACGGCAGCACCGTCAGGCTGACTTTCGGGGGGGGCATCATGGCCTGACTTCGTCAGACCATGGCACCGGCCCTCGGTATGTGGCGGCACCGTGCTCAGTACTCGCTCGGGCACCGCGGGCACCAGATGGCCTCGTGCATGTCGGCCAGGGTTTGTTGCAGGTCCGAGGTATCGCAGGCGGTGGAGCCGATGGCCCGGCAATCGTTTTGCAGGTCGGTGGTGTCGAGGTCGGGCGGGCATATGGCGCTGACGGTTTTCTGAAAGTCGCTCGTGTCGGTGATCGTCGAGCCGATGGCCCGGCAATCGCGCTGCAGGGCGCTGGTATCGGTAATGGCCGGCCAGATTCTCTGCAGGTCGTGCCGCAACAGGCAGAAGGGATCGCACGACCGGCCATTGCCGGCCCCGGAAGCGCACCCGCCAACCAGCACCGGCACCAGCAGCACCATTATCAAACCCCAGCGATGCTTATTCATCCGTTATCTCTCCCAGGCAAAGAAACCCACAACAGAACCCACGCGACGAACTGACGCATATGCTACGACCGCCATTAATCCGTCACAGCATATGCATTTTCCAGACCCACCGGCAGCAACTGATGATCAGGTGGCGGCACGCCCTGCCAGTCTTCAAACGGCCATGCAATCAGATGGCCTTGATGATAGCCACGGGTAAGCCACTCCCGCTGAGCCTTCCGCTCCTCCGCGTTATAACAATTCGGGCCATCGACCGGCAGTCTCCACGTGAGCGACGGAGTATCGAAAACCAGCTTGTCCCCTTCCTCAAAAAACCATGACCGCCAGAAAGGATAAATCCGGCCCCACTCGTCGGGACTGCCCGCCCGCAGCAAGTCCAGACTGCCGGTAGCATGAGCCAGAAGCAGGAAGCTACGTGCGTGCCACCAGTAGCCGCGGCTCTGTACATCAGGATTAGTCCTGACAACATGCCCGTGTAGTTTCAATACATCCGGCGCAATAAACATTTTTGACCAGACGGCGAAACGATAATAGCGGGTACGAAGTGCTTCGTCGGCCATCAATCGCCGTATCTGAAAGCGGCAGACGATGTCGCTGGCCCGGCGCCAGTTTGCAGCCGAGGTGCCAAGTGCCCGCTGGATAGCATCGTCGCTGGCCTCCAGTTGGACCTGGTCTGGCAACATCAGCCGGCCGCAGGCCAGCATCAGTCGCATGTCGGCCTGTGCTCCGTGTCGGCCGAACTGGTCGACAATGAACTCCAGCCCCTTCTCGTCAAAACCTTCGTTCAGATATTCGACCAGTATAGCCTCCCCATCGACCATCAACGTCAGCCAATAGCCATAGGTCAAATCGTACTCATGGTACTCCATAGGCGTCTCAAGAGCCCGTATCTTCTCCCAGGTCTCAACCGCCCGGGCGGGCACACCGGCAAATTCGCTGCCACTGGAATTATGCGATGACGAACCGACACAGCCCGCGCTCGCGCCTGCGGCAAGTATCAAACACCAGACAAGCAGTCTCATGATCACGTTCCTCCCCTGCTGTTACGCACAGATGATCGGCCAGTGTGTCACCTCGCAGAGTTTCAGGGCGCTTGAGTTGGTTCGGTCATAACAGGCATAACTGTTGCCCGCCCGCTCAACCTTCCCGGCGCATTGTACCCACTCCACGCACATCGTGCCAGACGGATATCTGCCATGATTGGGAGCCCCCCAGACATGGAGCCAGCCTTGCCGGCAGTGCTGCCCGATGACGAATGATTGTGGCGGGAAGAGAGCAGGGCAGACCGGTGACGGGCCGGGTGCGAGATGCGTGGGCGCGGGCGGCTCAGCTCCGGGCAAAAATGAAGGCAGGCGCTTTCCCCTCAGAAGCGCCCGCCCTCTGCCGAAATCATCGGCAATTCACCAGCCGCGGCAATCTGCGGGCCGCAGCAATTCATTCCAACAATTTGTTACTCGCAATCCGCAAGTCCAATCGCTGCACGCCTCAGGTGCCTGATGACTTCACCTGCTCGATCAGTTCGGCCAGCCGCTCGTAGTTGGGAGTCTTGTTGTGCTGCTGAAAATCCTTGCGGACCTGGCGGACCATGGCATGAAGCTCCGGCCATTGTTGCGATTCGTCTTCGGCCTCGTGCAGGTGGCCGATGGCCAGCAGTCGGTGCGGGTAACCGTTGCGACACTCCGTCATCAGCACCAGGGCGGAGCCTAGATGTTTCTCGACACACTCCAGGCACGAGGGCCGCGTTATCTCCTCCTTGATTTCTTCGCCGCAGGAGGTAAGTCCGCATGGTGTTTCAATTTCTTCGACGCTGCCGGCGCCGTCATGCTGCTGCTCGGTCGTCGGTTCGTCAGACATAAAAAACCTCCATATTCTGCAGAGCAGGGCGGGGGCAGGAAAATGCGGTCCTGCCGACCAACTGAGCTGCGAAATCTTATTGCTTGAGCTGGGCCAGGGCCTCGTCGTAATTCGGATGGTTGGTCAGCTCCGGCACCAACTGCCTGTACTTGATGCGGCCCTCGGGGTCGATAATCCAGATGCTGCGGGCCAGCAGTCCGACCTCGTTCAGGAGGATGCCGAACTTCTGGCCGAAGTCGCGCTGCACGCTATCGGACAGCACGCGGATTTTGGTGATGTTCTCGGCCCCGCAGAAGCGGTTCTGGGCAAAGGGCAAATCTTCGCTGATGGTCAGCACCTCGACGCCCTCGGGCAGAGTCTCGGCCACCTCGTTAAAGCGCTTGGCCGACAGGGCGCACACGCTCGTATCCAGGCTGGGGACGGCGTTTATCAGCACGGTTTTGCCGGCAAAATCCGACAGCTTGACCGGCTTGAACTCCTGCGTAACCACGGTGAAGTCCGGGGCCTTGTCGCCGGCTTTTGCCAGCGGGCCGCGAAGTGTAAGCTTGTTGCCTTCCATGGTGACGGTTTTCGGTTCCTGCTCTGCCATTTTCATCTCTCCTTAGCGCGTGGTGTCATAATCCTGTTGTCAACACAAGTCCCAAAGGGGCCTTGCCCTGTAGGCTGCCCCTCAGGGTTTGATTATAACCCCTATCGTGCGGCAGGTGGTTACGGTTTTCCCCGTTTCGGGGCCGGGAGTTAAACGCAGCGGGCGGCCGGGGAAATCCTCTTGTATTTGCATCTTACCAAGTATTATCATGTTTGAGGCCGCTGTTAAGTAGCTCTTTCAAGTCAGGATTAGAAGCGGCAGCCCAGGCGTCCATCGGAACATGGAGCACTTCTATTGAGGAAAGGAGTAATGCATTGTCATTGCGAATCGCCATCGGCCTGATGATAGCGGGGTTTGTTGTCGGAGTGTGGCAGGGCAAGGAGATTGTGTTGGCTTCGCAGTCATCCAAAGAGCCGGCCCTGGTAACTTGTAAGCAACTGACGGACGATGGGCCGCCGAAGAACAGGCACATAGTCCTGACCGACTTCTGTAGTGGCGAGTACATTGTTTATACGACCGCGCGCCCCGTCACCAGTCAGAACTACACCGGGCCCTACAAGTACCTGTACATTGCGGCCATGCCCCGGACGGAGGGAGAGGGCCAGCAGGAGATTGAGGCCAAGGACATCCGTCTGCTGCTGAAGTTCAATAATGTGCGCAGCGACGACCATCTGACGCAACTGCTGGACCGGACCACGCTGCAGGGACTGCTTGTAACGGGGGTGGAGTCGATGGACTGGGAGGATAAGAAGTTGCTCCGGGACAGCTACGTTGGCACCGACCTCGAACGCTGCTACATACTTGAGGTAGGTCGCAAGCCGGCTTCGCTGCTGGCGGCTGTTGGCGGCACCGCGGGCGGGGCCGTCATGGCACTGGCCGGCCTGGCCATACTGCTTTGGCCGTGGATTCAGAAGAAGCGACAGGCCGCTCTTGATCGCGCTGCCAGTGCCGTGCCCGTTGAGCAGGCCCGGTTCGAGGTTGCAGACGCCCGCGATCAGCTGCCGGCAACCAAAACCAGGCCGCGCCACGACGACAGCCCAATCAAATTCGACTAGGCAACAGTGGAGCACCATCAATGAAAATCGACCTGCTGGAAGTGCGCTACGTTCGTCTGCCGCTCAAGGATCCGTGGCGGACCAGTTACGGTATCGATACCCAGATTCACTCCATCATCGTGCACCTGGTGGCCGACGGCGTGGAGGGCTGGGCCGAGACCAGTCCGCTGCACGCTCCCACCTACTCGCCCGAGTGCGCCCCGGGCGTGTTCGTGGTACTGACGGAATTCCTGGTGCCCTACCTGCTGGAGCATCTGCCGGAGCACCCCTCGCAGGTGCCGGAGATATTAAGTGTGTTTCGCGGCAATCCGTTTGCCAAGGGTGTGCTGGACGGCGTCTTATGGGATCACCTGGCCCATAGTCAGGGCAAGCCGCTGCACGAGTTGTGGGGCGGCACGCGGCGCACGGTTGAGGCTGGAGCGGATTTCGGCATCGACCTGTCGATTGACACCCTGCTGGGCAAGATTCAGCGGGCCATCGACGCCGGCCACAAGCGCATCAAGCTGAAGGTGTCGCACGCCTGGGATGTCGAGGTGGTGCGGGCCGTCCGCACGACCTGGCCCGGGCTGACCTTCCACGTGGACTGCAACAGCTGCTACCGCCTGCCCGACGATTTGCCGCGACTGAAGGAGATGGACAAGTATGGGCTGGCCATGTTCGAGCAGCCGCTGTTTCATACCGATCTGGTGGAGCATGCCGACCTGCAGAAGCAGCTCGAGACGCCAATCTGCCTGGATGAGTCGGTCAACGATGTGCGGCAATTCGAGCTGGCCCTGCGGCTCGGGTCGTGCCGCGTAATCAACGTGAAGTTTGGCCGCGTGGGCGGCTTTACCAACGCCCTGAAGATTGAGAAGCTGGCCCGTGAGGCCGGCATGCCGGCCTGGGTTGGCGGCATGCTCGAAAGCAGCATCGGCGGCGGCCTGTGCCTGGAGCTGGCCTCCATGCCGGGCTTCACTTATCCGGGCGACATCTTCCCTTCATCAAAATTCTACACCGAGGACCTGACCGACCCCGAGCTTGTGCTGGCCCCCGACGGCACCTTCACCGTTAGCGACAAACCGGGCACAGGCTACCGGCCGATCATGGATCGCGTAGAAGCCCGCACCGAGCGCTGCGTAAGGTTTGATGGACAGGGCAGGCGGTTGACGAACTGACGGAGTTTTTGTTGTTGAAAGCCCCGGGCACTGCCCAGCGACATGCCGGGTGCCATGCCTGCTCCGCAGGCATGATTGTTATTATGTGCATGCCGGGTCATGGGTGATGGTGGTCCGGATGGCGAATTGTTCACGGCCAAGGCAAGCCGTGCCACCCAGGTTTCTGGCGATTCGATCCCCCGGCAGTGCCGGGGGCTTCAACGGCCACGGCAACGGCAACGGCCACGGCAACGGCAACGGCAACGGCAACGGCAACGGCAACGGCAACGGCAACGGCAACGGCAACGGCAACGGCAACGGCAACGGCAGCCCCTGACCTGTCTCCGGCATGTGCCGGCGACATCCTTCCCCGTCAAGCCCTTCGACAGGCTCAGGGCGGGTGGCAGGAGTGAAACAGCCGGTGCTTACCTGACTTCTCATAATCAATCTAAAAAGAGTATTGAAAGTTATTAGTAATCGGTGCATAGTGTGTGGCGTTGTCTGGTGACTAAAACTATGTGCTATGGACGAAAGGATTGCATCATGAGCAAGCATCTGGCGGTTGGGGCCTTACTTTGTGCGGTAGTTTTTCTGGCAGTGGGTTGTGCGCCCAGCACTTTTGTGAAGGGGCAGGGGGCGGGCTGGAAGTCGATGGAGCTGAACCCCGCGACCATAAACCAGTACGATGTAGCCTGGCAGAAGACTGTTGACACCATTGCCCGCGATTACGATATCGAGATTATGGACAAGGACAGCGGATACCTGCGTACGGCCTGGACCTACGGCATCAGCGGGGGTTCGTTCAACCGTTACCGTGGCCGCCTGACGGTAAAATATCCGGACGTAAAAGACCCCCGGAAGATCGACATCAAGACCGATGCTCAGTGGCTGGACCGCAATGGCTATTGGGTGCCGGGCTGGGACAGCGTCTTCAACCGCGACGTATTCACCGCCCTTTCGGGCCGCCTTGGACGCACCGTCAGCAGTGAATGACGTCCAGAGCCTTGGCTGATATGACCTCCCTGTGGCGGGGGCGAGTCTGGTATTCTGCAACGTGCAAAAGCCACGTCTTGCCCTCGCCATTGTTTGCGCCCCGCCACCATCGCAGCCGACCGTCAAGTTCCTCGTCAAGCGGCAGATCATGGCATCCAGCACCAATTCTATCTTGTGTCGGGAGGCAGACCAGAAAACGCGCCAGATTCTGATGCCTGTCTCTGCATTGCAGGATAATCCATTCGGCATTTGATATACATCACCATCGGATTCGTCATGTCCGCATCGGGTGTGCCCACGCGGTAATTGTCTCCGTCCGTGGCCACAAGTCGCCAGACGGTATATGTTTCGCCAGCCGATAAGTTATCGACGGAAGAGAAACTTTGGCTTACGGATCGCATCGACGCCATTGGATTGCTGATCCAGATAGGTTGCATCTGGAGCGATGATGAGCATAACCTCAAAGCTACCCTATCCCTGCCGCCTTCAGCTTCTCTGGGGTCCCGAAGGCGTGTAAACCTGAACTTCTGCTTGACCACTCCGCCCGTGCCAGGGATAAAGAATTGACCGAAAGTGAGATGATCGGCCAGCTGGCCGTTAACATACGTTTCCAGCCAGACAGTAATCTTCTGATCCTGCCGGCCCTGGACCTCGAAACACACCGCCTCAAGTCCGAGGTCCGTGAATAGACCCTGATCCTCGACCAGCACCTGCCTGACGTGGGCATCTGACGAAGCGGCCGGCGTGCCAGTAGGCGAGTTTGAGCACGATGCCGGCACAAAGCAGGTGACGGCCAGAGCAAGAAAGAGAGCTTTCTTCATTGTGGTCCCCATTTCAGATGCTCGACAGCTCGAAACACTTATCTGAAAATCTTTAGGGCTATTGTAATGGCAATGTAATCAAGGGGCAAGCGTTACGTGCATGCTTGGCCTTGGGTGCCAGCCACAAATTTGTTTGTGGGTGTTGGCGGTGCGGGGGCGAATTGTTCATGGTCTGCCAAGGCAGACCATGCCACCCAAGGTTTCTGGCAATTCGATCCCCCGGCAGTGCCGGGGGCTTCAACGGCAACGACAACGGTAACGGCGACGGCACATCGGCAGCACAATCCTTGCAGATTGCTCTGGGCGACGGCTATTCAGCACCAGGCGCAGGGCGTGGTTCGTCCTGCGTGCCAGGTGCCGGCGGGGCGTCCTGTGGGGCGGGTGCCGGCATCGGCGGTTCGTCCTGTGGGGTGGGGGTGGTTTGCGGCGATTGGTTGCGCGGGCTCATGTCTACTCGTGGGGCCTCGCGGGCGGCAGGCTGAATCTCGAAGTACTCGGCTTCGTCTACCCCTGCCCAGGCGGCCACTATGCGGCCGAAGAAGCTGTTGACGTAACTGTTGAGTTGCCGCACGGCTTCGTTGTAGCGCTGACGGGCCACGTTAATGCGATTTTCGGTGCCGGATAGCGTGACCATAAGGTCGCGGAAGGGTTCGCTGGCCCTCAGTTGGGGGTACTGTTCCTGCAGCATCAACAGTCGCGACAGGGCCCGCTCCACGCCGGGGGCGGCCTCAATCTTCTCCTCCGGAGTCTGGGCTTGGAAGTAGCGGGTGCGGGCTTCGGCGATGTTCTCGAACACCTCGCGTTCGTGCTCGGCATAGGAGCGGGCAACTTCAACCATGTTGGGGATAAGGTCGTAGCGCAGTTGCAGCGTGGTATCGACATTGCCCCAGGCGCTCTTGACGTTCTCGTTCAGAGCTATGACCTTGTTGTACTGGCCGATGAAGGAAAAGACCACCACCATGACAATCACCGCCAGCATTGCCAGAATAACCAGAAGTATCATCAACCAGCGTGGCATTTTTCTCTCTCCTATTATTTGTGATGCTGCCGCGGCCGCCAGAGCCTCAGCGAGCCGCAATGTCTGCCGGACAAATTATATTGTCTGCGACCTGACTACCAACTGCCGCTCGCACCGCCGCCACTGAATCCGCCGCCACCGCCGCCGCCAAATCCGCCGAAGCCTCCACCACCGCCTCCGCCTCCGCCGAACCCGCCGCCAAAGCCACCGCCGCGGCGTCCGCCTCCAAGCATGCTGGCGAGCATCATTCCCCAGAACAAGCCTCCGGCCATCCGGCGGCCACCACCACCGCCGCCTCCACCGCGACGGTTGGAGAGTATGAAAATAATGAAGGCAATGGCCGCCATGCACACGCATCCGCTCCAGGCGGGGGTTTCCTGCCTGCGCCCCGGCCGGGCCGGCTTCGGCTGCCCCAGAACGGAGTCAAGCTCCGCCCCGCTATCGGCGGCAATGTCGGTGGCGATGGCCTCCGAAGCATTGATGAGCGCCTGGCCATAGTTGCCCTGTCGCAGTTGCGGCACCATCTCGGCCTGGGCTATGCGGTTGGCCTCGATGTCGGTCATGATGCCCGCCAGATCGTTGCCGACCTCCACCCGCCACTGTCGGCTATCCAGCACGATGGCCAGAATGAGGCTGGCGCCCTGCTGATTCTGGCCGAATTTCCAGCGCTCGGCCCGGCGGATGAGGTAATCCTCAATCGAATCGCCGCCAATTGTCGGCAGGGTCAGCACTATCATGCGGGCGTTGGTCTTACGCTCCAGTTCGCCCAGCAGGGCCAGCAGGCGCGTCTCCTCGCCATCCGACAGTACGCCCGCCCGGTCAGCAACGTAAGTTTGCGGAGCAGGCTCAACCTCCTGGCTGCCGGTATATTGCGGCGGCGGAGCGGAGACATCGGAAAAATGCATCAGCAGGCCCAGGCCGAGAATCAGCAGGAAAAAGATGAGTATGCCGATGGGAAGCATCTTCTGGAAGTCCATCAGGTTACCTCGCCATGGCTGTCCACTTGCCGCGAAAGCTCGTCGACCGCCTGGTAAAGCGATTCGAACATCGGGTCGATACTGCCGGCGGCCATTTTGCGTCCGCTGCGACGCAGTTGCCACAACTCGGCCATGGTCTCGGTCGCAATGCCTAGGTGTCGGGCGGCCAGTTCAAAGGTATCAAGGGCCGTCGGTTGCCGCGAATGACCGTGCAGGTAGAGCACGGCCCGCAGGGTCGGCAGCATCTGCCCGAGCGAGGCCAGCAGCAACTCGCCCACAAGCTTATTCTGCCCGGCGGCGCTTATGTAGCCTTGCCGCAAAGTCATCAGGGCCACCTTCAGCTCGCGCTCGCACTGGGCCCGCACGTCCTCGGGGCGGAACTCGACGCCGGCCAGCGGGTCGGCCCCCAGCAGCGTGAGATGGTTGAGCTGAAAGTCCAGGAACTCGATGGGGAAGACGTCGAGCGAGCGGGCAATGTACTCCTCGGTCATGACCAGCGGAGCCCGCAGGCGGTAGCGGCTCAGGCTCGTGCCGTAGCCCGACAACTGCTTAAGCAGCTTGTGGCTGCGCCGGCCGACAATCAGCAGCGTGTTAATGTCGCTCTTGCCAGGCCGGTAATCGGCCGTAAGCACGCTGCCGACCACCGTCAGCGAGTGCAGGTTGTCTTCCAGGTCGGCCGTCAGTTTTTCGGACAGGGCCAGCAGCCCGGGCCGGGCGTCAACAGGCAATTGCTCAATGGCGGCCGGTGGCTGCGCGGGGGCGTTACGATTATCAGCGTTCATGGCAGGCACTTTCGGATTAAAGACTGGTACAGGCGACGCCGGCAGCACATCAGTTGCGCCGCTCGAGCCGCAGGGCATGATTCTAACATACATAGCCGGCTGTCACAAGCGAAGGGCGCGAACGGTGTTGCTGAGGGCGCCGAGGCGCGTGTGGATGGTGTTGGAAGAAGGAAAACAGCGAGCCGGGAAAGACAGTGGATTCATCATAGCCAGCCAAGGGTGGCCATGCCACCCGCCGTCGTAGTCGTAGATGGCGTGTCGTACGTCGTACCTGAGACTGCGAAGACGCTGACCAGCGGAAGCAGAAGGCTCCCGGCAAGTGCTAGCATCCATGCAGGTGTCAATTTGCGAATCATAATCATGCCATCATTCAAACACTCTAAGCCCCTGCTCCTTGATCGTCGAGATATGCTGCTCCAGCAACCGCATGTAGTCATCCACACGGCTCTTCATGGTCGTTTCATCTTTTTTCGAACGAGGGGGCGGCTTCTTCAAAGAATTCCGTATTTCAGCCTCGCTGATTGCACAACCGCCCTTCAGAACTTTTTCCAGATGAATGCGACATTTCTTTCCCCCTGAAACGTAATATCCATAAGGAAGAGCACCATCCGATAAAGCTGTCACAAGGACAAACACGTCCAGTTCTCGCCAATCCAGTTCCACTTCAATGGCAATATCGGAGGACAAGCTAGAAACAGTGGTGCTCCACTTCTCCCTTTTTGCCGTAGGTTGCGAGAATCCATGTACACCCAGAATCGCCAGCTTTCTGATCGCATATTCTTCTACATGCTTGGTGTTGTCTGTCATCATCCTACCTCAGAAATCCAGTCCAGGGACGCCGCCCGAGTTCTTGCCTGTTCGTTCAAACACACTATTGTAGTTGAAGTAATCCTTCGTCTGCATGCCGGGTGCCATGCAACGCCATTAACTAAGTCAGAAGTCATCTTAATAAAAGAGCCCCTTTTTGCCGAGAGGAATGGTGTCAGACATCCTTAGGCAAGAAAGGGGCGAACGA
>JAWLHX010000024.1:0-54376 GCA_041690105.1 Phycisphaerae bacterium
CCGCAGCAGATTCATGATGCAATGGACCAGGCACGCAGCCACAAGGGGCAGCCGACGGCCATCATCGCCAGCACCTTCAAGGGCAAGGGCGTCTCGTTTATGGAAAACGTGGCCGGCTGGCACGGCAAGGCGACCGGCAGCATCGAGCAGCTTCAGCAGGCGGTGGACGAGTTGCAGGTGCCCGAACTGACGCCGCAGCGGGTGCAGGAGTTGCTGAGCAAGGCCGACCAGTACCAGGCGGCGGTCAACAAGCGCATCGACGCCATGGTCCCGGTCTTCAAGAACAACTACTGGTGGAACCAGGCGCCGGCCATGAAGGTCAAGATGGACGCCACGCGGGCGGGCTTTGGCCGCGGCCTGGCCGAGGCGGGCAAGGACGAGCGCGTTGTCACCCTGCACGCCGACATCAGCGATTCGATCAAGATTACCGACTTCGAAAAAGCGGACGCCTCGCGCAGCAAGCGGGTCTTCAGCGTGGGCATTGCCGAGCAGAACATGATGCAGGTGGCTGCCGGTCTGGCCAAGGAAGGCAAAATTCCGGTGGCCGGCACCTATGGCGTCTTCGCCAGCGGTCGCCCCTGGGACCAGATTCGCACCACCATCTGCTACGGCGACCTTAACGTCAAGATTGCCGGGGCCCATGGCGGCATCAGCGTGGGGCCCGACGGCGCCACGCACCAGGCCCTGGAAGAGATTGCCCTGATGAGCATTCTGCCGAACATGAACCTGTGCGCCCCGTGCGACTCGGTGGAATCGCAGCGGGCCACGATCACCGCCCTGCTGGAGGTCGAGGGTCCGGTATACATGCGATTTGCTCGCGAAGCCACGCCGGTCGTGACCGACGAAAACACGCCCTACGAGTGGGGCAAGGCCAACGTCATCCGCTACCGGCGGTCGCACGAGAACTTTAAGGACGCCTTCGAGACTCGCCTGGCCTCCGCTCACGTCAACGAGCGCGAGCAGATCACCATAATCAGCAATGGGCCGCTGCTGGCCGAATGCATGCGTGCGGCCTGGATTCTGAAGGAAGAGTACGGCCTGGAGGTGCGGGTCATCAACATGCACACCATAAAGCCTTTGGACACAGCCGCAATTGTTGCAGCAGCCGAGGAGACGGGCGCCATACTGACGGTTGAAGAGCACCAGGTGGGCGGCTTCGGCAACCAGATTGCCGGGGCGGCGCTCCGCGGACGCAAGGATTCGGCCCAGCCGCTGAAGCTGGAGATGATGGGCGTGCCCGATACTTTCGGCGAGAGCGGGGAGCCCTGGGAGCTGATGAAGATTTTCGGCCTGGCAGCCGAAAACGTCGCCCAGAAGGCCCTGGACATGCTCGGCCGCAAATAACTTGGCAGTCGCAGGCAAGGCCTGTAGTGTGGTTGTTGCCCTGCCGCCAGGAATTGTTATACTTGTTGCTCGCAGAAGTGCGGAGAGATGCCGGAGCGGCCGAACGGGCACGCTTGGAAAGCGTGTGTACTCTTCGGGGTACCCGGGGTTCGAATCCCCGTCTCTCCGCCATATAATCCCAAAGCGCCACAGGTCCAGCATACGGACTTGTGGCGCTTTTTGTTGCATCATGGTTTTGTTGCAGAGCTCATGCCCAGGGCCGATGAAGCCCGAAGCGCCTGCCGCGACGTCAATCAGTTACAAATTCGAGCAACCCTGCGTATGCCGTGAAGCCTGCGCCGAAAGCCAGCATCAGCCCCCGCTGGCCCTGCCGCACGCGTCCTGAATCCATCAGTCGCCTGAGCACGAACAGGACCGAGGGCGAGCTCATGTTGCCATAATCGCGGAAGACGCCGTGGCTCTCGGCGAGCGCCTGTTGCGGCAACTCCAGCTTTTCGGCCACATGGTCGAGCACCAGCGTGCCGGCTGGGTGCACAATCCACCAGTTGATGTCGGACATGCCCAGCCCGCACTGCTTGAGCAGGCGACGAGTGACATCCTGAGCAGTCCGGGCGGCAATGGGCGGAACCAAGCGAGTCAGCACGTTTCGCAGGCGGCCGCCCTCGCTCCGGTATCGCAGCTCTTCCCGATACTGGGGATACACGCCGGATACCATCTCCACCAGCACCGGCCGCACTTTGGCGTGGCCATCTGCCTTACGGTCTGCCCCGTCGCCGGCGTCCGCCCCGTTGCCGGCGTCGCCGGCCGGGCCATCGGCTGCCTCGACCAGGGCCGCGGCTGCCCCGTCGCCAAAAATCGAGTTACTGACAATGAGCGCCGGGTCGGCTCCCATGAAGAGCGTAGCCGAACAGATTTCCACCGACACCGACAGCACCGCCCGCCCCGGGGCGCAGCGGGCCATGGTGGAGGCAAGATGCAGGTTGGGCATGGCCCCGCCGCAACCCATGCCCATCAGGTCCAGCGTGCGGACATCGCGCGGCAAGTCCAGGTCTTCGGCCAGGTAACTGGACAAGCCCGGGCAAAGGTAACCCGTGCAACTGTTGACGATGACGGCTTCAGGGACAATCGCCGCGCCCGAGGAACTGCCAGACAGGGCCTCGCGTCCGACCTCGGCGCATAGCCGTCGGGCCTGGTGCAGATAGCGATCGATCAGCTTGTCCTGCCGCGTCTCGCAAAGCTCCTGCGGGCTGTCGGCTCCAACATAGCGGCCACGCACGGGCCCTTCCAGCAGCAGGCGGCGGTACATGTCGTGCTCGGCGGGCTCGATCTCAAAGTTGGCAACCAGAAAATCGTACGCCTCGGCCTGGGTCATATACAGCGGCGGGTTTGCGGTGGCAATGTGACGAATTTTGACGCTCATAGCGGACGGTATCCCTTCAGTCGGTATTACCAGTTTGAGCCCTCAGCGGAATTGCTCTTGGCCGATGCCCGGCAGCAGGCTTCAACCCGGTTGAACTCCACCATCGTGCCCAGTCTATAGAGCATTCTCCGGTGCTGACGAACCTTCAGCCCGTGAGGCCCCAGCAGTTGGTGCAGCTCGCCGGGCCGGAAGCTCCGCCTGATGCTCAGCAGCGCGTCATGACGAATTTCTCGCGGCAGCGGCAGCGATAGAAGGCGGGCTCCAAAATGGTGCAGGCGGTTCCGCTCCAGGTCGTTAATCAGCAGGCTGCGGCGCACCATGGGACGCAGGTGCTCAACCAGTTGCACTATCGATTCATCGTCCAGATGATGAAAGAACATCGAGCCCACGGCCAGGTCGTAAGGCTCGGCCGGATGATGCTCGTAAACGTTGTCCGGCAGCAAGTCAATTGGCGCCGGCGACGGTTGGCTGGCCAGCGTTTCGGTGGCAATGCGGCGGGCCACAGGCGATGGCTCCAGGCAGGTCCAGTGGCAGACGATGCCTTGGCGGGCCATGTTGCGGCCAACGCGCAGCGGAATGTCGCAGATGCCCGCGCCGATATCCACAATGCGCAGCGGGCGCTCGGTTGTGCCGACTCCACAAACCTCCCGCAAGGCCGGAGCCTCGCGCCGCAGAAACCATTCGACCATCGAGCTTCCGCCCAGCCAGCGGTTTACCGTGGCCATCAGCTTATAACTTCTGGCGGCCAGTTGCGGATCGAAATTCGGATCATCAAGTAGTTCAGCCTGCGTCGCACGGCCGTCGTTCATTGCCACAAACTCCCGCTGGTAATCATCTGTTCAACCTGCTGAAAACGGGCCAGCGAGCTTATGCGCCACGAGTCGTCGCAGGCAATTGTCGCCTGGGCTACCGACTGACAGTAGCCGCACGACTGGCAGTGGCCCGTGCAGCGGCCCTCGATGAAATGATCGATGAATTGCAGCCCCAGCCGCTGGTTCTCGAGCCGGGGGCCGCTTTCGCCGGCCGGTGCAAACATCATGCCCTGTTGCCGGATCAGCCGGTATAGCGGAAGCAGCTTCAGCGGACTGACTCGCCCGGGCCGCAAAAAGTTACGCAGCATCCAGAAGCGCTCCTTGCGCGGCGGCCGGCGAAAACCGTATGGCAAAAGCAGTTCCAGCAGATTGCCACTGAAGCTGCGCTCGGAATAAGCCCGCACGCGCTTCAGCAGGTCTTCGCTGGGAATGCCTCGTTCGAGCAGCTTGAAGGTCGTAAAGCCAATCCGCTCGTAGCGGTGCAGGTCCTCCGGGCGAATCCAGGCCGAGCGGATAATCTCCGCGGGCTCCTCTATCCGGCGGCGCGTGCAGTTGAGAAAACAATAGTCTATGAAGAACCCGTCGCCATCGGCCGAGCCATGGGCGAACATGTTCTGATGATACGGCTGCAGCGGACAGTTGAGCAGGCAGGGGTGGTTGGCCACCAGCACCAACTCGCCCGGCACAGCCTTGCGAATAGCCTCCAGCCTGCTGAAGTCGCGGTTGATGGAGAAGCTCTCCAGTGTCAGGCAGTCAGCCCCAAGGTCGTGCCAGAACCTGGCCCGCCGGGGCGTGTCAATCTGGGCGTAAATGCCGGCCTTCACCATAAACTGCGGATGCGTGGCCTTGACCCGCCGCAGAAGGTAGGGCGTGCTGACGGTCAGCCGCTCGATGCCCATCGACTTGAGCATGTCGAGCAGCCGAGCGAGTCGTCGCTGCCACTTGCGCCCCCACTCCTTGTTGCCCAGGCACGAGGCGTTAAGCAGGTAGTTGAAGGCGATGCCCCGGGAGCGAAGCGCCGCCACATAATCCGCCAGCCTCCGCGGCGTAAGCGGAGAAGCCATGTAACGCGGGCGACCGCCGCCAAGGCCGTCGTGCGGCAACTTTCCGTAAACCTCGTCGACCGGATGATTGGCCAGTTCCGGCACCAGGTCCAGGTCGTAATTGGCAGCCACGCTGAGTTTCATTTTGCCCGCTATCCCGGCACTCCGCCGGTGGCCCACTTCATCAGGCTACAGTCACCTCGTCGCACAGGTAAACATCCTGCACTGCATTGAGCAGCCGGATGCCATCGTCCATCGGCCGCTGAAAAGCCTTGCGCCCGGTTATCAGGCCGATGCCGCCGGCTCGCTTGTTGATGACCGCCGTCCGCGTGACCTGACCGAAGTCATTCTTGCCGGAACTGCCGCCACTGTTAATCAGCCCAATGCGGCCCATGTAACCGTTGGCCACCTGCCAGCGCGTCCATTCAATCGGGTGATCGGGGGCCAGCTCGCTGTAAACGCGGTCATTGGTGTGGCCGTACTTATGCTCTTTGCTCATGGCCGGGTAGCCGCCGTTGCATTCGGGCGCTTTCTGTTTGAGGAAATCGGCTTGGAGCGTGGCCCCGAGATGGTTGGCCTGGCCAGTGAGGTCGGCTGCCGTGTGGTAATCGTTGTCGCTGGTCTTAAATGCGCTGTTTCGCAGGTAGCACCAGAGGATGGTGAACAATCCGCGCTCGTGGGCCCGGGCGAAGGCGTCGCCTACTTCTTCAATCTGCCGACCCGACTCTTCGCTGCCGAAGTAGATTGTGGCCCCGATGGCGGCGGCTCCCATGTTCCAGGCTTGGTCGACATCGGCGAAAAGCTTCTGATCGTAGCGGTTCGGGTAGGTCAGCAACTCGTTATGATTGATCTTGACCACGAAGGGGATTCGGTGAGCGTAACGCCGGGCAACGCTGCCCAGCACGCCGACAGTGCTGGCCACGGCATTGCAGCCGCCCTCGATCGCCAACCGGACTATGTTCTCCGGATCGAAATATTGCGGATTTGGGGCAAAGGCCGAGGCTCCGCTGTGCTCTATGCCCTGGTCGACCGGCAGAATCGACATATACCCGGTACCGGCCAGCCGCCCGGTATTGAAAATGCGACGAATCTGCCCCAGCACCGGAGCCGGCCGGTCGCTGGGAATGAAGATACGCTCAATGAAGTCGGGCCCCGGAAGATGAAGCTGCTCGCGTCCTATGCCCCGAATTTTGTAACTTAGCAGGTCATCGGCCTCCTGGCCGAGGTGCTGACGGATCTGATCGATGCTGGCCATGGCGCATTCCTCCACTGGGTAAAGGTGCCGGTAATGCCTCGTCCGATCCGATTGTAACCCGATTTCCGTCAGCCGCCCAAGGTGGTTTTGCCGCCCGGCCGCGAGGAGGGAGCGGCCCTCTTTCCAGTGGCACCGTGAGCCGTTGTCGTTGTCGTTGTCGTTGTCGTTGTCTTTTCCGTTGCCTTTGCTTTTAAAGCCCCCGGCACTGCCGGGGGATCGCCTCGGCTGCTGTTACACCTGCTATTGCGCACACCACCGTTAGCCACATTCCTAAAATATCCCCGGGCAGTGCCCGGGGCTTAAACGACGAAAGCTGCTGCCTTGGCCGTTGCCGTGGCCGCCAACCTCACCTCAGTTCTCGCGGCTTTTTGCCGCCTTGCGGGCCGCGCGCTGCTCCTTGCGCTCCTTGCGCCGCTCTTTGAAGCGGTCGTAACTTTCGCGCACGCGGCTGAACATGCTGTAGGTGGCGGGAACGACTATCAGCGTCAGCACGGTCGATACTGCCAGACCGTAAATGACCGCAATGGCCATCGGGGCCCACCACAGGCTGCTCTCGCTGCGGGCGTTAAAGACGAAATTGCGGAAGTCGATGTTCACGCCCAGGGCCATCGGCAGGAGACCCAGAATAGTAGTGCTGGCCGTCAGCAGAACCGGCCGAAGGCGGGTGGCCCCGGCGGCAAGCACGGCTTCCTGCCGACTCATGCCGCGCTCGCGCAGCTTTTCGGTGTAATCAATCAGGACGATGGAATTGTTGACCACCACGCCGGCCAGGCTGATTATGCCCATGCCGGTCATAAGCGTGCCAAAGGCCATGTTGTGCAGCGCCAGGCCGCCGAAAACGCCAATCCACGACAACAGGACCGATATCAGGATGATCAGGGGCAGAATGAGCGAATCAAACTGGGTGACCAGAATCAGGGCAATAAGCAGAACGGCCACCACGCCGGCCTGCCCCAGGAATTGCTGCGCCGCCTGCTGGTCCTCGGTCTCGCCAGTGTAACGGATGCTGTAACCGGCGGGCAGCGGATACTTCTCCAGTGTCTCCCGGGCCACCTTAAGCACCGTATTCGATGTTACGCCGGTAACGACATCGCCGGTAATTGTGATGGTCGGGTCCAGATCGATCCGCCTGATGGCCGAAAGCCCGTGGCCGAACTTTTGCCGCGCCAGGGCCGACAAAGGCACACTGCGACCATCTTGCCTGGCTACCACCAGGCTCTGTATCTGATCGAAATTCTGGCGGTACTCTTCCGGCAATCGCACCACAATATCGAACTCGTCGTTGCCTTCGCGGAACTTGCCGACCTCGATGCCGCGAATGGCCCCACGCACAATGTTGGAAATCTCGGTGCTGCGCAAGCCCACCCGGCCGGCGCGCTCATTATCCACCAGAAAATTCATCTCCGGCATGCCGGGGTTGTAATCGTCCTCCACGTCGGTGGTACCTGGCAACTGCTCCACCATCCGCCGCACCTGGTCGGCCAGCAGACGCACGGTCTGGAAATCCGGCCCGCTCACCTCCAGTTGAATCGGTTTGCCTGTCGGCGGCCCGCGGCGATCAATGTCCACCGCGACATCAACTCCCGGAGGATTGCCGATCTCCTTGCGCAGCTTCTCGACTGTCTCCATGCTGGAGGTCGTCCGCGCCTCGTAGTCGGAAAACTCGATGCTGATTTGGGCCACGTTGGTATTCTCGCCACCGCCGCCGCCCATAAAGGCCGCGATGCCACTGCCGGCGCTGCCCACGTTGGCTGTAATGTACTTGATGTTGTCGTGCCCGCCCGGTTGCCCCACCTGGTGCCTGAGGACAATCTCCTCCAGGGCCTTCGAGAAGGCATCGGTGGTATCCAGCGGCGTACCCACCGGCAGGGTCAGGTTAATCTGGGCCCGCTGTGGCTCACCGGTCGGGAAAAACTCCATCTGCCCGTTCACCGCAGTCCAGAGGGCAATGCTGCCAACCAGCAGCAGGAAACCCACCAGCAGCAGGCCGGACCTGATCCACGGACGCACGCAGAAGGCCAGCAATTTTTCGTACCACCTGATGAACGGCCCGGTCGGCACGCCGCGCTCGTCCAGGTGCGGCTTGCGGCCAAGCTTGGGCGGCCGGATGCGGACAAACACCGAGCAGAGCGTCGGGTTGATTATCATGGCCACGAACAGCGAGGCAAAAAGGGCAATAATCAGCGTGCGCGGCAGGTAGCCCATGAACTCACCGACAATGCCCGGCCAGAAGACCAGCGGGCCAAAGGCCGCCACCGTTGTCAGCGTACTGGTGATGACGGCCCAGCCGACTTCGCTGGTGGCTTCCTTGGAGGCCGTAATGCGGTCCTTGCCCTGCTCCATGTGACGGTAGATATTCTCGACAATGACGATGGCGTTATCCACCAGCATGCCCAGAACCAGAATCAGGCTGAACAGCACAACCATGTTCAGCGTGATGCCCGTCAGGTAAAGCACGGCAAAGGTAATCAGCATGGAAAAAGGAATGGCCAGGCCGACCAGTATGCTGTTGCGCAGCCCCATGACGAACATCAGCACCAGGACCACCAGCAGCAGGCCGGTGATCATGTTGTTCTCGAGGTCGTTGACCATCATGCGGATGTCGCGCGAGCTGTCCAGCGTAACGTCCAGCTCGACACCGACAGGCACGCGCTCGCGGTAGCCCTCGACAATGCGGAAAGCCTCGTCGGCAATGTCGATAATGTTGCTGCCGGCCCGCTTGACCACACTAAGGGTAATGCTCTCGCGACCGTTGAAGCGGGCGGCGCTCAGCCGGTCTTCGAAGGTATCGTTAATGCTGGCGATGTCGCTCAGCCTGATGGGCAGACCATCGAACTGGGTAACCACCAGGCTGTCTATTTCGGCCGGATTCGTGAATTCGCCCGGCATGCGCGTGCCGATGCGGGTGTCGCCAATCTCGATGGTGCCGCCGCTGACGGCCTGGTTCTCCTCCAGCACGGTACGGATCAGCGTTCCGATGGGCAGCCTGTAGGCATCCAGTCGCCAGGGGTCGATTTCGACCCGTATCTGCCGGGTCAAATCGCCGGTAATGCGAGCCTCCAGCACGCCGGTAATGCGCTCCAGGTCGCTCTGCAGATCCTCGGCCACTTCTTTCATGCGGAGCAGGCCGGCCGGGCCATGCACATTAATCAACATGATCGGGAATTCCGAGATGTTGATCTCGCTGATTACCGGATCGTCAGCATCCTCAAGCTCCGGGCGGGCCTCGTTCACCTTATCGCGAACACGCTGAAGAGCCTCGCTCAGGTCGACACCGGTCTGGAATTCCACCGTGATAACGCTGGAGCCCTCGCTGCTGGTCGAACGAATCTCCTTGACGTCGCTGAGGCCCTCCAGCCGCTCCTCGATCGGATCGGTCACCGTATTGACCATATCCTCCGGAGCCACGCCCTTGTAACTCGTGGTGATAATGATGTAAGGAATCTGCACGTCGGGCGCGGCCTCGCGCGGCAACACAGCATAGCTGTACAAGCCGGCAATGACTATCAGCAGCATCAGCACGAACACTGTCGTGCGATGGTCGATGGACATATGCGTGATTTTCATCCGCCTGCACCCTCGCCCAAACCCGCCCCCGGCCCCTCTGCCCCGCCGGCATCCGAACCGCCCGATTCGTCAGCACCCTGGCCGGTGGCATCGGTTGCACCGGTTGCGCCGGTGCTCTCTGCGTCATCGGTGGCGTCGTCGGCGTCATTGGTGCCCTCAGCGCCATCGGTATCGCCGTCGGACTGCGGATCGGCTTCATCATCCAGACTGCCGCCCGAGGCCGCCCTTATGACAATTTCGCGTAGCCGGTCAAGATCGGTCGACGAGACCCGGACATCCACTTCCTGCCCGTCCACCGCCTCCCGATTGCCCCAAACTATCAGATTATCGCCCAGTTCCAGCCCGCTGAGAATCTCGAACATATCGCCGTCCATGGCGCCCAACTCAACATCGCGGCTGCGGGCTTTGCCGTCTTCAACTACCATTACCCGATAGCCCGTGACCCCGCTCATGAGGGCCTGCAGCGGCACGGCAACGGCTTCGGGATTCACCCGTTTGACCAGGTTGACCTTGGCAATGTTGCCCGCCCTGAGCCGCAAGTCAGGGTTGTCGACCTCAACGTGACATTCGAAGGTCAGGGTCTGAATGTCGGCCATGGGGGCCACGAAGATGACCTCGCCGCTGACGACCTCATCGGGCAGAGAATCGAAACGCAACTGAAGCTCGTCGCCGACCTCAATAAAGCGGACGGCGTTTTCCGGCACGGCTATGTCGACCCGCAACCGGTCAATCTGCACCACCTGGCAAAGGTCGGCTCCGGCCATGACCGTTTCGCCAATATTCACGCTCTTATTGTTGATCAGCCCATTGAGCGGCGATGTGACCCGGGCGTTTTCGAGCCGGGCACGAATTGCGTTTATGGCTTCCTGGGCCTGCTGGGCCTGCGACTGCCAGCGCTGGAATTCCTCTTCGCTGGCCGCCTCGCGCTCAAGCAGATTGCGATATCGCTCGAAAGTCTCCTGCGTGTAGGCGAAATTCGCCTCGGCCGCCCGCAGTTCGGCCAGTATGGTGCTGGTGTCGATGCCAAAAAGCAACTCGCCGCGCTCCACCCGGTCGCCCTCGCGTATCGCCCGCGTGCCGTCGCGCTTATCGGGCCGCTCGGCCACTTCGACAATCTGGCCGCTTATTTCGGCGGTCAACCGGCTGTTCTGCCAGGGGCGGGCAACTCCGCTGAGAATTATCTGGGCGCGAATGGTGCGGGGCTGAATCTCGTAGACAGCCACTGGCGTGGGCCGAGCCTCGGGAACCTCCGGAGACTCGCGGCAACCGGCAAAAACCATGGCCGCTGCCAAAATCAGCATACCTGTCGGCACGAATTTCATTTTCCGACCTCCACTTGCAGCTCTTCAGCTTACCCCACAGGCCGCCCGGGCAACAAGGGCCGGCATCGAGGGTGTGCAGGGCTGATGCTCGTATAACGGAGACAATAACTTATTTTCGAACCCGAAATATTACCGCCCGGTTAATCATTTGTCAACACTGGGGCGGAATAATCGGAGCTGCATCCTTGCAGAACGCGCCGCACCACCTAGAATAGGCGGGGCCGATTATACAGAAAATGATGTTGAGCCAAAGGACTGAAACCGCTCGTATGGAAGAATTGCGCGACGAAGAACTTATGCTTCAGTTGCAGCAGAAGGGCGACGACGAGGCCTTCCGCCTGCTCTTCGAGCGCTACCGCACGCGCATTGCCAGCTACATCTTCCGCCTTCTGCGAGACCGCGACGAAAGCGAAAGCCTGGCCCAGGAAACCTTTCTCAGGCTGATCGAAAAGGCTTCCTTCTACACCTATCCGCGACGATTTTCCACCTGGCTGTTCACCGTGGCACGCAACCTGGTCAGCGATTATCAGAAGAAGAAACGGGCCGTCATCAGCGACCAGATAGAGTTGATGGCCGATGGCCAGCGGCACATGCAGGATGACGGCAATCCGGAAAAGCTGACCATTGCCGAGGAGGAGTTGAAGTCCCTGAAGGTGGGCATCGAGATGCTGCAACCACAGCATCGCGAGGTCCTGATACTGCGCAGCTTCTACAATATGAGCTACCGGGAAATTGCCGAAATTGTCAATTGTCCGGAAAGCACAGCCCGCAGCCGCATGGATTTTGCCCTCGTAGAGCTGAAAAAACATTACCGAGTGCTCGATCGGGAAAAAAAGGGCACATTCTTTGAGCAGTAGCCCGCTTCAGTCGTATAAACAGTGCAGGCGGCTTGAGGCAGCCATTGAGAATGCCGCCACTGAGACGGAGATTGACGTTGAGCTGTCGTCAGCAATTTACACATCTTCTTTACGATCTGGCCGCCAACCGGCTCGATTCGGAAGCCCGCGAGGCGGTCGAGGCCCATCTGGCCGACTGCCCCGATTGCGCCCGCGAAATGGTCGCCATGAGGAAGATGAACATCAGCATGCAGCAACTCGAAAAGGCTACCCGATACAACATTTCCGATCAGGCGGCCCGGCACCTGCTGAAACAGGCTCGACCGCGACTGACCAAGCTGCAGACGTCCAAGGCCGCACGGGCTGCAAAGTCGCTGTCGCTCAGCCAGTACAAGGACCAGGTCCGCAGAGTGGCCCGTCGCAAGCAATGGTCGCGAATGCTGGTGCCTGTCGCCGCAGCCGTGCTGCTTGTGATCGGCCTGCAACTTCTGCCGATGATTGTGGACAAGTCGCCGCAATCGGCTGGCAGTATGCAGCAGCTTTCGGCCCGGGCCGGCAGTGTCGCAACCGTTGCCGACCTGCACGCCCTGGAGCCCCTGGCCCGCAGTGCAATTGACGAAACCATGGCCGGTGGCAATGTCGATGTTGATCGCCTGGCCAACCTGCAACTGGTGCATTACATTGCTGCCAACGCTGTCGAGGAGCAGCAGATTTCCGACCTCCAGTTCCTGCTGAACATGACCTCCAACCGGGCCACCACTGCTGCGGCGGCCGGCCTGGTCGATCAGCAGCGGGACATTGTGGATCTGCTCAGCGACCTTTTTGAGCGACAGGCCATGGCCGTAGTGGCGGTGGACAACGAGGCCCTGCAGCAGGCTCGCGATGAAATTGCGGCCGGGCAGTACGAGGCCGCCTTCGAGACCCTGGCCGGCAGCAATCTGCACGAGGGCGAACCGCTGGCGGTCTATGCGGCCATTCATGCCGGATGGTCGGAGACGGCCCGCGAGTTGCTGGATGCCATGACCGCTACCGGTCGGGCCGATCGGCACCTGGTGGACTTGCTTCATGCCGAGCTTTCGCTGGCCGGAAAGTCTTACGACATGGCCATCGAGAGCTTTGGCCGGGCGGCCACCCGCGAGCGCAACCGCCTCTGGTTCCAGGCCGGCTACCTGGTCAAATACGAGCAGAAGGACGATGTGCTGGCCGGGCAGATGTTCCAGCGGATGAGCGACCGCCTGCTGACTCAACACGTTCAGCAGCGGTTCGGCATGGCCATCGCCATGAGCCGCCAGAGCCGCCCACTCTTCCGCGAAGACTTCCAGGGCCATGCCATTGGCGGCGTCCCGCAGAGCTGGAAGCTGATTCCGGCCCACGAAAAAGAATATGCCATCGCCGAGATGGACGGCTCCAAAGTCCTGCTGGTGAGCCAGTCGGGCTTCCCCCGCGGGCGGCTCTCATTCGGCCACGAGGGTCACAGCAACTACACCTTCACCTGCGATTTCAAAATCCTGAAGACCGACCCGGATGCCGAGATCGACATTACGGTCTACGATGTCGGCCTGAGACATTACGCCCTGCGACTCGATGGCCGGCAAACGCACCTGGCCCACCGGCGATTGGGCGGGCGAAGCCAGGCCGACGGACAGGCTGCCGACGGAGTCTCGGCCGACCTGCAGCAGGATCTCGCCGATGGCCAGTGGTGGCGGGCCACCATAGAGGTCCGCACGCTCGACAAGCAGCGAACGCAGATCAGCGCACGCCTCTGGCCGCGAAATTCCGAAATGCCCCAGCAGTGGCAGATGCAGTGGACCCACCAGACCGAGCCGCCGCAACAAGCCCTTCAGCACGGCTTTGTGGGCCTGCACGTGATGGGTGCCGACCTGGCGGTCGACAACATTGTCATCAACGCCATCCCGGGCGCAGCACCATCAATCGAATAACACACTGAGTATTGACAACGAGTACCAAAACAACAGGCACGGCGGATCGATCCCGCCGTGCCTGTTTTACATGCCTCGCAACGATGGTAAAGACTGCCCTGCCGTCGAACTCACGCCAGCGTCGGTCAGCGCACGCCCATCAGCACTTCCGAGACAATCTGGTCAATTTTCTCGTAAGGCAGCTTGCTACGGCTCATCTTCGCGACCTTGTAATCGTAGCCCTGCAGCGTCTCGACCGCCGCCGCACTGTAACCGCCCAGGGCCTTGGCCAGCGGGCCGCGCTGGGCCAGCAGAGGCTTCATCAGCTTCTGATATTCGGCATCGGCGTTAAGCTCGTCAACTTTGGCGCTCAGCATATTATAGGTCCGCATGCAGCGATCGACAAAATCCCAGGGGTCGTTTTCGGTGCGGAACGGATGGGCGTCAAAGGCTATGGTGCCATTGTAGTTGTGGTCCTTCAGCAGCTTGACCACCATGAATACATCGCGCAAGCTGTCGGAGCCGAGCGACAGGTCCTGATCGAACCGCGGCCCCTTCTGCCCGTTAAGATGCACATCCAGCAGTTTGCCGGCCTCCAGCGCCTGGCCAAATTCGTGGTACGGATTCAGCCCGGCCATCTTCACGTGGGCAAGCTCCGGATTTACGCCAACCATCTCCGGATTGTCCAGCGTCTGGATGAAGGCCAGGGCATGGCCCGTGGTAGCCAGGTACATGTCGCCGCGCGGCTCGTTGGGCTTCGGCTCGATGCTCAACTGGATGCGGTAGCCCTTGTCGCGAATGTAATGGCACAGGAAGTTGACGCACTGGCGATAATAGCCAAGAGCCGTCACCGGATCCTTGGCGGCATCGACTTCGGCCCCTTCGCGGCCACCCCACAGCAACACAACGCCCGTGCCCAACTCGGCCGACAGGTCGATGAGCTTCATGGCCTTGCCGACGGCAAAACCGCGCACCTCGGCATCGTGACTGGTAAAGGCACCGTCGCGAAACATGGGCTGCGAAAACAGATTCGTCGTGCCGGCCGTGGCCTTAATGCCCGTCTTCTGCATGACCTTTTTCAGACGGTCGATTATCTGCCGCCGCTCTTTCTCCGGAGTCCCGAAAGGCACCAGGTCTTCATCATGGAACTCGAAGCCGTAGCAGCCGGCCTTGGCCAGCTTGCCGACGGCATCAACCGGGTCGATGTGCGGGCGGGTCTCGGCGCCAAACGGATCGCGACCGCGGTTCAGCACGCACCACACGCCAAAAGCAAACTTGTCTTTCTTGCGCGGACGGAATTTGTCAGCCATTCTGTTTTTCCCTTTCGTCTTGTTGTCCAGCTAAGGTGGTTGTGGCGGCTACTTCGGAGCAACATACCTGCTGCGACGCTGCGCCATGGCTTCCATTACGGCCACGCTCTGCACGCATTCGCCCACCGTCGGGCCGGGCAGGTCGGCGCCGCTCCGGATCGCATCCAGAAATGCAGCAACTTCCTGATAGAAACCCTGCCGATCGTGCTGGGCATCGCTCGGCGCTGGCACCGTCAGCATGTTTCGCTTGCCATTCTCGAACACGCTCAAGTTACCATCAAGCGAGCCAGGGGCAAGGTCGGCCATAAAGGTTTTACCGTCCGCGTGCAGGCTGTAGCTCTCCACCGTCAGGCCCGCCTGCGGCACAATGGTCATCTCGATGGTCGTACCTCGGAAGGTCTGCCCGATGGCATGGAAACTGGCCGATTCTCCGCCCGGCCCGCAGTGGCCATAGCTGAAGTCCAGCCTCTGATAATCGTCATCGCACAGGTAACGCAGGGCGTCTATGGCGTGAATGGCGGTGGTGGTAAAGTCCGCATCGGCCCTGTTATTTCGCAGCATCAGGGCCCGGGCAATTTGCGGCCCGGCTTCGGCCGCGGCCCTTATCTCCTCTCGCAGACGCTGCATGATGGGGGCATAGCGACGGTTGAAACCCACCATCACCCGCCCGCCGCTGCGCTCGATTAGAGCATGCAGATTCTCGGCCGCACGACGAGTCAGGGCCGGAGGCTTCTCGACCAGCATCGGTATCTCGTACTTAAGCAGAGTGGCGGCAACCTGGGCCGTGTGCGGCACGCTGACGGCCACAATGGCCGCATCCAGAAATCCGGTATGCGCCATCACCTCGACCGAGTTGAAACCTTCGGCAAACCCAAACTGCTCCTGCACCTTAACCACCCGTTGGGCGTCGATGTCGCAGATACCGAAAAGCTTTATGCCGCGACGGCGACGCTTATAATCGACCAGCGACGGCGCGTGCACCGTTTGAGCGGCCCAACCGGCACCTATCAACCCCACCTTCAAACTCATTATTCATGCTCCTCAAGGTCATCCGGATTAAAACTCGCCGCACCTTCGCTCTGGGCACCGAGAGGCTGTACGGTTATGCGGCAAGCGTAATGGCGCTCGACCATACGGGCAATCATAAAGGTGCCCGAGCCGACGATTACGCCCAGAAGGGTGCCGGCCAGTTCAGCATCCAGGTGCACCAGATTCTGCCACCATGGCCAGTTCGCACCCAGAAGCATTCCGGCCACCAGCATGGCAATCGGCAGGCCCAGAACCCAGACAATACCATGCCACGGGCTCACGTCAGGCACATCCACCGTCACCCGCTGGCCCGCCCGATAGCTGCCCTCGCTCTTTACTCGTAGCACCAGATTGCCGCCCTTGCCCAGCACCTCGCAGGCCCGGCACTTTGCGCATACTTCCGGGCGCTGCTCGTCGATGCGAATCTGAAGCTCGTCGCCCAACACCTTTTTTACGGTTCCAGCCTCACGCATCATATATACCCCTGGCCGCCCGCTGCGACAAGCTATCGCGGCAGGTCGATAATCTTGCGAATCTGCCGCGACAGACCGTAATGGTTGACCGGCTGATCGAGCGGAACCGTCAGGTAGCGCCCGAGTTTATTATCGCTGTAGAGCACAATGTGCCAACTGTTGGGCGTCATGAAGCCCATCTGGCTTGGCTGGTGGCCCACAATCAGCAGATCAACGTCCATGTGACGGGCGAAAATCTTGGCGGCCATCTCGCTCTGGTTGCGGCCCCACAAAAAGCTGTACACCGAGCTCTCGCGGCGGAAGTCTTCGTCGCTCAACTCGCGCTCAAATATTGAATAATCGAAGTCCGGCAAGGCGTCAAGGTGCGGAGTGCTATGACTGATCCAGACCCGGTTCGGCGTGCGGATGGCCAGCGGCAACGATTTAAAGAACTCGCAGTAGGCCCGCTTCACCTCCATATGCCTGTCGCCATAGGCATGGATCAGCCCCTCGCGGAACTTCTGCGTCTGGTTGGTCGTGCCCTTGTAGAGCTGAATTTCCAGCATCTCGGCAACATCGTGATTGGCCAGTATAACGTGCACCTGATTCGGATACTGAATCTTCAACTCCGCCGCCTCTTCAATCAGCTCGAAGCTCAGGCAGCCATCCTCTTCATCCATCGGACCGCCATGTTCCAACTCGTGCAGCACGAGGTGACGGTTCGGATTGCGGCTCAAATCAGCGTGCTTGACGATCCGCTCAAAGTTCTCGCGGCAACCGTGCATGTCGCCCGTAATAATAACTTCGCCCCGGGGCGGCAGGTAAACAATGTTGCCCCGACGCTGAGGATCGCGCCGGGCCAGACGCGCAGCATGGCTCATGGCGTCGATCACCTGGCCCGCGTTGCGGCGGCTGTGAGACTGGTCTAGTTCTATGTCCCAATCGCTCATGGTCTTGCCCGGCACAACTCATTTTCTCAGCCGCAGTGGCACTCTGCCTTCAGCCGCGCCTGGTGCTCATTCGCCCATCGGCCACGCGCCTCAAAAAATCGGCGGCCGGAAAACCCCGCAGCGGCCTCTGCCCGGAGCCAAGCTCGCTCTCCAGCAGAATGTTCGACATTGGTATGTTCAACCGCCTGGCCAGAGCCACGGTCAAATCGACCAGGCTATCCAACTGCGCCGCGCTGGGCGGCTCGTTCTCCAAATCGCCCAGCAGCACAATACCCAGCCCCTGCAGCTTGAGGACCTGTCGGTCAACATCAGCCGAGGCAGCCCCGGCACTCACCCCCCCGGACGCCAGCTCAATGGCAGCGTCCTGATCTCTAAAATGCTCTCCGGCCGCCTGCTGCCACCAGATGTCGGTGGGCACAATCGCTCCGTCCTCAATCGTGTCGCCATCGCCGATGACAAAATGGAAGCCCATGCCGTCGCGGCCACGCCGCCTGTGCTCGCGCTCAATCGCCTCGAAGCTCGCGCCTTCATCGGCCGAATCGTGGATGATAATATAACGCCAGCCGTGCAGTGCCGGCATATCGCTGCGCAGCAAACCCAGCGAGGCCAGGGTATGCCTGCCTTCTGCTGACCCTGCCTTGGCCTGCCGCGGACCGGGGGCCGTGGCCGGAAACACAGCGCAGGCCACCATGGCCAGCCCCATGCCGACAACCAGCACGCCCAGAAAAATCAGCACGCGAAGCCATCCTGCCGCACCATCAACGCTCTTTGCCGCGACAGGCGTAAGGCCCGAGGCGCCTGCCGCCGCCACTTTGCCCGCACCGCCACCATCGCCCGTTGTGACTGCTTCCGCAGAGACATCACCCATTGACCTACGATCTTCCTCTGTCATTGCTTCCTCCGCTTGAAGGCAACAAACCTCGTGCGGCGGCTTGAGGCTTGAAAAACTTGCCGATCAGGATATGCTAGAGGCCTCTGGGCCTGTAGCTCAACGGATAGAGCAACTGCCTTCTAAGCAGTAGGTTCCGCGTTCGAGTCGCGGCAGGCCCGCTTGTTTTTTACCACTTGTTACCAGACCCGCGGACGCGCCGCCGTTGTATGGCAAACATCGGTCGCATTCTAAAGCCAAGCCGCCTCGCTTGCCAGTGTAAAGACCAGTCATGCAGATCAGAACTTTCGCTCTCAGCGCTTTCCAGGTTAACGCCTACCTGCTTGTTGCCGACAACGGCACCGACGCCGTCATAATCGACGCTCCCGACGAAATAGAGCAGGTCATCGATGCCTGCGACGATGAGCACATCGTACCACGCTGGCTGCTGCTCACTCACGGCCATGCCGACCATCTGGCCGGAGCCGCCGCCATCAAGCAGCACTGGCCCGACATCCAACTGGCCATACATGCTGGCGACGAGCCCAAGCTCCACAGCCCCATGGCCAACCTGTCCATGCTGATGGGGGCCAGCGTCAAGAGCCCCCCGGCCGATCTCCTGCTGAAGGAGGGCGACGAAATCCGCTTGGCGGACATTAACCTGCAGGTGATCGAAACGCCGGGCCACACGCCGGGAGGAATTTCGCTGCTGGCGGCCGGCGCCAAGCCGCCTGTGCTCTTCAGCGGCGATACACTTTTTGCCCTGAGCATTGGCCGCACCGACTTCCCCGGCGGCAATTCGCGCCAGCTTATAAAGTCGATCCGCGAAAAGCTTTACACCCTGCCGCCCGATACCGTCTGCTATCCGGGCCACGGCCCAACCACCACCATCAGCACCGAACGGGCCAGCAATCCGTATGTAGAGGATTAAACTCCCGCCGACATGAGGCCGGCCTGGCGACGCGCGGAAGGTATCCCGGCGACACGCGCCGGCCAGGCCACCCAGTACACAAACAAAAAGAGCCCGCCAATCCAATCAGGAAACGCGGGCTCTTGTTCGTTTATTGCAAACCGTTGCACAACTACAGGCAGACTCCTGCGGCATCAGTTACTTCTGCAGCTTCTTGGCATCGGCGGCCAGTGCGGCGGCCTTGTCGGTCTTCTCCCAGGTGAAGCCGTTGCCTTTGCGGCCAAAGTGTCCGCCTGCGGCCGTCTTAAGATAAATCGGGCGCAGCAGATCAAGATGCTCGATCATCTGCTTCGGCTTCAGCGGGAAGTGCTTGCGGATCAGCTTGCAGATATCGATCTCCGAAATCTTCTCCGTGCCGAAGCAATCAACCTTCACGCTCAGCGGGTCGGCCACGCCGATGGCATAGCTCAACTGCACTTCGCACTTCTCGGCCAGCTTCGCCGCCACCACGTTTTTGGCCACGTAGCGGGCCATGTAAGCGGCCGTACGGTCAACCTTCGAGGGGTCCTTGCCGCTGAAGGCGCCACCGCCATGACGGCCCATGCCGCCGTAGGTGTCCACGATGATCTTACGACCAGTAAGGCCGCAATCGCCGTGGGGGCCACCAACCACAAAACGTCCGGTCGGGTTGACGTGGAAAACCGTATCTTCATCCAGCAGGCCGGCCGGGAAGACGGGCTTGATGACCTTCTCGATTATGGCCTTGCGGAGAGTCTCGTACTTCACCTCCGGGGCGTGCTGCGTGCTGACGACAACGTTATGAATGCGGCACGGAGAACCCTGGCAATATTCAACCGTTACCTGGCTCTTGCCGTCCGGACGCAGCCACGGCAGCACCTTCTTCTGACGCAACTCGGCCAGACGCTGCACCAGCTTGTGGGCCATCATGATCGGCAGCGGCATAAGCTCTTTGGTTTCGCGGCAGGCATAACCGAACATGATGCCCTGGTCGCCGGCGCCCTGCTCTTTGTGCAGACCCGAGCCCTCGGTAACACCCTGCGAAATATCCGGGCTCTGACGGTTCAGGCTGACCATGATGCCGCAACTGTCGCCATCGAAACCCATGCCCGGATCGGTATAGCCGATGCTCTTGATCGTCTGGCGCACAACGTCGCGAATGTTGATGTCCTTGGCCTCGCTGGTGACCTCGCCGGCAACAACAACCAGGCCCGTGGTTACCATCGTCTCGCAAGCCACCCGGCTCTTCTTATCGCCGGCCAGCATGGCATCGAGAATGGCATCGCTGATCTGGTCCGAAACCTTGTCCGGATGCCCCATGCTCACCGACTCGCTGGTAAAGTAATAATGATTCGGCTCAGGACCGCAAGCGCATCGCATTGCCCCACGCACCTTCTTGACCGAGCCCTTCTTGCCACTGGATTGCTTCTTTGCCACCGCTCTCTCCTTCTCATATCTGTGTAGCGCGCTGTGGTTGTTTGTTCTGGTTCGCCGCTGAGGGAATTACAGCAACTTACTTTGCCGCGCCACCCCTGGCATGTCGGTTCCCGCAGCACTCATGCACTGCCAGACGCCTGACAAGTCGGCCAGTATAGTCCACCTGTGGCCAAACTCAACTGAAAAGCTCCACCACCGGCCCCGCCACCCGCTCCGCCCGCCTTCCCCTCAACAGGCTGTAACGTCATTTGCCGATGCAGAAACGGCCGAAAATTTCCTCCAGCACCGCCTGCGGACTGGTGCGCCCGGTTATCTCGCCCAAGGCATCAAGCGCCTCGCGCAGCTCAAGAGCAACCAGCTCAACCGGCAGGTGCGACCACCCCGCCTGCCCCGCTCCATCATCCGCCGCGCCATCCGAAATGCCGCCGCCCGCATGGCCCGAAGCCCTGGCCGCACGCCACAGGGCAGCGGCCGCATCGTCCAGGCATCGACGGTGTCGGGCCGACACGCTCACGGCATCGGCTGCCCGATCAACACGCCCGCCGCCCAGAGCCTCGCGCATCGCTTGCCGCAAATCGTCCAGCCCCTGCCCCGTCCGGGCACTGGTCACAACCACCGGCACGGCCGGGGCCGCACAATCGCCCGACGAGGCAACCGCCCTGTTAATGGCCCTTACCGCACGCTCCGCCGTCTCGGCCGCCGATGCTCCATGGCAGCTCTCGTCGGCCTTATTCACCACCAGCACAAGCGGGGCCGCCAGGTTGGCCGACAACGATGCCACGTCTTCCGCCGCCGCACTGTCGGCCGCCAGACGAGGCGACTCCACCACCATCAGCACAAGTTCGGCCCGAGCCAAAGCCTCCGCCGTCCGCCCCTGCCCCGCCTGCCGCAACCGCTCGGCCGAGGCCGATGACTCAATCGTCGCCGCCGCCTCCTCCAGCCCGGCCGTATCCGACAGCACCAGCCTGACGTCGCCCATGTCAATCGTCGCCCGCAACTCGTCGCGCGTGGTGCCGGGAATATCGCTGACAATCGCCCGCTGCCCGTCGCCACCGGCAAGGGCGTTGAACAGGCTGCTCTTGCCCACATTCGGCCGCCCCACCAGCACCACCCGAAGGTTGCTGCCGGTCGCCTCCACCGCCGTGGCCGACCGCCCCAGTTCCACAATCGCATCGCGAGCCTCAAGTGCCCGCCGACGAATCGCCTCCCCGCTCACCGTGGGCACCTCTTCGTGGGCAAAATCGATGGCCAACTCGACCTCCGCCAGCAACAGCCGCACGCGGTCGATTATCTCTTCGATCCGCGCCGACAGCCTGCCCGCCAGCAGATGCTCGGCCGCCGTCAGTGCCCGCTCGCCGGCAGCATTAATGATGGCCATGACCGCCTCGGCCTGGGCCAGGTCGAGCCGCCCATTCAGGAAGGCCCGGGCCGTGAACTCTCCGGGTGCAGCCGGTCGCGCCCCGGCCTCCACCAGTTGCGAAATGACCGCCCGGCACAGCAGCGGATTGCCCGGCAGATGAAGCTCGGCCACATCTTGCCGCGTATAGCTGCGCGGACCCGGCATGACCAGCAGCAACACAGGCACCGCAGCGGAATCCGACAGTTGCCAGCGGCCCTCCACAGCATGCCAGGCGGGCGACGCCGCCGCACCGGAAGACGCAGATGAGTTGTTCGAGTGATGAATTTGAGCAGGCAGAGCATCGCCGCCTGTCGGACGAAACGAGCCGCGAACAATATCAATTGCCCGCGGCCCGCTCAGTCTGATTATGGCCCGCCCGGCACGACCGTCCGGACTGCTCAGGGCCACGATGGTATCGAGAGTGTCAATCATTGACGCATTCGCTTGCACCCGGCAGCAGATGTTATTTGCGATCGCCGCCATTGCGCCGCTTGTCCCCACCCGGCCGACGCTTATCGCCATCCTCGCGCCGCTGGTCGCGGTCGCGGTCGCGACGCTGATCAGGGGCCGAACGCAGACGACCCTGCTGATCCTGCAGACGCTTGGTCTCCTGAATCTTCTTCTCCAACCACGAGCCGATTACGCCCTTTTTGCGAATCTTCTGCGGACGGTTCTTGATCTGCTCGAAGTGCCAGCGGAAGTACCTCATCTCCAGGAAGCCGATGAAAGAACTGGTCAGAATGTAAAGGTTCAGGGCCGCCGGAGCTGTGTACAGGAACAACAGCAGCATGGCCGGCATCATGAACTTCATAATCTTCTGCTGAGTCTGCATCTCAGGCGTGGCCGCCCCGGCATCAGGCTGCATCTTCATCTGCAGCACCATCATGAAGGACATCAGCACGGGCAGCACGTTCAGGTTCCAGTTGGCCCAGTTGCCAATCCACGACAGCAGCGGCAGCTGTGTGGCCGGGAACGAAAGCAGGGCATCCGGCTGCGACAGGTCCTGCACCCACAGAATAAACGGTGCATGACGCAAGCCAATGGCCATCTCGATGCCCGTGTAAAGGGCAATCCAGATCGGTATCTGCAGCAACATCGGCAGGCAACCAACCATCGGGTTGGCGTTCTTCTCGCGCATCAGCTTCATCTGCTCAAGCTGCAGTTGCTGCGGATCGTCCTTAAGACGCTCCTTCAGCTTGGCAATCTCCGGCTGAATCTCCTTCATCCGCAGCATGGCCAACTGGCTGAAGCGACTGACCGGAAGCATTATCAGCCGGATGATGAGCACCAGGATGATGATCGCCAGACCGTAATTCTGCACCACCGAAGCTATGCCGTTAATGCCCCAGATCATCAGCTTGGCCAGCTCTTTTACGCCCGGAATCGGAATGCAGCAAGTGCCGGCAAATTCAACCAGAGCCGGCATGCCCCACGCCGACCAGACCGGCTGAGTCATCAGATCGTCGTCGCGAGGGCCCGCCAGAAGAGTAAACGTGACCGGACGCCCCAGGGGCATCGCCTCGGTCTCAACCATCACTCCAGGAACCGGATCGCCAGGCTCCGCAACCGCATAGGCCCAGCCACTGAAGCGGCTGGTGCTTATGTTCTCGTCGCGAAGCAGAACCACGCCGAAGTACTTGTTAATCGTCCCCGCCCAGTCCAGACTCTCCGGCAGCCAGCGGTCCTTGTCAACCTGCGACTCCTTGCCGGTTATGGTCTTGATGTCCCGCTCCAGGCTCCGCCAGCCGGCAACCGCCCGCCGCCCGTCGCCACGGGCATCCTCGCGGGTAATACCCTCCGGCCCACGCATGCGAAGGCTGATGTCGGCATATTCGCCCTGGTGAACCTCAATATCGTGACGCACCGACAGGCCAAAGGCTTCCGGCACCGCAAATCGCTGCTCATAATCCTGCACCTGGCCGCGCTCCGGCAGGCTATAGGTGCGGCGGATGGTAATGGCTTTGTTACCCTCGGCGTCAACCAGAGTCAGTTTCATGACCACCTGCTGGTCGTCGCTGGGAATGAGCTCCCAGATAGCATTGCCAAGGTTCGGGATGGTAATCGGCTTGGTCTGCCCGGCAACGCCCAAGGTGATGGCTTCGAGGGCCAGGCTGGCGTTCGGATTCACGTTCGGCCGACCTTCGAGCCTATGCACAAGAGGCAGCTTCTGACGCTGCTCCGGCGGAAGCTCCCGATCTTCGACCGACAGGAAATAATCGCTCAGTGTCAGGCTGTTGATGCCGCCGCCCTCGGTCGTAACCTCAACCTCCATGGCGTACCGGCCAAGATAATCGTCGCCGCCAAGAGTGGCAACCTCGGGAGCCGCATCCGAAGCCTTCGGACGCAGAATCGTGCCTGTCGCCGGAGGCTCCGCGGTCGTCTCACCCGGTGGCTTCTCGGCTGCCGGGCCGTTATCCTGCTGCTCCGTGGCGGGAGGACCATCCTGCGTGGCTGGGGGCTTAGGCTCCTCCGGACGGTCGAAAAACTGCCGATAAGCCAGCATGGCTATCAGCACGAGCACCAGGGTCATAATAAAACGTGTAATGCTTTCGCGGTTCAAATACTGCTCCTTGCGAGGATTAGCGCCCGGGCTCTAGCGGCCGTCGCGCAGTCGGTGGGCATTGAAGTCGTCCAGGCCCGGGCTCTCGATAATAGCCCGCATTGTGCTCTGGACATCGTATTCCACGCGCCGCCAAAGCACGCGCGTCTGATCAAGCAGAACATAACAGGCACGCGGGTCCCGGTCGCGAGGCTGACCGACGCTGCCTATGTTGATTACCGCCCTGCGGTCGCCGATGGTGTACTGCGAGTCGATATCCGCCGGCGTCGCGAAGCGGTAGTCTTCAGTAAACAACCCCGGCATGTGCGTATGGCCCACGAAGCAGGCGCTCGGAATCCGGTCGAAGATGGTAGCCAGTTTGCCCATGTTCACCCGCACATCGTCCGGAAAAATGTACTCATGAAGCGGGCGACGCGGACTGCCGTGCACAAACAGCAAATTACGCTCGAACTTGTGCACCCCCAGCGAGGCCAGAAACTGCCATCGCTGGCGACGCCTGTCCTCCGACGGCTCGGCCTCTAACTTGTTGCGAGTCCAGAAGATAGCACGCTCGGCCGCCGTGTTGAAGCCGCCCGGCTCAAGCAGCACCGCGTGGTCGTGGTTGCCCATCAGCACCACGTCCCACTGCTGGGCCAGATCCAGGCACTCGTCAGGCTGCGGACCATAACCCACAATGTCGCCAAGGCAATAAATCTGCTCGGCGCCCTGGGCCTCAATGTCGCGCAGCACGGCCTTCAGAGCTATCGCATTGCTGTGAATGTCGCTGATAAGAGCAATCAAAACATCGTCCCCCGGCACAAGGCCGTTCAGGAATCAGTCTCCACACGTCGTCGCCACCGTCTCGGCCCGCCCCGCTACTGTTCGGCCTCGTCAGGCAGCAGAATCGGGATGCCTTCGCGAATCGGATACCGACGGCCGCACTGCGGGCAGACCAAACGGTCTTCCTGCTGCTGCAACAGCTTTTTGCACAGCGGACACGCCAGGCGTTTAACGAAATCCGGATTCAGCTTCATCTCTTCTCCAGTATACCGGCCCCAGAAAGCCCCAAAGCCAGACCGCAAAGTCTAATCCTGAGACGTGGCAAGTCAATAGCTATTTCCGCCACGCATCATGTGCCATCAACCATCTTATAGTGCTATTCGGGCTGCTTGCGACGCAGATACTCCTGAACATAAGCCGCCAAAGCCTCGCCCCTTAGCACCGATAATCGCCGCAAGTGCGTGCTCCGCTCCTGTTCGCTTTCGTACTCGCTGCGCCCCCGCGATACCTGGAACCGACCGCGACGCAGAGCATCCACCAGTTGAGCCGTGCCATTCAGCGGGCGCGAAAATTCCGTCGCACACCAGCCAACACGCAAAATGCCATGGGCGTCGCTGCCGGCAATGCCAAGCAGGCCGAAACGGGCCGCAAACAGTGTGGCCATCTCGTTTTCCTGCGGCGTGGCCCCACCATTATAGACCTCGACGCCGGCCAGCGGCTTCAGCAGATCAGGCAACTCCACCGCCCGCCGCCAATCGTAACGCTCATCTTCCATCCAGGCCCACAAAGCCGAGGCATTGTGCCGCCGGAACGGGTGGGCCGCAAACATTACGGCCCCTTCACGTTCGGCCAGACGAGCCAGCTTGCGCATGCCTATTCTGGACGATGGCACACTGTCGCGCAAGCCGTAAACCAGCACGTCGCCAATCTCGTCGGTCGAGACCTCAACGCCCAGAAAAACCTTCAGTGGCCGACGCCGGGCCAGACGCTGGGCCTTCAAGGCGCCCTCAATAGCATTATGATCGGTCACGGCAATGCCATCGAGGCCAACCTCCTCGGCCCGGGCGACAAGTTCCTCAGCCGTCTGGCTGGCGCATGCGCTACCCTCGCGCGTGTGAACATGCAAATCCACTACAAAAGCCATGGTCCCCTCTATTGCGGCCATCGCAATGCGACCGCCCATCTGCTTGTACGCGCATAACAGTCTAATTTGCGGCAAAGTTCGCCCGACGCCCGCCATCGTCCCCACGATGGCCACCGGCCCAGGAACCCCCGGCCGGAATACTTAAGTGCGGAAAAAGCTATAAGTTGTGAGTTCCGCCAAGCGGCTGTATAATAACCGGTTAGGGAGGGGATTGCAAGCTGCCTTCGTTTGCTGACCTGGGGGATCAGATGCTGCCGGACTTCCGACTACGGGGCCGCGCCGGAAACAGCCCTGACATCATCGGCACCAAAAAAAGAGTGCATATTCTTGGCCGTGGACCAGCAGCCGACGTGCAATTGCTCGACCCGACGGTCAGCGAACTCCACGCCGCACTGGTCCGCGACACAAATGGCGTCTGGATCATCGACCTCGGCAGCCGCAACCTCCTCCGAGTGGGCGAGCATGTCACCCGCCGCCAGAAGCTGGCAGACGGCAATAAGGTCGAAATCGGCCCCTTCTCCTGGCGAGTCAGCATCAGCGGAAAGCCGGAATCGGCCAGCGCCGGACCGCGCAACGCCTCGCTCCTTGAGCGGCGCAGCGGCAGACGCATCGAGCTGACCGACATCATCACCACCATCGGCCGCCGCGAAAACAGCCGCATCCGCCTAAACGACGATGCCGTCAGCCGCACCCACGCCCTGCTGGTCAGGACAGCCGACGGCCTTTTGATGCGAAACCTCAGCCGCCGCACCGGAACAAGCGTCAACAATCAGCGCCTCGATGAGACACTGCTGCAGCAGGGTGATGTGCTGCAGGTGGGCAAGGCCGTCTTCGAAGTCGACCTCTCCACCCGTGTGTCCGTCAGCAAGAGCGACAGCGGACGCGGACGCCCGGCCGACTTGGCACACGAAATCGAATCGGCCCTCGAGGGTGGCGAACCGCCGACCCGCGAGCAGCAGCAACGCGACGAGATTGATCTGCCGGACGACCTGTTTTCCCCACACCCGCCCAGCGGGCAGCCGCCGGACGACCTGCCGGGCCTGGGCGATGAGGAATTCGACTTGCCTTCCCCACCGGCCGCAGGGCAGCCCGAGCCAGCCGAAAACGAGCCTCAGACATCGCCCGATGATGCCGAAAAGCACGCAGATGATGACGTGCAGCAGCACCCCGACGACCCCGAGCAGTCCCTGGGCCTGGCAAGCGGACCTGTTGTCGGACAAAAAACGCCCGGCAATCCACAGTTGAACGACTGGCTGGACCAGCTATACTACGACGAGAACGAGGACAAGGATGACTCGAAGCAAGCTGACGATGGGGGCAGGGATGACCGCTGAGCGAGGCGACTTCTGATGAGCAAACTGATACTGAATCTGACCGACCTGCGTCCGGCCGATCCGCGCAAGGTGCGGGACAACGCATCCGCAAACATAACAACCGATGACTCCCGCGCCACTCGCCCGGCCGACACTGCCGGCTCCGATCCTGCTCAGGCCACGGCCGCCGATGCGCCCGGCACCGACATCCTGAGGCGCGAAATCGAGGCCATCCGGGCTCAACTGGAGTACGAACGACAGATTGTCCAGGCCGAGCGGCAACGGCAGACCGCCACCGAAGAAGCCGAACGCCAACAGATGCAGAGCCAGCGAGACCTGGCCCTGGCCACCGAACGCCAGCACGTGCAGGAACTTCAGGCCCAGTTGCAGCAGATGACACAGGCCCTGCAGGCCGAACGCAACGCCCTGGAGGTCGAGCGGCAGGCCATGGACGAGGCACGCCAGGCGGTCGAAAACGAGCGTCAGACGCTGCAGCGTGAAGCCCAGCAACTGGCCGCCCAGACCGAACAAGCACGAAACGACCGCCAGTCGCTGGAACAGACCCTGGCCCAACTCGCTCAGCAGCGGCAGAAGATTGACCAGGCCGTCAAAGCACTCGACGAACGCGAACGCGAAATCAGGCAGCAAAGCCAGCAGGTCGACTCCGATCGCGGACAGATTGAAGCCCAGCAGCAGGCCCTGGCCGAAGCCCGCACCGCACTCCGGGAGCAGCGCAAGCAACTCGACCAGCAGCAGGTCGCTGTCGCCGGCCAGGCCGATACCCTCCAGCAGCGGCAGCAGCAGCTTGACAGTCTGGCCGAGGAGCTTGCCGGGCGGCAGGGCGAAATGAACAATCAGCTGGACGATATGCAAAATCGCTCGGCCACGCAGGACGCCCGCCTCGAAACATTCGCCGCCACCGCCGACAGTGCCCGCCTGGCCGAATCGCTGGCCCACCAGACCATGCACGATCTGGACCAGCAAAAGACCGCCGAAGGCAAAACTCAGCCGGTCGGGCCAGCGGCCAATGCCGACAACAGTGCCGAACTGCACGACCTGCTGCACGATCTGCCACTGGAGGACAGCTCGCCGGGCAAGGCAGCCAGACCCCGCACCCGCCGACGACGCTCGCTGCAGATTGTAGCCGTGCTTCTGGTTCTGCACGTGGCGGTGTTCGCCATTCTGGGCGGCCCCTCGCTTCTCGGCTGGCTCGAAACTTCCGACACAAGTCCATCGCAGCAGGACTCTTCACCTTCGCCCCAGCAGCCGCTCCAACTTCGGCAGGCGGGCCCCGCGAGCATCATCCCCGAGACCAGTCCCGACGCCGATGTCGACGTTGCCGCAACCGCCGATGTCGACGCAACCGCCGATGCCGCTGCCAGCACCGACCCGACTGACACCGCCGACGCAGCCAGTGCGACCACCGACGACAGTGACGCTTCGACCGCCAGCGCCGCCACGACCGAGCCGTCCGAGACGACTGATATTGCCGACACAACCGCCGCTATGCCGACGGACGACACCCCGGTCACGCCGGCCGGCACCAACTCCGCCGACATCGCAGCGGCGACCGATGATCCCGCAACCGGGCCGGACATTGCCGACGCCGCCACAGCACCAGTTGACCCCGCCGGCGAAATTGTGCCCGCCGACGTCGCCACCGCAGATTCATCAGCCAATCCCGACGACGCCGTAACATCTGCCGCCAATCCGATCGCCACCGACCCGGCCGCGGCCCAGGCCGATCCGGCCACCACCACGGCCCAGGCCGATCCGGCCGCCGCCGACGTTGCCACCAGCGACGCCGCCGACGCCGATCCGCAGACCACCGACGCTCCGGCCAAGCCCGCCGTGCCCGGTGGCATCTGGCAGTACAAGGCGCCGGAGCAGCTGATTGCCGGGTCGCCATCGGCCAGAATTGCCCCCACCCGCACCTGGGCCGCCGAAAAAATGGCCGACACCTACAAGGGCGTCCGCGACAGCTTCAGCCTGGCCGAGTCGGACGGGCCGCGACAAGTGGTAGCCATCGCCTTTTCCGACCAGTTGCAGCGCGACCTTGACCGCTACATGCCGCCGCCGCTCAGGCTTACGCGCGATGCCGCTGGCAACAGCATCAGGCCGGCCACCCTGCTCTTTTCGGAGTTCGCCACGCCTGCCGGCAAATACCTGCTCATAACACAGGTGCTGCCCGACCAGCAGGACCCCGACAAGCTCCAACTGCTGCCCAGCCACCCAAGCAGTTACATCCTTGTGCCGGGAGCTATCCAGGAAGAGACCATCGTCCTGGACAGCCGGCGACGCAGCATGTCCCGGGTCTGGATTGATTAAACTGGCAAACGGATAGGCGACGGGAGAGCCGAGGAACCGGGGGTACCACCAGTGTTGGGTGCCACCCACAAGCGGCTTTGCTTGTGGGTGTCGGCGAAGCACCTCGTCCAGCAGTCAACTATTATTAAGGTAATACGTGGCCCAGCATTCTGCGGGTCAGATGCAGGTCCTGCCCGGTAATCTCGCCCGAGCCGTCAACATCGTAGCGGGCATTTTCAACCGAGAGAGCCGAACCGGCCGCAGCCCGGATCAGCGTCAAGTCAGCCGCTGTGACAATCCCCGAGCCATCGGCGTCGCCAATCAGCATGCCCATCTGTCGCTCGGCCTGCGAAGCCAACGATTGATCGTAAATGCTGCGAACATTGCCGCTCAGGGTCAGCGTGTAACTGTCGCTGTCGGGCAGCGGGGCCATCAGGTCCAGCACCAGCGTGCGGCCCGAATCTTCCAGGCTCAACCCGCCAACCAGGGCCGTCACATCGCCGTTAACCTGACCGTTAATCTGCAGCACCTCGCCGCTCAGTGTGGCCACGTCCAGCGGAGCGCTGAAGGTAATCCTGAAGCTCATCTGGCTTACCGCCCGGCTCTCAACATATCCCGGCTCAAGAGACAGGGCCATTGGCCGCGAAGAGCCATGAACACCCTCCACCTTCCATTCGGTCAGTTCAAACGAGGGCACCTGGCTGCTCACCGGCCACTGGGGAATATCGCGATAGCCGTCGCCCGTAAAATCGCCGGCCATGAATTGCGGCATGTTGATTGAGCTGCCCGCGTCCGATCCGTCATCGGCCAGCCCACGGGCCGGACTGTTGGACTTCAGGGCCAGGTCCAGCCGGAAGTCGTTGTTGGCCTTCCAGTTGATCAGCACCGCGCTCTTTCGGGCGATACGCGGGTCGCCGGGGGCAAACTCCACCCAGTCCGAGCCAAGAGCCGTAATCTGCCGCACAACGCCATCCCAGTCCAGCTCTATGTAGTCGCCCACCTGGTGCATGGCCATTTCGGTGGTGCTGGCCACATAAACCCGGTTTTCCAGAAAATCGACCTGTCGCGAGGCCAGCAACTGGTGGAAACTTACCGGGGCGTTGACGAACTGGGCATTGCCGTAGCGACTATGCGAATCGTGCCCGCTGGCATCAACGTATTGCTGCAGGCTCCAATTGTAGTTTCTGTCCCAGACCACTGCCGGTTCGGTATCAAGCAGACCATCGGCATGGTAGAAGAGGTTGTAATCGCTGCTGTAATCGCTTGCCGGCCCCACACCACCCCACATGCTGCCCTTGTGGCCCTTGACGAAAACATTGTTGCGGAAGTGGTACCCGTCGGCGGTCAGATTCATCAGACCATAGCCCGAACCGAACAGCGTATTGTGCTCCAGCGTGATGTTGGTGGTGTTTGAATGGCCGAAAATAAGCATGTAAGCCGCCGAACCTATGATCGTGTTGCCGCGGAAGGTGGCCCGGTCGGTAGCCTCCATCATGTAACTCTGCCCGGCATTGATGATCAGGTTATCTTCGATCAGAAGGTCGCGTATGTTGGCGTAGCTCTGAATGTTGTCCGGGTGACCCCACATGTAATGATCATGCACGAAGTTCCGCCTGATAATCACGCCCTCGGCCCATTCCGTGCCGCCAGGCCCGGTGGCCAGCAAACCGTCAAACAGATTGCCGGCAATTTCGTTCTCTTCAATCGTAACGTACGAGGCGCCAACGTTGGCAATGCCGTTGCCGTTGTAGGCCACGTAATTGCGGCGATAGACGGAATTGTTCATGTAGCGGCCGTATATGCCGGTGCCTTCGTTATGATGGATCGAGCAGTTCTGTACCACGTTGTAGCCGGGGCAGGCGCTGGACCAGCCACCAATGCCGTGGGCGCTGCCATGGCGTATCTCCAGCCCGTCAATAACCCAATAGCCCTTGTTGCCAAGCTCCAGCACAAAGCGGTCTCGGCGCGAACCCTCTATCAGCTTGCCATCCGGGCTGCCGCCACCGGCCGGCCACAGAAACAGTCGCCAGCCACCGCCAACCGGCTCCACCGCCCACTCGCCCGGCCGGTCAACAATCTCCACCTTGTTCATCAGATAGTAGCGATCGTTACCCGCCTGCGGCACCACGGTACTGTTCCACACGCCATCGATTGTCAGCGTGGAGCTGGACTGATCGTAACTGGTAATGTCGCGACGATACTGGGCCGTAATGCTGGTATCCCAGAAAAACACCTCCGCCCCCGCCCAGAAGCCGCTCGGCTGGATCAGATTAAGCGTATCAACCAGCGTGTTGGTCGTGCCGCCCTCGACAATGTACCATGTGTCGTTCGGCTGGCGGGCCTTCTCCAGGGGCTGTTCGTCCTGGTAAAGTGCTGAGGGCTTGAAGGGGATGTCGGCATAGTAGATGTTCGACCAGTTGGCGTTGCCGCGCGTAACGGCCGAAGTAGCAGGCTGCCAATTGGTTATGGCGTCGGCCCCGCTGACAATAACCCGCTGCCCGGGGGCTGCACGCAAAGTAATGGGGCTGCCTGCCGCGCCGCTCTGGCCGAAGCCGACCGCCTCGCGATAGAGCCCCTGCTTGACGATAATCTCGTCGCCCGCTGTGGCCAGTCCGGTAGCTTTATTGATGGTCAGAAATGGAAGGTCTTCGGTTCCGGGATTGGTATTTGCCGCCGCAGGATGATTCTGATCAACGTAATAAGTCGCGGCCTGAAGCCCGCCGCCGGCAACAGTCAGCACCAGGGCCGCAACAAGGCATTGAGTAACCAGATTTTTCATAGCTCTCACCCCACGGCAGGAAGACTGCGCTTATGGGCTCCCGAGACCCCGCGCCCATACTGAATTCATACCGCACCGCCCACCCCAAGTCAAACCTAAAATGGCTACTGATAAGAACTTGATCCCCCTCCCGGCAGCACCCGGCCGGGGCCGTTGGTCGTCGCCGTTGCCGTGGCCGTTGAAGCCCCCGGCACTGCCGGGGGATCAAAGCTCCCCGAACTCCACGGGATTTTAAACAACGAGAAACAACCGCAACGGCAACGGCCATCCCCCGGCAATGCCCGGGGCTTTAACCGAAGAAGCAAAGTCGCCCCACCCTTCGCAAACCCGGCGGCGTTTCATCTTTCGACCCAGGCCCGACAATGGTATAATCGCCGTCTTTGCCTTTGCCTGTACGGGAGAAGCTTCAAGTGAGTAATTACCATATAGGAGTGATTTTAGGACTCTCCACCGCCCTCACCTTCACCTTCCTCAGCATGTGGGCTCGCGGCATGCAGCGACAGGAAGGCCCAATCCGCTATGTCTGCTACATGTCCATCATACCCGGCGTGGTGGCCCTGCTGAGCTGGATCGCCTTCCCGCCGCAAATGCATTGGACTCTCGTCAAGGCCGCCCTGCTGCTGACGCCTGTGCAGTTTCTGGGCAGCCTGACCATGGGCCTGGCCCTCTCAAAGGGCGATGTCAGCCATGTAACCCCCATCTTCGGCTCAAAACCCCTTATTGTCACGCTGATTGCCAGCAGCCTGGCCCTGGAACCCGCCACGCCAAACCTCTGGCTGGCCAGCATTGTCGTCTTCGTGGCCCTGTTCCTGCTCAACGGCAAGCGCGAGGTAATCCTGAAGCCCTGGCTGGTACTGCAACCCGTGGTGCTGCTGGTCATTGTCAGTTGTGCCTGCTATGGCATAAATGATTTAGTAACAAAGTATTACGTCAATTCCGCTAAAATCCCCGTGTGGGACTTCCTGAGCATAAACTGGGTGGTTCGCGGCCTGGTGATGGCCGGTTTTCTGATGGTTTACACCCGCAAACGTCGCGAAAGCATGCTGCCGCGACGCTGGCCGCTGGCCATAATTGCCGCCCCCGTACTGGTAGTGCACGCAGTGGCCTTTGTCATGGCCATGAAACTCACCGAGTCGGCCATCGTGGTCAACATTCTCAGCAGTATGCGCGGACTGGTCAGCGTGCTGCTGATATTCGGCCTGGGTATTTTCAGCATGGGCAACTACGAGCGCATGACCCGCCCGATGATCTTCAGCCGCCTGGCCGGCTCGCTGCTGGTCTGCCTGGCCATATACCTGGCCCTGGGCCTGAACCAGCCGGCCAGTTCGCCCGAAACTCCACCTGCCGACTCCGCCAGGCCCATTATCATTGAGACTCAGCCCGCAGCACCAGCGACCAATGGGCCGGCCAAGGCCCCGCTCGCCCCGCAATAATTTGCCGCGCCGGCAATAAACCTGCCGAGTTGGCAAACCTGCCGCGCTGGCAAGAGTAGTCAGCAACCGGCGGCGCAGGTTTGCATACCCATGGGTTCGGCTGATTGGCTGTAAAAAGGAGGGGGGCGTGATATCAGCGGAGGGGGACGATATCACGCCCGTCGGGAAGAAAGCCATATTGTGTGTTTAATGCTTCTTGTGACTACTACTGATACTGTTTATCGGCATTCGGGCTTCAAACTTTAAGTCATTTCGTCAAATTCCAGATTCTTTTTCAGAGCAGCCAGCTCAGCCTCCGTCAGACCCTCGTCATCTGCCTGCGAAACGTCATTTCCGCCGCAAGCTACGGAGACGACCAGACCATTGCGGATAACCACGCCTTCGGCCAGCACCTGATCCTGATCATCATCATCGGCCGGATTATCGCCCACGGTCAGCCGAGCATCGGCAATGGCATGGCAGTCGGCAGTCATTTCCTGATCCGCCGCCGCCGTTGCAGATGCAGTCTGCCGGCCGGCTGATCGGCCATACGCCGGGGCGTCCGCCTGCTCAATGGTAATGCCGCGTCGGCCATCAAAGCTCACCCCGCGATACAGCAACCGCTGCACGCCGGCCATCTCAAGTCGATCAGTAGCGCTTCGCCGTTCAGACGGCACCAGCAGCAACGACACGGCTGCCTCATCGCCCTGGCCGGTTGTAACCGCCGAACTTGCTGCAACATCGGCCGCCAGGGCCAGCAGTCGCTCGTAGCGGCGGACCCACTCGGCCGCCGCCGCTGCCCGCGAGGCATCTGCCGCACCGCCATCGACCGAGACTATGACGCCGGCCGCTCGTCCCTGTTCATCGAAGGCTATCAGGTCGGGCAGATCGGGTTCCTCGACCAGCGTCCGCGGATCGAGCACCCGGGCTACACCCTGCACCATGACCGGCAGCGCCGCCCGTGCCGCCGCCAGCAATTCGGCCCGCGATGAAGGCTGCCAGCAGTCGAAACGGCCATACTGGCCATGAGCCGTCGCTTCAATCCGTGACACCGGAGGCTGATCATCCGGTGGCGGGGCTTTGGGCGTTTCGTAACTGTCACTTGTGACGCTATCGGCCTTACCTGCCGCCGGAGCATCATCGTCCGGTCGTCCTGTCACTTGCCCGCCAGTCGGAGGTCCGAAGCCGGCCGCCTGCGATGCATCATCGTCCTGCCCCGGAGCACGGGTGTAATCTGCCGGGGGATAAGCCTGCGGGTTTACTGGCGGGTGCCGAGGCGCTCGAGCCTCGGGCCCGATGGCTTTCTGTGCAGCAGCTTCCTGTGCGGGCGGGTCATCGCATTGCGGGGGCCAGTCTTCCTGCCGGTAGTGCTTCGCAGCGGCCACCAGCAGGGCCATGGCATCCCGGTGCGGCAACTTTTTGACATCGGCGACCAGCAGCGGACAGACGTCGCTGGCCTCGCGATGGGTGTGGCCGGCAAAGGTGGGCGAGACCTCCAGATGACTTATGGCCACCTGCGCCAGGCGGCGATAAACTGCCTCTGCTGCGGCAACTCCGTCGGAATCAATCACGAAGAGCTCGGCCGCCTGCCCCTCGGCCGTCGCCGATTTCAGCTCGGCATAAGCGGCAATTGCGGCCTCGGCCCCGCCCTCAGCAAGCACCACTCGCGATGCAGGCAGGGGTAGAGCCGAATCGAACTGAGCCAGCGGCTCTGCCAGCACAATTGCCAGGCCATCGGCACGTTGCAGGCAATCGGTCAGCCAGCCGGGGCGGTCGGTGCCAGTCGCACCCCGACACGTGGGCTCCTCTTCCCACGCGCCATAGGGCTGCAACCAGGCTTCTGATTCGGTCAAAGTAAGAACAACAGTGCGGCCATTATCCGGAACCAGTCGCCGCAAGGCCGCCCAGGCAGCCTTCAGGCGTCGACCAACCGGCAGCCCGCCGGCCAGAAGGACCATGGCGTCCAGGTCAAGCTCTTCCGGCAGACTCGCCAGCGGCTCTTGCTGCTTGATGTCTTGGAACAGTTCAGGCGCGTCCTTCTGGGCCACTTCCGGCGCGGCCGATATTCGGGAATCTTCGGCCGTAACCGCCGCGGGTGTGGCGTCGGTTTCGCAGCCAATCTGGGCCGCAGGTTCAGTTGCAGTCCGTGGCGCTGGCTTGCGTCGGGTCGGGGCGGAGAAAAAGAGGTCGCCAAGAATCTCCAGCGACGTCGCCGCGGGGCCACTATCGTGTTGAATCATTGTCAGCCCTTTTTTTCAGGCCCGGAGCGGGTTGCCTAGTGCCGCCGCCCTGCCCCGGCGGCCAACTTGCGGCCGCCCATCGTAAATATAAACGCGGCCCAAGCTTAGCTCGGGCCACGGCCCCCGTCAGAAATTCGTGTGAAAGCGCTTTCGCCGCCGATGTGCCCGGACAGGACCAGGCCTCAGCGCTCTACGACAATAACGCTGTTGAAGTCGCCGAACTCGTTTTGTGAGGCATGGGGGTTGGCCGGGTCGGCCGCCCAATTGCCGTCAATCACCAGCCGATATTCGTGCCGGCCTTCGTTCAGCGGCAACAGCTTGCGCCAGGTGTAGGGTTGCTCCTGGTCAGTCTCCATCTCGCAGCTTCGCGGATCCCAGTCGTTAAAGCTGCCCGCCAGGCGGACGGACTGTGCTCCGGGAGCCCGGGCCATAAACAGTACGCCATCGGTAACTACTGTTGCACCAAGTACTTGCTGCGACAGCTCGGCAACTTCGGCGCTCTGCGTGGCAAGGCTGTCGGTGGCCTCTGCACGGTCGTCGTTCAGGGTGAGTTGGAAGCTCAGGGCCATTAATTCCTGGGCCAGTGCCTGGTAATCGTGATGGCCGCGGCAACCAGGGAAGTATTCGGTAATGGGGCTGCCCTTGCCGGCGGCCTCCTTCAACTTGGCGTTGAAACGGATGGTCGTATCGCTGAGCAGGCCGTCAAACTGGTTTTTGAGGCGGCGGAAAGCTTCGCGATCGCTCTTGGTCCGCGGATCGTACATGGTGGGCAGGATGATAAGGTGCGGACGGTGGCCGGTACGCTGGCCGACCAGTTTGACCGTCTCGCGGGTGCGATCGACGCTCTTAAGGCTGAAAAAGCCGGTTTCCACCGGAATGACGACAATGTCGGCGGCAACAATGGCGTTGACCGAGAGCAGACCCATGGCCGGGCCGCAATCGAGCACGGTCCAATCGAACTCGCCCTTGATCTCGGCCAAGCCATCGGCCAGTCGCCGCTCGCGGCCTTCGACCCCGGCAAGCTTCTGCTCAAAGGCGCTCAGCATTATGGAGCCGGGCGCCAGGAACATGTTGGGGAATATTTCCCAGGCTATTTCGGCCAGGTTCAACTGGCGGCAACCCTCCTGCGGGCCGGCCAGGCATTCGAAAGTTGAGACTTCCACGTCCTCGGCGTGCACGTTGCAGCCCATCGTCGAGTGGCCCTGGCCATCCAGGTCGACCAGCAGGGTCTTTTTCCCGGCTTCGGCCAGGCAGGCTGCCAGATTGATTGCGGTGGTGGTTTTTCCGCAACCGCCCTTCTGATTGAACACGGCGATGGTTCTCATGTCGAAATTCTCCCCAAAACGGTTGTCACACCCCCCAGTGTTGACGTGCCGGCCGCAACGATCTCCGGAAGTGACTGCAAAACGCGCGTATCAATACTGAAAGCGCCGGTTATAGCGGGTTATCGGACTGAATAAGCTAAAGCTTTAGTAAATAATTATCGGACTGCAAAAGATGGGGTGAATTCACTATGTGTGACAGCTTCTGCCTGGGCCCGGCCGTGCTTCACCGCAGCACAGGGCAAAAAAAACAAGGCCACGACTCGAGGGGGCCATGGCCTTGGGCAGGGGCAACACCGGCGGGGAGATTAATCCGCCTCCGGGTCGCCACAAGATTAGATTGTCCGAAAACTTACTGCACTGATATTCTACGGCCTGAGCATCACCAAGTCGAGAGCTTCCACCAGCGGGGCGGTATAAACTTTTTTGTTGGCCTCGATGGTGCCGTTGCCGCGCAATATGCCTGCAACCATTATGTAGTTGGTGCGCATAGCGTTACGTCGGGCAGCTTCGGCCCTGTGGCGGGCCCTGGGGTCGCCCCCGCCCGGCACGGCGGCAATGGTCGGAGTGCGAATATTGGCCCCGTAGGTCAGGAACCACTGCTCGCTGTCCTTCAGCCGCACCCACTGGAAGGTGCGACCATGGAAGCTGACCTGCGGCCCCAACTGGGCCAGGAACGTAACCGCACTGTCGCGATTCTTATCCGGCTCGGCCAGTATGCGGCTATAGATCGGGCTGATGGCGTCGGCCAGCACCTGGCGGTTTACGGCCACCAGATTCATCGTATCCTCAACAATCGGCTTTATCTGGGCCTTCTGTTCGTCGGTCCACTTGTCGTCGGGGTTGAGCACCATGCGGCTCAGGTTGGCCGTCAACTCGTGAATGGCCGGCTTAATGATAATGCCCGCCCCGCCGCACAGTTCGCAGGGGTTGCGCCGCTCGCCGGCTTTGGTCCGGTTGCCGTTTGCGTCGACCCGATAGATGGGTGTAACCAGCACGCCATGGCCCTCGCAGCGGGAGCAGGTGAGGTTCTTCTGCATGGCCAGGGCGGCAGCCTGGGCCCGGGCGAAGGCGTAGGTTTCCTGCCGGCGGGTCCGTTCTTCGGGCCACGAAAAGCCGCCTTCGACCGAGGGGAATGGCAGCACTTTGAGGCCGAAATTCTCGGCGTCGATCATTTCGCGCACCTTGCTCAGCGATACCGACAGGTGCGGGCCGCGGCCCGGCTTGCCGGCGCTTGTCAGCACACCGACCACCTTGCCGTTGCCAGCCATGAGCGGGCCACCGGCGTTGCTGGGGCTGATGATGGCCTCGGTCTGGATCCACTCGGAGCCGAAGGGGGCGTCCACCTCGGGCCCCTCGACAATCTTTAAAGTTTTGCCCGCACCAGCCCAATCCACCATGCGGCGCGGGTCGCCTATGCCGAACACGGCCTCGTTTGGCCGCGGATTGCGGTCGCCGAGTTCCAGAGGCTTAATCTTGCGATTGCTGGAGGCCTTGACCTGAAGCAGGGCCAGGTCCTGCGGCTCGTCGTGATTGTACAGGCCATCGACTTCGATTTTGCTGCCGTCCACAAAGCGCACGTCTACCCAGCGCGAACTGGCGATAGTGCGGAAGTTGGTGACGACAAACCACTTATCGTCGGCATTGCCCTTGATGATAAAGCCCAGCGAGCGGCTCTGGCCATTGTTGATAGCGACCAGCCCCTGACGAGCGGCCTCCATGGCCCTGAAGTAGCCGCCATCTTCAATGGTCGGCGGCTCGCCGGGGTCTTCGCCTTGCGGCAAGGTCTGCTGATTTTCCGGCATCGAGGCCTCGCTCGGAGGTGCGGGCGTACCAAGAGTGGTGCCCGGCCGACCGCCCTGTTGCGGAGTCGTACGCTGATTGTTGCCGCGATCCCATGGGCGGCTGCGGTCGTACTGAGCGGCAACAGGCGACGCCAGAACAAGGGCCGCGAGCAGAACAATGATCAGACTGGCAAACATTTTCGTCATAACTACCTCCCCACGCTTCTACGATTGAGTACGGGCAGCGAGGGATAAAAACTGTTCCCACCCGGATATTGCACGGTCCGAGAAGCTGCCGAGAAGCTGCAAATGGTAAGACGCATCCCGCCCACACATTATTTCAATGTGCAGGCAAAGCCGGGCGTTCTGGAAAAAAGGTGATAAATTTCTGCCGCACATGACCCGCTTGGCGGATACAAGAGCGAAAGAGTCTTCCGCGCAACGTCACCCCCCCCACCTGTCTCCGGCATGGGCCGGAGACATCCTCCCCCTCCGAGAGGAGCGAAGCCCCGGGCATCGCCCGGGGGTATGGTAGGAACGGGGCCAATGGTGGTAGTCGCAATCGCAGGTGCAACAGTAGCGGAAGATATCCCCCGGCAGTGCCGGGGGCTTTAACGGCAACAGAAGCAACAACATCAACAACAACGGCAACGGCGACACCCCCACCTGTCACCGGCATGGGCCGGAGACATCCTCCCCCTCAAGAGGGAGAGGGGTTTTTTATCCTTATAAGTGGCACCCAACAAATCAGGAGCGATGTATTCAGTTCAGCAACCCGCCCCGCTAGTGCGGAATTTGCGGCGGCTCGGCCCTGATGGCCAAGGTCTTCATATAATTAGCCCGCTCGAAGCTGGCCGGATCGGGCGACTTGGCCGCACTGAGCACGCCGCGCATCTCCCGCACGCTGGTGTATTCGTGCTGGCCCATGTACTCCTGCAGCCCGTTGAGCATTTCGCCGACTGCCGCCGGCCCCTGCTTCAGCAGAACCGAGCAGATGCTGACGGCATCGGCACCCGCCATCAGGGCCTGCACCAGCCCGCGGCTGTCGTGGACGCCGCTGGTCAGCGACATGGAGGCATTGATGCGGCCAAACAGCAGGGCTATCCAGCGCTGCGGCAGCAGGCTATCTTCCGGGGTGCTCAGCACCAGCCGCGGACGCACGTCCAACTCGTCAATATCCAGGGCCGGCTGGTAGAAACGGTTGAAGAGCACCAGGCCATCAACGCCGGCCTTATCCAACTGCGTAACCATGTTGGCCGTGGCGCTGAAAAATGGGCTTAATTTCATGGCCACAGGGATGGACACGTGGCCTTTGACGGCTCGCAGCACATCAATATAGCGCTGTTCGACGTCGCGGCCCGACATTTCGGGGTCGGTCGGCAGGAAGTAAAGGTTGATCTCCAGAGCGTCGGCCCCGGCTTCCTGCAGCTTCTCGGCGTATTCGATCCAGCCACCGGTAGTTACGCCATTGAGGCTGGCAATAACCGGCACGTCAACCTGGGCCTTGACGGCTGCAAGCTGCTCCAGGTAATTTTCCGGGCCGGTCCGATAGTACTCATGGGCTTCTTCCGGATAATCGTCTAACGACTCGCTGTAACGGTACTTACCGCGGTCCAAGTAGTAGTTAAGCTCCTCGGCTTCGAATTTAATCTGCTCCTCAAAGAGCGAGTGCATGGTAATGGCTCCGACTCCGGCATCCTGGAGCTTGCGGACGGAATCGGCTTTGTGGGTGAAGGGTGAGGCCGAGAGAATAATCGGAGTCTTCAGTTGCAGGCCCATGTACTGAGTTGTGATATCCATTGCATGACGTCCTTTCTGTGCAGTCTGACCCTGTTCGGTTGTCTCGACGAAATAACGCTCTCGTCTACTGAAAGATTAGCCGGGGTTCCGCGCGCGGGCAAGACTGCAATCGGGCAGTTATTGTCGGATGTCACACCGAGAGGCAGGGCCGAAGGGCCTTGCAGCGGCGAAAGAGAGGGGAGACATTCGGGGTTGCCGTCGATAAGGTGCGGAGTTATGATCGGCAATGCTGGTTCTGTGGCTTTTCGATAAATACGATTGTCAGGACTTCACAGCTATCAGTTGCCGCCGCCAGCGGAGCACACATGCTGTCGTCGCCGCACTCCAGACAATGTTCAGGAGACAATCCGGATGAGCAACGAGGTTCCACAACGGAAGAAGTCACGGCTGATGCTGATGGTGAAAGTCATTGCCGCGGCGACCGTGCTGCTGGTCCTGGCGCTTGTGGTCAGCTTTTTCTGGCCCGAGCCATCGCTGGAGATCGGCCCCGAGACCACAGTAATCAGCGAACCCCTGAACGCCGATGGCACACCCAATTATGTTGCCGCTCTCGATGCCATGATGGCCGAGGGGATTACTGCCGAGAACAATTCCGGTCCGCTGCTGTTGCGGGTGTGCGGCTTTGATTACGATATACCTGAAGAGTTGCTGCAGCGGGTTGGCCTGACGCAGGCTGACCTGGGCGACGGGAAGGGCATGCTGATTTCATGGCAGACCTGGCTGACGAAGAATATGGCAAAGCCGGCCGAATACGAGTACGAAGAATTGGCCTTGACCGACACGCTTCCGCAGGAACCTTATACCGATACGGACTGGTACACCATGAGCCTTGATGCGGCCATTGAGATGCTGCTGGAGCGCGGCCAGAAGCACCCGCAGTTGGAGGCCTGGGTCGAAGCAAACCAGCCGAGCCTGGAACTTCTTTACGAGGCCAGCCTGCGCGAGAGATTTTATTTGCCAATGCTCACAGTTAGGAATCAGCCGCTGGTAGTGGAGATGACCGAGATATTCAATGCCGGCAACCTGTTCGACTCGCTCAGACTGCTCCAGATCAGGGCGCTACTGCAGCTTCATAATGACGGCGACCTTTCTGCCGCATGGCAGGACGTGATGACAATGCATCGTCTGGCTCGCAGTCATGCCAATCCAGGATTCGGGCTCATATCGCAACTCAGGGCCGAGCATATGTCTTCCTCAGCGTCGGATGTCGCAATGCACTTGACGACCAGAGCGGAAATGACGACCAAGGCACAAATCCCGCCCCAGGAAGGACGCAGGCTCCTCAGCCAACTGATGGAACTGAAGGATGTGTCGGCGAGAGACCCGCTGATCAACATTTTCGAACGCTACATGATGCTGGACACGATTATTGTCAGCCACCGGGAAAAGCGTTTTGTATCGGTTCCTAATAAAGGCTATTCGGACAGCGCCGAATTAAAGTTGCCGCCATTTAATGTGAACTACATTCTGCGGAAGGTGAACGCCCTGCATGACCGGGTTCAGGCTATTCAGGAAATTCCCGAATACCAGAAGCGGCTTCAAGAAAGCCAGTATTTATATAATGAAATGGAACACAACTACCACAGCAGGCGCGCCAAGGCAAGAATGGGATCTTTCTACCGCTTGGGCGGAGCTCTTACGATGAACCTGCTGAGCGATTTGCTCAGCACACCAATGATAGCACAATTTGCGATTTGTCTGGAGCCGGTGGTTGAGTCCTCCATGCGGGCCAGGGTGAAGCATGATCTGAGCATAGTGGCTCTGGCGCTGTCGATTCACAAGGCCGAGCAGGGACAGTATCCGGAGAAGCTTGATGAACTGGTCCCGGGAATTCTTCCTGAACTGCCGCTGGACGGCTTCGCCGACAAGCCGCTCACATACCGGCGGACCGATGAAGGATATCTGCTTTACAGTGTTGGTCCGAATATGACGGACGACGGCGGAGTGACGGCCGAGAGTGAATCATTAGAACTGCCGAAGGATGATATGGCGGTGAGTGTGCCGCCTGCCAACACGGCGCCGCATGAGTAACCGGTTTACCGATCGGTGACAGTAACAAGAAGCTGGGTGCCACACTTTGGAGCGACTGCGCAGCAGGCGCCAAAGTGTGAATAGCTGAGCGGTGCAATGTCGGGGGCGGCAGGTTTCACACTTTGGTCCCGACTTCGTCGGGCCTCCAAAGTGTGGTGGCACCCCATGGCGACATAATGTGCAATCTGGGCGACGCACTACACCAGAGCTCTGGCTGTAACTGGCCGCTGGCAACATAAGCACGAACAAACAAGAAAACGGGGCGCGGCCATTTTCGGACCGTGCCCCGTAGTGTTTCTGCGTTACAAGTTCTGCGTCAACAACTTGCGGCTTACTCTTCGGTGCCTTTCATGGCTGCCATGTACTCGTACATCCGCCACCGGCTGGCTACGTCTTCCTGGGCCAGCTTGAGCAGGCGTTCGGCCTCCTGCGGCCTGGCGGCGGTCAACATCTTGTAGCGGGTCTCGTTGTAGATGTAATCCTGCAGCGGCATGCTCGGGGCCTTGCTGTCGAGCTGCAGCGGATTCTTGCCCTGGGCAGCCAGTGTCGGATTGAAGCGGTACAGCGGCCAGTGACCGCTGGCCACGGCCTTCTTCTGCTGGTCGTTGGCGGTCCGCATGTTCATGCCATGAGCGATGCAGTGCGAGTAGGCCAGGATGATGCTGGGGCCGTCGTAGGCCTCGGCCTCGGCGAAAGCCTTGACGGTGTGGGCATCGTTGGCGCCCATGGCTACGCGGGCAACGTAGATGTTGCCGTAGCTCATGGCGATGAGGCCCAGGTCCTTCTTGGCCAGGGGCTTACCACCTGCGGCAAACTTGGCCACGGCACCACGCGGCGTGCTCTTGGACATCTGCCCGCCGGTGTTGGAGTAGACCTCGGTATCGAGCACCAGGACGTTGACGTTGCGGCCGCTGGCCAGCACGTGGTCCAGACCGCCGAAGCCGATGTCGTATGCCCAGCCGTCGCCGCCCAGAATCCATACGCTGCGCTTCAGGAGGTACTCGGCCACGTTGCTGAGGTGGCGAGCCTCGACGCTGGTCTGGCCCTGGAGCTTCTTCTGCAGCTCGGCCACGCGCTGACGCTGCTGGCTGATGCCGTCTTCGGTCGACTGGTCGGCCTTGAGCAGGGCATCGGCCAGATCGGCACCAATCTGGTCGCGAAGACGATTGACCAGCTCGGCAGCAAACTCGGCCTGCTTGTCGATGGTCAGACGGAAACCGAAGCCGAACTCGGCGTTGTCCTCGAAGAGGCTGTTGGACCATGCCGGGCCGCGGCCGTCGGCGTTCTTGCTCCACGGGGTGGTGGGCAGGTTGCCGCCGTAAATCGACGAGCAGCCGGTGGCGTTGGCAATGACCGCCCGGTCGCCGAAGAGCTGGCTGAGCAGCTTGACGTAAGGCGTTTCGCCGCAACCGGCGCAGGCTCCGCTGTACTCAAAGAGTGGTTCCAGCAGCTGCGAATTCTTGACCGTGCTGAGGTTGCTGAGCTTGGTGCGGTCGTAAACCGGCAGCGAGAGGAAGAACTCGTAGTTCTCGCGTTCCGGGGCCCGCAGGGGCTCCTGGGCGGCCATGTTGATGGCCTTGCACTTGGGGTCAAGCTTGTTCTTGGCCGGGCACATTTCCACGCAGGCGCCGCAACCGGTGCAATCTTCCGGAGCGACCTGCACGGTGGCCTTCATGCCGGCGAATTCCTTGCCCTTGGCGTCGGCCGACTTGAAGGTCGAGGGGGCCTTGTCCAGCAGCTTGGGATCGTAAACCTTGAGCCTGATGGTGGCGTGCGGGCAGACAAACGAGCACTTGCCGCACTGGATGCAGACCTCGGGATCCCAGACGGGCAGTTCCAGGGCGATGTTGCGCTTCTCCCACTGGGTGGTGGCCGTCGGGTAGGTACCATCGGCCGGCATCTTGCTTACCGGAACCTGGTCGCCATTGCCGGCCATGATTTCGGCCAGGACGTCTTTGACGAAGGCCGGGGCCTTGTCGCTGACGACTGCCGGACGCTCGAAGCTGCTGCTGGCGGCGGAAGGCACCTTTACCTGGTGCAGGTTGGCCAGCGAGGCATCGACAGCCTCAAAGTTCTTCTGCACAACGTCCTTGCCGCGCTTGCCGTAGGTCTTCTCGATGGCCTTCTTGATCTGGGCGATGGCCTCGTCCTTGGGCAGCACGCCACTGATGGCGAAGAAGCAGGTCTGCATGATGGTATTGATGCGAACGCCCATGCCCGTCTCGCGGCCCACCTTGTAGGCGTCGATGACGTAGAGCGACAGCTTCTTGTCGATGATCTGCTGCTGCATGGACTTCGGCAGCTTGTCCCAGACCTCTTCGGTGGGATACGGGGCGTTCAGCAGCACCGTGCCGCCGGGGGCGGCGTTGGCCAGCATGTCGTACTTTTCGACAAAGGGCCACTGGTGGCAGGCCACGAAGCTGGCCGAGTTGATCAGGCAGGACAGGCGGATGGGCTTGGGACCGAAGCGCAGATGGCTGACGGTGATGGCACCGGCCTTCTTGGAATCGTAGACGAAGTAGCCCTGGGCGTAGTTGTCGGTCTCTTCGCCGATGATCTTGATCGAGTTCTTGTTGGCGCCCACGGTGCCATCGCTGCCAAGACCGTAGAACATGGCCCGCACGACGTCGTCGCCTTCGATGTTGAAGTTGGCGTCGAATTCGATGCTGGTATGGGTGACGTCATCGTTAATGCCGACGGTGAAGTGGTTCTTCGGCTTGGCGGCGGTCATGTTATCGAAGACGCCCTTGACCATGGCCGGGGTGAATTCCTTGCTGCTGAGGCCGTAACGTCCGCCGACAACCTTGATCTTACGATCCATCTCGGCGATGGCCGTGATGCAATCCTGGTAGAGCGGCTCGCCGGCGGAACCGGGCTCCTTGGTGCGGTCGAGCGTGCTGATGGTCTTGACCGATTGCGGCAAGGCAGCCAGGAAGTGCTCGGCGCTGAAGGGACGATACAGGCGTACCTTCAGCAGGCCGACTTTGTGGCCCTGGGCGGCCAGGTATTCGACTGTCTCGCCGGCGGTCTCGGCACCCGAGCCCATCATAATAATGACATGCTCGGCATCGGGGGCGCCCACGTAATCGAACAGCTTGTACTGGCGACCTGTCAGCTTGGCGAACTTGTCCATGGCCTTCTGGACGATACCGGGGGTCTCGATGTAGAACGGGTTGACCGTTTCGCGGCCCTGGAAGTAGACGTCGGGGTTCTGGCTTGTGCCGCGAATTACCGGCCGCTCGGGCGACAGGGCCCGCTGGCGATGGGCGAAGACGAGTTCGTCGTCAATCATGTGACGCATGTCGTCTTCGGTCAACTGCTCGACCTTCATGACCTCGTGGCTGGTGCGGAAGCCATCGAAGAAGTGCAGGAAAGGCACGCGCGACTCGAGCGTGGCGGCATGCGAGATGAGGGCCAGGTCCATGACTTCCTGCACGCTGCCGGAGGCAATCATGCCCCATCCGGTGGAGCGGGTGGCCATGACGTCACTATGGTCGCCGAAAATCGACAGTGCCTGGCAGGCGATGCTGCGGGCCGTAACGTGGAAGACGGCGCTGGTCAGCTCGCCAGCGATTTTGAACATGTTGGGGATCATCAGCAACAGGCCCTGGGAGGCCGTGAAGGTGGTGGTCAGCGAGCCGGTCTGCAGGGCGCCGTGGACGGCGCCGGAGGCTCCGCCTTCGCTCTGCATTTCGGCCACCAGCGGCACCGTGCCCCAGATGTTCTTCTGGCCCACGCTGCTCCAGGCGTCGCTATGCTCGCCCATGGGGCTGGAGGGTGTAATGGGATAAATTGCAATTACTTCACTTACCTTGTGCGCTACGATTGCAGCAGCTTCGTTTCCATCAATAGTGACCATTTCGCGTTTCATCAACCTGACTCCCGTAAAAGAACCCCGAGGCAAATAACTGTTATCCGGGCTACGTTAAAGGCGGGCAGTGTAACATTTTCCTCAGCCGGTGGCAAACGAGAATCACACTTGCTCCCGGAGGGCTCGTTTTATCGACTCCATCGGCCCCGACCGCCTCCCCCTGCCACAGCAGCCCTGCCCAAGCTGGACCGAACGCTCCGGGCAGATGGAGCCGGAGCGGAAAACTTTTGTTGTGGAGGGAGTTAAAATGCACTGTGCGGCGGATTTAAGGCGCCGCCGCCGGGCTAAAGGCTCAGCCATTCCCCCCCCGGATGAGCACTAAACATTATAGAGCCAGATATTTAGAAGGCAACGGCGGGCCACCCGCGGTTTGTTCCGGCTTTAAGGCGGGCCGGCCGAGAGGGCACAAAAAGTGGCTCGGCCAACCTTATCCGGCCGACCGGGCCACCCGTGAAACACTCCTGATTGTACGCAACTACCTTTTGCTGCCACACTTAGCTCGCGTTGCAGCATTGTCATGCCTGGTGCCGACTCAGTTACCGTTGCCGCTAGTGCCATTGCCATTGCCAGTACCGTTGCCAGAGCCAGTGCCGCTGGTATCAATGTCCCCCTGCGGCGGCGCGCCGAGTGTGCCGCGCGGCGGTCGGGCCCTCAACGGCGAAGTGCCGCTGCCCTGTCGCTGCTGCAGACGTTGACGCTGCAGGCGCTGCGGGTCGTTGGGCCGCCAGGTGCCCTGGTCGCGAGGCTGCCAGCGGTATCCATTCTGATAACCGTAAGGCAGGCCCTGGCTCTCGTATTGCTGCTCTCTGTAAGTTGGCTGCCGGCGTAGGATTACATCCCCATTGGGCTGCTGGGGCTGGGCTCTGTTTGATTGCTGAAAGCCCTGCTGATCCTGCTGGAATCGGTCGTCCTGCTGCAACTGGCCGTTCTGCTGGAACTGTTGTTGCTGCTGGAACCGGTCGCCGCGGACCTGGTCCTGGGGCAGCTCTCGATATTCCCGACGCTGGTACGTCTGGCGTTGCTGCAGAGTGCCGCGGTCGGGCGTATAGTAGCGGTCGTCCGGCTCGCCTCCGGCTGCTGTTGGCGGCCTGCCGTCGTAGCCGTAGGTATCGCGCTGCGGACGCCGGTCAATCTGCTGCTCAAGCCGACTTTCCTCGTCCCTCATCCAGCGCATCCGCTCTTCGTCTCGCCAGCGTTCTTCCTGGGTTCTCGGGTCGCGGACTCCGCTCTGCTGATCGTCAAAACCATAGACTTCCTGGTCGCGCTGAGTCCGGGCCATCATCTGCCGACGTTGCCGCATGGCCGGGTCGCTCCACTGGTGCTGATAATCGTCGACCTCGTCCCATGACGGCTGCTCGCGAAACGCGTAGCGGTCCTGCTGCTGGTAGCGCTGGAGCCTGGCCCTGTCGTTTTCGCGCATTCGCTCGCGCTCGTGCGGCAACAGTTGCGGCGTGGGCTGCGGCCTCAATTCCCTTGGCCACCTGGCAGCAAATGCCGGATCGTACGGATCGCCCGTTTGCGGTCGGTTCTGGTAATAATCGGGCGGATTGTACGCTTGCGGCGTGGTCAGCGGCCGATTGTCGCCCGGCTCGGGATCATCGCCCTGATAGGCGTAAGGGCCGTAATAATACTGCTGCCGATCGCGGTAACCGTAGACCTGCGGGTTACCGGCGTAGCCGTAGAATCCGGCATTATCCTGGTATACCCCCGGCCCGTAGCGTGCCCTGAAGGGCGAATCCTCGGCCGCTATGCGCCTGTAGCCGCGGGTGCCATCGGCAAACGAAAACTGGTAGTCCGCCCCGCCACTGCTCTGGCTGCCATAGCCCGGGTCGTAACTATAGTCGTAACCGTGCAGATAGCCGTAAGATTGCTGCGTGCCTGGGTCGATATACGGATCGGCGAGCGGGTCGGCAAACCGTTCGTTCTCTATGCCCATTTCGCGGAAGCGTTGCTGCACGCCTGGCGAGGCCGGACCTTCGCCCTGGTAGCCGTAAACATCGGCGGCAGGCTGGCGAGCCTGGGGCGGCGGATATACGATCGTCCGACGGTCCAGATAGAAGCCCTCGCGGCTCTCGTCGCGATAGCCGTATGTATCGCCCGGCTCGCCCCGCTGGTCGCGGGAAAATTGCTCGTCGCGCAGCTGTGACGGATCGCGGGCAAAACGCGGGTCGCGGGCGGCCGATGGCTGACGGATCGGATCCTGTGCGAAGCGTTCATCGCGCAGCCGGGCCGGGTCCTGGGCGAAGCGCGGGTCGCGAGCGGCCGATGGCTGACGGATCGGGTCCTGTGCGAAGCGCGGGTCGCGGCTGGGGTCTCTCATGTCGCGGATCGTGGCGGCATCGCGCCGTGCATCCTGAGATTGTTGGTTGCGGATTTCCTGACCGGGGGCGGCTTGCTGGGCCGCGGCCGGCATCAGCAGCAGTCCGGCGAAGGCGACAGCCACTATCGGCATCAAGACCATGCATGGCCGATAACCGTCCACCTTGCCTCTGCCATGGTTATAAATTCGGGTATTCATCCTTTCTCCTCCTATTTTGCCATCTTCTGCGGGCCCGGCCGGTGCAAGCCCTGGCTCCGTGCCGCAGCAGATGGCGTCCCTGCGTCTGCTCTGCGTCCATGTTCAAGTCTACGCGATCAACGGCGCCGGTCTAATCGGGCATTTGCTCAATGGATATTCGAGTTTTGCCTGTATCCGTCTGCTGAAAGCCATGGCTGAACCCGCCAGAGTGCAAGGTCGTGGCCTGAGAGGCCGGAGCCGGCCGGAAAGCGAATTGCAGGGCCATTGTGCACGGCTGGAGGGGGGCAACCGTCCGGCCGCAATGGCCCGCCCTGGGGCCGGGGCGGACCCGGCAGAATCGTCCCCGGAAGGTCACCTCCGCCCAGATTAATGGCCGCTTGCCCGCGACACTTGGTGGCCGAGGGTGCACAACCGGGGCGGCGCAGCGGCTGGGGGCAGCTCAACAAGGCTGGCGGGCGGGGGCGGATGAGCGGGGCAAGCCGGGCATATATTGCGAAGGCGTGCCCGCCGTCAGCCCTCGCAGCACTGAGGCCAGGGTCTGCCGCATTCATCGCGATAATTATTATTTGTACTTTTTGACCTTTTTTTAATCGCCAGGCCGCAGACGGTGTGTTACATATATGGTGGAGGTTGATTATACCTTCCTACCCCGAACCCTCGAGCGGGATTTCGCACGTTGCGGCGCTGGTCCAGCTGATGCAATGCATCGGCTGGCCCCGGCATCGCACAATCTTTAAGGAGAAGCGAAATGCGCACCCTGCCTGCTGTGGGTCTGTTCCTGCTGATTGCCCTGACTGCCGCCCCGCCCGCAGCGCATGACGGCGCTGAGCGTCCAGGTGAGTCAGCCTGTCGACCTGATGTCGCAACCGACGCAGACGGCGAAGCAATTCAAAGCCATGATTGCCGAAGTCGAACAATGACCAGACAGCAATTGCACTTGCCTTCGGATGATATATTCATTAGCGTTAAGCGGCAAGGTGCCAGGTGGGAGGCAGTTCCCTCCAGACCTGGTACGTCAGTCTCTGGCACTATATTCCTAGCGTCTGTCGCCATCCGAACAAAGGGGGACCACATATGAAATCAATAGCCTGCTTGTCTTTGTGTGCTTTGGGGCTCTTGTCATTGTCGCTGGCGGCACAGGAAACCAGCGAGGTAACGCCGCGTGAGGCCACGAAGGAACAGGCGGCCAAAGACTTACCCACATCGCCGCCAGAAGCCGAGGAAGGGCAAGGGCAATACGTTGTACTGCCCATTGCCGGCGTCATAGGACAAGAATCTACAGCTGCGCTGATGGCTTTGCACCTCGAGAATGCGCGCCGTTCCAAAGCCAAGGTTGTTGTGCTTGAGATAGACACACCGGGCGGATATGCCTTAGAAGCCGAGGAAATGGTAAACCTAATCATCAACACAAAGGACCTGCGCTTTGTCGCGTTGGTCAGAAGGGCACTATCCGCGGGGGCCGTTGTTGCGATGGCTTGCGAAACTGTCATTGTCACACCGGAAGCCACGATCGGGGCCGCCATGCCTTATGGAATTGACAAGGAAGGGGTGCCAAAGGTACTTGAGGAGAAATTTCATTCAGTCTGGAGGGCTGTTGGCCGCAAAGCAGCAGAAAATGGGGGGCATCCGCCTGTCATCCCTGACGCCATGATTGATCCCGGCTTCGCACTGACGATGCAAAAAGTAGATAGCAGGATAATGCTTGAGCGAGACGGCAGCGGCGAGGTCATTAAGGCAAAGGAAAGCATTCTAACCCTGACGGCAAGAGAGGCCGTTGCCATAGGGCTTGCCAAGGCAGTTGTGGATGGTCACGAAGATGTGGGCGAGGTCGCGGGCTTACCCGGTTGGAAGCAGGTTGGGCAGGACTATCTTACACCGGTGATTGCCGCCCTTCAGAAGGCCCAGGAAGCATTAGACACAGGCGACAATGAGGCGGCGAGCCAAATACTTTCGGACCTGACCGACAAGAACAAGCACGATTGTGCTATCCTGCTGCACATTGCAGAAATGCGGATTGATATGCAGCAGCACCTGCTGGCCGTCCGCGTGCTGGAGGACGCGATACGGCTCAAGCCAGGCAACGCCCAAGCTCACGTATTAATGGCAAAGGCACTCTGTGCCGTAGGAAGACATGCAGAGGCTATTCGTTGTTGTAATAGGGCACTCGAGGCTGACCCCAAGTCCTTTGAAGCTTACATGCAGCTTGGCGAAGCACATGCGGTCAAGCGCAGAGGACGCAGCGGAAGCATAAATGAGGAACTTGCCGCCTATAATGCCGCTTCCGGCCTTAGACCTTATTCTGCCGAACCACACTGGAAGACCGCCCGTATGCGCTTACGCGTTTTTGGATGGGAAGACCTCGGACTGCAGGCGGCTGAAAAGGCTGTTCATCTTGATCCCACTTGCGCTGAGGCACATTACTGGCACGGGATAGGACAGGAACGGGGGGGCAATCCACAGAAAGCCTTTGCTTCTTATGCATTAGCATATCAATTGGATCTCAATGGTGTGGGTCAACGGGTAATGGACCATTTTTACAGAGCAGGAAGATTCGATGAAATGCTCGCATTAGATCGCAATAATGCATTGGCATACTGCGGCAAATCTCTTGCGGCACTGGCTCAAGATGATCCTGGACTAGCAACCCGGTTTTATGGTGAGGCCGTCCGAAGAGGTCTAGCGAAGGATTTGGCAGCTGAACTCGGCGAGAAAATTCGCCAGAATCGCGAACGCAAAAGGCGCTAAATTTTGTCTTGCCGGCAGTGGAGCCGTTTTCAGTTCCCCTCGCGCGCACGCGTGGAGGTGCTGAGGCCGTCTGTGCCGATGGGCCGCAACCGCCATCTTGCCCGCCGAGGTTTTGTGGTTTTGTTACTGTGTTACTGTGCCTGCTGATGGCGGGTCCTTCTCCGCCGGACATACCCGGCACCCCACGGGAACAGTCAGAATTCTCGAAACACTTGCTTGCGTCGAACGTGTCGGCAATGGTCGCTCCGAAGCAGTGGGCAGTACAGCCCAGCCCTTATCCGGCCGGCGACCCCCGCACCTTTGACTATTTCGCAAATACGTCGGTTTCGAATGCTAATAATCTTGACGGTGTGCCCCGCTTCGGCATTGTCAATGACAGCCCTGGCGGTCCGCTCATGTCCAGTCTGCCGATTGGAAGCGCCATCATGCGATTCCAATGGACGTTCGAAGGCGACGCCCCCATAACGGATGTTTCGCCGGTGCTGCGAGACTGGACAAATGCACCCGGCAGCTTGCCGATAGTGGGAACGTTCCCTCTGCGGGGGCAGGCGGCGAGAGTGGTCAACCAGGGCCCCAGTCCAGACAATAGCTTTGAGGTATTAAGCGGCCAGCATCTGAACGTAAATTCTTCTTACGATGCAGGCTATCTGATTGATGGCGGCTCGGCCAGGTTAACGGCCGGACAAACCGAGTTCGTCTATGTCTATGGCAACAGCACGCTTATTCTCGACGGAGCAGGCATAACCAACGGCACGCTCTATAATTCAAGCGCCGCCCACATTGCCAGCGGAACTGCGTATGAATTCAATCTTGTAGACACTTCAATCACAACAGTTAGCGGCGGCACAGTCAAGCGAATCTTAAGTTCCGACCGCAGCAGTGTGACAGTGTTATCCGGCACTGTCTCTGTATTGATCGGGCAACACAACAGTCAGGCCTTGGTGACAGGAGGCCAAATCAGCACCCTCTCGCTGCACGCCAGCAGCACGGCCACTATTTACGGCGGCACAATTTTGTCTCTCCATGCCGGAGCAGACAGTATGGTTACGATCCATGGCTACGATTTTGACGTCCTGGCCGGCGACCTCAGCTTCATCGAATTCGATACTGTCGACGGCGTTACACATTACGAAATCAGCGGCACCGGAACCTTGACCGGCAAGTGGTTCGGCTCCGACAAGACCCCGTGGAGCATCAAGATCGACAACAATGATTCCACGGCTAGCATAGTGGCCGTACCCGAGCCGGCCACCATGGCCCTGCTTGGCCTGGGCCTGACGGGGCTGCTTCTGCGCCGCCGGAGGGCGTGATTTTCCGGACTTGGCCGTTGCTGCGATGAGCCTCGGGCGCCTGAGGCCCCAGCAGCAACGGCCGGCTGATTTCTGCGGTCGGTCCGCATTTCTTCGGGTTCGTGGGCGGCGCAAGCCAGCCTCGGCACCTGGTGCGCTTCGGTGCGAATCGGGGCGGGCTGCCACAAAAACGTCTGGAAAGTTGAAAATCTGGCGGAATGATGTATTGTTCAAGCTGATAAGTAGTATATTTATAGCTTATGTCATCTCTCTTACAGCAAAACGGCAACAGCGGATGCGGGCGGCCACCGGGGAATGGCCGGCAAGCCAACAACTTGAGGGGAGCAACTATGCTGCGGGCGGCTATTGCGGTGGGGATTCTATTGTCGGTGGTGTGCGGGGCTTCGGCTCAGTCGCCGGTGGTTACCATTCAGAGCACCGGCTTTCAGGGCAACACCTTCTATATAGATGTGGCCCTTGCCGATGCGGGGGCCCTGGCCGGCCAGAAGCTTGGCGGCATCGGCAGAGTCGGCCTTGGTTGCCTTGCGTCAGCAGCATCCGTACTGGGGCGTTCGCAAGCTGTGTCGGCTGCTGAAATGTGACAAGGTTAC
>JAWLHX010000025.1:0-51306 GCA_041690105.1 Phycisphaerae bacterium
GTTGCGCGTTGCAGCAGCACCAGTTGATGGCGTCAGTTCGCCTGACGTACGTACAGCGGCAGCGGGCCGACGGTCAGCTTGATCTTGCCGCCAGTGCTCTCGATTGTTCGCCGGTGGCCAAGCATCTCAATTACCTCGACCTTAGGCATGTTCACCTGCAGTTCAACCTCCTGCGGGCCGGCCACGTTCCAGGCCATAATAACATCGCGGCCGGCGTCGGCCATGTCGCCGGTATTAAACTGGTATGCATGATAACCATTCTGGCCGTCGCTCAGGGCGCCCACCAGGCGCGGGTTCGACAGCACATCGGTCATTACTGCCACGGCAGTGGCCGAGGGCCGCCACGACTTGTCGCGCAGGAAGAAGCCGGCGTTGAAGTTGTCCGTATCGGTGGCAAACATAATGTGCACGCGGTCAACGTTCAGCCGCAATGCATAGGCGTACAGGCGGCAGACATAAGCGGCCTGCAACATTGGCGAGACCATGACCTTGCCTTCGGCCGTGTCGAAATGGCCGCCATCGGCTTTACTGACGGGCCAGCCGATTTCGGTAAACCAGACGGGCTTGTCGGCTGCTCCGACCTCCTCCAGCGTCCTGCGGTTCTCGGCCAGAGTGCCGGCTATCGAGTATTGGCCCCATGGCCTGATGGAATAGGCCTCCGGAGGCGCGGGGTCGACATAAGGATGGGTGCTGAGAATATCGTATGATTTGACAATCTCGGGCACATTCTGGTGAATTCGCCTGATGAATCGTATGTCGCCGGCGCTGGCGCCTCCCGCCGAGAAGCCCACGACTGCCACGTCCTTCCATCGCGGGTTGATCGCATCGTGAGCGGCCTTCAGCACCTTGGCATACAGGGCCTCGCGTTCGGCCTCCACCTCGGCCCGCGGTTCACGGTCGCTGATCATGTACTGAAAGTTCGGCTCGTTCCATATCTCGACGGCCATTATCGGCCGGTGCGGCAGGTTGGGGTGATCTTTGAAGAAGGTGCCCTGCGGCCCATAACGCTCCAGAAAATCGACCACTACCTCCAGGTATGCGGAAATGAAGGCTTCGTCGCTGTCGAAGTCGTTGCGACGCTGCCGCCCAAGGGTCTTCATCACCTCCACGTTATCCTCGACCACCATCCGCATAATCTCGTCATCGAAGGGGCCGCCCATGCGGATGCTCTTCCAGCCAATGCGCCGTATGCTGTCGCGATGAGTCTTGTACTCACCGGACCAGGTATACAGGCCGTAAACCATGCTGCCCGGCCCGCGGCTCTCGACAATCTTCTGCAAGTCGGGCAGGGGCTGTTCGTCAATCTTGAAATTGCCGGGAATGCTCTGCGGCTGTTCGACCTTGGCCGAAGCATGCTTGTTGAGTCGGGCGACATGCGACTGCTGCTCGACTGGCTCAATCTGGATTGACTGCGCTTCGCCCGACTGCTGGTCGGCCGGTTCTCGCGCATCTTGCGGCGCGTTCTGCGAAGCCTGATGCCCACCGCCACTGCAGGCGCCGATGAAGCAGGCACTCGCTGTGAGTAAGGCCAGTGCTATTAAGGTGGTTCTGCTGCGGGAGATGATTTTCATGGTCAGCTGGCTCCTGTAATCGGTCTGATGGTCGAGGGCAAACTTTTCTTTTGATCACGACAAGGCAATAATGCTACCGTAGAATGGCGTTTTATGGCAGCAGAAAATCTTCTGTATCCTCCGGAGCATTGGCCGATGGTTGACCCAGAAGCGAGAAAAGTGCTGTACGAAGAGCTGCTAGCGTACCTGAGCGGCGCCAGCGACCGAAAAGACCTGATCAGCCTTTATCAGAAGGTTGAAACGCAGGACATGGCCGTGTGGGAGATAGAGGACCGCATGCAGCACATCCCCATGGACCGGGTAAGCGGATCGCCGCCAAGGTTGAAACGGGCGAGCGATTACGATCACGTTGTGCGCATGCTGCTGTTTGCCAGAACCGACAAGCAGTACGCCTGGCCCGAACACCGGGCCGACACGCCGGCCACCTGCCTGATGTCAATTTTCATGCTCTGCACCTTTGCCGCCATCGTCTTGCTCTGGTTCAGGCAGGCATTTGGGCCCATGGTGACATTGGGCGTGTTGTTTGCGGCAGCAGTGTGGGCCTTCGACCGTCACCGAAAGCGGCACATAACCAGGTGGCAATTGCACGGCGACATCGAGGCATGGCCTTTTCTGAAGGTAGAACATTACGAGCAGGCGGCCCGGCTTTACCTTGATGAGGTGGAAAGCGACCTGCCGCGAGCCATCAGACAGTAGCCTGAGTGCCGGAAGCGGTCAACGAGCGTGTCCGACAGGTGGACCGGCAAGTCGCATCCGCAAGTCGCCTTCCTCGGGAGCCAAAGCTATTGCCGACAGCGCGGAGCCGATCAGCATGATTGAGAAGAAGACCCGCCGCCAGCTTTACGAGCACCTGTGCGCTCGCCTGCGAGCTGAGGTCGACGCCGAAGAAACCCGCAAACTCATTCTCGAGACCCAGACTGCCGATCGCGGCTATTGGGTGGTCATTGATCAGGTGCAGTCGCTGCTCCCCGAGTCCGGTGTCCCGCAGCAGGTGCCGCCCGAGGGACTGAGAATGCTGGCCCGCTGCCTGATTTACCTTTGGTCGACCGAAGATTACCAGTGGGAGCAGCAGTCGCAGATGCCGTCATCCAAGCCCGTCATGGTGGCTCTGGTCGTCGCCCTGCTGATTGGCATGGCCGCGGTTGCGACCGTGGTGCTGGTTGCCCAGCCGTGGGTATTGTGGCTGTTTTATGCCATGCTGGCGACGGCCTTGCTCGTGCTGCTTTCGGCCTACGCTATGTATCGGCGCAAGTTGCAGACCCCCCAAGGCGACATGGCAGTGTGGCCATTTTTTGACCGTCCGCAATATGACGCAATGCGCGACGCGCTGGGCCCGAAGTTCCAGGCTGATACCGGCGGACTGCTGACAGCCGACATGACTGAGGTAACAACCGACGATGGCGAAAAAGCCGGGGATGCTGAAAAGGGCAAAATATCCGGCGATGGTGAAGCTGATAATGGTGAAGCCGAGGCCGGCAACAGTGGGGCCTGAAAACGCCTGACAAAAAACTGCCCCGAGGCGTTAAATAAACGCGTCGGGGCAGGGCACAAATGTCATAAATCAGTTATAAGCAGCCAACTGGCCTGCTATTCTCCGTCCTCCACTGCTTCTTCGACAACAGCGGCTTCTTCCGCTGCTTCCGGCGGATTTGCAGGAGTAACGGCTGCACCCTCTTCAGCTTCTGCGTCGACCACCTCGGCCTCGGCCTCGCCTTCGGCATCCTTCTGCCCGTCCATCTTGATGGTTATCACGCGGCCGGTGGTCATGCGCTTTACCGACAGTCGCAATTCGGCCTGGTCGGCAATCAACTGCTCGAACTCCTTGACGTTACGCACCGGCTTATCGTTGATTTCCGTGATCTGCTCGTAAGGCTTGATGCCGGCCACGCTGGCCTTGCTGCCGGGCTCCACCGCCGAGATAATCACCCCGGGTTCATCAGCCTGTTTGTGGAAGTATCTGCGCACCTCGTAGGTCAATTCCTTGACGGTAATGCCCAGCGATTCGGACTTGTATCGCGGTGCCGAGTTAAAATGAGCAGGGCTTTCGCTGACGGTAAAATCGAAGGTCACAATGGCCCCGTCGCGGAAGACTTCGGCCTTATAAGTCTTGCCGAAACCGATTTCGGTCAGCTTGCGGTTGAAGCTGTTTTCGACTACCGGCCAGGGCTGCGGAATCTGATCGTAATACTCTTCCGGTACCCGGTCCAGCTGGTCCCAGGGGAAGGGCGTGTGCGTAAAATAGCCCTCTTCCACTTCAACATCCAACGGCTTCGGCTGATCCTGACCGTGTACCCGCAGCAGGATATCGCCCGGTTTCAAACCGGCTTTGGCCGCCGGAGAATCGGCATAAATATAACTGATTACGCCACCGATGCTGCCATCGCGCGACTGGTCCGAAACCTGGTTAACGCGAGCCAGTTCCTGATCGAGCGGCTGCATCTCGACACCCAGCCAGGCAATACGGTTTTCTTCCTCTTCGCTCAGCGGAACGTTGTTCGGATCGATGTTGTTGTCCAGATCGGCCAGGGCTTCACTTATGAAGCTCACCGGAGTCATCATAATGCTGTCGCTGCGATAACGTTGCTGCGTTACTTTGCTGCGATGTCCGACAGGCATGGTCACAAGCTTGCCATCGCGGCCGAAGAGGAAGATGTTGTCGGTGTCGCCCGGGGCGTCCGGGTAAATCTTGCGCTGCCAGCGCTCGCTGTAGGAAACTATGCGGCGATGGTGGAAGTAGGCCACGCGGCTCTCGCCCTGCAGGTAAACTCTGGCCGAAGGCATCAGCCTGCCGGCCACCGTGCGATAGTCTTCGTCGCTGAACTGAACCGCCCCGGTCATCGGTGCATCCAGCTCCGCCAGCAGACATCCAAAGTCCTTCAGCGTTGCCTTGAAGCTGGCCGTTACTGGCTCGGCCGAGGCCGAATGCACGGTAATCTTTTCCAGCCGGGCCGTTACCTTGGCCTGCAGATTCGCAAGCACAAGAATCTGCTTCTCGTTCAGCAGCACGCCCAGAACGTTCTGCTCAGTGCTTTCGTCTTCGCCATACATGCGGTAGCGGGCCGAAGCATCTTTACGCGGACTGCGGAAGCTGAGCTGAACGCGCACGATGGACCCATTGCTGGCAGTTTCCAACTCCGACAGCGTCTTGTTCATGCTTTCGGCGTCGATGGTCTCCCACTCTTTGGGGCTGCCCTTCCAGGAATCGTCGACCGGCAACTCGTTGCGGGCAACAACGCCAACCGGCACGCCGGCGCCGTCCACAATCAGCTGCATCGGGCTTGCGCCCATGAATTTGCGGCCGCAATCGGTCACCATAACATTGGTGGCCATGGGTTTAATGCCTACCGTCCAGGTGGCGTTTACCTTCTCGTAATTAACGGCCAGGTAGGGCCCTTCCTTCGAAGCATCAAAAGCCAGCGGCTTCAGCCCCTTCAGCGGTTCAACCAGATCGACATAAGCAGCACTGCCATCAACCAGGGTCGCTGCCTGCTTGGCTTCCACCTTCTCATCACCGAAGCAGACGTCAATGCGCTTGACGAAGCGCGGATGAACCGTGATGTCGGGCAGCATGATTCGTGTCTCGCTGATGGCCATGCCCCAGACCTCAAGCGGCCGCTCTTCTTCCAGCAGGCTGCTGGTACCTGTCCCATGATATCCGCCGCAACCGGGGCAGCGCGTCATCCAGCCCGCGGCGCTTGGCTCGTCGCCCTTGTCAATCTGCAGGGTATATTCCACCCGAACCAGCGAGGGCTTGATTGCCTCAATGGCGGCGACATGCTCGGCCGGTCCGCCGCCCTCTTCCTCCGAAGCTGCAACGTACGCTGACGGCGTCAACAGCATGGCAATCATGATAAGCGCCAGAGACAGACTCAGCTTCTTCATAAGCACCGCTCCTTTAACAAGTTGATCGCTTTATAGGAAACCCTGCAGCGACATTAACCGGCATTGACGGAAGACCGAGCTATTCCCGCTTGTAATCGCGGCTGAAATCCAGCACCACCTGGCGACGCAGACCATTACGCAACACCACAAACACGTAACGGAACTTCTTGTCGACGTTGGCAATGGCATCCTTGTGAACGGTCTGCACGTCTTCCAGCGTCGTTACATCCTGACCCTCAATCTGCAGCACAATATCCTGCTCGCGCAGTCCGCTGTTGCTGGCATTGCCGGGCTGCTTTATGCCGAAGATGAACACGCCCTCTTTGCGGTGGAAGTACAGGTCGCGGTTGTCAAACTGGTTGATCGTCTTGACCGTAAAATCCCAGCGGGGGCAGTCAAGCTCTTCGCCCTCAACTTTGCCCTTCTCCCGGGGGGTAAGCTCTACCTGCACCTGCTTATCCTCGCGCACCAGGGTTACCATGACAGGTTCGTGCTTGGCCAGCAGGCCGATGCGACGGTTGAGTATCGGCAGGTCCTCATCGTGCAGCACCGTGCAGTCTATGTCGCCAATCGTCAGTATGCGGTCATTGGCCAGAATACCCGCACGCCGGGCCGGGCTCTCCGGATCGGTCTCAGCCACAATCACGCCTTCGGTGGCGTGAAAGTAGATGTCGCGATTGAAGTCCTTCAGCGGCTGAAGCTGCAGGCCCGTCCAACTCCAGTTCATCTGCCCATGCTCACGAAGCTGCGGGATGATGTAATTGATTGTCTCGGCCGGGACCGCAAAACCCATGTCGCCACCAGACATCATGCCCAGAGTGTTTATGCCCACAACCTTGCCTTTGGTGTTTACCAGCGGACCACCGGAGTTGCCCGGGCTGATGGCGGCATCGGTCTGAAGCCACAGGCTGTACTGACTGTTGTCCTGCAGGTATCGGCGAGTGCAGGAGGTGATGCCAATCGACACGCTGCGGCTCAGGCCCCAGGGTGCGCCCATGGCCATTACAAAGTCGCCCTCGCAAAGCACCGTCGAATCGCCAAGCTCGGCATACGGCACCGGCCCGAAGTCGTCAGCCAGCTCAAGCCGTATCAGGGCCAGGTCCGTATCTTTATCGCTGCCGACGACCTTGGCAGTCACTGCCCGGCCATCCGACAGGAGGCACCGCACGCGCACCGCCTTATCCACCACGTGCCAGTTGGTCAGAATTTCGCCATCGGGGCTGATTATGACGCCACTGCCGCTAATCTCCTGCGTCATCTTCTTGCCGCTGTCATGGCTTTCCTGTAGCACGCGAATGAAAACCACCGCCGGAAATACCCGGTCGGTTGCTTCGCTGACCACTTGGCGGAAGTCCCAGCCGACGGCGGCAGTATTGCCGGTCACAATTTGCGGTGCCGACAGAACTGTCTCGTCGCCGGCGGGCGCGGGAGTTGATTTTTGAGATGTCGTTCGGGTGACGCTGCTGTGCGACGATGTCTGGCTGTAGGAACATCCGCCCAACACCACCGCAGCACATAACAAGACTACCGGCAGCACAGTGTGTGACCTATTCATAATGGCGTTCCCTCTGTTGGCGACGAACAAATTCTCAGGATATGGACAGCAAGTCATGGCTGCTGATGATAGCAACCGAAGTGAAGTGTGGCGATACTTTTCTGCGCCTTTTTTTTTCGCACAGGCGCAAAATCTCCACCATCCGGAGACCATGGTGCAGAAACGGCCTCAGACATCAAATATCTTGCCAGGGTTCAGAATGTTGTTCGGATCAAGAGCACGCTTTATTTGCCGCATTAGGTCTATCTCCGCCTCGCTCATGGCAAGCGACAGGTAGGCTTTGCGCTTGTGACCAATGCCATGCTCGCCGCTTATTTTGCCGCCAAGCCGCACCGTGGCCCTGAACATGTCGTCGATAATCTTCGGCAATACTTCCTGCCATTTCTCCGTCGTCCAGGCCGGGTTCATTACCGGTGTGGCATGCAGATTACCGTCGCCAGCATGACCGTAGCATGGTATCTGCACATCGTACTTCTGGCTCAACCGCTCCAGTTCCCGAACCATCTCCGGAATCTGCGAAATCGGCACCACAATGTCCTCCAGGCTCTGGTGCGGAGCCGTCACCTTGAAGGCCTCGGCAATGTTACGCCTGATTTTCCAGATCCGCTCGGCTGTCGTGGCATTGTCGGCAACATAAACTTCCATCGCCCCGCACTCCATGCACAATTCGCCAACCGTCTCGTACTCGTGTTCAACCTGCTGGCTGTCGAAACCGTCCACCTCAACAAGCAGCATCGCCCCGCAATCCTCGTACGGAATGCTCTCGTGCAGATACTGGCAACTCGTCTTGATGGCCAGCCGATCCATGAATTCGATTGCAGTTGGAATAATGCCATGGGTCATAATGCGCGGCACCGCCTCAATGGCCTCGTCCACCGTCCGGAAAAGCACCAGCAGGTCGACCGCCGTCTTCGGCAGCGGCAGCAACTTGATGATGATGCGGGTGAATATGCCCAGCGTCCCTTCCGAGCCAACCATCAGCTGAATGATGTTATACCCGCTGACATCCTTGACCACCTTGCCGCCATAGCTGACGATTTCGCCGGTCGGCGTCACCATCTCCAGCCCGGTAATGTACCGCCCCGTTACGCCATACTTGACCGCCTTGCCGCCGCCGGCATTCTCGGCCACATTGCCGCCCACGTAGCAGGTCTCCAGACTCATCGGGTAACCGGCAAACACAAGCCCGTAAGAGGCCAGTTGATTGTTGATCTCGTTGGTCACAACGCCCGGCTCGACCACCGCCATCATGTTGGCCGGGTCTATCTCAAGAATCCGATTCATCCGGTCCATCAGCAGAACAATGCCGCCGCAAATGGGCACCGCGCCGCCCGAGAGCCCCGAGCCGGCCCCGCGCGGCGTAACGGCTATGCGCTCGCGATTGGCCAGCTTCATGATCCGCGAAATCTCTTCGGCCGAAGACGGGCGAACCACGGCCTCGGGCAGGTGGGCGTAATCTTTTTCGGCAACCTCATCGTGGCTGAATGGCTCCAGCCGGTCGGCGTCGCCATAAATCACATACTTCGCGCCAACTATCTCGCGCAGCTCGTCTGCAATGCCGGGAGTAACCTTGTTGTATGACATTATCCGCCTGCCTCTTCCGACTGCGATGCACCGGCCTCGCGACGCTCCCTGAGCCTCTCCAACAGCACCGGCATAACTTCCGACAAGTCGCCCACAATACCGTAATCGGCGACACTGAAGATCATGGCGTCAGGATCGTTATTGATTGCCACCACCGTCTCGGCCGTCTGCATGCCGGCCAGGTGCTGAATAGCCCCGCTTATGCCGATGGCCACGTAAAGCCCCGGCGTAACAGTCTTGCCCGACAAGCCCACCTGGTGCGGGTATGTAATCCAGGCCCGATCCACGGCATCGCGCGATGCGCCAACCGCCGCCTGCAACTCGTCGGCCAGGGCATAGACCATTTTGAACTTCTCGCTGGTCTTAAAGCCCCTGCCGCCGGCAACCACGGCCTTGGCATCGCTGATGTTGGCCGTCGACTCGTCTTTCACAAAGCCAACCCGGCTTATGCCGCTGGACAGCAGGTCATCGGCTACCGGCTCGCGGATTATCTCCCCCGTCCGCCCCGCCTGCCGCATCGCCGGACGCGTACTCTTGGGCCGCACGGTGGCCATCTGCGGACGGGCTTCAGGCGTCTTGATTGTGGCCAGAATATTGCCGCCGATTGCCGGCCGCGTCTGAAGAAGATTACCAGTGCCGGGCTCGATGTCGAGAACCGTGCAATCCGCCGTCAGTCCCGCATGCAGCTTTACCGCCAGGTAGGGCATCAGTGTGCGGCCAGTGCTTGTGGCCCCGGCAATTATGATCTCCGGGTGGTACTTCTCGACCAGACGCTGCATGACGCGGGTATGGGGCTCGGGCCGGAAAGCATCGAGTTCCGCGTGCTCGGCCAGAATCACCTGGTCCGCCCCGCGTTCGATCAACTCAGCCAAGTCGGCCTCGGAAACGTTGTTGCCAAGAAGCACCGCCGACAGCGGCACCTTACGCTTGTCGGCAAGCTCGCGCCCGCGAGTCAGCAGTTCGTGCGAAATGCCCAGCACACGACCCGCGCTCTGTTCGGCCAGAATCCAGATGCCGCTATAGTCACTCATGATTCATGCTCCACTCAGATAATAGACCCGACTCATGTCGGCTAAATCAACTCGCGCTTTTCCAGAAGATCAAGCAGTCCGCGCACCGCCTGATCGGTACTCGCCTCATCGTTGGCCAGCGCCTTTTCGCATTGCCTGGAAACCTTCGGCCGATGAATCTTAACCACCCGCGTAGGCGAGCCCTTCAGACCCACCAGCGTTGGATCGGCCTCAATGTCCGCAGCATTCCACACCGGCAGGTCGGCCTTGCGAGCCTTCTGTTTGCCGCGCAATGTGGGCAGCCGAGGGTTGCTCACCTCCTTGACCACCGTCAGCACGCAGGGCAGGCCCACCTGCAATATCTCGTAGCCATCCTCCACCAGCCGATGCAGACGCATCTGGCCCTCGCTGAAATCCTCAAACTTGCTGATGTAGCTGGCCACGGGCAGGTCCAGAAAGGCCGCAATGGCCGGACCAACCTGGCCCGTATCGCCGTCGGTGGCCCGCTCGCCGCAAATAATCACGTCGTAATCGCCGATCTTCCTGATGGCCTGCGAAAGAGCATAGGCCGTGGCCCAGGTGTCGGCCCCGGCAAAGGCCCGGTCGCTCAGCAGAATGCCGTCATCAAGGCCCATGGCAATGGCCTCGCGCAGAGCCTCCTCCGCTTTCGGTGGGCCCATGCTGATGGCCGTGGCCCGACCGCCAAAACGCTCCCGAAGCTCGATCGCCAGTTCGATGCCGTACAAATCCAGCGGATTGATGATGCTCACCACGCCGTCGCGGATCATGGTGCCGGTGGCTTCATCCATACGCACGGCATTCGTTTCCGGAACCTGCTTTATGGGTACGATTATGTTCAAGCCTCTGCCTCCTTGCCGCCCGTTGTGCGGCTATGCAGCGCCGCCGCGGGCTGCCTGCGGAAATAAACCTCAGACGTACACGCCATGGTTGATTAACTGCTCAACGTCGCCACTGTAAAGATACTCGCGCGAAGTAATCACCACCAGCAGGTCCACGCTTTTGCCCCCGGCCGGACTGACCAGGTGAGCCTTGCTGCTGTCGAAGAAAAGCGAATCGCCCTCATCCAGCAGATGTTCGTGACCCTCGTAAACAAACTTCAGCCGCCCCCTGAGCACACGCATATACTCCTGGCCGGCATGCGAAAAAATCTTACGCTCACGCTGACGTGCAATCTGTCCGCCACGCCCGCTCACGCGCAGCACAAACGGCTCCATCAGCTTGTCCCGCTTGCCGCTGGCCAGCAAATGATATTCAAACCCGGGGCCGCCCTCCACGAACTTCTGCTCGTCGTGGCGGCTGATGACCAGCGGCGTGTGGCGCTCGTCCTCGCGGAACAGGTCGCCAAGAGTGACTCCAAGAGCCCTGGCCACCCTGGCCAGCGTTGACACCGGCGGGTTCACCTGCCGATTCTCGATGCGGCTGAGCTGGCTCGGCGTAACGCCGCTCCGCAGGCTCAACTCTTTGAGTGTCAGCTTATGGCCGATGCGCAGAGCACGAATTCGCTCCGCTGCTATGGCTTCTTCAACCATTTTAAAGCTCCAGACTTTGCCGGACGCACCATTGCCGCCCCCGCCCCAGAGAGTTGGGGGCAGTATCGCCCCGTCCGATATTGCCAAGCTTCGACTACGCTCTGCAGCCCAGGACGCGGCAACGGGGACTGAAAGGCGACTTGCATATCATACAACAAGGTGTATGAGAGGCAACATGAAAATCTCTTCCGCTGGCGTTTTGGCCGTGCCGTGTTTAAAATGCGATGCAGTTGTCGCTCTTGATCCAGGAGGCTTACTATCATGACCACAATCCCGCGACTCGGTATTACCGTTGGCGACCCCGCCGGAATCGGACCCGAAGTCACCGCCAAGGCTCTGGCCGACCCGCAAATCCGCAACCTGGCCGAATATGTCGTCTTCGGCGACCGCCAACTCTGGCGCGAACAATCCGTCGGCAAGCTGCCCTTCGACTTCCACAAGCTGCCCCTGGCCGATTATGCCACAGCCGATGCCGCCTCGCACCCCGTCACGGCCGGCACCGTAACCCTGGTCGAGCTGCCGGACGTGGATTACGAGGCCATAGGCACAGGTCGCGTAACATTGGAAGGCGGCAAAGTCAGCGTTCAGTACATCATGGCTGCCATCGACGCTGTCCAGGCCGGCCGCCTCGACGGCATTGTAACCGGCCCGATCAATAAGGAGGCCATCCGCCAGGCCGGCTACCCCTGGCCCGGCCATACCGAAATGTTCGCCGAAAAATTTGCTGCCCAGCAGGTGGCCATGATGTTTGCCGGCGGACCATTCCGTGTGGTCCTGGTGACAATCCACATGTCGCTCCGCAAGGTGCTGGAGAGCATCACCCAGGAGCGCGTCCTGAGCATCGTGCAACTCACCCATCAGGCCCTGCGCGAACTGTTCGGCATCGAGCGCCCTGTGCTGGCAGTCTGCGGACTCAATCCGCATGCCGGTGAGGCCGGACGCTTTGGCGACGAAGAGGAACTGATAATCATCCCCGCACTCGAGCAGGCTCGCAGCCAGGGCATCGACGTCCGCGGCCCCTTGCCCAGCGACACCATCTACCGCGCGGCCATGAAGGGCCAGTTCGATATTGTCGTGGCCATGTACCATGACCAGGGGCTCATCCCCATCAAGACCATCGCTTTCGAGGACAGTGTCAACATAACCATCGGCATTCCAGCCGTCCGAACCAGTGTCGACCATGGCACCGCCTTCGACATCGCCGGACGCAACATGGCCGACCCCTCGAGCATGAAAAGCGCCATACGGATGGCTGTCCAGATGGTCGAGGCAAGGCGCAACGCCGCCGCCAGGGCAGGGGGCCGGAAATGAGCGAGCCGCAGACGATCAAGCAGATACAGGCCCTGCTCGAAGCCCATGGTCGCGAACCGGTAAAACGCTTCGGCCAGAATTTCCTGATCGATGGCAATATTATGCGTATGGTGGTGGATGCCGGCGAACTTGACGCCCAACGCGATGTCGTGCTGGAAGTCGGTCCCGGCACCGGAAGCCTTACCACGCTGCTGTCGGAGCGCGCTCGCGAGGTCGTGGCCGTGGAGGTGGACAAGAATCTGGCCGAGCTTTTGCACGATGTGCTGGCCGAGCAGATGGCACGCAACGTCACCCTGGTGGTCGATGACGCCCTAAGCGGCAAGCACGAGCTATCGGCCCTTATGATGGAGGCCGTGACCGAAGCCATGGCCGAGGTGCCCGCCGCCCGGCTCAAGCTGGTGGCCAATCTGCCCTATGTCATTGCCACGCCGCTGGTGGTTGATTTAATGCTGGCCGAACCCCGGCCCATGCTTCTGGTGTTTACCGTCCAGAAGGAGGTGGCCGACCGTCTGCTGGCCGATGCCAACTCGCCGGCCTACGGTGCCGTCAGCGTGATGACTCAGGGTCTGGCCACCGTCGAGCGCCTGCACGACCTCTCGCCCAACGTCTTCTGGCCCAAGCCTCAGGTGCACTCCACCCTGGTGCGACTGCGACCGATTGCCGAGCGATACCAGGAGCTTGGCGACATCAGGCTATGGCAGAAGATCGCCTCGGGCCTTTTCTTTCATCGCCGCAAGACAGTCCTCAAAAGCCTGGACCACATGCCGGGGTTGGAGATGCTGAAGGGGCACTGGCCGACAGTCCTGGAAGAGGCAGACATCGACGCCCACGTCCGCGGCGAAACGCTGACAGTAGAGCAAGCCATGTCAATCCACCAAGCCGCCCGCCGCGCCGGAGCCTGACCCCACCGCCCAACAAGAGACCGGCCGCCTTCAGACCGCCACATCTGGACCGCATACCTTCGACCAAAAAAAACGCCATCCCGAAGGATGGCGTAATTTATGGTACCCCTAAGGGGACTCGAACCCCTGTCTCTTGGCTGAGAACCAAGAATCCTAGGCCGCTAGACGATAGGGGCACCTGTATAATGATACCGCTGAGGCGGCTTCGTTTGTGGTGCTGGCCTTTGCAGGACGTCGGAAGTTTATCAATCTGCCACGCTTTTTCAAGCTCTTTCTGGCAGAAAAATTTTCAAAAGATGGGCAACCCTCGCCCTACTCAGCCACTTTACCGGCCTGGCTCTTCAAGAGGTGTTACCGGAACAACAGGCACTTGCGGCGCGATTGGGGCTGTGGCCTCTCCATCAGCCGGCGACTGCGGCTCAAGTGGCGGTACCTGGCCACCCTGACGCATCTGCTGAATGCGGGACTCGATCCGGCTCAGCAGAATACGCTCAGCCTCTTTATCGCGACCAACATAGGCCCAATTCACGGCCGTCTCTTCGTCAAGGTAATTCAATCGTCTCGGAAAGCCCAGCGACGGCCGTTCATGAATATCCTGTGTGATTAACATCCGCTCGGCCTGACTCGTGTTCTCTCGTTCCACGTCAACCACAAGGTCTCCGCGCAACCCGGGGCCACCAATGGGTTTCAGCCTGAAGGTGACGCTGCGGCGAACGCGGTCGGTCGCGCCGGTCGAAACGTAGGCCCCCGATCGCTGAGCATCGCGGTCGGACATGTATTCCAACGGCTTGCTGCGGATGATACCTTCAGCCTGGTCGGCACTGGCTATGGTGTAATCTTCGTCAATGACATCGTACGCAGCCCGGAAGGCCAATTGCTGGTCGTTGGTCGGCAGCACAGTCGAATGCCATTGCTGAGCGCAGCCGACCGACAGCAGGGTCATAAGCAGCCCCGCCGACAGAACCAGCAACCTCTGCCACCTCGCGCCACGTTGCAACCGAAGTCCAAAATGTCCGCTGCTGCAGCCGGCCGAAACTTGTCTGCTCATTCACTGGCCTTTCATTCTCTCAGAAGCCATAGTCGTCGTTCTCGCGGCTGAAGTCCTCGTTCGTCAGATCGGGGTCCAGGTCGATGTTGCTGTAACGATAGCGCGATTCGAGCTGACCGTCCCAATCGTAGGTGTCGGCTCCAACTGGCACCAGCGTTTCCACGTCGATGAAAATCACCAGTTCTTTGCAGGGGTAAATATCCTTCTTCGGCAGAATACGCTTGATGGTATAAGCCCGGCGACCGTTGATTTCCAGCCGGCCCAGGTATTGGACCGTCAAATCGTCGTTGCGCTCCGCTTCTATAAAGTCGGGCATCGACGTGTTGAGGATGTTCGGCAGGCCGGCCATTGTTACAGGCCGCAAATTGTCTTTCATGGCCTGCTCGCCATGCGGGTCGACTTCGACCACCACAAAACCCAGCAACCCACCCAGCTTCACCAAGACATTATTGTTGCGTTTGCCTTCTACATACAGGACTTCGCGACCCTTGTCACCCTTCTCGTACTCCATGTAAACGCTGAATGGCTCAGCCCGCCATTTCATTAAGATCACTTCTTTGTCTCGCAGTTCCCCGCGTATTCGCTCCTGTTTGGATAAGGTGGCGGTAAACTGCGTAACCTGGTTGGCGCGCCTCTGGGCCTGTCGCAGAAATTCCATCTTGTCGCGACGGGCCAGGGCGTGCCAGTTGACCTCTTTCCACCAGTCCGGATCATCTTCCTCGGCCTCTGCCTGAACCGTTTCGGCAGGGACCGCGGCCGTAGCGGCTACACGGTTCTGTGCGGTGGCCGTCGCGGAAGTGGCCGTCCTGGCCGTGCCCGGGCTGTCAGAAGCGGCCCTGCCAGTCGAAACTTCCCCGGCATCCGCCGGTTCGGAGGGCTCCGCCCCGGCCTCTGCCGGAGCAGCGGGGGCATTCGCATAAACTCCAGCAGGCGGTACCTGCTCCTGCTGCTCTGTCGCGGGTTTGGCGGCTACTTTGCCGTCGGAACCATCGGACTGTTGAGCAGGGGCTGCACAGGCTGTTATCGGCCCAAGACTCAGGGCCAGCAGCACATTCAGGCACCACCTGTAACGTCGATTAATCATTTCTAGGCCTCGCGTTAAAGCTTCTGAACCTTTTTATGGCGGCGATCAGCTTTGGTTTCCAGTGGCCTGTCCGGAGGTCATGATGAATGGGGCTGGAAAATGGACCACCTTCTGCTTTATGTTGACAAACCCGCTCTCGGAAAAAATGTCGCGGAATTTGCGAGCCGACGCATGCGAAACGTTGCCGCCTTCCAGTTTCGTTACAAAGACATCATATATCAGATAGCCGTACGGGTGGTCCCTGTATCCGTCAACCAGGAAAAGTTTCCCGCCCGGCTTCAGCACGCGGTGCATCTCGGCCACGGCCGCCAACTGGTTCGGATAGTGATGAAACGAATTTGAGCAGGTAACGTAATCGAAGAATTCGTCTTCAAATGGAAGATGTTCACTGTCGCCCACACTCAGGTGAATTCGCGGCTCGCTGACGATACGGTGCTGGGCCATTTGGATCATCGATTCGCACAGGTCGATGCCAAAGACCCGGGCGTCGCGATGGTGGGTAATCAGCCGGTGGGCAAGTTTGCCGGTTCCGCAGCCGATATCCAATATATGAGCATCGCCCTGGCCATTCTGCTTGGCAAGCTCTTTTAGAATCTTACGATGACTGGGGTCGAAAAGCAGAAACTGCAGCAGGCTGCGGTCGTAGCTTTTGCTCCAGGACTGGAACTCTTCTCGCGATTGTTTTTTCAGGTCGTTGACCACTTCAGCTCTCCAGTTGGTTCATTTTGTTCTGCCTGGCGACAAAAATCACCCTGACAAGGTCTTTATAGGCTTACGTCTTCCGCTGGGCAACCGGTCCAGCCGCCAATAGAGCGGCCGGTGCGCCTTCGCCCGGGTCACATAGTATAGAGCCCCCGCCACGGAATGGAAGAGGCGCCCTCGGTCATTACACTGCATAGTGCTGCGATGCGGCCCGATGGCTGCTTGACAGAAGTGCCCGCCTTCCCTATAAAGAAATGCTATTGCATAACTTAGGGTAAGCCGCAGCTGTGGTGGTGTCTCCCCGTGGCTGCCGCCATGATGACCACTGGAGATATGCCTCGTCTACCCCATGATAAGGGACAGTGCATGATAGATGTTGAGGGTCTGACGAAATACTACGGAAGCTTTCTGGCCGTTGACGGTGTCAGCTTCGGCGTTCCCGAGGGCCAGGTTGTGGGCCTGCTGGGGCCGAACGGAGCCGGCAAGACGACCATTATCCGAATGCTCACCTGTTTTATGCCCGCTACCCACGGCAGCGCCCGCATAAACGGCTACGATGCCTTTACGCAACATCTGCAGGTGCGCCAAAGCGTTGGCTATATGCCCGAAAACGTGCCGCTGTACGAGGATATGCGCGTTGGCGAGTATCTGGAGTTCCGTTGTCGAATAAAAGCGGTGGAAAAAAGCAAACGCAGTGCACGCATCGACGAAGTCATCCAGCGCTGCCAGTTGGACGACCGACGCAAGCAGATAATCGGCACGCTGAGCAAGGGTTACAGGCAGCGGGTGGGCCTGGCCGATGCCCTGATAGGCAATCCGCCGGTGCTTATTCTGGACGAGCCGACGGTCGGCCTCGATCCGGGGCAGATACGTGAAGCCCGCAACCTTATCCGCGAACTCGGCCGGCATCGCACGGTGCTGCTCAGCAGCCACATTCTGTCGGAAATCGAGCAGATCTGCTCCTCGGTCATTATTATTGCCGGCGGCCAGGTGGTAGCCTCCGGACCAATCGCCGAGCTCAAGGAAACCCTGGCCGGCGGGCGGCAGGTGATTCTGGAAGGCCGCGGACCGGAGCCAGAGGGCCTGCGCCACGCCATTGCCGCCATGCCCGGAGTTAATTCGGTGCAACTGGCAAAATGCGACGGCGGATACCACCGCCTGACAATCGAGGCTGCTCGAGATGCTGACATCAGGCAGGCGGTAGGAGATATGGCTTTTGCCCGCGGTTGGAGCCTGCGAGCCCTCAGTGGCGCCTCGGTAACGCTGGAGGATTATTACATTCGAGCGGTAACGCGCTCCGGAGCCAGCCCCGCTGCAGCGGCGGGAGCCACCACCGGCGGCATTACCTCCGGACCGGATGGTCCTGCAACTGGCGACAAGGATGCCGGAACTTCAGGCTCTGCCGATAGCCACAAGATTGGAGGCGGGCGATGAGCAAAATATTTGCCCTGGCGCAGCGCGAAATGCGAGCCTACTTCAACGGACCCGTGGCCTACGTGCTCATAGCCATCTACCTGCTGATTACGACCATGTTTTTCAGCAATCAGTTCGAGCCCGGCCTGGTGCCCGAAATGCGGGTAACGCTTAACCTTATGGTCATGCCGCTCATGCTTCTGGTGCCGCTGGTTACCATGCGCCTGGTGAGCGAAGAGCTCAGCCGGGGCACGGTCGAGACGCTGATGACCGCCCCGATTACCGACACGCAGGTCATAGTCGGCAAGTTTCTGGGGGCCATGGGCTTCTTTTTGCTGCTGATGATCACCACCCTGATATACCCCGGCGTGCTGATGATTTACGGCGAGCCCGACCTCGGCCCCATAGTCTCGGGCTACCTGGGCCTCATCCTGCTGGCGGCCGTCTTCACCAGTATCGGCATGCTGGCCAGCACCGTTACGCGCAGTCAGATAGTGGCCGGCATGCTGGCCCTGACCGTGCTGGCCGTTATGACCCTGCTGACCAATTATCTGTCGATGGACCTCACCGGCTGGGCCAGGCGCACCATGCGTTACATTGGCTTTTATGCCCGTTACGAAAACTTCACCATGGGCCTGGTGGCCCTGGGGGATGTGGTCTATTTCCTCAGCATTACTGTTTTTGCCCTGTTTTTGAGTGTCAAGGTGCTCGAAAGCCGCAAATGGCGGTCCTGAAGACTTGCCTCGACACCATACAATCAAAGATTAACCCGAGCCGCTCCAGTTTGATTCATCAGCCGCACTGAGACGTAAGCCGCCAGGATGTAAGAGAGGAACCATGAGCCGGAAAAGACCTGAAAATAATCATGCCCGATCGTCATCGCGGCCGCAGGACAAGATGGCAAAAACGCCCGGCGGGGGTGGCCGCAAGCCCGCTGAAGCATCAGATTCGGCCGGAGCGGCAGTCAGTTCGTCGGCAGCCCGCAAGCGGCGCACGCTCATTGGCGCGAACGTCGTAGTGGCCGTGGCCCTGGCGGCGGCCCTGCTGGTGGCTGTCAATTTCATCAGTTGGTGGCTGACCGATGAGCACGATATGGTGCTCGACGTTACCAGCGACAGCTATCATAGCTTCAGCACGCGCACGCACACTTTGCTCGGAAACATCGATGGCACAGTTTACCTCACCAGCTTTTTTCGCGCCGCAGATAACGATCCGGAGGCAATGCACCGCCGGGTCAGGCAGATTAACGACCTCCTGGGGCAGTACGAGCGAATTGGCCAGGACGTTGAAGTCCAGAACATCGATCCGGAGCGCGATATTGCCGCCGTCTCGACAGTCGCCGAACGGCTGATGTCGCATTATCAGGACGAGACCCAGCCCTACGAGAATCTGGTGGACGATTTTCTAGCCTACAAGCCCCAACTCGTCGACTTCCTCACCAGCCAGCGCGAGTTCTTCCTGCAGGCTTCCGAACTGGCCACCGATCCGAATCTGCGGCGGGACTTGCAACTCATGGCCGAGGATTTTGCCGCCACAGTCAGCGAGCGCCCGGTTATGGGCAAGGTGCCCAGCATGCAGGAGGTGGAGATTGGCATAAACTTTCTGCTGGGGCGGACATCCGGAACCGGCCCCGTCAGCGAGCAGGCCGCCGGCGAAGGATCTCTGGGATACGGATTTCGCCACTACAGCGATGCCGCCTCCGTAGCTGCCGACCATTCCCGACGACTGGCCGCCTTGCTCAAAAACTTTGCCACCAATGTTGAGCGGAAGATAGCTGAGCAGGGTATGCGCATGTTGCCGGAATTGCAGGAAATGCTTCGCCAGGTGCCCGAGCGCTACGCCCAGGTGGAAACGAAGTTGCTGACCTTCCCCAACCGCCTCGCCGAACTTCCGCCGCTGGAGTACGAGCAGGTCACGCGACGGCTTGGGCCTAACTCGGTGCTGATCGAGGCCGGCGGCAGAGCTACCGTGGTGACAGCCGATGAGCTTTATCCCGTGCGCACTGCCGGCCAGGCCGAGGTGGAGGCCGTTTTTGCCGGCGAAGAGGTCGTGACAGCCGCGCTGCTGCGACTGACGGTGACGAATCGGCCGGTGGCAATGTTCGTCAAGCCCGATGGGCGGCGACCGGTGAGCGAAAAACTGCCGGAATTCGCGGCAATCATCGAAGAGTTGCGGCGGGCGAATTTCGTTATCGAAAACTGGGATCTTTCCGCCTCGCAGCAAATGCCCCGGCCGCAATCCGAAGGCCCCATCGTGCTTATTGTGATGGTGCCCGAGCCGACTATGCCTGCCCCCCGGGCCGAATTGTACGAGCCGGTTGCCGAATTCATCGCCGGCGGTGGCGACGCCCTCTTCTTTGCCCGCGGGACGATAGCCGGCCAGGTCTTCACCCAGGGCTTTCTGCGTGGTGTGCCGCCGCAGGCAACATATTCCATGCCCTATCTTGACCTGCTCGGGAAGCTGGGCATAAAGGTGCGGACCGATCTGGCCGTTGTGCACCAGGTTGAGACCCCGGCCGGCCTGCGGCAAGTGTTCCACACGCTGGAGTCGGTCGAGTATCCGTCCGAAGGCAGCCGCCAAGAGCCGCACGCGATAGTGCAACCCCTGCAGGGGCTTGGCGGACGCTTCGACTACATGGTGCCGATTGAATATGCCAGACCGGATGCCGGTCAAACCGACGTTGTGGCCGGGCCCGCAGACAATTCCACGAGTGATGCCGCAGGCAATTCCACAGGCGACGCCGCGCCCGATCTGCAATGGTGGCCGCTGGTCTCGGCCCCGGCAAGCAAGGATTATTGGGGCGAAAGTAACATCATGGGCCTCATGCAGCGGCAAGATCAGCAATTCAACCCCGAGAGCGACAAACCGGCCCCGTTTCCGGTCGCTGTTGCCGCCACTATCAAGCGGCCTGACCATGACAGCAGGCATAAGTCAGATGCAGCCGACGAGCCGTGGTCGCCGGTCATACCGGGCAGCCGTCGCGACACCGAAGCCCGCCGCCGAGAGGCCGAAAATCCGACCCTGACGTTAGAGCAGGCCGTCAATGGACCCGAGGAAACCCGCCTGGCCGTATTCGGGGGCGACATGTTCATGGCCAGCCCGTATCTGCTGGCCCGGGTGCAGGATGTTCCCGCCTATCCGGCCAATGCCGAGCTTCTGGTCAACACGCTGTACTGGCTGGCCGGGCAGGAGGAACTGATCGGCCTCAGTCCACAGGCCCAGCAATCGCGCCGGCTCGGTGCCATGGGATCCTCGCGAACCGCCGTCATGTGGATGCTCTGGCTCGGCATGCCGCTGGCCGTTCTGATAATGGGCGTCGGCGTGTGGATTTCAAGACGCAGGTAAAGGGGCCCGCGGTATCGTCGGTTGCCGGTCAACCGGCCAAGCGTGTCGCCGCATTGTGTTACGAATCTAACTGATGTATGGGGCAGGCCTTAAATGAACTATCGCACCACTGTCATTCTAGCCGTCATGGCCATCGTGGTCGGCATAGCTCTGTTTTTCGTGTTTCAGCACGAACGGCAGACAACCATCATTGTCGAGGGCCAGAACCGCCTTTTTGCCAGCCTGACGGCTTCCGACATCAGCGAAATTGTTATCGAGCGCGGCCAGCCCGACCCGCAACGGGTGGTGCTGGAACGCTTCGACAGCCAGTGGCGCCTGCGGGAGCCTGTCGCCGCTCTTGCCGGTGCTGACGAAGCCCAGCATGTAGCCACGCTGCTGGCAGGGCTTCAGTACGATCGCAGCCTTGAACTGACCTCCGAAAATGCCGCCCAGTTCGGTCTTGCCCCGCCCATGGCCACCGTCAGCTTTCGCTCCACCAGTGGCCGGCACGAGTTGCTGGTCGGCTCGGCTGCCGGGCTGGCCGGCGATCAATTCGCTTACGTTACGCGCCCCGGCGATTCGGTCGCCTACCTGGTCGACCGGCAGATAAACTCGGTGGCGGCCGCCGATGCCGAGGATTTCAGGTCGCGCAGCCTGCTCGAGTTCGATCCACAGTCCATCAACACCATAAAGCTCGAGCGCGACGACCAGACCATCATCCTGCACCGCACCGAAGGACAGTGGCGACTGGCCGAGCCGGTCAGGGCACTGGCCGGTCAGCAGGCCGTGGATACCATAATCCAGAATCTGGCCCAGTTGCAGGCCGCGCAATTTGTTGATGACGAGCCGCAGAGCCTCGATGAGTTTGGGCTTGATAATCCGCAACTCAGCGTCGAGCTTTCGCCGAGTGATGGCTTTCCATCGGCCGAAGAGCCCAGCGAGAGCGACCTGGTGCGGGTCAACTTCGGCCTGCATGCCGATCTGGACCGCAACCTGGTCTACGCCCGCGTTTTGCCCCAGGCGAATGTCTACTCTGTCGCCGGCACGGCCTTTCGCGATATCAACAAAGGGCTCGACCAGTTGCGCAGCAATCGCCTGGTGAATCTGGACCCGGAGTCGCTCGAGTTTCTGTCAATCGAGGTCGATGGAACATCGGTCAGCCTTGAGCGGGAGGATAACCGCTGGCGCATGACCGCTCCGGAGAAGGCAAACGCTGATTCGGCTGAGGTCAATCGTTTGCTGCGCACGCTGAGCGAACTGGAAGTGCGGGCCTGGAGCGACAAGGTGAGTCTGGCCGACCCAAGTGTCGGGCTCGACGCCCCGCGGGGCACAATCCGCTGGCGACATAAGGGCGAGACGCAAAACAACTTCGTGCGTATCGGTCGGCGAACGGCTGATGACCGCCAATGGGCAATGGAAGGTCGCAGCAACATAGCTGCGGCAATCAACCCGGCTGCAATCGACGCCCTCAACCGGAGCTGGATGTCGCTGTACGACAGGACCATCTGGGATGTTAGCCCGCAGCAGATTCGCCGCGTGCGATGGACGCTCGATGGCCAGACTGTCACCATTGAGCGCCTCGACAGCACCGGTGGAGATTCCGCCACCGCTGCGGCCGACGATGCCTGGCGCATGACCAGTCCGGTCGAAATGGCCATCGACCAGCAGCGGGCCGAAACTCTGCTCCAGGCTGCGGCTACAGTACGAGCAGCCGATTTTGTGGCCCCGGTAAGTGCGGCCATGGATTACGACCTCGACGAACCCAACCTGCAACTGACCCTGTGGCTGCAGCTGCCAGATGGCGATGGCCTGAAACAGATGGACCTGGCCGGAGCCCTGAAGGATGGCCGCTGGTACGGACTGGCGGCCGATGTTCCGCTGATGGCTTTGCCGGAGAGCCTGATTCACGCTCTGCGCCGGCCGCTGACGGGTGGAGGGCCGGTCGATTTCGACGCGTCCCGAGTCAGCCAGATCGAAATAACCTCGCCCGACTGGCAACTCATTCTGGGTCGCAGCGGGGCCGATTGGAGCGTTCTGGGCGACGCGCCGTTTGACGTAAATCCTGATCGTCCAGCGGCCTACCTGGAAGACCTGCAGGAAGTCGAGCCTTTCAGCGTTGCCAGTTACAAGGCCGATAATCTGGTCGATTACGGTCTGGAGGAGCCGCAATGGTCGATTCTTCTGCGGATTCTCGGCGGCGACATCGAGCTGCTTGTCTCCGGCAACGGGCCCGAAGATGGCCTGAAGTATGCCACCGTCAAGGGCACGGGCATTGTTTACACTCTGGATGCCACCAGCCTGAGCCGCATTCAGCGCCAACGCCTGTTCTTCAGGCAGACGAATTGAACGTGTAGCTGAGCCAACTGTTCGCCGCTCGCTGTCGCCCCGCCGTCGCGGCGGGCTTTGTGACCGGCGGCGGCAATAAGGATACCATCGAACAATGATTGACGTTACACGGCTTCTCTGTGGCCGGGCCACCTCGGCCGAGCATCTCCGTTACGGTTCGCCCCACGGCGGGGCCGGCAGTTCGCCCACCGTGGCCACTACTGCAGCGCCCCGCGATGCCGCCTCGCGCCGGCCGGTGGTCGTCTGGAATGTTACTCGGCGATGCAATCTGCGATGCCTGCACTGTTATACCTCCAGTGATGGTGGGGTGGCCGAAGGCGAATTATCGCATCAGGAGGGCAGGGCACTGCTCGATGATCTGGCCGCTTTCGGTACTCCGGCGGTCCTTTTTTCGGGCGGGGAGCCGCTGACCCGGCCCGACCTGCTGGACCTGGCCCGCTACGCTCGCGACATCGGCCACAGGCCAACTTTGTCGACCAATGGCACACTCATCACCCCGGCCGTAGCCGCCGGCATAAAGGCGGCCGGGTTCACCTATGTGGGCATCAGCCTGGACGGCATGGGCAAGGTGAACGATCATTTCAGAGGAATGGACGGAGCTTTCGACCGGGCCGTGGCCGCTATTCGCAATCTCAAAAACATCGGCCAGCGGGTCGGCCTGAGACTTACCCTGACGCAGCAGACGGCCCGGGACCTGGACCGCATTTTCGACTTCATCGAGGCCGAGCAGATAGACCGCGCCTGCTTCTATCACCTGGTCTACACCGGGCGGGCTGCCGACATCAAGAGCGACCTCACCTACAGCCAGTCGCGCCAGGCGATGGATACAATATTCCGTCGCACGCGCGATTTCGCCGCTCGCGGCCTGCCGCGCGAAATCCTCACCGTCGATAACCACGTCGACGGCGTCTACCTGTATCGCACGCTGCTGGCCGAAGACTCCGAGCGGGCCGAGGAAGTTCATCGCATGCTGGCCTGGAATGGCGGCGCCCGCTACTCCACCGGCGTCGGCATAGGATGCGTCGATTTTGTGGGCGATGTGCATCCGGATCAGTTCTGGTCGCATTACTGCCTGGGCAACATTCGCCAGCAACCGTTCAGCCATATCTGGACCAACCCGCGGGAGCCACTGCTGGCCGGGCTGCGCGATCGTCTGCCCCGGCTGAAGGGCCGCTGCCGCCTGTGTCGCTACCAGCAGATTTGCGGCGGGGCGTCGCGCGTGCGGGCCGACTTTGTCTTCGGCGACCCCTGGGCCCCGGAGCCAGCCTGTTATTTGTCGGATGATGAAATTGGGCTGACCGACGAGATGCGTGCCGAACTTGCCCGGTGCGATGAAGACTACGCCTTGCCCGACAGCTACACCACTGCCGGCTGACCCCTAGTCGTCGGCAATTGTTACAGCCGCTCGAAGGGTTCGAACAGCTTCCGGTACTCGTCCTGGGCGAAACGGTCGGTCATGCCGGCAATATAGTCGGCAATGGCCCGCTTCTGGCCATATTGCTCGGCGTAGTGCTGATAGTGGGGCGGCAACTGGCTCATGTCTTCGTTGTAGAAGGCGGCCATTCGCAGCAGAAAACGCCGGGCCTTGGTCGTCATGCGCATTACACGGTGGTTGCGGTAAACATTCTTCATCAGGAACTGTTCGACCTGTCGCAGTTTCGGCTCCAGTGGCTCGCTCGGCCGTACCAGTCGCACCGGAGCCAGGCGAACATCATCCACAGTCTGCACGCCATGACGCTGGATTTCCCCTTCCGACGTCGCCAGCACATCCCGAACCATAACGTCGATCAGCAGCTTGGCCACCCGGCGCACGCGCTGCCCGGGCGTCAGGTTCTTAAGCGACTTGTCAAAATCGCTCTCCGCCTGGCGCAGCAGGTCCAGGCTCGACAAATCTTCCGGGCGAACCAGTTCCATGGCCAGGGCGTCGTCAAGATCGTGGCTGTCGTAGGCAATGCGGTCGGCCAGCTCAACCACCTGACCTTCCAGCGGTGGATGCTCGCCGTGGAACTCTTCATCTGCCTGCGGAGTGTCGTGAACGGTGCTGTGCTTGGCAATCGATTCGCGCACCTCGCTGGTCAGGTTCAAGCCGCGAAATTCCGGATACGGATGTTCCAGCAGATCGACCACCCGCAGACCGTGCCGATTGTGTTCGAAGCCTCCCTCGTCGGCCAGAAATTCATCCAGGGCCCCCTCGCCGGCATGGCCGAAGGGCGTGTGGCCAAGGTCGTGAGCCAGGGCAATGGCTTCGGTCAGGTCTTCATTAAGATTAAGGCTGCGGGCCAGCGTGCGGGCAATCTGCGATACCTCTATCGTGTGCGTCAGCCGCGTGCGGTAATAGTCGCCCTCGTGAATCAGGAAAACCTGCGTCTTGTATTCCAGCCGGCGGAAGGCGGTGCTGTGCACGATACGATCGCGGTCACGCTGGTAGACCGTGCGGAAAGCATGCTCGGGCTCCGCATACCTGCGGCCACGACTGGTGCCACTATGCACGGCATACGAGGCCAGGGTATTCTGCTCGCGATCCTCGAAGGCCTGGCGGTCCAGTAAGGTCATGATGGGCTATTCCTTGTCCTTGCCGAGGGCTGCAACCAGCATCTCGCGAAGGTCTTCCAGGGCCTGCGGAATCACCTTCACATCGGCCAGCACGGGCATGAAGTTGGTGTCGCCGTCCCAGCGCGGAACTATATGCACGTGCAGATGGCCCGGAAGCCCGGCCCCGGCCACGCGGCCCAGGTTCATGCCGACGTTAAAGCCGTGCGGATGCATGACCTGCTTCAACAATTCCATGGTGCTGCTGGTAACCTGCATCACTTCCAGCATCTCCTCGGGCGTGAATTCCGCCAGCGAGCTTTTGTGGCTGTTCGGGCAGACCAGCGTATGGCCGTTGTTATACGGAAAGCGGTTCAGCAGTACGAACGAGCGCTCGTGCCGACTGATAACCAGATTGGCGGCATCCTCGCCGGCCGGAGCCGCTACAATGTCGCAAAGAAAGCACTCGCTCTTCTGGTCGATTCCGTTGATGTACTTCATGCGCCATGGCGCCCACAGACGACTCATAAATCCCGGCTCCTATTTCAGGTGTTCAATCCAGACGCTGCGGCCCTGGTCGGAAAGTTCCATCAGGGCAAACGTGTGCCCGGTGCCACGACTGCGAAAAGGGCTGCCCGGGTTGATAACGAAAGCCCTCTGCCCGTCGTCCAGCCGGAACTGTGAAACCTCCGCCCGGTGAGTGTGTCCATAAACCACCGCCAGCGGGCGCGGCCGCCCGGCCAGCATGCGGTCAAGCACAAGGCGCGGCTGGTGAGTTGACATGGGCAGAACATGCACCAGGGCAATGTCGCCGAACTCAGTCGGCACAATCGCCTGCTCTGGCAGAATCTGCAGCAGGCGGCCCCGGTCCACATTACCGATCACGGCCACGACTTCCGGCCCGATGGCCTTGAAAGCCGCCAACCCCGATTCATCGGCAATGTCGCCGGCGTGCAGAATAAGGTCGGTCCCCCTCAGGGCCTCGACCAGGGCCGCAGGCAGAGCCGGCCGCCCATCCTGTATGTGAGTATCGCTGACAATGCCGATGCGCAAGGCAGCACGCCCTCCCGGTTGAAAAAACTATCTATGGTCAATGACAGCCCGCGCAGCTCGAACTGGTGCACGATCCGCAGCCACCACCGCCGCCGCCCTTGCCGCCGGACGAACCACCTGCCGCAAAGGTGCTGAACTTCTTATGAACGTTGCTCTTGCCGCACGAAGGGCAGACAGGCTTGCGGCGCTCGCTGGAGCTTCGGTAAAGCTCCTCGAAGTCGGTCCCGCACTGGTCGCAGTGGAATTCGTAAATCGGCATTGCGCATCGCCTTGCTGTTATCGTGAGGCCGCCAGTCCCGCAACCCGCTGTCAGCCCATGGTCTGGCGGACTATATCGGCCACCTGGTCCATCTTCCCCTGCAGCCAGTCCGGATTCTCGCTCTCGCCTATGCTGCGGTAGATGGGCTCGGTGTTGCTGCCGCGGACATGCACCCAGCCCTCCGGCCAGTCGAGCCGAATGCCATCCTGCGTATCGACTTTGGCGTCAGGAAACTCTTCCGGCAGCCGGTCCAGCAGCGACGCAATAGCCTCCTGCGTCGCCTCGCCTTTGCGCTTGACCATGGTGTATCGCGGCAACTCGGCCACAATGCTGCTCAGCGGCTGGTTACGCTCCGCCAGCAACTCAAGCACCAGGGCGATGCCGGCAAAGCTGTTGCGGATGGGGCAGATGCGCGGGTCGATTATGCCGCCATTGCCTTCGCCGCCAATCACGCAATTCTCGGCTATCATCCGGTCGGCAACGTTAACTTCCCCCACAGGCGTCAGATAGCACGGCTGCTCGTGACGGGCGGCAATGTCGCAGGTCATGCGGCTGCTGGAAAGGTTCAGGGCCACCGGCCCCGGTTGCTGCGACAAGCGGTGCAGAGCACACAGGGCAAGGGTATACTCCTCGCCGATGAATGTGCCCTTTTCGTCCACCAGGGCCAGCCGGTCGGCATCAGGGTCGAGGGCCAGACCGACATCGGCACCGGCCTTGCGCACCGCTTGGCAAAGCCCGTCCAGATTCTCGATTATCGGCTCTGGCGGATGGTCGAACAGCCCGTCGGGCTCGCCGCCAAGCACCTGCACCTGGCAACCGAGTGCCCGCAACAGCCCCGGCGCGGCCACCGCCCCGGCACCATGCACGCAATCGAGCACCACCTTCAGCTTGCGGTCGATGATACGCTGGCGGTCGATTGTCTGCAGCACCTTGCCCACGTGTCGCGTGTGCACCGTGTCATCGTGCAGCAGTTTCGGATAATCGGGACCGCCCACCAGTTCAAACTCGCCGGAGGTCCAGATCTGCTTCAGGCGGGCGCCCTGCTCGGCGTTCAGATCGACACCATCGGGGCGGAAAAACTTGATGCCGTTCCATTCCCGCTGGTTATGGCTGGCGGTAATCATGGCTCCGCCACCGGCGTCCAACTCACCTATCATCAGCGAAAGGCCGGGCGTGCTGACAATGCCCAGGTCGACAACTTCGCAACCCGCGGCCATCAGGCCCGAGGCAATGGCGAAGCTGATGGCCTGCCCGCTGGGGCGGGTGTCGCGGCCGATGACCACCCGCCGACGGCCAATCAGGGTGCCGAAGGCCATGGCGAATCGCACCGCCGTCTCCGGCGTCAGGCTTTCGCCGACAATACCCCTGATGCCACTTACGCCCACTTTAAGCTCGCTCATGCAGCGGTCTCTCCAAAGGTTAATCGGCTTGTCGCAGTGCACAGTCTACAGTCTCGACCGGCGCAACTGCAAGAGTTGGTTTAAGATCTGCCGCCCCTCGCCCAATGGTTGCCGGCGCCGACAGCGGCCCAGTCTTATCGCCCGACCGGCAATCGGCCATGCACATGAAGTCGCTTCAGTATCTCGTCAATTATCAGGATAGACGAGCCAACCGCGCTGACCAGCAGCCAGTCGCTGAAGTTAAGAACCTCGGTCCGGAACACCGTGCGGCCGATTTCGGTATGTACCGTCAGCACCTGCAAGATTATGGCGCTGATTATGCCGACCCAGAGCCACTTGTTGGTGAAAAAGCCCACCGAGAAGACAGAGACATACGAGGAGCGGGCGTTCAGGGCATGGAACCACTGGAATGCTGCCAGCGTGGTAAAAGCCATGGTCTGGGCGTGCGCAGCGCTGCCAATCTCCAACTCGTAAACATACAGCCCAAGCGTGCCGATGGCCATCAGCGGGGCCAGCATCAGCATGCGCCGCAGGACGTATTTATCGATTACCCCCGTGCCGGGCGGCCGCGGGCGCTGCTTTAGAACGTCCCAGTGGCGGGGCTCCACGCCCAGCGGAACTGTGCAGGCACCGTCGGTAACCAGGTTTATCCAGAGTATCATCACGGCCGTCAGCGGCAGGGGCAGGTTGAGGATCAGCGCTCCGGTCAGGGTCAGAATTTCGCCCAGGTTGGTCGTGATCAGGAAAAAGACCACCCGTCGCAGATTCGAGAAAATTACCCGGCCCTCTTCCACAGCGTGCACGATGGTCGCAAAATCATCGTCCGTCAGCACCATGTCGGCCGCTTCCTTGGCCACCTCCGTGCCGGTCTGCCCCATGGCTACGCCAATGTCGGCGCCTTTCAGGGCAGGGGCGTCGTTGACGCCGTCGCCGGTCATCGCCACTACCTGGTCGTGAGACTTCAAGGCCTGCAGAATACGCAACTTATGGCTCGGCGTCACTCGGGCGTAGACGCTGGACTCAAGAACGCGCCGGGCCAGTCCATCCTCGTCCAACTCGTCCAGCTCCGCTCCGGTTGTAACCGCCTCGGCTATGCTGGCCGGGTCATCGGGGCCGCCAATAATGCCCACTTGCCGGGCTATCGCCCCGGCCGTCACGGCATGGTCGCCGGTAATCATGACAATGCGGATACCCGCCCCCTGGGCATCGGCAATGGCTTTGATGGCTTCCGGACGCGGTGGGTCCACCAGGCCCCACAGGCCGACGAAAGTAAGCCCTGATTCCACCTCCGCCGAATCAATATTGGTCTGCCCGGCCGGAAAATCGCGCACCGCCCCGGCCACCACGCGCAAAGCGTCGGCAGCAAAATTGTTATTGGCCTGCTCGATCTTCGCCCGCAGCTCGGCAGTCAGTTCGACGCGACGCCCGTGGTCCATAACATGAGTGCAGAAATTTATTATCCGATCAGGAGCCCCCTTGACGCAGGCCATGGTATGCGACTGCCCCGGCACCTGGTGCAGAGTGGCCATGTATTTTTGAGAGCTCGAGAAGGGCACCTCCGATAGGCGAGGGTATTCGGCTTCGAGCTTTGACGGCACTATGCCCGACTTACGAGCGGCCACCAGCATGGCCCCCTCGGTGGCCGAGCCCTGAATCTTCCAGTTCTGTTCGTGCTGCACCAGCCCTGCATTGTTGGCCAGCACGCCAATGCGCAACAACAGGCGGATGTCGTCGGCCAGTTGCCCGGCATCACCGGGTTTGCCTTTTGGATGAATCTGGCCAGCCGGCTCAAATCCCGATCCGGTAACCACCGAGGTCTCGCTCACCGACCACAGAGCTGTCACGGTCATCTCGTTGCGGGTGATTGTGCCGGTCTTGTCGGAGCAGATAACCGTGGTCGATCCCAGAGTTTCGACTGCAGGCAAGCGGCGGATAACGGCATTGCGACGGGCCATCCGCTGCACGCCGAGGGCCAGAGTCACGCTGATTACGGCCGGCAGACCTTCGGGAATGGCCGATACGGCCACCGCCACGGCAAACATCAGCATGGGCCAGAACTCATACGAACGCAGCAAGCCCAGGCCGAAAACAACCAGCGCCAAGGCAATACCGGCCACCCCAAGCCAGGTGCTGAGACTGGCAAGACGCTGCTGCAGCGGGGTCTGCTCGCGCTTTGTCTCGCGAACCTGACCGGCAATGCGCCCGAGGACGGTATCCATGGCCGTGCCGACCACGACCGCTCGACCCCGGCCGGCGGTAATGGCTGTCGACATCCAGACCATGTTCCGCATGTCGGCCAGCGGCGTATCGGCGTCCGTCAGCCCCGGACTCTTGCTCACGGCCTCGCTCTCGCCCGTCAGGGCCGATTCATCCGCATGAAGTTCCGTGGCCTGCAGCACACGGGCATCGGCGGCCACCCGGGCCCCGGTCTCAAGCAGCAGCACGTCGCCCGGCACGATCTCCTCGGCCAGTACCTCAATTTCGTTGCCGTTGCGCAGTACCCGGGCATGCGGAGCAGCCATGCGCTGCAGGGCGTCCAGGGCCCGGTCGGCCTTCCATTCCTGAACCGCGCCAAGCACCGTGTTCAGCACAACGACCAGCATAATCACCAGCGAATCTATCCAGTGACCGATCGCCAGAGAAACGGCCGCAGCGCCCATCAGCAGATAAATCAGCGGGTTATGAAGCTGGTGCAGCACTACAGTCAGGGCGCTGGTGGACTCAGTAGCCTCCATGGCGTTACGGCCGTATTGGGCCAGACGCGGAGGTATCTCGCTGGAGCTGAGGCCTTGTTCGGAGGAATATGTCTGTTGCAGCACCTGCTGCTCGGTCATGGCGTGCCAGTTGCTGGAACGCGCGGGCTGATTCTCGCTCATTGTTGCTCCATAGCAGTTTAAACTTATGTGAGCCACAATAACACGAGATGAGGCCGGCGGCAAGCCCATGTGCAATCCAGGCACTGGGGCCCGGCCGGGCAATCGTCACCCACCCGCCCGCTGCTGCAGCACCACTTACAGTGTGGGTCAGGCCATCAGGCCCGAGACAGATCTGTAAATCAGTTCCGCCGCGGTGATTGTAAGCAGAACATAGATTATCAGGGTAAACAGTTGCTGACTGACGCGGCCATTCAGCCAGACGCCGAGCAGGGCTCCGACAATGGCTGCCGGAATGAGCGGAATGATGGCCCGGAATACGTTCAGGTCCAGCAGGCCCAGCAGGAGAAATGGGAGCACTTTTAGCTGGTTTCCGACCCAGAAGTACAAGGTGGCGCTGGCCACAAAACGACGCTTGTCCATCCCCTGCGTCACCATGTAAATAGTCACGATTGGGGCGGCCGCATGGGCCAAAGTGCTGGTGATGCCGGCCACGCCGCCAAAGAGCGAGCCATTCCACAACACCGGCTTGAAGTTGAAGGGTTCTTTGCGGCGCGACCTTACGATGTGCAGAATGACGAAACCCAAGGCCAGCAGGCCGATAATCAGCATCAGCACCTGGCTGCCCAGTGGCTTGTCCCGCGTGCTTTGCTGATTGAGCTGACCCAGCCACCAGAGTATCCAGGTGCCCAGGGCCGTACCAAGAACCATGCCCGGCAGCAGCAGACTGACAGCCTTTACGCTCCACTGCCGATACCAAGAGAAAAACGCCACGTAATCGCTTACAATCAGCAATGGCAGCATGATGGCCACGGCCACCAGCGGGTCGCCGGTGGCAAATGTCAGCAGAGGCAGGGCCAGCAGGCCAGCCCCGCCGCCAAAACCGGCTTTGCCCATGCTGAAAATGGCCGCTGCCAGCGATCCGACCAGCACAAAAACCACCGCATCCGGCGCTTTGCCGGCCACAAACCAGTTCAGCAATTCAATCATCAGGACACTTTTCCTGCAATTGTCACGTTTTCCCAGTAGGCAACCACAAAGCCGCCAATAAGGCTCGGGATTGTACGCCGCCAGGGCCACGAGTGCAACAATTGCCCGCAAAACCGCTCCGTCAGTTCCGATCAGGTGCCGCAAGCCGCCGTTTGCACTCTCCAGCCCGGCAGAAACAAATTTTAGGTTGAGCGCAAAGCTGACCACCGTTTAACCAAACCTTAATTCACGCCGGCAATACTACCAGCAGTGATGCACTGGAAGTTTTCGAGGCAACGAAAGGAGACCGGAACATGAAGGGCAGAACGAAATTGCTTCCCAAGGTAGTGACGCTGCTTGGTCTGGCTGCAATGCTGGCTCTGTCGGCTTTTGACAGCGGTCAGGCTGCGGCCGATGAGGCCAAGCAGGACGCCCCTGCAACTGCCATCGTCGTCGATGGCTCGACCACCGTCGGCCCCATCGCCAAGGCTTACGCCGAGTACTTCCGCACAAAAAGCCCCGATGTCCGCATCTCCGTCAGCGAGAGCGGCAGCGGAAACGGTGCCACCAGTCTCATTAATGGCACCTGCCAAGTGGCTACCATGAGCCGCTTCATGAAGACCACCGAGTTCAAGACTGCTGTCGAACGCGGTGTCACGCCCGTGGCTCACGTGGTGGCTATGGACGGTATCGCCGTTTCGCTTCATCCCAGCAACCCCGTTCGCAGCCTGCGGCTGGCCCAGGTCAAGGCCATCTTCGAGGGGCAGATCAAGAACTGGAAGGAACTCGGCGGACCCGATGCCGCAATTGTACGCATCAGCCGCGATACCAGCAGCGGCACCTTCGAGACCTTCAACGAACTGGTCATGGGCGGCGCGGCCATGGTGGCCGGCACGGAATTCGTCAACTCCAATGGCCAGATGCACTCGCGAGTCTCGGCCACTCCGGCAGCAATTGGCTACCTGGGCATCGGCTATCTTGATCGCCGCGTAAAGGCTCTGCCGGTCGACGGTGTCGCGCCGACCGAAGCCAACATCGCCTCCGGCCGCTACGCCATTGCCCGCCCGCTTTACATGTTCACCAACGGCTATCCGACAATTGGCAGCCCGCTGCACGCCTTCATCACCCTGCACCTGTCGCGGGCCGGCGAGGATATCATCCGCGAGGTCGGCTTTGTGCCGGTCACAAGTTACAAGGAATAAACTCAGCCTACGACTGGTTGAAGCCGCGGACTGAATCGCGCAGGTTTATGTGATGTGAACGAGCGGGAGTCTATCAAGAGAAAGCAGATAAATGAGCAGATCGCCTTATGATCCAACTCACCGCCTGTCCACCCGTCCCGATTCCGGGGCGGGTGAACCCGTTGCCGGCACCTCCCAAGGAGCGTCGGCGGCCATTGCCCCTGCTGGGCCCTCCGGCCGGCGCCGCTTGCAGAAACGCCACGCCCTGGCCGAGAAGATTTTCGGCGGTATCGGCCAGGCGTTTCTTTTCCTGGTCGCCTCCAGCAGCGCAATAGCGGTCATCTTTATCATCCTCTTCATCTTCCGTTACGCCATGCCCTTTTTTGGCGACTGGAGCCGGGTGGGCGAATTCTTCACCAGCACCTCCTGGAGACCGACGGCCGAGGAACATTCGTTCGGAGCCCTGGCCATCTTCGTGGGCACCGCCATGGTTACAGTCGGAGCAATTATTGTCGCCGTGCCGCTCGGAGTGCTGGCCGCCGTCTGCCTCAGCGATGTCATACCTTTCCGCCTGCGGCAATACGTAAAGCCTGTCATCGAAATTCTGGCCGCAATTCCAAGTGTGGCCTACGGCTTTTTTGCCCTCGTCATTTTCGCCCCGCTGTTGCAGCAACAGGGCGGCATGCTGCTCGCTATCGCAATGTGGATTATCGGCCTGCCGCTGGCTGGCCTGGCTACGCTGGTCGTCAGCGACCTGGTTGCCGCACGCTTTGCCGGCAAGGACCCCCAAATCGCCGGCCCCGAGGGGGAAAAGCGGGCCGGTTTGATACGCCTGTTGACGGCCGGCGTAATGGGCTCGGGCCTGCTACTTCTGCTCTGGGCCGGACATGGTCGCCTGAGCGCCATCGAAATCGCCAGTGGTGCTAATGCCCTGAACGTCTCGCTCATTCTCGGCATCATGGCTCTGCCGACCATCGTCAGTGTCAGCGAAGACGCCCTGTACGCCGTCGGACGCGATTTGCGCGAAGGCAGCTATGCCTTGGGGGCCACTCGGGCCGAAACCGTTATCCGGGTTGTTCTACCGGCGGCCCGCAGTGGAATTTTTGCCGCCATAATACTGGGCGTCATGAGGGCCATTGGCGAAACCATGGTCGTCTGGATGGCCTCCGGCAATGCCATACAGATTCCCGACGGGCTCAATTATCTCGAGCCTGTCCGCACCATGACAGCAACCATCGCCGCCGAGATGGGCGAGGCCGATCATTCCGCCGGGGCCGAGCATTACAGCGCCCTTTTCGCCCTGGCACTGATGCTGCTGGTAATCTCTCTTGTCTGCAATCTGATCAGCGAGGGCTTCATCCGGCGCAGTCGGCGCCTGGGCAGGTGATATAGAAATGAAACTCGGAACACGCAAAATACTCGATCGTGCATTCTCCGGCCTGGGCCTCACCAGCATTATTCTGATGGCCGCCAGCCTGATTATCCTGCTCACGCCGATTATCATTGGCGGTACCGATGCCTTCGTCTTCAAAGGCACCATCGAGCACCGCGCCTTTCAGCTGAACCACTTCGGACGCGGCGACAGTGAGAAAATAGAGCGCCAGATGGCCGAGGCTGCCAGCGCCAGGCAGCCTGTCTACGACATGATAGAAGATTTCCGCGCCGAGATGAAAACCATGCGCGGCCCCGACAAACGCTACTTCCAGGAAGAGCTCGACGGCGTCATCGCAGCCCTCAACGAACTCATAGGGCCCATGCCGGGCCAGGATCTGGCCCAACTTGCCCGGACAAAATACGGCGCAACGCGATGGGACCGGGCACAGGAGAATCTCAAGCACCTCTTGTACACCGAGCAATGGGCATCCGCCGCACCGGGCGAGTGGGCCACAAAAACATACATGCCCCGGGCCGATACCTTTGCCGACACGGCTCTTTATCCGATGTTCGGCTACGTCGAGAGCAATCTGCAGGAGATGCTGCGGCCGCAATGGACTTTCTATTGGCAGTTTCTTTCCGACGAGCCCATCGACGACCACATGTTCGGCGGCATCTGGCCGATGATGGTCGGCACCTTCTACCTGACCATCGGCGCCATGCTGTTTGCCGTGCCCATGGGTGTGCTGACTGCCATCTATCTGGTCGAATACGCCCGCGATACAAAGCTGGTCAGGCTTTTGCGCACGTGCATCAGTACTCTGGCCGGCGTGCCCAGCATTGTCTTCGGCCTGTTCGGCATGGCCTTCTTTATTCGCGGCTTCGATCTCGGTGGCTGGCACTTCAGCGTCTCGGACAACAAGAGCGTATTGGCCGGAGCCCTGACCCTCGGGCTGCTGGTCTTGCCGACGGTCATCAGGGCCAGCGAAGAGGCCCTCAAGGCGGTGCCCCGGGCCTACAAGGAGGCCGCCCTCAGCCTGGGTGCCGGACGTTGGCGAACCGTTCTGACGGTAGTGCTTCCGGCTGCTCTGCCGGGCGTGCTGACTGGCACAATCATCAGCATGGGCCGGGCCGCCGGCGAGACGGCCCCAATCATATTTACAGCCGCGGTAAGCACCGGAGTTGTCCTGGCGCCGTGGCAGGTGCAGGAGGCGACGCCCGCTCTGCCGTGGAACGTCTACGCGATGGTCGCCGAGCACAAGGAACGCGAGGCCCTGCGGCATGTTCAGTACGGCATGGTCATGGTGCTGATTTCAATCGTCCTGTTGTTAAACATCGCAGCCATTTTGCTGCGTGCACGCATCAGCCGCAAACTGCGGGGCTGATCCTGGAAATAAAGGAGGCTTTAAGATGACTCAGGCCACACTCGATAGCCGCGGCAGCGACACGAAAAGACCAACGGGTGTTGTTGGAACAGAAGCCCCGCGCCCAGGTTCCGGCGGCATCTCCTGCTACCAGCAGAACGACATCTTCAGGCAGAGCAATGACTCCGAGAGCGACGCCCAGGAGGCCGCGCACGTGGTCTCCGATAGCTTCAGCATCTATTACGGCCGAACGGCTGCTGTCAAAGATGTGACAATAGAAATTCCTGCCGGACAGGTGACGGCCATCATCGGCCCCAGCGGTTGCGGCAAGAGCACGTTTCTGCGGGCAATCAACCGCATGAACGACCTGATTCCCGGCTGCTCGCAGAGCGGCAAGCTGTTCCTCGACGGCCAGGAGCTTTACTCTCCGCAACTCGACGTGGTCGCCTTGCGGCGGACGGTGGGCATGGTTTTCCAGAAGCCCAATCCGTTCCCCAAAAGCATTTTCGACAACGTCGCCTACGGGCCCCGCATGCATGGCATTCGCAATCGTCGCGAACTGACGGAAATTGTTCGCAGAAGCCTGGAGCAGGCGGTTCTGTGGGACGAGGTGAAGGACAGGCTCAACGACAACGCCCTTGGCCTTTCGGGCGGGCAGCAGCAGCGCTTGTGCATCGCCCGGGCACTGGCCGTGGAGCCCGAGGTCTTGCTGATGGACGAGCCGGCCTCGGCCCTGGACCCGCGGAGCACGGCCCGCATCGAAGACCTGATTGGCGAGCTTCGCGGCCGATACACTATCATCATCGTCACGCATAACATGCAGCAAGCGGCCCGGGTCAGCGACCGCACGGCTTTCTTCTACGAGGGCGAACTGATTGAATTCGGCGAAACGCGGCAAGTCTTCACCAAGCCGCTGCAAAAGCAGACCGAAGACTACATTACCGGTCGCTTCGGCTAAAGCCATAAACAAGTAATTTCACACTGGCGGCGGATGTGCCGCGGGAGTCGCATAATATGACGCTTCACATGCAGCGCGAAATCGAAAAACTCAAGAGCCGACTGTTGCAGCTCAGTGCACTCGTGGAGGAGAGCCTGCAGCTGGCCGTGCAGGCCATCCAGCAGCGCGATGCCGAAATTGCCTCCACTGTGGTCGACAACGATGGCCGCATCGACCTGATGGAAATTGAGGTGGAGGAGGATTGCCTGAAAATCCTGGCTCTGCATCAGCCGGTGGCCGTCGATCTGCGCTTTCTGGTCACCGCCCTGAAGATTAATAACGATCTGGAACGAGTAGGCGACCTTGCGGCAAACATTGCCGAACGAGCCCACGATGTATCCAAAATGCCTCCACCGCCGGTAGACATTGATTTTTCATCCATGGCCGCCGGCGCGCAGCGAATGCTGAAGCAGAGTCTCGATGCCCTGGTGAATCTGGATGCCGACCTGGCTCGCAAGGTATGTGCCGAGGACGACAAAATCGACCACATGAATCGCCAGAACATCGACCGCATCGAGGGGCTCATTCCCCAGCATGTCGGTCACACAAGCCTCTACCTGCGCCTGATGCTGGTTTCCCGGCACCTGGAACGCATTGCCGATCATGCCACCAACATAGCCGAGGACGTCATTTACATGGTGGAAGGCAACATAGCACGCCACGGCAAGTGAGTGAAAACCGGTCATCGGCCCGCCGGCGACCAGTATTGCGGCCACTGCCTGCGGCGACCGCTGTGCTCCGCGCAACGTTCCACACTGCAAAAAGCTCAGAATTCCTGTGCCACTCTGGCGCCAGGGGTGTTTTATAATGCGCCTGATGCGCAACCTGTCGCCGTAGCAAGCGATTTGCCGGCAAGAGTCGGCAAGCTTCTCGAACGGCCCGACCCACATCTTAAGGAGGAGCATCTAATGTCTAAGCTGCGTCCAATGGCTCTTATCGCTCTGACTGCTCTAATCTTTTTCGCTGCCGCGGGCCAGGCCATGGCCGGAAATCCACGGGTTAAACTGCTCGACAATGGCGGCCTGACTCTGGACGACAAGCCATACCTGCCGATTTTTGTCTGGGCTCAGCCCTCCAGCACCATCGAACTCCACAAAAGCCTTGGCATGAACGCCCTGCATCCGGGCGAGAAGGTGGAAAACGATCCGACCAAAGATTACCTCGACAAACTGCACAAGGCCGGCATGCTGGGCCTGTTGAACGTGGAGATGTTCAAGCCCGAGTTAAAAGATCATCCCGCCGTGCTGGCCTGGTCGGTTGAGCACGAACCCGACATGCCGCAACCGGGCGGATATGCTCCAGACCTCGAGGGCGACGCCAGAATAATCTGGATAGAGGGCGAGGCGGCCGACAAGAGTACCTTCACCCCCTCCGTCTGGCTCGATAAGGAGCGTCCGCATCTTTCGGGCCGCAAGTGGCTCACGGCCGAGAAGGACGGCAAGGGCGAGGCTGCCTACAATTTCAAATCTCCCGAAGCCGGTGAATACAGCCTCTGGGTCCGCGAGTTTTCCAAAAGCTGGGCCAACCCCACCCGTTGGAAGCTGAACGATGGCCAATGGCAGGAGACGCCGCGCACGCTGCAGGCCCAGGATAATGTCAACCTTGGCGGAGGGCAGGGCGTTGGTTGGTCAAATTACGGCAAAGTGACTCTCAAGGAAGGCGACAATACGCTGCTGCTGCAGATTGTTCCCGGCCGCACTGTTGGCAAGGCCGACCAGGAGCCTAATCCGGAGGCCATCTGGGCGGTCGATGCCCTGGCTTTCACCACGGCCGACCGTTTTCCGCCGGCCAAAAATATCGAACCCCAGCCAAAGCGCCTGCCGGAGATCCAGAAGAACCATTACCAGGAGCTGAAAAAGGCCGATCCGACCGCCCTGGCCTGGAACATTCTTACGGCCGGCTTCTACGGCGGATACAACAAGCTGCCCATGCGCTATTACGATGAGTTCATCAAGTGGACCGACATTGTCAGCTTCGACCATTACCCCATTACCGGCTGGAATCAGCCCGGCCGCCTGCCCGAGGTAGGCCTGGCCACGGCCAAGCTGGTCGCGCTTACGCCCAAGGGCAAGCCCGTCTGGACCATCGTCGAGGCCAGCGACCAGGACCTCAGCTGGACCGCCCCCGAGACTCGCGGGCCCAATGCTGCCGAAATGCGGGCCGAGGTCTTCAGCGCCATCGCCAGCGGGGCCAAAGGCATCGGTTATTTCACCATCGCCTTCGATCCCTTCCGCTGGAATAACCTGACCGACGAAATCAAGGAGGAGTTGAAGCGGACCAATGCCGACCTCACCGCTCTGGCCGGCCCCATCGTCATGGGCGATACCGACGCCAAACTCACCGTCAGCGGCGATGAGACCGACGACAAGTCCGCCGATGGCCGGGCCATTCAGGCCATTGTTAAACGCTACGAGGGCAAAACCTACGTTATCGCCGTCAACGTCACCCGCAAACAGGTTGAGCCTGCCTTCAAGATCGAGGGCCTGAAGGCCGATGCCGCGGTAGTGTATAAGGAAGACCGTTCGCTGAAAATTGCCGACTCCAGCTTCAAAGATACCTTCGCTCCGCTGGCCGTCCATATTTATCAGATGGACTGAAAGCCGCAGGCTGATTCACGCAGGGCGATGTAAACCATGCATTGCAGAGGCGCGACCGATTAACGGCCGTGCCTCTGCTTTTTCTTTTCCGATGTGTGCACAAATTCGGCCACCGAGCTTTGTATCTGCCCTTTGCCCCATCTTTCCGGCGCTGGCTCTGCTGCTTGCGGGCGGGCGGCAGGGGGCATATAATCGCGACTGTCAAAACTTGTGGGAGAAAAGCGATGCGTATTGTTATTACCGGAGCAGCCGGGTTCCTCGGATCGCACCTGGTCGACCGCCTGTTGGCCGATAAGCACACGGTCATCGGCGTGGACAACTTCTCGACCGGCCGGCGCGAAAACATTGCCCACCTGGCCGACGAGCAACGGTTTATCTTTATCGAGGCCGACATCTGTCGCCCGCTCGATCTGCAGGGCCCGCTCGACCGGTTATATAATCTTGCCTCGCCCGCCTCGCCCATCGACTACCACCACCTCGGGATCGAAACGCTCGATGTCGGTTCCGTCGGCGTCCGTAACATGCTCGAACTGGCCGCCCACAAAAAAGCACGCTTTCTGCAGGCCTCGACCAGCGAGTGTTACGGCGATCCGACCGTTCACCCACAGACCGAGGACTATTACGGCAACGTCAACCCCGTGGGGCCACGCAGTGTGTACGATGAATCCAAACGCTTCGCCGAGGCCATGGTCACCGCCTTCCACCGCTACCGCAAGCTGGACGTCCGCATCATGCGCATCTTCAACACCTATGGCCCGCGCATGCGACTTGACGATGGCCGCGTGCTGCCAACATTCATCGATCAGGTGCTTAAAGGCCAGCCGCTCACGGTATTCGGCGACGGTCTGCAAACGCGCAGCTTCTGCTACGTCGATGATCTTCTGGAGGGCATGGTGCGGCTAATGGAGAGCGAGGCCGGCCCCCAGCCGGTCAACATCGGTAATCCGCAGGAAATCACCATTCTGGAGTTTGCCCAGGAATTACTGCAACTGATGGGCCAGCAAAACCTTCCGATCTCCCACCAGAACTTGCCAAAGGATGACCCGAAGCAACGCCGGCCCGATATCACCCGAGCCCGAAAACTGCTCGACTGGGAACCCCGGATCGATCGGCACGAAGGCTTGAAGCGTACCCTCGAGTACTTCACAAGCCGACGGTGAAGCCGTTCCCCTTCTCACCCGCCCTGAGCTCATCGAAGGGCTTGACGGGAGAAGGTGGCCCCGCAGGACCGGATGAGGGTGAGCTTTGGCCTGGCAGGTGGCTAGTCCTCTGATCAGACGACGAACCGCCCCAGGTGAGATCAGATTCGGTCGGCGATATGCCGCCCAGGGCCACGCGGTCGGTGAAGGCCTGCTCGCTGACGGTTGGCGTGAAGATGGGCCGCCGATGCCGAGAATGTCGAACCGGGCACGGTCGGCGCCGCTGGCGTTCTTCACCAGAACGATGCCGGCCGGCAGTCCGTGCGACCGGGCCTCGCCAGATTGATTCTGGCTCCGGGCCTGCCGCTCCTGGGCGATGTCGAGCAGCGTGTTCCAGGTGGAGGCGGTCACCAGATTGAACTGTTCTGAGCACTTCAGCCATTCTGTCTCACTGTTTGCGCGCCGAATGGGCACTCTTCTGTCGCTATTGGAGTGCGCATTCCCCAGTTTCACCGATTACCTTTGCATTGCAATGTCCAATGCAACGTCGCCTGTACTCGGGAAAAGCGACTTGTCCTTCACTACCGCAGTCCATCTCACCGTCTTCATCAATTTGCTGTCGTTGGCGAGCGGAACACTCACCGTATCCGCTATCCACATCGGCGTGGGCGGCTGATAGCCCTCCATGACCAAGCCAACCTTGGTTATCCTGTCTGGGCCGTCGCCGCTCGCGATTTCAAGAATCAGAGCGACGTCCAAAAACCTATAGTCGTCGTTCTCTTCCAGAGATCGCCCGACCCAGACTTCAACACGGCGGCTCTTGTTCTGTACAAAGGTGACGCCCGCATCCCCATTGTCTGTCTGGTTAAGCGTTGCGATTTCAATGCCGGGACGGCAATTGAGCAGAGAAAGATTCCAGGTTGTGCGACACTCTCTGCCTTCATACTGATACCGAGCCTGCACCTCCGCAGCCGGGGGCAGCACTGCGAACACCTCATTTGCCGCCAGACATCTGCACGGCAGCCAAGCGGTTGCCGATGCCGTCGTAACGGCTGTTCAGCACCGTTCTGCCACAATTATTCCTACAATCGAGCGCGCGCAATACAAAAGGCGAGGACCACGACTCTGTAAGTCGTGGCCCTGTCGTGCGTTAGATGGTGGGCGCTACAGGACTCGAACCTGTGACCTCATGGGTGTGATCGCTGTTTGCGATGCCCTCTGTGGTCCAGAAACGCGGTTTTTACGCAGAAAAGGCGGGTGCTGCATTTTTGCTGGTGTTGCCATCGTTCGCCATGATTCGCCATAATTCATGGAAAAAAGGGCCTTCCTACAGTCGCCCCTACAATCGGCGAGCGGCGGCGGCATTGAGCCGGGCGGCGTTGCGTGTGCTTGTCTCGGCACCCGGTCTGTCGCCTTCCGTGCGGTTCGTTGTTGCTACGGTCAAAGTGCTGCCGCGTGGGTCGCCAACGTCCGCGACCCGCCCTGCCGGACCAAATTACTCCGTCGTAACAGGTCGTTCATCCTCAGCACCAACGCATCGGCCCACTCAAGCTCGCGCTCTTCGAGAACTTTCCACTCTACAGCTTTGCCATACTGGCTGAGAACAAAGGCAGTCCGCACCAGCAGATTCTGATCTCCATTGATCGGCCTCGCCCAGCAAGTAATGACGAAGTTATCTCCTTGCCTCTCCGCCTCCGGCGGATTGACCTTCAGCCGCTCTGCCATCCCAATGCTGATAGCAGGCAGCAGACACTCTCTGTCATGGTCCCACCTCTTGACAAAATGCAGCGGCACCAATGCTATGTCGTCCAGCAGGTATCCCGTCCGCACCGCTTCCATGACAAACGTTAGATAATCCAGTGCATCTTGATCGCTATTCAGGCGGACATCGGCCATGTCTCCTGTCTGGACAACTGGATACTCCGCCTCGTTGGCGGTGGTCACAGCAATGTACTCCTCTTGCTGAAAAGAGCAGTCAGCATCAGGCGGTGCGTAACGGCCAAAAATATCCACCGTTCGACGAAAATGCATCGCACATCCCTCCTGCAGCCACTTCGGGCTTGCGGGCAAGCGCAGCGGCAGTAGGAATTCCGCGGCAGGTGTTTGCCCGCCGGCATTCTCAGGCTGCGCCGCCCTCTCTTCCTTCTGGCCCTGCCTCACGTAATGGCGTTTTGGCCTCGGCGGCAATTGCCCGCCAACATAGACAAGCACAGAGTCCCCAAACCAATTAGAGGCCGAGAGCGATATCGCTTGATTGCGCGTGAGCGACTTTTCGTCTACGATTTCAAATGCTACGAAAGATCCATCCTTCAAGAGCCGAAAAGACGCCTTGCGGATCATGTAGCGCCAAGCAGTATCGGACAGCGGACTGGGGCTGCCAGGCTCATCAAACGGATACAGCCAGCCCCTGATGACAAAGCCGTCGGCTGTGCTTTCCGCCTGTGCCGGTTCAATGCCGACCTCGGACGCAAGGTCTTCGAACACTATTGGCAATCCACGGGTCATCGAGTCAGACGGAGCCGCGGACGGCGAAACAACATTCAAGAGTTGGATGCCGAGGTTATCCTGCAAGTATCCTCTCTTGCTGAAAAACATAACGCTCTCAAAGTAGTGGAGTGCCTGTGCCGGGTCAATCAGTTGGACGTGTTGGCGAAGCGCAGCAAGCGAAGTTACCGGCCGACTGACCCCCTCATGCTCTATAGCGAGATAAGAATCTGCCTTGTATCCGACTTTCGTTGCTGGCGTCGCGCGCCATCCGAAAATGTTTACGGTTAGATTCAGGCTGATAAGGCGACCGGGCTTAAGCCATGTCAGGTGTTCTTTCCGGAGCACACTCAGCTCCTCTCGGATGTTGCTGCCTGATGCCGGCCCCTTGTCCGCTGGACTGTGAACCTGACACCCGACAAGCAGTAGTGCAGCAAAACAAGCACAGCAATACCTCAGTCTTAACATAGTCATATTCTCCCTCAACATGGTCGATACTTTTCAACTCGAGATTCTGAGAGGGGGGCGCCGCTGTTGGCGACCGACGCTGATCTGACGCTTCATCGCCATCCATGGCCGCCTCCTCGACAAGTTCGGGATTTACGACGAGGGGCAATGGCAACCGTAACCTACCGTCAATCGGCAACAGTTCGCCATTGTGAGCAACATACTACATGATTGTCAATTGGCAAACGGAGAAGGTTGATTTCAGGTCGCCAAGCGGCACGTCCGGCCGGCGGACTTTAGAAGCGGGCGCGGTGGACACGCACCTTGATGATGGGGGAGTTCAACGGCAACGGCTGTGCAGCAGAGATCTGCTGCAACATTTCCTACAATCGAGCGAGCTCTATACAAACAGCGAGGGCCGCGACTCTATAAGTCGTGGCCCTGTGGTGCGTTAGATGGTGGGGCAAACGGCGCTGTAATTAAACTCCTCTAAAAGAGAGGCATCTTTGCGCAACCGCCTATAGCAGAATGTGTTAAATCAGACGCGCCTTATCATCACCTCGGTATAAGATCTGGCTGATGCACCCCTCTCCACATATGTCAGATCAGATAGCCGTCTACAACAGTGGTGGTTGTGTCAGGATTCAGTCAGTCACGGCTTGGGGGTAAAGCGTTTTCAGCAATCGGAGGTCCTGCAGATGTACTTCCCCAGCCAGATCTGGACGAACGAAGTTGCGGGCTACACTTTCTTCTGTTGCGCTAGCACCAAGGAAAAGGTCAAAGCCACGTTCAAATTGGAAGGCTCGTCCGCTCTGCCTGAGCCAGCGGCGAGCAGTCTTCCTTTTCCAGCCGCCGACAGACTGTGCCGGAATCAATAAGGTCAGACATCGCCTGCGGCTTCTCGCCGACGTGCACCTGTCGATCAAGCGATTCGATCTTCATAGTGACAGACCGCTTCAGCCGCCTGCAGTCACGGATGATCATGGCTGCCGCCGAGTCGACAACGCGGTCAATGAACGTGGACACGGCCCCGCGGGCGGGGTCGTAGTGGTGGCCCATCTTCAAAACCTGCGTCCGCAGATCCTGCTCCAAGTCGTGACGCTCGGAACGCCGAAAGCCCGGCCGTTTCAGCAACTGCAGGGCCTTCACGCGAATCAGGGTTGTGACATAGGGGGTGGTAAGCGCATCGCGAATGACATCGTTGTCCATCTTCTGCCTCCGTGGCCGGAGAGCGGAAGGCAAGATTGGATGTCGCCGCGAGCGCAGACCGTCTGCGCCACCCGAACCGCGCGCAAAAAAGCGGAGGGCATTGGAAATCGCCAAGGCGACACCCAACACCCTCCGCTCTCAAAGCGGCCGGAATGTTAGCCAGTCACTGATTCAGATTGTTAATGCTCGCCGCCGCTATGGGCGGCTGTTGTCCAAGAGCTCGACGTTGTACGGCAGCCCGTCCTTAACGTCGATCCTGGTGATCACGCCGCTGCCGATGCACTCGAACTCCTTGAAAAGCTCCAGTACCTGTCGCTTCAGCAGGTAATTGCCACTGCACGGCCGAGCTTCCTGATTGCGCCCTCCGAGCCGTCGGCGGCGCAGCAGCTTCGGCAACGGAACAAGCACCGGCTGGCCATCGATCAGAACGATGTTCTCAATCGTCCCGTAGACCAGGCTGTGCATAGCCTCCACCAGCCACCGACGACCCGGCGGCAGATCATTAAGACGCGCCGGCGGCGGCGACCCGTCCGGCGGCAATGGCGGCGCCCCCATTTTCGGCGGGCGCAGCGGGGGCCGCTGTGGTGGTCGTCTGTTACGGGATGCTGCTTCGTTTCTGTTCTGGTTGTTCGACTGATCTCGTGGTTGTAAGTCAGGTTGGCGAGTCGGGTTCCAAAAAACTGCTTCTGGTTCCACTCCTTCACCTTCTGCAAATAAAAGCCCGTCGGCCCACTACCACACACCTGCGACCGGTTTTCGACCGCTGGCGGGCGGGATTACGCGGGTAGCGGCCTGTATTTAGCATAAAGTTAGCGTGCCCGCAAGCAAAAGACAGGAGAGAAAAAGAAAATCTTTAAGTGACTGTTTCGCCGCCACTTATGCTCCTTATGCTGCCTGGCATGTGCTGCTGCCAATGGCTGGGGGCAGTTTGGCGGACGCTGCGGGAGCCGGATGCATAAGTAACCAAACTGTGCCCATGGAGTGGGGGGCGACAGGAAAGCCGCATGCCGGATTGCATACCGAAACAATCATTATTGACGCCTGAGCAGCGCCTCTCTGAGGTCGCTGACATACTGGCCACAGGCATTTTGCGTCTCCGCTATCGGACGCACGTTGCAGGTGAAAATTATCCTGCTAATTGCCTTGAGGTTCCAGAGAGAAATTGCCCTCATGTCGCTCCATTGGTTGGAAAGGAGACCATATGAGCGAGACATTAGTTCTGAAGCAGATCAGCGAGTTGCCGCACCTACCTGCAGCGGCCTTGAAAGAACGGTGGCGCATCCTCTTCGGCCGCGAGCCGCCGGTAAGCAACCGCGATTACCTCGTGCGCCGCCTGGCCTATCGCATCCAGGAGCTGGCCTTCGGTGGCCTGAAGGAGGAAACGCGGAAGAAGCTTGCCGCGGCCATCAAAGATGACGACCCAGGTAGCCGCACCGCCCGGGCCAAGCGGCGCCAGAAGCGCTTCGAAGGCATGCCCGCCAGCGGCACCCGCTTGGTTCGCCAGTGGCACGGCCAGCGACACGAAGTGACCATGGTCCACGATGGCTTTGAATACCAGGGACGCGTCTTCCGCTCGCTCACCGCCGTGGCCAAGGCCATCACCGGGTCTCATATGAGCGGCCGGGCCTTCTTCGGCATAGAGCAGCGCGGGAAGCGAGGCGAGCAATGATCGACACGGCCATGCGCCATGATGCTCAGCCCCCTCGCATCCGCTGCGCCATCTATACCCGCAAATCCACCGAAGAGGGGCTGGAGCAGGAGTTCAGCTCCCTTGACGCCCAGCGCGAGGCCGCCGAGGCTTACATCGCCAGCCAGCGACATGAAGGCTGGCAGTGTCTGCCCCAGCATTACGATGACGGCGGCTATACCGGTGGCAACATGGAACGGCCTGCCCTGAAGCAGTTGCTTGCCGACATCGCCGCTGGCAGGATCGACTGCGTCGTGGTCTACAAGGTCGACCGCCTGAGCCGCAGCCTGATGGACTTCACGCAGCTGATGGCCCTGTTTGATCAGCACAAGGTGTCGTTCGTCTCGGTGACGCAGCAGTTCAACACCACCACCTCCATGGGCCGGTTGACGCTGAACATCCTTTTGTCATTCGCACAATTCGAAAGAGAGATCGGCGCCGAGCGCGTCCGCGACAAGATCGCCGCCGCCAAGCGCAAGGGCAAGAACACCGGCGGCCCGCCCATCCTCGGCTACGATATGGCCGCCGATGACGAGACCATCCGCATTCTCGTCCCGATCAAGATGCGGACGCGCGCCGGTCGGCGCGAGGTGATCACCACGCAGGGGCCGCTCGCGCCGCAGGAGGCCCTCATGCGAGCCGTCGCCCGTGCCTATATCTGGCAGGCCCTGCTCGACGCAGGCGAAGTGAGTTCTATTGAAGCTCTGGCCACGCGGTTCCGCGTCGACCGCTCCTACGTCGCCCGCATTCTGCGTCTGGCGAGCCTCGCGCCGGACCTGGTGGAGATGATCGCCAACGGCGACGAGCCGAACGGCCTGTCGCTGCGGCAGTTGATGAAGGGTTTTCCGGTGCGTTGGGACGAACAGAAAACAGAACTCTGCAGCCGCAGGAATGTCTCCGGACGCGGCAGGGGAATATGACAAGAAGGAGATGCTGATGTCGAAGGACGTGGCCAATCGTCACGCCTGCTTTGGCGGCATAGCCCGGAATGGATGCACGCGCCACCATGGGCGCACGTCACCACGAGGCGACATTACAGTAGCAAAGGGCACTTCTCTAAAGTACTACTCGCCTGCGCGGTACCATAGCCCTATCGCTTCATATCAGCCGGATCACAGAAGATGGCCTTAACGGCCTTGCCTTCAGCGGCCGCGGCACAAGCAAGATTGGCGTCTTCCACTACCCAGCGATCTGTAATACAAGCTGCCATGAGAGTTTGCAGTTCGCGGTTTCGGCGCAGGAAGTTCAAGTAGCTGCGAATATCGGCGAGGGTATACTGGGCGCTGCCGAAGACGGACAAGGCTTTGAATGTCAACATCTGCGGAGCAATCTCAATTCCGCCACTCAACGAGTACTGACCCGGCACCAGATAGCGTCCGCGGGTGCGGGTCAGGCTGAGACCTTCAGGCAGTGCGGCAGGTGTGCCGCTGGCTTCAACGACTGTATCGGCCCCGTCGCCTCGCTTGAGGCGCTTGGCCCAGGCTTTGACTTCCTTAAGGCGCTCTTCAGCGTTGCCGCGGTAGTCCCAGACTTTTTTTGCGCCCAGTTTGCGAGCCAAAGCCATGCGAGCCGGATTTGCGGCCGAACCGATGGCACCCACGTGACATCCGGCAGCCGTGGCATAGGCAATGGCAAACAGGCCGACAGGTCCGGTACCCTGGATGATGACCAACTCGCCAGCTGTCAATCCTCCGGCGCGGCCGAAAGCTTGAATCACAGTGGGACCGGCGCACGAAAATGCGGCCACAGCGTCAAGATTCAGGCCACGTGGCAGATTGACCAGGTTCTTGGCAGGCTGGTAGAGCAGTTCGGCAAAGCCGCCGAAGAAGTGCGGAGCGGTGTCAGGATTCTTGAAATTAGTGACACCGAAATTCAGGCAGTTGGCGGCACCGTTGTTGCGGCATGAGAAGCACTGGCCGCAGGGATCGGCAACACAGGCAATGGCCATGGTTCCGGGGCGAAGTGGTTGACCCAAACCATCTTTTTCTGCTTTCGGCCCCATGTCTTCAATGACCCCGATGAACTCGTGGCCCGGAATAAACGGTGGAGGAAAAGGCAGGCGTCCGTGGAGAATATGCATATCCGTACCGCAAATGCCACTACGCTTAAGTCGCATGCGTACCATGTCAGCATTGGGCTTCGAAACGGGAAATTGGCGGATATCAAGATCAGCGCCAGCTTCAACAAATACTGCTGCGCGTGCAGTTTCTTTCGACATGTTGTTGATTCTCCTCGTTGGCAGTTGACGCGGTAACAGATCAGTTTTTCTCATGCTATTTTACCGCCACTAAATGGATTGCTTAACTGAAAAAGGCGTTGTAACTGAGCGCATTGCTTGAAGCTCCTGCATTCCTAATGGCCACGGCAGCCACAAAGCCCGAGCCTCTGCCCGATTGAGTCCCAGCGCTGCATCGTGTTGAGAGTGCAACGCTTCTACTGCTCGAGCGGCAGAGACGCCTCGTTTCCGTGATCCTATTGTCGGCCTTGGCGAAGATCGAGCATAGCCTGCAGGAGAATGAGCCCAACCACCTGCTGACGCTCGGCGCGATCAATAAGCTTCAGGAGTCGGTTGAAAAGCTGGCCAGGCAGGTGCAGCGGCCATCTATCGCCCAAGGTGGTGCCACTTGCTCGAAGTAATGATTGCATTTGACAACAGTCTTTTGCATAATTGACATCCATGGTCACACGGCTGAAATGGGGGCCGCCATCGCAGGCCTGTTGCGCCGCAAACATGCATACCCCCGCGTGGACGGCAGGCATCGCATCGCCCTGTGCGGTGCAGCCATGCGGAAGCGGCAACCGATTTCGGGTGGATTCTGTTCATGGGCATGAGCTTGATTAAAGAGCCTGCCTTTTGCACGTTCGAACCGCTGCCGTAAGCCATATAAAAGGTGGCCCAACTGTGAGCAAGCCATGCGGATTTGACGCCTTCGCCGACCAGTGGGGCGACCGCGCCCGGATGGCTTGGGACACCCTCGCCCTGCACCCGACGCGCGGCATCCCAACTTGGATGATCAACGCCATGCAGTGGTCGCACCTGGAGACGCTATCAGGCAATCTCCCGGGGAGCTACGGGACCGAGCCGGTGCGCGTATATCGCGACTTTCAGCATGCCGCCGGCGTCTGTTTCATCGACCAGTGGATTCCCGACAACCCGCTCTCAATGGGCAACCAGGGCTACGAAGGAGACATTGAGCGCACGGCCACGACCGGAGCCAAGGAAATTGTCATCGACGGCGTGCGAATCGACTCGCCGGAGGCAGTGGTTCAGCACATGGAGACGCACCTGTTCCCCCAGTGGAAACAATGGGCCGGCGGTTTGGAGCGCAACGCTGATGCCCACGTTCGGCGGCTGATCGATGGCGAGGTCGAGGTACAGCAGTTGCTCGGCCTCAACATGTGCAACGGCCCTTACAGCGGCTTCTTCGCCTTCCCCGGCTTCGAATATGGCCGCTACGGCTACGCCAACTACTTCATGGCCTACGCCCTCTACCCGGAGGTGATCGAGCGCGGCTTCTGCCTTTTCGCCGACGCCGCAACCGTCTTCAACCGCCTCGCTGCCCGGGCCATTATCGACGGCGACCTGCCGCGGCTCGTCCGGCTCGACCACGACATGGCCGACTCGCGCGGTCTGCTGGTTGACGTTTGTTCGCTTGAGCGGCTCTGGCTGCCACACTTCCAGCGGGCCATCCAGCCGCTGCTCGATGCTGGCATCCGACTCATCTGGCACTGCGACGGCAACTTGATGGATCTCGTGCCGCGACTTCTGGAGGCTGGCATCGGGGGCTTCCAAGGCTTCCAGTACGAGGACGGCATGGACTATCCGGCCATCTGCCGCATGACCGACCGCGCCCGCGGGCCGCTGCTGATCATCGCCGGCGTCAGCGTGACACAAACGTTACCGCACGGCACGCCAGCCGACGTGCGGCGGGAGATTGCGTGGCTGGTCGAGCATGGGCCGACCGTCGGCCTGATGCTCGGCTGCAGCAGTTCCGTCGCTCCGGGCGTGCCGCTGGAGAACATGAAGGCACTTTTTGAAGGGTTGGACCACTACCGCGAACATGGGCGCAACTGAGGATGACCAAGCTTATGAGCAAGCTAATCTTCGACACCGACCGCCGCATCCGCCTGGGCATCTGGGGGCTAGGCCGCGGCATGAACTTCTACCAAACCGCCAAGGCCCTGAACTTCGACGTTGTCGCCGGATGCGACTATAATGAGCACATGCGACAGGCGTTTCTCGAGGCCAATCCCAGGGCCTATGCCACGGCCGACGCCGACGAGTTCCTGGCCCAGGAGTTCGACGCCGTGCTGCTGGCCACGTTCTGCCCGAACCATGCCGCCGATGCCCTGCGCTGCCTGGCCGCCGGAAAGCACGTGCTCTCGGAGGTCACGGCCTTCTTCTCTCTGGCCGAGGGCGTTGAACTAATCGAGGCAGTGGAGCGAAGTGGCCTGGTCTACA
>JAWLHX010000026.1:0-50409 GCA_041690105.1 Phycisphaerae bacterium
ACCGGCGCCGCCCGAGTAACGCTGAATCAGGAAGCCCTTGACGCCGATGTTGGAGGCGCCGGATTCGATGCTGAGGCCCGTTTTGAAGACCGGGTAGCCAATGTTGGACGGCTGACCGTTTTCCAGCCTGTCGGGCAGCAGGTGAATTCTGGACTTGCCGTTGCCCAGGGGCGCTATGGCCCACTCGCCCGGAAGAGTGATGATCTTCGGCGAATTGTAGAAAGCATACTTGGTCTTTTCGTAGGTGCTGGGCTTGAACTGTGGCACAAACAGCTTGTTGGTGTTGGGATCGTAGCGCTTGACGGCTCCGAAATACACGTGGTTATTGCCGCCATGCAGGCCGACCATCATGCCGTCAAAGTAGTTTGCGTCTTTGGCCGTCAGGTTTGTCGGGTCCTGTATTACGCTGAGGCCGTCCTCTGTTGCCAGCCGCTTGTCGCTTGTCAGGAAATCGCCCGGCAGGTCGGGGTAGAAGGCGTCGGTCGGCTTGGGCAATTGGGCGACGGGCAGCAGGCGGCGGTCGCCATCGATGAGAATGACGCGCTGCCACGGGGCCTGCTTGTTGGTCGGCACCTGGCGGTGCACGACGAATTCGCCGGTGTCGGCGTTGCTCGAGATGTCGATATCGACGTCGGCGTAAAACATTTCCTTCCAGCGGGTATTGCCAAGGGCGTCCTCGGGCGATTTGCAGCGCTGCCAGTTACTGATAATGCTGCCGCCGTCGAGCACTGCCCGGCCTTCGCCGAACTTGCCCGCCGAGTTGCCATCGAGGATGATCGGCTTATCTTTGGTGCCCGAGGTGGCCACGACGATCGAACCATAGTAAGCCACTCCGCCGCGGAAGATCAGCTTGTCGCCGGGCTGCAGTTTGGCGGCGGCGGGCTTATCGGTGGCGTTCGTATCCCCAGGGGCGTGTTTCCAGGCGGCCTCAGCCGATTGGCCATTGGCAGTGTTATCGCCATCGGCAAAGTCGATGTAATAAGTTGCGGCAGATGCCCCCACTGTGATTAGCAGGCACATGGCCACGGCCAGAATGACCTGACGCGCACGGCTGAACATGATTCTCTCCTTAGTTCGTCTGGGTGTGGCAAAACCGGAACCCCGCCCATGGGCAGTTCTATAAAGGGACCGGACCTTGATGCTTCTTAAAAAATTGCCTCTGCTGCTGAAGTCGCTGGAATCATACTTTTTAACCCGCGCAAGTCAACGAAGTGTCGGCCATGCGCAAAACTTTCGTCATGTAGTGCGATTATGGTCCCCGCTGAAGCGGAAGTGTCGCGGGTCCGCAGTTGGGCGGGGCGTCGATTCAGGACGCTTCGTACACTTTGCCGCCGATGATGGTGGCGACGACCCTGGTTGCCGGGTCGAGCAGGAGATTGTAAGGGTCGGTTTTGCTGTCTTCTCGGTGGCTGTGTTCAGACGGTGTCGGCGCAGCCAGAACAGCGGCGTCGGCGCACTGTCCAGCTAGCAGGCGACCGGTTGATTCGGCCCGGCCAAGGGCTGTGGCTCCGGCGCTGGTGGCCATTCGCAAGAGCTCGCCCGGCGAGATGTCGGGCCGATGCTGGCGCAGGAATCGCATCTCATCCAGAATTGAAAGCGAGGGCGAGGAGGCCAGGCTGTCGGTGCCCAGGGCCACGTTGACGCCGGCCTGCAGCAGAAGCCTGACCGGGTGCGGCGGGTGGTTGAAGTGGGCATGACTGCGCGGGCAGTAGACGACCGACGAGCGACTGCGGCGCAGTATTTCGATGTCGGCGTCGTCCAAATAATTAGCGTGAGCCACCAGCACTGGCGAGGAGAAAAAGCCGGCCTCCCCAAGCGTGGCGATTGGCGACCGCCCGGTAGGCTTGAAGCGGGCCAGTGTGAGCAGGGCCCGCAGGGGCAGCCATTTGCGGAACGTGCCGCGACCGCTGCGGTAAAGCTCAATTTCGTCGGCATGTTCGTGCAGGTGCGTGGCCAGCGGCAGGTTGTGCTGATCGGCTGCCCGGCGGGCGGCCATGAAGGCCCGCACGCCGGCGGAGTAGGGCGCGTGCGGGCTGAGACCGGCACGATGATCGGGGCGACACTCGTCATCGGCCGCGGGCGGTTGATTGCCTGGCGGCATGAACCCCTGCCGGGCGAGCAGGTCCAGTTGATTGCTGACCCGGTGCGACACTTCGCGCGGCCTATGGCCGAATATCTCAACAAAGCGAGTGCTGCGGATGGGCGAGGCGCGAAGCTTCGTCCAGCCATCGCCGCCATAGCTGATATCGCCCAGACAGGTGACGCCGGCGGCCAGGCTGCGGCGGGCACCCTCGGCCACCGCTCGGGAGCGAGTGTCGGCCGTGGTGCGCCGGTTAATGTCGATTATGCGGCCGAGCCAACTGGTGAACGAGCCGCCCGCGTCAATCGGCGAACCTACGTGCGAAAGTTCCAGGTGCGTGTGGGCGTTTACCAGGCCCGGTATGATGATCGAGCCGGCGCCGAAATCGAGCACCTGCTGGTCGCTTGCGGCGTGGGGCACCTGGCCGGTCGACGGGCTGCAACTTTGGACCGATGTTATGCGGCCCTGGTCATCGACCGTAAGCTGTGGGCGGCTGAGGTCGGCCTCATCGGGCCTGAGCAGCCAGTTTGTCCTGATAATCACGAAGCGCCTCCGCCGGGCTCGATCCACTTGTGCCAATCGTCGCCGATGTCGCCGCGACGGCGGTAGCGGCTCATGCTCTGGGCGCACGGGCAGTCGCGCGAGCGGTGCAGGGCCAGTTGTCGCATGGTCTCGGTAATAACCTGCGGCAAATGGCTGAGGGCCTTCTCGATGGCCACATCCTCGCCGGCGGTGGTCATGCCTTCAAACTTCAGCCCAGCCTGGTACTGGCGGGGAGCCAGCCCTTCGGCAATGTTGGTGACGTAGCAGATCGGCGCGTAGCAGATTTCCAGCTCGCGGGCCAGAAAGGCCTCCGGGCATAAGGTCATGCCGACAAGATCGGCTCCGAAGTGGGCCAGCTTGCGGATTTCGGCCGGGGTTTCAAGTCGCGGCCCTTCGGTGCAGGCGTATGTGCCGGTTTCGTGGACCACCAGATCGGCCTTGCGGGCGGCGCTGGCCAGGGCCGACCTGACGGTCTGGCAGAAGACCGGCGACTGGCGGATGAAGCCCAGGCCGCCATGCTCGTAGAAGGTGGTCGGGCGGCGGCGCGTCTCGTCAATCATGTCATCGATAATGACGATGCTGCCCGGTCGCAGGTCCAGATTGATGGCTCCCGGGCCGCTCCAGGCGACAATGCGCTCGACGCCAAGTTCCTTTAGGGCCCAGATGTTGGCCCGGTAATTGATGAAGGTGGGAGCGGTGTGATAGCCCTTTTCGCCGTGGCGGCTGAGGAAGTAAAAGCCCTGCTGGCCCGAGCCCACCTGGTAGATGGCGGCGCTGTCTCCAAAGGGCGTTGGCTGTGGGCCAAGTCGCTGTCCGCTGATGGCCTGGTCGGCCATCAGTTTGTAGGCCATGCTGCCGCCAATGCAGGCAAGGTTGGGCATGTCGGTCGCGTCTCCTGTCAGTCGATAATGGTGTCGGTGGCGTGGTGTTCGTCGGCCAGCGTTTTCATAAGCTGGGTGAGGCGCTCCAGGCGCCGGGCGGCCCATTTGCGGGTGGCCTTGAAGCGGAAGGTCTCATCCAGCCGCGCCTGGTAATAGCCGTATTGCTGCCGACGTTGCCAGCTTGCCAGAGCCTCGTCAATGCCGCGACCCTCGGCTGCGTAGCGGCGAATATCGCGCCACAGCCCGACCGCTCCCAGGTCGTCCAGGTTGCAGGCGTCGCTCAAAATTTTCACCTCCGCCAGGGCGGCGTCGCGACTGTGCTGCTGGCGGATTATGTCCTGCGTGTGCTCGACCTGTCGCGGCTCCAGGTGGCGGGTCAGCACGTCGCCGGCAATTTCGGCCGAGGCCTCGTAAATGTCGTCCTGGCTCATGGTCGCGGCGGCATAATTGCCGGTCCATTCGCGTCGCTCCCGCTCCAGCCGCACCCGTGCCACATCGTGCAACATGATTGCGGCGTCGAGGCAGGTCCGATCGACCCGCAACGTGCGCACCTCATCGAACCGGACAATTACATCGGCATACCGCAGGCAGCGCAGGGCATGGTCGAGGATGAACAGATCTTCGCGCCCCAGCGGGCTGGGACCAATCAGTACCTGCCGGGCAATTTCGATCAACTCGTCGCGGTCGGCCATGGCCTCGAGCCCCTCATTCGTTTATGCGATTTCCAGCCCGTGGAAGCAGAGCATCGGCAAATTCGTCTCGTAATCGTACAGGCTAACGTGAGCGGCATAACCGTAGCCACCACTCACGGTAGCCTTGCCGCTCAGGGGTCGCTGCAGAGTCAGCTTTACCGTGTCGCCGGCGCAGGTTGCCTTGGTCACGGGGACAAGTCCGGCGGAGTCTTCGATGCGGAAATCGTTGAGCCCGCGCCAGAGGAAAATGAGCTGGCTCGAGACGTCGGCAAAAGCTACCTCGACCGTCGACCCGTCGTCGCTGCGTTTGGCCGAGGCGGCGTTGGGCGACTTCCACAGCAGCGGCTTGCCGAATAGTTCGGCCAGGGCGGCCCGGGCCAGTCGCTCGCCGATGATGACATTACCCGTCGAGCCGTTGTGTATGCCGTCGCTCATCGGAGCGTTAATGGCCGGCACCACGTAACAGCCGGGATCGGTGCCAAGCTGCCGATGGGCCTCGCGAACTATTGACCAGCCAAGGTCGGTGTGGGCCGGTTCTGCCACATCGGTACGAACATTCAGTTGCGTCAGGAGCACAGGCAGATTGCCGATTTCGGCCCGCAGCAGTTCCAGCCAGCGTCTGAACCTGGTGGCATACTTGCGGCAATTATCGGAATTTCCGTCGCCGGCATCGCTGCACCCCTGGTACCAGAGCAGCCCGCGGAACTTACCGCCGGCCAGCCTCGCACAGTGAATAAGATTGTGCCACAGCGGCGCCGCCGGATCTTCCTCCACGTGCCACATGCGCAGCGACGATCCGCCCTTGGCCGTCTGCACCAGTCCGATGGGGTAGCCCAGGGCTTGCTGCATGAGGCGGGCAAAGGTCAGGTAGGGCGAGGTGCCCGGATAGCCTGGGCGGTTCGGATGGTCGGTCTCGCTGGGATCATCGAGCGGGTGGGCGGCAAGCTGCCATACTTCATTATTCTGCAGTATGTGCACGCCCAGGGCCGGCGGGTCGTGGGCAATACCGCGACCTGTGCCTGAGGAGTTGCTCTGCCCGGCGATGATCCACAAGTCGCCCACGCCCAGGTGCCTGACGATGCGCCCGCTGCGGGCACCCTCGGTGCCATCGGCATTCTTCCAGACCAGGCGGGTCTGAATCATATACAACCCGCCGGCGGGCACGTTGCAGAAGGTGTGGCTCCAGACTCCGTCGGGGCTGCAGGCCCGGGCCCGCTGCCAGCGGCCGAGCTCGGGCAGTGGGGCGTAATCCTGCTGGCTGACCATCCGCAGTTGCACGTGGTTATGGGTAGTGTCGGGCTGCTGCTCGAATGTGCCGCTGAGGTCTATATCGGCCAGGCCCTGCTCGTTCTGCTGATAGATTCGAAAATCGGCGGCGCCTCGCGCCACGTGGACATCGGCCACTTTTATCCGCCAGGTGTGTGTCATGATTGTTTCCTGTGCTCCCAATGTTAATGGTTCGCCTGCCCGCGCGGCCGAAGTTGAAGGCCCTGGGGCCAGAGAGCGGGCTTAGGCCCATGGCGCCCTCACAGGCAGGAATATACGCCGCGGCAAAGCGCCTGTAAAGCAAGATCATCAGGCCATTGCCGCCCGCTACCGTTGTGCAGTTACCTTTGAAGCCCCGTCACCGCCCGGGGAATGCCGTTTCTTCTGCCGTTGCCGTTGCCGTTGCCGTTGCCGTTGCCGTTGTCGTTGCCGTTGCCGTTGAAGCCCCCGGCACTGCCGGGGGATCGAAAGTCCCCCGACCCCACGAAGTTTCAAACAACATCACCAATAGCAATATCACAACAACCAAAGCATCCCCCGGCAGTGCCGGGGGCTTTAACGACCTCCGTGACTGTCTCAACAAGTGGACCGGACGATAGTGCCAACGTGAAACAGTGTTTAGCCGCCATCGGGAACGGGCCGTACCGGTGGCGGGCGGCGAGTTGGTCATCATGATTATCCTGGCCGATGGCGGCGGGTCCGCGGTGTTGCTACAATGTCGGGCATGAACGCCGACCGTCGCCGCGAATCGTTGCTGGGCCTGGTTCATCAGCTTGGCCTGGAAGTGCGCCTGGAGCCTCTCGATGAGGGACAGGGCGGCCTCTGTCGCATCGGCCGGCGCTGGCAGGTGCTGCTGGATGAGCGGGCCGCGGTTGCCGCCCAGGCCGACGCCCTGCTGGCGGCAGTGGTTGAGTTCATCTCGGCCGATGCCCTGGCCGCGGCCCGGCTGGACGATCTTTACCTCCTGCCGGAACTGCGAGCCGAACTCGAGGAGCAACTGGGCTGCTGACGATGTCGCCGGTGGGCAAGCTGTGCGGCCGGTTGGGCCGGCCCCTGCAAGGCCGGCTCTGCTCTGGCAGGATCGGGAAAAATGGATTTCTTACTTAATGTACTCCAGGCCTTCGTGCCCATTTTCGTGGCTATCGACGTTGCCGGCTGCGTGATAATTTTTGTCGGCATGACGCACGACCTGGAGCGTCCGCAGTTGCTGCGCATCGTGAACATGGCGGCCGTTTTCAGCGTGGTCATAGCCCTGACCTTCGCCCTGCTGGGCAACAGCATCTTCCGCGTTCTGGGAATTACTGCGGCGGATTTCCAGGTTGGCGGCGGCGTTCTTCTGTTCGGCTATGCGGTGGTCGATCTGCTGGGCGTCAGCATGCGCACCCGGCACGAGGCTCACGATATGGGCATAGTGCCACTGGCCACCCCGCTGCTGGCCGGACCGGCCCTGCTGACAACCGAGATGCTGATGGTCACCCGCTTTGGCCTGCTGCAGACGATTGTCGCCGTGGTCATCAACCTGGGCATCGCCTGGCTGGCCCTAAGGCAGGCTCATCGGGTGAAGGATCTGGTTGGCCGGCCGATTCTGCTGGGCGTGTCCAAAATCATCATGATTCTTCTGGCCGGCATCGGCGTTATGATGGTCCGCCAGGGCATTATCTCGTACTTTTCCTGATATGGCTTCGGCAGGTAAACCGCACCCCCATCGGCTTATTGCCCTCGGATTGTTTTTGCCACCCCTGCCCTGCATGATAAAATCCGCACCTGCGGCAGGCATCTGCCCGGCTTCTCAAACCATCACTGCGAAAGGTAATGCTGACGATGAAGATTTACATCGGGAACGACCATGGCGGATACGAGACCAAGCTCAAAATTGTCGAGCACGTCACCCAACTTGGCCACCAGGTGATAGATGCCGGCACCTCCAGCACCGAGACCGTCCGCTATCCGTACTTTGCGGCCGACGTCTGCCGGGCGGTGGCCGCCGACCCTGACAACAGCCGCGGCATACTCATCTGCTCCACCGGCATCGGCATGAGCATTATCGCCAACAAGTTTCGCGGCATTCGGGCCGCCCTCTGCACCAGCACCTACATGGCTCGCATGACCCGGCGGCACAATAATTCCAACGTGCTCTGCCTTGGTGGCAAAATCACTGGCATTTTCGAGATTATCGACATGGTCGAGACCTGGCTGTCGACCGATTTTGACGGCGGGCGGCACTGCATTTCGCTCGACCTCATTAAGGAAGCCGAGGAGGCCACCATCAGCCAGCAGCCCTGGACCCCGCAGGGACCGCGACGCTAAGCCATGCAAAACACCACTGCCGATAATCCTGCCCTGAAGCTGGCCGTAGCAATTGCCGACACCGGTGCCCCGCCCTCAGCCTTCGTCGTCTGGCGCGGCTTCGAGGAATCCATGGCCAAGGCCGCCAGGTTCGGTTACCAGGGCGTGGAACTGGCCTTGCGCCGGGCCGACGATGTCCACCCCGACCGGCTCGAGCAACTGCTGGGCGAGCACCGGCTGGAAGTCAGCGCCATCTCTACCGGTCAGCTTTACGGCACCGATGGGCTCTGCCTGATTCATCCCGACGTCGACATTCGCAGCGCCGCTCACTCCGCTCTGGCCGATCTTATACGCCTGGCGGCGCGTTTTGGCCGCAAGGTCAACATCGGCCGAGCCAGGGGGCAGGCGGCCGGCGTGGGCGGAGCGGAGCCGGCGCTGCAGATGCTCATCGACGCCCTGCGACACCTGGCGGACATTGCCGCCCCGCTCGGCGTCCAGCTCATAATCGAGCCGGTCAACCGCTACGAGGTCGACCTTATCCACACGCTGGACGAGGCGGCCGACCTGCTGCGAGCTATCGACAGCCCGGCCGTGGGCATGATGGCCGACGTTTTTCACATGAACATCGAGGACGCCCGCATTGGCCGCAGCATCGAATCGGCCGCCCCCTGGCTCAGCTACGTGCACCTGGCCGACTCCAACCGCCTGGCCCCGGGCTGGGGGCACCTGGATTTTGGCGAGGTATTCCAATCCCTCGGCAAAACAGGTTACAGGGGATGGGTCACGGCCGAGATTCTGCCGAAGCCCGACCCCGATGCCGCCGCCCGGCAGGCAGCCGATTTCCTGCGTCCCATTATTAATGACTACAACGCGCGCTGGGGCGGGGCCTGATGCCCGTAAGTTGCTGCATGCTTAGCTTTGGTTGCCGACCAATTTCCTTCAGGAGCAGATGAGATGACCGACTTTGACCGCGCCACATCCGACCGCCTCGTGCCCGAATTGCCACCACCAGGCCAGCGTCTGCGCCTGCTCATCGACAGCGATGCCGCCAACGAAATCGACGACCTGTACGCCATCTCGCTGGCCCTGGCCTCGCCCGAGCGTTTTGAAATCGAAGGCTTCGTGGCCACGCACTTTGCCGCCAGCGCCGTCGGGGCCAAGGGTCCGGAATCCACCGAACGCTCCTGCGAGGCAATCGTGGAACTGCTCGAAAAGGCAGGTTGCCCCGGCCGCTACACCGTGGCTCGCGGAGGTCACCCGATGCAGTATTTTGGCTGGCCCAGCCAGAGCGAGGGCGTCGACTTCATCATCAGCCGGGCCCATGCCGGCAGCGCCGAGAATCCGCTCTGGGTGGTTGCCCTGGGCGCCGCGACGAATGTGGCCAGCGCCATCTGCAAGGATCCGACCATATGCGACAAGATTCGCCTGGTCTTCCATAGCCGCAGTGCCGAGACCTGGCCCGAGCGCAGCGTCCAGTACAACGTAAAGGGCGATGTGACCGCAGCCCGTACGCTGTTGGAGAGCAACGTGCCGCTGGTCTGGTTCGATACCGGCACCAAGCTCTGCCGGTCGTTCGAGCAGACGGCCCGCACGGTGGCCACGACCGGCCGGCTGGGGCTCTATCTGCACGAATTCCGCCGGCGTAAGGAATATTACATGTCGCCCAGCAAAGGCTTCTTCGACATGGCCGACATTGCCTGGATGTTGCAGAGCGACCTCTGCCAGGACGAAGTCGTGCCCGCCCCGACGATGGATCATTACATGTTTTTCGACCACAACCGGACCCATGGCCGCATGCGCCGAGTGTTCGAAATTCAGGTTGAGCCCACCTGGGACTTGCTGTGCCGGCAACTGTCGAAACACGAGGCGGGGCGTTAATGCCCGAAGACCGCATCAAGACGAAAGGATCAGTCATGGCCACGATTCTCACCATGGACGCCTCGGCCGGAAAGTTTCTGATAAATGGCAAGCCTGCCTTCCTGCTTGGCGTCAGCTACTACGGCGGGCTGACGCTGGAAGCCCGGGAGGCCGAGGCTGATCTGCGACGCATGGCCGCCCTCGGCTTCAACTGGATTCGCCTCTGGTGCACCTGGGGCTCCAGGGGGCACGATGTCTCGGCCGTGACCGCCGACGGCCAACCTCGGCAACCGTACATGGGGCGTCTGCTGGACTATTGCCGCCTGGCGGATGGTCTGGGCATGATCGTCGACGTCAGCTTCCAGCGCGGCGTGCCGCAGGAGGCCCGCAAAGAGAGCCCGGCCCTGGACAGCTTTGCCGACTGCCCATGGGTAATGTCGCCGGTGGTGCTGCACCAGCGGCACCTGGCGGCGGTCCAAACGGTGACCGAAGCCCTGAAGCCGTTCCGCAATGTGTATATTGATGTCGCCAACGAGCGTAACATTCATCCGCTGTTGCCCGTTGCCTTCGATGAGGCCGCGGAGATGATCGCCATGGTTCGTCAGACCGACCCCGAGCGGCTGGTAACCATCAGCGATGCCGGCGACATCAACGATAGTGCCCTGGCCGACTACATCAACCATGCCAAGGTCGATTTTCTTACCCCCCATCGGCCGCGGCACGCAGCATCGCCCTCGGAGACCGAAGCCCGCACCCGGCACTATCGTCAGATGGCCGCTCAGCTCGGACGGCCCATGCCGGTGCATTACCAGGAGCCCTTCCGCCGGGACTTTACGCCTTGGCAGCCGGAGGTCGACGATTTTATGACCGATCTGGCCGGTGCAGCCAGGGGCGGCGCTGCCGGATGGTGCCTGCATAACGGCTACAGCCGAAACAGTCCGGACGGCTACCCCTGGCGGGGCTTCGATCTGCGCTGCGGGCCACTGTTCGATCAACTGGACGAGGTGGAGCGTGGCGTCCTGGAGCAGGCCGGGCAGGTGGTTGCATCGCTGGCCGGCGGATAACGGGTGGCCCGGCAGAATTGTTCCCTCGGCCGGAAAAATACTGAAAATGTTTGCCCCCAGCGGAGGGACCAGTTGCGCCACTCGAAACAATCCGCACAGTTTAGCCAGATTAACTAGCCGGGGTTTCCTCCAGAAAACGCAACAATCGTTTTGATAACGAGTTATGAATTACTTACTAAAGCGGCTCTGGCCACCGTAAAAGTACTCATTTTGGTCACAATTGGGTCAAATCCGTGGCCCTTTTGCACCCACCTCATTTGACATTCCGGACAACCTGAGGTATATTCTAGCAGCCTCGTGAAGGGGGCTTGGGATACTGCCGTAGCAAATCGCTGAGACGAACAACGGGGGCTGTCATGAAGGACGTCTTTACCACCGGGGACGTTGCGCGCTTGTGCTGTGTATCGCCTCGAACTGTTTCTAAATGGTTCGATACCGGGCAGTTGCGCGGATATCGAATTCCCGGAAGCAAAGATCGACGCATTCCACGCGATCAACTGATGCGCTTCATGCGCACGCACGGAATCCCCCTGAAAGGGCTGGAAGTTGGCGTTACGCGCGTACTGCTGGTTGATGACGAATACGAGATGGCCGACCTGCTGCGAAGCAGCCTGGAGCGCGAGATAGGCTACAACGTGCAGGTTGCCACAAACGCCTTTGAAGCCGGCATGATGGCCGATAGTTTCCGCCCGCACGTCATTCTGTTCGACCTGGCTCTGGCCGACGGCAATGCCGCCGCCGTGCTGAAGGCCCTCAAGAGCAACACCGAACTGGCCGCAACCCGCGTTATTGCCATCGGCGACGGCCTGCAGGACGGCCAGCAGGTTGTAAATTGCGGTTACGAAAGCTACCTGAACAAGCCCTTCGACCTGCGTACCATAGTCCGCGAAATCGAATTGGCCACCAACGTGGTGAGCTGAACTTGCCGCCCCGCTGCGCCCACGGCTTGACCGCGAAGCCCCGCCCCGCTAAGCTTGTTTTAATATCGCCAGACGATTATTTCGAAACCTTCAGCGGGGGCGAAGTCCATTTCCACACAGTCGGATAGAACAGCCGAAACAGCTGCCGAGGGGCTGCTTTACAAGAAGACCCTGGGCCATTATTTTGTCCGGCTCGATGACGGCAACACCGTCGTCTGCTCCATGTCGAGCAAGCTCCGCAAAAACCTGGTATATCCGGAAAGTACCTCCTCGGCCAGTCGGCGGCGGGTTTCCAGCGTCAAAGCCATTCGTAATGTCGATCCGCTGGCCGTCGGCGACCGCGTGGTGCTGCGCGATCTGGGCGATGGCACAGGAGCCATAACGGAGATTCTGCCGCGATGCAACAGCCTCGTCCGCCGGGCGGCGGGGCCCCGGCCGATGGAACAGACCATTGTCAGCAATGTCGACCAGATGATGGCCGTCTTTGCCGCCGCCCAGCCCGACCCGAACTGGAACCTGCTGGACAGGTACCTGGCCGAGTCCGAATACACCGAGATTCCGCCGCTGGTGGTCATTACCAAGGTGGACCTGATTGACGCCGGAGCCCTGGATGAGGATCTGGACGTATATCGCCGCATCGGCTACCGCATACTGCTGACCAGCGCCCTGAGTGGTGTTGGACTGGAAGAGCTGAAGGAGGCCCTGGCCGACCGGACTTCGGTGCTTATCGGCAAAAGTGGGGTGGGCAAGTCGGCCCTGCTCAACGCCCTGGAGCCGGGCCTCGGGCTGCGGGTGGGCACCATCAGCGAGACCTCGGGCAAGGGTCGCCACACCACTACTCACCTGGAGCGCTTCGACCTTGCCTTTGGCGGCAACGTTATCGACACACCCGGCATGCGCGAATTCGGCCTGACCGATGCCATCGATGCCGACCCGGCCTGGCTTTTTCCGGAGATGCGACCCTACCTTGGCAAGTGCCGCTTCGGGGCCAGCTGCGCCCATCTGCACGAGCCCGGTTGCCTGATTAAGGAAGCCGTGAAGCAGAACGAAATCGCGGAGCGTCGCTACGAAAGCTACCTGCGGCTGCGTGGGGATGGCAGATGATGAGGCGAGCCGTCGCAGCAATTCGGCCGCCGGCGCTGGCGGCGCAGCCGGCGCGGGCGCGGCTCTGGGGATGGTGAACTTTGACTACGGGGCTCGATTCACGGCCCTGATGTAGGCCTCGATGATCTCGGAAAACTCCGGAGAGTCGCGCCGCTGTGGTGGTTGAACGATTGGCGAACCGGCGTCGCCTGCCGGGTTCCGCTCCACCGTTGCCTGGCCTGATCCCAGCGGGCCGCGACCCACGACTTGCTGCGCCGCTCCAGCCCCGTTATTGGCCGAACCAGTCGCCGCGCTCCACTGGCTGTTGCCGGCGAAACTGTCGAACCTCTCGCTGTATGCCGAGACCACGCGACGCAGGTCGGCCTCATCCCAGCCCAGTTTTTTAAGAAGCGCCGGATCGACTGGCGAGCCACGCTCCAGGTCGGCTGCCAGGCGGCGTATTTGCGGCCCGCTTGCGGCAAGCATGGCCGCATCTGTCTGGCCGGAGGCGGTTTCGTTGGCGCTGTGGCCGGTCTCCTCCTGCGCCGGATCGGGTTGCTGACCGGCGGACGATGCTGTGCCGGTGGCGGTGGCCGAAGCGGTCCCGGCTGCCGGGTCCTCGGCATCTGGCTGGCCGCTCGGCGTCTGCTGATTGTTCTGGCTATCGGCAAGGGCGGCAAGGAGTTGCTTCAGTGCGGCTTTGTCCTCGGCCGGCATGTCCGCCAGCGGATCGTCAGGGCCTGAGGGCGAATTGCCGCCAGCGTCACCAGTTGCCGAGCCAGGCTCCTGACTGCCGCCGCTGGCCGAGGCGATCTGGCCATCGGCTCCGTTGCCGGCCTCGCCGGTCGCGTCGGCGGCCTCGCTGCCGGCGGTCGTGTTTTCCGCCCCAGGGCCATCGCCAGTGTTGCCATCGGGGTCGCCGGATTGGGCGGTGGTGGTCGGATCGTCGGTGCCGGCCTGCCCGGCGGAGTCACCCGTTGCCGCCTCGCCTGAGTCACCAGTTGCTGCTTCACCGGAGTCGCCCTGCTGGCTGGCCGCGGTTGTTGATGGCGCTTCCGGTTCACCACCGGTCTCACCCGTTGCGTCCGTGGCGGCCGTGGGGGATTGTTCCTCCTGTGCGGGCTCGGTTATGGCGACGATAACCACGTTGCTGTCTGCGCCCATGCCTCCGCTGAAAGGCGACAGATCTTCGGCCCTTGCCCGCAGCACGAGCAGGTCTCCGGGCCTTGCTGCAAAGTCGCGAGCCTGCAGCGTCAGCGGCCGGTCGAAACCGGTCGGCAGAGGTTCGGGAGCAGGAGGCACGGCCGGCAGCAGTTCAAGTGTCTGCTCCGCGGGCTGGGACAGAATGTGCTCCAGGGCCGGGCCGTCCACCGCGGGCGGCGTGGCGGATGCCGCGGCAGATCGCCTCAGCAGGCGGAACTCGACCGCCAGGCGGGCCAGTCCGTAATCATCGGTGGCATGCACATATAGCCGCGACGAGCCGTCGGCGGGCATCTCCAGCGGACCTTGCGGCGACAGTTCGACCAGTGGCGAGCGGTCGGCAGTGGGCACGACACGATATTGCACCGCCCCGCGGTTCTCGAGCTTCAGCCGCTGGTCCCGGAACGAAACCCGATAGCCAGTCGGCAAACGACCAACCTTGAAACTTCCGGTGGCGCCTGAACGGTCATCCAGCACCCGCAGCGGCAACTCGCTTCCGTCATCGAACTTGAGCACCGGCTCGAGCGGGGCGTGGTTGGTCAGCACGGTTATCTCGACCCGGCTGCCGGGCAGGGCTTCGATGTGACCGGTATCAATATCCTGCGGCTCGCGGCGAGTATAGGCGGGATGGAACAGGCGGCAGCGGATGCTGGTCACTTGCGGCAAGGGCTGCACTATGAGCCGGTGGCGACTGCTTTGGGCGTCGCCGGCCTGGACCGTGAAGGTCATATCCTGCAACAGATCGGAGACGGCAAATTGCCAGTTTTCGTCGCCGATGCGCCGCATGGGCTTGCTTTGCCGGAAGCCGTCATCGTGTTCCAGATGAATAGTGGCCTCGTCGGGCAATTGCCCGCCCAGGTTCAGGTCGATCACGACGTTCGAACCGGCGGCCACCACGTAACCATCGGCCGGCTGCAATTGCACTATGCGGGTGGCGGTGGGCCGCTCGGCAGCCGAGCCAAGGACCCGGCCAACACTGGTCGAGAAGGTTCGGGGCGACAGCAGGCCGAAGCCAAGCAGCACCGCCCCGGTGGTCGCCAGAACGACCAGCGTGCGTCGCAGCCAGTGGCGGCGCACCAGCTCGTCCAGGTCCATCTCCGTCAGATCGCGGGCCGCCTTTTCGGCCACGGCCCGCCGCACGTCGTCGGCCGCCGAGGCATCGTCGCGAAGCTCCACAAAAGTTGTCACACTGTTGCGGAAGCGATTTTCGTCATGACTCTCGATGAGCCTGGCCACGTAAACGTCGCTCAACCGCCGCACGGTCGGCCAGAGCAACGCGACCAGCAGGCCGGCCAAAGCCATCGCCGCCAGCACCGCCACCAGCACCAGGCGCAGGTCGCGCGACAGGCCGATAGCCCGGTCGAGAAGTATGACCACCACCAGCCAGGCCAGGACGAACGCCAGCAGAGCCAGCAGACCGGTCAGCAGATCGTTAGTCCGCAGACGGGCCTTGAGGCGCTCGAGCGAGAAATTTACGAATTCCGTCGGATTCATGCCGAACCTTTTGACACCGGACGAAGGCGGAAGGTTCCCGCCCATTTTTCAGACCGCACTACCATCATAACATTATCGGCCACTTGTGGCGAATGACTGAAGGTGCGATCTGGGTGGGGGTATTCAAAAACGGCAACGGCAAAGGCAACGACATCCCCCGGCAGTGGCGAGGGCACTCAAAAACGGCAACGCCAACAGCGTCCCCCGGCAGTGCCGGGGGCTTTATAACGGCAGCAACAGCAACAGCAACAGCAAAAAGGGCTACCTTTATTGTCAGTATCAGCCGCGGTCGAAGTAGGGGCTTTTGCCGCTGGCGCTTAGTGGCAGGCCCAGGGCGGAGACGGTTGGCTGGCCGAAGAGGTTGATGTTGCGGGCCGCCGTGCCGATGCTGTACATGATGCGGTTGTCGGCATGATGGGCCCCGGCCACACCGGCAGCCGAAGACGCCGCGATTCCAAGGTCAATATGGTTGAAGGCGCATGTGCCGCCGCCTTTGATGTGCTCCTCGCAGCCTCGGGTTCCGCACTGGTTGCAGCCCTTGATGGAGGCGGGCATGCTTCGGGCGGCAACAATGAAGGCCACGGGGCTGGCCCGCAGGCACTTCGCATCTCGCAGGAAAAAGGCCAGGTCGTGCTCCTGACCATAGCGATCCATCTCGGCGGCCAGTTGCTCGATTTGCTCGCCGGTGGCGATGAGTGTGAGGATGCAGTCGGCGCCTTTGGTCTTGGGGGCGGTGCGGGCGGCCAGACTCATAAGTTCGGCTACGGTCAGCAGTGCTTTTTCTTCGTACATGGTGCAGTTACCTTTCGCCTGTTGCAGATTCCATGGTTGCGGCGGTTCCAAGTGGCAAGACTTCACCCTCATCCGGCCCTGCGGGCCACCTTCTCCCGTCAAGCCCTTCGACGGAACTCAGGGCGGGTGAGAAGGGTGAAAAACTCCTCCCCCTTGACGGGGGAGGATGTCTCCGGCGCATGCCGGAGACAGGTGGGGGTGTGGCCGCGCGGTAAACTCATCGAGCTTGTGCACAAGTCATGCCTCACCCCCATCGCCCTTCGGGCCACTTCCCCCTTGAAAGGGGGAAGGGCAACGCAACGGCTTCACCCTCATCCGGCCCTTCGGGCCACCTTCTCCCGTCAAGGGAGAAGGGTAACGACAGAAGCCGTTAAACTCCTCCCCCTTGACGGGGGAGGATGTCTCCGGCGCATGCCGGAGACAGGTGGGGGTGTGGCCGCGCGGGAAACTTATCGAGCTTGTGCACAAGCCAAGGCCTCACCCCCATCGGCCCTTCGGGCCACTTCCCCCTTGAAAGGGGGAAGGGTTACGCAACGGCTTCACCCTTATCCGGCCCTGTGGGCCACCAGTCTATTCGGCGATGTTGTCGCGGCCGATGCGGCGCACGGTTGGCTGCTCGTCCTCGTCGCCCTGTCGTGGTTGCGGCGGGCGGACGGTGGCATCGCGGAAAATGTTCTTCGGCAGGCCCATGTTGAACTCCGCCCCGGTCACATCAATTGTCAGGGTCCGGCCCAAGTCGGCAGCACCGCTGGCGTCGGTTCGATTGAAGTCGATGCGGTGCGGCAACTGAAGGCCCGACGGCATCGGGCGATAGTCGGAATATTCGGCCCAGTGGGGCACTCCGTGGAACGGAGCGCCACTGAACATGATCAAGGCCCGGTCGATGCGTTGGCTCTCGGGGTCAAGGTAGAGTTGCATCGAGTCGCCGCGAATATGGCCGGTGGCCTGCGGGTCGAAGGTGGCCTTGATGACGTTCCAGCGATTGCCGGCACCGCGACTCTCGACTATGCCCATCGACTGCAACTCCACGCCTGGTTCGAGCATCATAAAGGGCATGCTGAAGATGGTGCGCAGGGCCCGCATTTCGCCGGCACTGTGGTTGAGAAGTGGATTTATGTCGGGCGATTGCTGCGGGCGGGCCGCATCCGGCATCGCCACGCGCTGGCCCCGCATGAAGAGCTGCCAGCGGCCGCGGCGGATGATGGCCGTCGTGTCGACTCCACTAATGGAGTCGACCCGCATGGAATCTTCGTCCAGATCGATGGTATAGCGTCGCCCCTGGAGGGGCGTATCTCCAATGGCCGCAAGGTCGGACCAGATAACGTCCATCACCAGGTTCTCGGCCCGATCCCAGTTGTACGGGTTGCCATGAGCCCAAATGGCGCTGCGGACCGGCCCTTGGACGTCCTCGGGCAGGTCTCGAATGGTCTGCACGAGCGGATGTGGTGGGGCCAACACTTGGGGGCAACCGGCAAGGCAGCCAATAGTGATGAAGGCCAGGATGACGATGATTTTCGAATGTTTGGCCATGGTTTCAACCTCCGGCGCAAGTGGCCTTGGGTTTCCGGGGCGAATTGCTTTCGTCCTCGCGACAAGGTGAATTATACTTGCCCCATCAGACGGAGGCCAGAGGTTCCCGATGTCAGACGGCATTCTCGCACGAATATACAATTTTCCTTGGGTGATTATGCTTGCGGCCCTGGCCTTGACGGCCGTGGGGCTGCTGGGCATTTACAGCGCCACGACCGATTTCAGCTCGGCCTCGCCGGGGCTCAGCAGGATGCTGGTCATGCAGGTTGGCTGGCTGGGCCTGGCCCTCGTGACCATGGCGGCGGTAATCTGGCCCGACTACAAGGTGCTGGGGCGCTTCAGCTATGCCATTTTCGCCTTCGCTGTGGTGCTGCTGGTGGTGCTGCTGGTGGCCCGGAGCATTGGCGGCATACCATCGCTGGTCGAGGCCCGCAACAACGCCTATCGGTGGTTCCAGGTTCCGGGGACCAAGCTGGCGGTGCAGCCCTCGGAGCTGGCCAAAATAGCCTTTGTCATGGCCATGTCGCGTTACCTGATGTACAAGCGCAACGTGCGGCGGCTTCGGGGGCTGGTTATCCCGGTGCTTATGGCCCTCTTGCCGGCCGTGCTTGTGCTGCGCCAGCCCGACCTTGGCACGGCCCTGCTATTTACGCCGGTCATGCTGCTGATGCTATTTGCGGCCGGGGCCCGGCCGAAGCATCTGGCGCTTATAGTCCTGGTACTGCTCAGCATTGCCCCGGTTGCTTACCTGAAGCTGGCCGAGTTCCAGCAGCGGCGACTGGAGGTCTGGCTGCTGGCTGGCCCGCTGGAGGATTTTCACCTCCAGTGGAAGCAGGCCCGCTACGAAGAGCGGACGCTGGAGCCCGAAGAGCGTGCCGAAATGGTGCAGAATCTTCGCACTAATTCGCGAATGCGAATCTATTTAGCGGCCGACTATGCCAAATGGTGGGCCGGGCGGCACATGCCGTGGCTGTTCCGCTCGACGGGTCGGGCCGATTATGGCCACGATCTTTTTCCGCGTCACCCCGACGAGCCGATAGAGCGACAATTCAGCCGCACGCAGAAATTCGTCGAAAACTGGCTCCAGGGGCCGGGTTACCACTCGTGGCAGGCCAAGGTGGCGGTCGGTTCGGGCGGCATGCTGGGCTCGGGTCTGGGTAAGGGCGTGCAGACGCAGAACCGCTACCTGGCCGAAGCCCATAATGACTTCATTTATGCCGTGGTGGCCGAGGAGTGGGGCTTCATCGGGGCCATGCTGGTCATCGTCCTGTACATGCTGATGCTCATCTTCGGCGTGGACGTAAGCTACTCTACCAGCGACCCTTACGGTCGCATGCTCAGTATCGGCATTGTCGCCCTGATCATCATCCAGGCCTTCCTGCACATGGCCATTACCATCGGTCTGACGCCCGTGACCGGCCTGCCGCTGCCGCTGGTGAGCTATGGCGGCAGTTCGATGATATCGAATTACATTGCCATCGGCTTGCTCTGCAGCGTAGGCCTGAGGCGCCGCGACCACCAGCAGTTGCAGCCCTTCGACGTAACCGATGAAATCTACCCGTCTTAGGTGCGGGTGGGCGATGAGATGGCTGCGAAGAGCGAGGATTCTACCTGCACTATCAACTTCGTAAGACCGTGGCACCGAGGTGTTTATTCTACATACAGTACGATACTTGAAATCCGTGATAAAATTCTGGGAGGCCATCTAAATCAATAGGACTGTCTGCGGCGCATACTTGAACACCAAGCCCCAACAGCCCGCCCTGGCGCGTATTGACGGTCACTTCGCAATCATATCCTAACGATTTAAGCATCTCGGCCAATTGGTGTGCATAGGGCTCAGCCGCATCTACTGCTTCCGGTGTCTGCGACGGATGAGTGCCAGACATGATCTGCTGGCGTTCTTGTTCATTAAGACTAGCTATGTGCCGTCGAAACAGTAAGTCACGCAACTCAGAAAACTCCTTTAGATGGCGATCACGTTTTCGGCGATCGCTTATTGCAGTGATAGGGCACGGAATTTTTTCGGCCTTCAGCCAAGCCCGAATAGAACCATAGCGTAGATGTCGTTTCCCAAATGGCACTTCTATTCCTCTCAATGTCATTTGCATTACACCCTGTTGCAATTTATTGTCCGGTGCCTCTGACGAAATCAGGCGATGACTCTTTCAGGCCATGGCACCGAACAGAAGAGGCGATCCCCCGGCGGTGCCGGGGGCTTCAACGGCTTATATGAAACTACATAAATTGCGAGATTGGCCGCGGGCCGCTGATTCCTCCGCCGCGGCTGTAGTGGCGCTTCTGGCTGCGGAGCCAGTTGTAGACGCAGGCCCGCTTCTGCTCGTTCATCATCAGGCCGAACTTCCAGGGCTTCTGATCCTCGCCGCGGCCGATGAATATCTCCTTGACCGGCCGATTGTTCACCTGCGTGTTACCGTAGGCCATCCAGATGCGGTCGACTTCGCTGAAGGGCATCTGCCTGCGGCGACCGATGGGGCCGACGCCGGTGAAGAGCATAAGGTCGCCACCTGATATTCTGGCTTCGCTGCGGCCGAAGAGCAGCAGGGAGATGATGGTCAGCAGTGCCAGAGTGCCGAGGAAGAAGGGCAGGAAAAACAGCAGGTGCAGGCCGAAGCCCTGCTCCAGAAAAGTGAAGACCATGCCGGTCATCGATCCGCCGCTCCATATGGCGGCAAACACGATGAGGAAAATGACGACAGGTTGACGCAAGGAGACCATTATCAGAGGGTCGCCGCCAAAGTCTTCGATGCGGATACCGCGCGGCGGGGAATCCAGGGGCACGAAAGCTTCCGATGTATCGGCCAGATCGCTTAGCGCGAACAGTTCGTCGCAGGTGCGACACAAGGCCCGGTCGGCCGAGACGTTGATGTCATCGGCGGCAATGCGCTTGCCGCAATTTGGGCAGACGGCTTTCATGCCTGTAACCTCCCGACCATTTATTATCGCTCATCTGGCGGCGGTTAATGGCCTGACTTTGTCAGACCATAGTGCCGGGGCTCCTTCACTTCTACAATGGTTGCCGATGTCTCGTCCACAATAATGCCCCATGCTCTAACGAGTTTGCCGAGCGCATCGAACTCAAAATGGAGAGTGTGGCTGTCGTGCTTCTTGCAAGTTAACACTCCCGCCACACCGCTCTGCTGCAATTCACCAAGTTGGCTGGTAATCTGACCGCGGTCCATGCCTACCCAAAGCCTTTGAGGCCCAATGTCACCCGGGAGATACAGGCTCCAAGCCATGTTAACGGAGACTTCCAAGCTGGAGGTTCTGAACCGCCCACTGATGGAATTCGCCCTGCCACCTGAAAATGTAACTGTAAAGGACGCCTCTTCGCCGCGATTGTATACATATCGCTCTGCTCCGGTGGCGCACGTTATCTCGGGCAATCCCATGAGCAGCAGCATCTGTTCCCGTGTGGTTCCAAGCTTGATAGAGGAATAAGGAGTGTTGGCGATCTCCCTTTCTGCCGTCTCGACTGCACCCCGATCGCTCTCGGCCATCGAGACTTCCAAATTTCCATTTCCATCGCTGATGCCATGAGACAAGCAGCCAGCAAGAGTTAAAACGAGGAAAGCTGCCCCAAATATCGCCTGCCGCATACCATGCCTCCTGCAAAAGATTTGATGAACGGAGCGCCAGTCGGTGCCGTGCCATAATCAGACCATCGTGGTGAAAGCTTCTAAAACTCTTCTGTCCGGTACCGTGGCCTGATTTCCTTAAACTATGGCACCCAACAGAAGAAGCGATCCCCCGGCAGTGCCGGGGGCTTCAACGGCCACGGCCACGGCCACGGCAACGGCACCCCCATCGGCCCTTCGGGCCACTTCCCCCTTGAAAGGGGGAAGGGTTACGGCAACGGTGACGGCGAGGAGAACAGAAGCCGTTGCTATTTGGCGACGATGTTTACCAGGCGGCCGCGGATTACTATTACTTTGCGGACGGTGGCTGAGCCGATGGCGGTCTGGATCTTCTCGTCGGCCAGGGCCAGTTTTTCGATTGTCTGCTCGTCGGCGTCCGGGGTGACCGTTACGTGGCCGCGGAGCTTGCCGTTGACCTGTACGGCCATCTGGATCTCGTCTTCGCGGCAGGCCTGTTCGTCGTAGCTGGGCCAGCCGGCAGCGATGATCGACTCGTCGTGCCCGAGCATCCGCCAGAGTTCCTCGGCAATGTGCGGGACCATGGGGCCGAGCAGGCGGGTCATGGTTTCCAGTGCCAGTCGCAGCACCTGGCGGCCCTTTTCGTCCTCGGCCAGAGCGTGGGACTTGTCGGCAAACAAGTTGGACAGTTCCATGATGGCAGCAATGGCCGTGTTGAACTGCCAGGAGTGTTCGATGTCATCGGTCACCTTGCGGGTCGCCTGGTGCGTCTTTCGCCAAAGGGGCTTGGCCTCGGATGACAAGTCGTCGCCGCTGCCGGCATAAGGCTGCAGGGTGGCGATGCCGGTGGCGTGCTCATCCACCTGGGCCCAGACTCGCTTGAGGAAGCGGTGCGAGCCGGCTACGGCCGAGTCGTTCCACTCGGCGTCCTTTTGCGGCGGGCCGATGAACAGGGTGTAGAGCCGCTGCGTGTCGGCACCGTAGTAGGCGATGACTTCGTCCGGAGCGACGACGTTGCCCTTGCTCTTGGACATTTTCTCGAGCTTGCCGGTCTTCTCGCTCATCTTGCAGATCATGCCCTGGGTGAAGAGGGCCTTGAAGGGCTCCGGCCAGACTTCGCCGAGGGTGCCGGCATCGTGCAGCACCTTGAAGATGAATCGCGAGTAGAGCAGGTGCAGCACGGCATGCTCCACGCCGCCAATGTACTGATCGACCGGCATCCACTGCTCGATATCCTCTTTGCGGTAGGCCTGCGTGTTGGACTCCCCTTCGCCCACGGGCGAGGCGAATCGCAAATAATACCAGCACGAGCAGAGCCACTGGGCCAGGGTGTCGGTTTCGCGTCGGGCCTGTCCGCCGCAAGTGGGGCAGACTGTCCTGATCCACGATTCGACCGCTGCCAGAGGGCTGACCCCCTGCGGACGGAAATCCACTTGGTCAGTTGGCGGCAACTTTACGGGCAGCTGATCGTCGGGCACCACCTGCTCGCCGCAATTGTCGCAATAGACGACCGGAATCGGAGCGCCCCAGTAACGCTGACGCGAGACCAGCCAGTCCCTGATGCGATAGTTGATGGTGGCCCGGCCCATCTTGTTTTCGTCCAGGTAGCGGACCACTTCCGGAATGCCGGCGGGCGAGGCCGTGCCGTCGAGCGGACCGGAATTGATCATAACGCCGGCATCGACGTAAGCCTCGGTCAGCTCATCGGCCGTGAGCGGATGGTCGCGCCCTTCGGGCTGAATGACCACCTTGATTGGCAAACGATACTTTTTGGCGAACTCGAAATCTCGCTGATCATGAGCGGGCACGGCCATGACGGCCCCGGTGCCGTATTCCATCAGAGCATAATTTGCCACCCACAGTTGCACGCGCTCGCCGTTGACCGGGTTGATGACGTAGCGGCCCGTAAAGACGCCCTCTTTTTCGGTCGTCTCCATGGATCGGTCGGCGGCGCTCTGGCGGCGGATTCGGTCGACGAAGGCCGTTACCTCGGCCTCGTGCTCGGTGCCGGCCACAAGCTCGGAGATAAGCGGATGCTCCGGCGCCAGGCTCATAAAGGTGACGCCCCAGAGCGTATCGGGCCGGGTGGTGAAGACCGGCAGCGGCTGGCCAGTGCCTTCGACTGTAAAGTCGATGCGGGCGCCCTCGCTGCGGCCGATCCAGTTGGCCTGCATGGTGCGGACGGTCTCGGGCCATTCGCCGAGCAAGCTCAAATCATCGAGCAGACGCTGGGCGTATTCGGTAATGCGGAAGAACCATTGCATCAGGTCGCGCTTCTGGACCGGCGTGCGGCAACGCTCGCAGCCGCCTTCAACCACTTCTTCGTTGGCCAGGGCCGTAGCACATTGCGGGCACCAGTTAATGGGGGCCTTTTTGCGGTAGGCCAGCCCGCGCTTGTAGAGCACGGTGAAGATCCACTGCGTCCACTTGTAGTAGTCGACATCGCAGGTGGCAAATTCGCGCGACCAGTCGTAGCCCACGCCCCACTGGCGAAGCTGCTCGGTCATGCGGCCAATGTTATCGTAGGTCCACTTGGCGGGGTCGGCCCCGCGCTGAATGGCAGCATTTTCGGCGGGCAGGCCGAAGGCGTCCCAGCCCATGGGCGTGAGGACGTTGAAGCCCTGGGTCATCTTGTAGCGGGCCACGACGTCGCCGATGATGTAGTTGCGACCATGGCCGACGTGCAGCGTGCCGCTGGGGTAGGGGAACATTACCAGGCAGTAGAACTTGGGTCGAGGATCGGTGGCCGGGTCGGCGGCCCGGAAGGTTCCCTCGGAATCCCAGAAAGCCTGCCATTTGGGCTCGATTTGCTGCGGGTTGTAATCGGTCACAGCTGCAACTCCTTTTAGAATCGGCGGCCATGGGGCGAGCGGCCCGCTGGGGCACAGCTCGTGAGGGCGGCCGTAATTCAAGTTTTCGGTATTGACGAGCGTCGGTACAAAGCTTGGAATGATAGCAGAAAAGATTCCGGATGACTAGAGCATGCGCTTGACAAGCAGTTGCGAGGCTGTAGAATATGGCTCCGATTGAAGGGGTCGGGTTGTAGTGCTGATCGACCCCCAGGGCGGCAGGAATCCCAAACCTGCGGCGACGACAATCGGGCTGCAGAAAAATTCGGGGGCATAGCTCAGCTGGGAGAGCGTCTGGATGGCATCCAGAAGGTCAGGGGTTCGAACCCCCTTGCCTCCACTCGACTCAAAAAGGCAGGCGCTAACGCGTCTGCCTTTTTTTGTTTGTGGCAAGGCATCCGGCCCTATCGATCAGAATAATTTGCGGATTGACTGAATCATGAGGTCATGGCCACGCGAGCGTGGCCATGCCACCCGGGCCCTCCGCGTCCGACAGCCACGCCTCGTGCCGCTTCACACTTTGGCGCCTGCTGCGCAGTCGCTCCAAAGTGTGGCACCCGGCCCCCGCCTACCCGATCTCATCGCATGTTCAGCCGGAACTGGTGGACACTGGACCGATACGACCCGCCGGGTACCTGTCCTCGCGGAGCCCAGCTTCCCGAGAATTGCAGCCAGCCGGTGACGCCGTCGGCCGCCATCCACTTCAGGGGGATGCGCGGACAATAGGGGTTGAACTCCTTGCCCTCCCAGTACTCCTCGAAGTGCACGAGCGAGAACGGCCCCCACGGCTCCGGGGCCTCGAGGACCAGCAGATCGGTGCCATCGTCCGGAGAGAAGTCCCTGTGCAGCCGCCAGGTGAGCAGCAGATAGCGCTCGATGCCAGGCAGGTAGACCATCTCGGGCGCTCCGATCCAACGATGCAAGCTCAACACTGGCACCGCCTCGCCCAGGTCATGGCTCCAAGCCGGCTCGCCTGCCGTGTCGAACGCACAGACCCACTCCCACGCCTCCGGCCGCACGATGCTGTCGGCGGGCACGCGGCCCAGCCGCAGGTTGCTGCCGTTGTCCCACTGGTCCGAGGACACCGCGTAGACGTAGCCGTCGCGGGCATTGGCATTGTCCTGCCCGAAGTTCACAAACGCCGGGCCGCCGAACTTGTGTCCGGGAAACATCGGAGCCGGGATGTTGCCGAGGGCCGGCACCCAGAACTGGCCCTTGTTGGTTGAGTAAATGATCTGGGCGTCACTGCCGTGCTGTGATAGCAGGCTGAAGGGCGCCTTGCGGACCCGCAGCAGGTTCTGGAAAGCCAGGTACAGCGTGCCCTTCACGCAGATCATCCCGGTGGGTTTCGGCCCATTGCCGCCCCACCCGGTGTAATCGTTCATATGGTTGACTTTGGTGATCTTGTAGTCGGTCGGCCTGCCGCTCAGCTTCTCGACGTCCAGACCGTCTCTGGTTTCGCCCCACTGCGGGTCACCGGCCGATGCGTAGATCTCGCCGTCATCGGCCCAGGTCATGGGGAAGGTATCGCCCCTGATGTCGGGTTCGCCGTAGCCCATGCGCTCCCCGAGCCATTCCAGACCCGTGATCACCGTGCTCCTCGGGAGGTTGAATTTGTGAGCCATGTTCGGTGATCTCCAGACTACTTTTCTTTTCCGTGGAACTGCGCTGCTCGCTGCGGATTGTACTGGGCGATCGTGTTCCGCGCCGGATGTTTTGGACATTGAGTTGCGCATGATTATGCCGCCGCCTTTTGCGTCTGGCAATCATCTTTTCACACTTTGGCGCCTGCTGCGCAGTCGCTTCAAAGTGTGGCACCCGGCGGCTAGACTAAATCGTGAGTCCATGGCCACGCAAGCGTGGCCATGCCACCCGGTTCGATACTCGAGGGGCAGGCGGCAAGGCGTCTGCCTTTTTTTCGCTTGTCGTTGGGCCATGTTGGCGGATAGCATTAGCGGCGTTGCTGTGGTGTCTGCGCCAGGGTTTTGCCGTGGGCGGCGGCGCTGAGGTGCGTCGTGCGGGGGCATGGTGGTCATGATGCTTGGCGGGCTGATTGCCCTGGCGATGGGCATCTGGGCCATTGTCCGCACGGTGCGGAACCGCCGGCTGCGGGCCCAGTCGCAACAGTATGCCTGATGGGCGAAGTTGATCCGTGTGCAGCAGGGGCGATTAGCCGCGGGCATGGCCAGGGCAACTGGCTCGTCGTCCACAACGATTGTTGGAGAAGCAAGTCATGCGATTGATTGCCATGATGGTCTGTCTGGCCTTGGCCGGTGGTTGCTGTTGCCTGCTGCCCATTGATGCGGGGACATGGGAGGACGATGAGGGCAACTGGCGTCGGGCCTTCGGCGATGATAAGCCTGATGATGTGGTGGTTGTGCATTCGTGGTACTGGCGCTCGGCCCACTGGACTTACGAGTACGAATATTACTTCCAGATCGAGAAGAATGAGGAGTTGCGGGAGGAGTTCATCAGCTTTAACGGGCTGGCCAAACGGACTGACCTTGATGACTTTAAGAGGGGCTTTCAGGCGCCGGCATGGTACGCGCCAAAAGAGCCTTCGGAGTATGAAATCTGGGAGGGGGAAGACAACCTGCAACTGCTGATGGATAAGGAGAGCGGCGACTTGTTCCTGCGGGATTGGCAGTTCTGAGACAGTATGGTGTGGATCATTTACAAAGGGCGACCGGCTGCCCGCGTTGAGGAGGATTTTAATCAGATGATGAGCGGGGAGGTTTTTGCGGCGGATCGTCAGGTTTTGCGCGATCTGGCGGCCCAGGTTGCGGAGATAGCGTCGCTGCCGGTGCAGGGCGAGACGGTCAGGCTGTGGAAGGCTCTGAACGGTTTGCGGCCCGAGCGTCCGATGGTGATGATCGACCAGATTCCGTGGCACGAGATGAACGTTGACGATGAGCTGACGCTGCGGTGCGAGGATGAGTTTGCCCGGCGGCTGGAGACGGATTTGCGGCGCAGGCTGTATAAGTGGCGTCACATGCGTGCTGACATGGTGGTGGAGCCTGTTGTGGAGATGCGGAAGGTTTTCCACGACAGCGGCTTCGGCATTCAGACGGTTGAAGAGGTTGCGGCGCTTGATCCGCAGAATGACGTTCGCGGGCACATTTACATCGACCAGATCAAGTCGGATGAGGACATCGAGCGGATTCACGCTCCGCGGATCACGCTAAACGCCGAGGCGACGGCCGAGCTTGAGGCCCGGCTGCGGGAGATTTTCGACGGGCTGCTCGAGGTCCGCATGGTGGGTTACGACACGTGGTTCCGGCTGTGGGACATACTTTCGATGTGGCACGGCGTTGAAGGCTGCCTGTTTGATCTGGCTGACCGGCCGGATTTCCTGCACCGTCTGATGCGGCGTTTCACGGACGCGCACATGACGATGCTGGATGAGCTTGAGGCGAAGGGTTATCTGCGGGGGCCTGTCAGCCTGATTCACTGCACGGGCGCCTGGAGCGATGAGCTGCCGGCGGATGGTTATGATCCTGAGCGGCCGCGGGCCCGGGATATGTGGACAGCGGGTCTGGCTCAGGTATTTTCGTCGGTGTCGCCGGCGATGCACAAGGAGTTTGAGATTGAATATGCGGCGCCGTGGTTTGCCCGCTTTGGCCTGGGCTACTATGGTTGCTGCGAGCCGCTTGATCGGAAGCTGGAGGTGGTGAAGCTGCTGCCGAATCTGCGTAAAGTGTCGATGAGCCCGTGGGTTGACGTTGAGCGCGGGGCCGAGGGTCTGGGCAGCGATTATGTTTTTTCGCGGAAGCCCTCTCCGGCGATGCTGGCCGGCGATCGGTGCGACGGGTCAGCCATTGAGGCCGACCTGCGGGCAACGCGGCAGGCCTGCGATAAGCATGGCTGCCCGCTGGAGTTCATTCTGAAGGACATTTCGACCGTGCGCTACGAGCCGCAGCGCCTGTGGCAGTGGGCGGAGACGGCCATGCGCGTGGCGAAGGGGGGTTGAGCGGGGGGGGGCTGGCTGGTGCTCTGGCGCTACTGGAGAAGATGACCGGCCCCGCCCCGTCCATTCATGTCACCGCAGTTGCTGCACGTCTGTTTCCCTATCCACCACTCCTGGCATTCATGCCATAGCCCCGAACCATAATCAATCTAGAATCATCGCCATGGCGGGTGTTGCGGCGGTCATGGGCTGCGGCGAATGATACATCGAAACAATGGCTGGGCGGCGAGGTTAAAAAACAAGCAGTCACTTGGAAGTTTCGATTGTGGGCTTTGCAAGCCGTCAGGATAACAGGAACAGGAGTCAGCCGATGACCAGACGAGCAGCATCGACAAGGATGGCGGGACTTTGGGCGGCCATGATGTTTGCCCTTTCGCTGATGATTATGCAGCCGGCCGCTGGGCAGGAGGCGGCGGCGGAGGGTGAGGCGGAACAGCCGGCGGCTCGTGTGGTGGTGCTTGATACGGCGGGCTCGTGGCGCGTTCATCCGGTGCTGGCCCCTCCGATTCTGGACGGCGAGGATGGCCTGCAACCTGTTCCGTACGGGCCATCGTGGATCAGCGAGCGTACGGCCGAGCCGGGTGAAGGCTGGCAGAAGGTTGACTTTGACGACGGCGGCTGGTTGCGTGCGCCGGCACGAGTTGTAAACGACACGCCCTTTCTTGCCCGATTAAGCTTGCGGGGGACGTTTATGGTTAACGATCCGGGCCAGGTTGAGGATCTGCTTCTGCAGCTGGCCTACTGCGGCGGCGTGCGGGTGACGCTTAACGGCCATGAGATCGGCCGTCAGCATCTGCCGGCGGGAGCGATCACTCCGCAGACGCTGGCTGAGGAGTATCCGCTGGAGGCGTTTGTGACGGCGAAGGGCGAACTGAACACGTATCGCGGGCGCGGCGCGGAGGATCAGCGGGTGCGAACGCTTGAGGTCAGGATATCGAATGATCTGCTGCTTAAGGGCAGGAATGTTCTGGGTATTGATATTGTCCGGTCGCCGTATCATCGCGTTCATCATGAGAAGAAGGCGCAGGGGCGTGGCAGAGGCGAGGTACTTGTTCTGCATTGGGGCACGTGCGACATCCGGCGGGTGCAACTTTCGGCCGGCTCGGCCGAGGGGGTTACAGGCGGCGGGGTGCGTCCGACGGGTTTTCAGGTCTGGAACAGTGATGCAATGGTGATGGATTTTGATGCGGACTTTGGCAATCCGGCCGAGCCGCTGCGTCCGATTCGTCTGGCGGGGGCGCGCCGCGGGAGATATTCCGGCAAGGTGGTGGTTGGTTCGGACACGCCGATCAAGGGGCTGCGGGCGGAGGTGAGTTCGTTTGTCGCGGCGGATGCGGCGGGATCATCGGCGGCTATTGCGGCCGCGGCGGCGCGTATTCGATATTCGCTGCCCTGGGGAAGCCAGACTGTGGTGCGGCCATACCGGGGGCATTATCCGCCATACCCAGTACAAGTTGAGGCACTTGACGCCCTGGTCGATGAGCCGCCGGCCGAGGTGCCGGTGCGCGAGAAGAGCGCGTGGGGTGATTATCAAGCCGAGGCCGATGACCCGAAGCCGGTATCAGGGGCGGTGGCCGGAGTTTGGCTGACGGTTACAGTTCCACCTGATGCAAAGGCGGGCTTGTATCGGGGCAAGGTGTCGATTCGGGCCGAGGGTGTGGAGGAGGTTGTTGTTCCGGTTGAGCTTGAGGTGCTGGATTGGTCGCTGCCTGATCCTCAGGATTATCATACCTGGGTGGAAATGATTCAGTCGCCGGACACTCTGGCGGTGACGTACGGGCTGGAGATGTGGTCTGAGGAGCACTGGCGGATGATCGAGCAGAGCTTCAGGTTGCTTGCCTCGAGCGGGAGCCGTGTGCTGCACGTGCCGCTGATTGCCCAGACGAACCTTGGCAACGCGGAGTCGATGATCCGCTGGAAGCCGCGCAGCGATGGGACGTACGAGGTGGACTTTTCGATCGTGGAGCGATACCTGGACGTGGCCACGAAGCATATGGGGCAGCCGAAGCTGGTCTGCTTCTGGGTGTGGGACATTTACATGATTGAGAAGAAGGAGAATGCCCGCAGCGATCACCTTTGGCTTAAGGAGGCGATTGAAGCCCGCAAGGGTTTCGTTGGCAAGGGGCCACTGGTTACGATGGTTGATGCGGAGAGCGGCGAGCTTAAGATTGAGCACCTTGCGCCCCTGGCTGCTCCGGTCAGCAAGGGGCAGTGGAAGCCGGTAATGGATCGGCTGCATGAGATAATGGATGCCCGGGGGCTGCGTCAGGCGATGACCCTCGGCATGCTGAATGATGTGCGTCCATCGAAGGAAGACGTAAGTATGTTCCACGAGCTTTCGCCGGGCACGCCGTGGATATCGCACGCCCACCACAGCGTGGGTCTTGACCGCCTGCTTTACGGCGTTGCGGCGGCAAGGTACGAGGCCAATGTGTGGAGCCTGAAGTTTGCGTCGGATCCGGAGAAGCCGATGCACGGCTGGAATAATGATGTGCTGCGGGTTGAGTATGACCGCAGCCGGGGGCTGAACAGCACTCCGCCGGTGGCCTGGCACTATATGACCGAGTCGAACATTGTGGGCGGCCAGCGCGGCGTGGGGCGACTTGGGGCCGACTTCTGGCCTGCGATTGAGGACCGGCGGGGGGCGCTGCGGGGCTACGTGTGGAGTCGCTATCTGCAGAGCAGTTGGCGTAATCTGGACATACACTCGCACATGCTGGCGGCCGGCCCCGAGGGTCCGGTTGGTACGGCTCGGCTGGAGGCCTTTAACGAAGGCGTGCAGCACAGCGAGGCGCGGATCAGGATTGAGAAGGCACTGATTGATGCCGAGGAGCGGGCGCTGCTTGGCGAGGAATTCGCGGTGAAGCTTGAGGCCTTTCTGGCCGAGCGTGTGAGACAGATGTACCGCGGCCAGGCCGATTTCCAGATGAACAATCCGCATAATGCGGTGAACTGGCGAAGCGGAGCGGCTACAGCCGGGCCGGCCTGGTTTGCGACATCCGGCTGGCAGCAGAGCAGCGCTGAACTGTATCGACTGGCAGGCGAGGTTGAGCGGCGTCTGGTGAAAAAGCAGTAGCCGGCGTCAGAAGGTATCGAGCCTGGGCCGGCCGGCAGCCAGCCATTGGCGCAGTCGCGTCAGGCCATCCTGGACATGGCTGATGACGATGGCTTTCTCGGCTGCGGCGGGAGCGGCGTCGGACCAGAGAGGATCAAGTATTGACGCTGCGGTGGCCTGGCCGGCAAGCAGAGACTTGTCCAGGCAGGCCATTGCTGCGGCGGCACCAAAAGCATACCTTCGCGGATTGACTCCCTGCTCCAGCGCCAGGCGAATGGTGCCGATAAGGCGGTCGTTCCAGCCGAGCTTGCGCGCCGGTGCCCGGGCGACGCGCTCAACCGTATCGAGAAGAAATGGATTTGTCATTCGCCGCAGCAGGTCGTCGGCATAAAGGCGATAACCTTCGGTCGTGAAAAGTGGATCGATTCCACAGTGCTTTCTGACGATTGCGGCCCCGGATTCCAGACAAAAGGCGTCGCCCAGGAAGGCCATGGCTCCGGGCACTTCGGGCAGATCGGCCATGCGCGTGACACCAATCAGTGCCCCGACGTAGGCGCCCAGTGCGTGCGTGGCGTTGTGGCCGTAAAGCTTTGCCTCCTCGAACGGCAGCAGGTTGTCCTTTTCCTCAAAAGACGAGATGCCGCGATCGAAATTGAGCTCCGGGCAATCCGGATCCTGCTGAAGGCGCGAAATAAGAATGTTATTGAATGCTTCGACCAGCAGGGCATTGCCGCCAGCGGGCGTCATTGTGGCCAGATGATGCCGGCGCACTTCGGCCGGATCAGAAATAACCCCACTCATTTTGCCAATCACGGTATTGAGGAAGCGAACCTGTCGGCCCACTGGCTGTTGCTCGGCCGGGGGCACGGCTTCCATGACGCGCGAGGCCAGGATCTCGGCAGCGTGGTTATGGTTTTCAGCGGCATAGATGATGGCCGGCGGGCCATGGCCTGCGGCCTTGCGACGCAGTCCCTCGGCCAGCAGCGAGTGCAGACTGCCGGGATTGTCGGAGGCATAGCACTGGACATCGGGCACGGCGGTGCCAATTTCGCGGGCGGCAGCCAGCAGTTCGATGAGCTGCAAGCGGTCGTCGGGCGAGTTAACGTCCAGGATTGTGATGGGGCCGATCTGGACCTGCTCGATGTGGTTGCTGTGGGCAATGTTGAGGGTGATGTGTCCGCCCGCACATCGCACGGCGTTGACGACTTCGGGCACAAGTTCAGCCACGGCCAGCCGCTCGAAAGCGCCCGATTTCTGGGCCTCGTACAGAAACAGCCCGGCCTGTATTGCTCCGAAGCCAAAGCCGACATAGGTGCGACCGGAACTTGACATACGTTATCCATTCGCGATGTTTGTGTCTGGTGGGCAAACTTTTCCTGCCCTGAGGCAAGCCCAGCTTCAGGCTGCGGGTGCGTCGTCAGGACTGGTCCAAAGGTGTTCGGCTTCGTTCCATTGCCAGGCTGGCAGTGGCAGGGTTGGCTGCTGAGGCCATCCGGCGGCGATGCGCTGCTGAAGGATATCCCACGGTGGAACGCCGCTGTTGGCGTCGGCCCGTTCAACACTGCAGGCCCCCACCGCCACGGCGGTGCGCAGTGCCTGCTCCGGCGACGAACCGTGCAACAGTGCGGCCAGAAAACCAGCGATTGTACAGTCCCCTGCACCTGTTGTGCCCACCGCATCTACTTTAAAGCAAGGTATAAGAAGCTCGCGCCGCTGCCATTGTGACGCATTCAGGGCCAGGCGACCTTTAATGGCCGCAAGGCGGGCAGTGTCGCTGGTGGTACGAAGGTACAATCCTTTGTCGCCCAGTTTCAGGCCGACCACTGCGGCCCCCATGTCTAACAACCGGTCCGACAATTGCCGCAACATTGGGGCTTCGGCCTGCGAAGCAAGCCCTGCAGCGCCGCCTGCAGATTCCATGCTCGCGAAGGCATCGGGGTCGAGCATCATCAGGGTTTCGTCGAGGCTGGGCAGAAAGAAATCCACCTGCGGCAGCACGCGCGCGAGAATGGTCTGCCAGTTGGCATGGCCGGCGTCGGAGTCTGGATCGGGCAGCGACATGTCCAGCGACACGGCAAGGCCGAGTTGGTTTGCCTGGTGTAACATGCGGGCCAGACCCAGGCCGGCATCGGCGTACATGGAGTGCATCAGCGGCGGATAGCCAAAATGGAAGATGCGGGCGCCATTGATGCGATCGAAGGGCATGTCGGCGGCTGCGAAAGTATCGTTGGTTCCCGGGCAATGCAGAAACATGCGGTCGGCGCCGGGCGGGCTGATAACTACAGTGTACGAGGTCTTTTCGCCGGGAGCGATAATCATATTCGAGGCAAGTGCGGCGTCATGCGATTTGAGAATGTCGAGCACCGCCCGGCCCAGAAGATCGTCGCCGAGTTTGCCCATAAGTTGCGTGGCCAGGCCCAGACGATGCAGGGCCAGGCCGGTATTGGGCACCGCTCCGCCGGTGGATATTACCGCCGGGCCGACTTTTATCAGCTTGCCCGGCAGGAAGATTTCTCCCCCGCGGCCGGCGACGTTGGCAACGCCTGCCAGCGAGGGGATGATATCGAGGCAGATATGGCCTGCGACCACGATATCGGCCCTGGTCTCAGTCATCTACTATCTCCCGGCTTCGCGGTAAAGTTACAGTCCCATCAGGTGCTGCATGACGGCCATTTCCAGTCCTTCGTAGTCGCGCTCAGCAATAAAGCGGGCTTCCAGGGCGGTGTCGAAGCTTCGCACCTTTTCAACCAGAGCCAGAAACATGCTGCGGCTATTGGAGAGGTGGCGGCAGGCGACATCGTCCTTCTGTGTCCGCAGAGCCTTAACGTCCAGACCGACATAACGGCCGGTGGCGGCATATCCGCCAAGCTCCAGTATGCGGACCTGGTTGTATGCGGCTCGCAGATTTGCCATGCCGAACGATTTATCCTCGTCGAATTTGAGGCCGTTCTGGTCGTTCAGGTGCACGCCCCATAGTTTGTTCATGGACATGGCAAAGGCCATTTCATCCGACGGATCCAAACCGGCAAGAATGGCATGGGCGGTTTCAATCAATCCGCCTACGCGGGCCGGGTCCGAAACTTGCGCAGCAATGGCCAAGGCATGGCCAATGGTCGGCAGGTAGGCGTGATCAGTTGGCTCGTTGGGTTTGGGCTCGATGGCGATTTCGATCTCATTGTCGTAATCAAGCATGGCGTTAATGGCTTCAACCAGATGCTTATGAGAGTCGATGCCATTCTTGGACTCGCGGATATAGGTGCCTTCGCGGGCCAGCCAGAGGACAATCATTCGGGTGCCAAGGCCGCGGGCAATGTCGATGGCTTTCTTGCTCCGCTCGATGGCCCAGGTGCGCACTGCCGGATCGTTGGCCGTGTAGGCTCCGTCAATCCCCAGAGGATTCTCCCACAGCCTGGGGGCCACAAATTCGGCGGCCAGGCCTTCAGCCTCCAGCAACTTGCGGACTGCCGCGGCTTCCTTCTCCACCTGTGCCGAACTCTTGTCCTCAGGACTCAGCACGGCATCATCGTCGTGAAACTGCATGGCCTGAAAACCGAGCTCGCGGCACAGGGCGACTTTTCGGGCGAAGGCCAGCGGAGACCTGACCTCCGGGCCGAACGGATCGGCGCCGGTGTGAATGTTCCACGGACCAAAGGAAAACTTGTACTGGCTGTTGCTCATTAGCGATCTCCTCAATGCCATCAGTTGCCGCGCGGGCTATATGAAGGTGCTGCTTCAGGCCCAAAGTTTTGCCAGGGCGTCTATGGTTTTTTCGGAAAGCAGGCGGCCGCCGGCCGGGCCCACCGGGTTTGAGGCGGGCAGCGAACCGTAGCCTTTTCCGAGCAGAGACCTTTGGCTTGGGCAGTAAGTGCCGCCGCCGGCCAATTGCACCAGGAAGGTATGCACGGCGGGGCTGCGAGCCTTGATGAAGATGCCGAAATCCAGGTAGAACTCGAATGGACTGGAGGCCAGAGCCAGGTCGCCAAGGCGGACGACATGGAATTCCACAGGCATGGTCACGGAGGTCTTCTGAGCCTCGAATCGCTCGCCCACGGCCCGGAACCAGCGCATCCGCCGGAAGGCATTCGTCGGCTTTACGTACCAACGGGGCTGGCTGCGAAGCGCGGGGTCGGCCTCCAAGCTGGCCATTTCGTTTTCGTATTCGACCTGAACCTTGTCGGCCTCGGCCAGGGAAGTGTCAACATCCTCCTGAGTCAGGGCGTTCATGGGCAGGTCGATTGTTTCGACATGGTGGGCAAGTTGCAGCGATGCTGTGGCCGTCGGGGCGATGAGCGGCAGGGTCTCGCCGACGGCATTGGCGATGCGCTGGGCAATTTCCTGGCGCTCGGACCGGCCTGCCAATTCGCGCATTCGCTTTTCGGCCGGCTTGTCGTAAAGCAGGTGCGGCGACTGATCTCCGGCAGCGGCACACTGGCCCAGGACAAACAGTCCCTTGCCGAATCGCTGCTGAAGCTCTTGCCGCGTTTCGTGCCAGAAATCGGCGCTGACGGCGAAAAGGTGCTCGCTGACCTGGCTGGTGCAGGCCACGTTGACCACCATGCCGGTTAACTGGCCGGCCTGGTCGTAGGTGGCAATTAGGCCCAGACTGTGGTCTTCGTAGCCCTCGATATGGCTGAAGTCAGGCGAGTTGGTGTTGCCATACATGGTGGCCTTGCCCGATGTGTCGACCCAGCGGCGGTTGCGGCCGATTACGGCCGTGCCTTGGCCGTAGGCGATGCGCCCGGGGCGGCGCGAGGTCCAGGCCTGGCGGACGGCGCCGGCAATACGGTCGGCGGCAAAGGGCTGGTATGTTCTGGCGTCCATGGCGTCAAGATCGACACCCAGGGCGGTTGATGTGTGACCGGAGCCGAAGACCGGAATGCGCACATCGGGCCCCGTGTGGGTGTGAGTGGCGCTGATCAGGACCTTCAGCGGGTCAAGACCCGAGACATCGGCCAGCCTTTCGCGGACGGCACTGCGCAACTCGTTGGGGATGCCCACCAGGTCGCAACTGACCAGCACGGCGGCATCGTGCGAATTGTCCAGTGCCAGGGCAGTGGCGGTGACAGGGTCGAGCACCTCTTCTGAGACACGGGCGTAAAATTGCCCGGCCACAAGACAAGGGCCGCTGGGGGTAATATCGGCATGGCCCCAACCAATTTTAAGATCAGCAGCTTTGTTACCCATGGTTACCTTCCTGATCTCGAGTTGTCCGGAATCTGCCTCTGTCGCACAGTGCGGCGCGACATATCGGTTACGGCCTGAAGTTTGCGGCCGCAGTTACAGTTCAAGCTTTTCGACCTGATCAATGCGCGTCATGACCTTCCGCCAACCGTCGGCGACGGCCTCGGCAACATCAACATCGTTCGGCGGACGCAGCGGCATGGTCATGCCGGTGTGCCAGTCGCAATGCTTGACGGCCACGGGGAACTGGTCCAGGGAGTAATTCACCTTGGAATCGGTGCACGACCAGGGGCAGCCGCGGCCATAGGCATTTTTGCCGGCGATGGCGGTCATCTGCGGAACCGGCCAGCCTTGCCAGACGCCTGTTTCCACGCCCTCGGCATTCAAAGTCTTGACCAGGCGGTCGCGGAAGCGGGCGGCATCGGCGGCATGGCCGAGAGCGTCCATGTCGAAACGGATGGTGTAATTGTAGTAGTTGTGGCCATGGCCGGCAGGTTCGACGGGCAGAATTAGTCCGGGCACGTCGGACAGGCATTCGTGCAGTCGCAGGGCGTTGCGGCGAATCTGGACCAGGTACGAATCCAGTCGCGTGAGCTGGGCCCGGGCATAAGCGGCCACCAGGTCGGTGCTGCGATACATCCAGCCCATACCGTAGGCATGGTATCGCTCGTCGGCCTCGGGTGGGCGATGCTCGCCGAAATACCAGAGGGTTTTGCCACGATCGAAGGTGGCCTGGTCGTTGGAGAGGAAGAAGCCGCCCTCGCCGGAGGCCAGGCACTTGTTCTGGTTGGTGCTGAAGGCGGCGCAGTGGCCGAATGATCCGGCCCGCTTGCCTTGGAAGGTGGCCCCGTGGGCCTGGCAGCAGTCCTCGATAACCTTGAGGTCGTGGCGCTGGGCAACATCCATGACGGCCTTCATATCAACCATCAAGCCGTGCAGGTGAACAATAATGATGGCCTTGGTTCGGGGGGTGATGGCTGCTTCGATTTTCGTGACGTCCACGTTCATGGTGGACCACTCGATATCGACGAAGACGGGAATGGCATTGTGATGCAGGCAGCAGGTGGCGCTGGAGGGCCAGGTGTAGGCCGGCACGATGACCTCGTCGCCGCAGCCGCACTCGCAGGCCACCAGGGCCATGTGCAGGGCAGCGGTGCCGGAGTTGCAGAAGACGCCATGCTTGAATCCGGCCCAGTCGGCGAACTCCTTGTCCAGGGCGGCATAGTTGGGGCCGTAAGTGGATTTGCCTGATTCGAGCGATTCCATGACCAGCTTGCGGTCCAGATCGCTGATTGGCGGCCAGGGCTTAATGAGGCCTTCAGGGACGGCTCGCTGGCCTCCGAGAATTGCCAGTTTCTGATCGGTACCGGTTGACACGGCGGCTCCTCCTGGAAAATCGGTTAGTTTTCATGGGCCGGCGTGGGCATGCCGCCCAGCCAGTGCAGGCTTTCGGCATTCGTCGGCCACTGCGGAGCATTATGACTGGTTGGCCGCCGTTTCGGCAAGAGGAAGTAATTGTTAATGCGGGGAATTAATGGCGGATCATTTAACGCGGGCGTGCTGCAGGGCGTATTGCCGGGGCGACTGGCCGACGTGCTTGCGGAAGGCCTTGGAGAAATAGTTCGGGTCCTGATAGCCGACGGCGCGGCTGACCTCGGAGACATTATGGCGGCCGGCCAGCAGCAGTTCTTTGGCCTTGTCCATGCGGACCTGCATGAGATAGGCGAACAGCGAGAAGTCGCTTTCGCGGCTGAAGACGTGCGAGAGGTGGTATGGGCTGACGTGCAGGGCGTCGGCAATATCGTTAAGGGCAATGCACTCGGCGTAATGCACGTTGACGTATTGCCTGGCCCGCAGCATGAGATTGCGGGCAACCGAGGGGGCCTCGGCCGGAGGCTGCTCCAGCGCTTCGCACAGCAGAAAGAGCAGGATGGCCAGCAGTCGAGCTCGCAGCAGGGCCCGTTCGGCCGGCCCTTCGCCCACGGAAGGGGCCCGAAGCTGATCGAACATGGCAATGAGTTGGGCCCGGCGGTCATCGGACATGCGGGCCGGGACATCGTTTGAGACATGGCGGAAGTAGCTGTCGGCCGGCGGCCAGTCGAAGGCGCAATACAGTATGTCGAGTTCTTCAGCGGTGTCGAACTCGTCACGATGCATCGAGCCGCTGGCAACCACGGCCGTGTCGCCCGGGCCAAGCCGGTGGCGGCTGTCGGCAGTTACCAATTCCATGCGACCCCTGATAACATGAAGGATTTCGTGGCCGGCGGCGGCATGGGTACGCTCGGCCCACACAGGGTCGAAGATCATGCGACCAAAAATGCGAATGTGCGGCAAGTCGGCCGTAAACATGGATTCCACAATGTCACATTGTTCAGCCATTGGAGATTTTCTCGTCACAGTGCGGCAGAGGGCCTGGCACGGGTCAGATTGCGGGCCTGGCACGAGGCCGATTGCGGGGGCTCGGAGTGAGGCAGATTTCGGTGTCTGGCATACCAGCGTCACAACCATTGTCCGACAGTTCGGCCATAGTCCACGGCAGAAGAACCTCTCGTCGCCCGGCCCCATTTTATCCGCGGCGGGGGCGGGGTGTCAAAGGCTAGTCGGCGAAGTAAGCCGGACATCCAGGACGTGACTCGCCCGGGTCCGCCAGCCCCGGCCCCGGTCACGAAGCCTTTTGCTATTGCCGCAGCTTCATAAGAGTTGTAATATCAACCAGTGCGGCTGCGGAAGATTTGCTCTGGCTATGTCGCGCGTCCAGCCGCTATGGTGCCGATCGCAGGAGTATCGACTGCGATTTCCTGAAGCTTGAGAGGGAGGAATTGATGGCCAAGCGTTCAATAATACTTCTTCTGATTTGCGTCGTCATTATTGCTTTAGCAGCCTCCTGTCACAGCGAAAGCGAAAGTGATAAGGAGAGACGCAAGATATGGAATGACGTCATCGCAGATCTTGAGCCCACGGCACCTTACAGCAACGACTTGGTTTTTGGTTCGGTTGGTGTCATTGATCTGCAGAAGGCGGCATTTGCGGATTTTGTGGAGGCAGTCAATGCGGAGATGGTGCTCAAGGGCCGATGGCCGGCCATGGAGGCAGAGGATATTGATGAACTGAAAACCAGACAGGGCAGGCTTATTAAGCTTGGGGTAACCCGCGCCATGGCGCTCAACGGGGGATTATTTGCAGTCATACTGCCGCCAGAGGCTGATGAGGCCCAAGTAAGAGCAGCTCTTGACAACAAATTCGCCCGATTTAAAAACCTGTTAATGCCTGTGCCAGATTTTATGAACGACAATGTTGCGGTACAGGAAGAGGTTCTGCAGTACGAGTTTGATATAGAGTATCCTGATCCGAAGCCTCTGAACCCATACCTGAAGGAAGGCCTGTCAGCGCTCAAGCCGGCGGCAATCAACCTTGTGGCCGTGCGCAAGCGTCCCGAAGAGGCGCATCTTGGTTGGGAGGCGCAGAGCCGCGTTTTGGGTCTGGATATTTCGAAAGTTGACGGTTTCCGAGAGCTTTTGTCGAGCCTGGAAGACATTCTCGGTTTGCCAGATGACCTGAAGCTGAACCGGCCCGAACTTGTGGATGATCTGCAATGGGTGGCAATTGGAGTGGACCTCTGGCCCACCCCGGCTCTTGAGATGGTAATAGAGACCATGAACAAGCCCGCGGCTGAGCGAGTGATGAATACGATGGCCCAGCTAACGGCATTCATCCGCAAGCAGGCAACCGCCAGTGGATTGGAAGCCGGCGACGCGAACCGTTTGTTCGGCGCATTGGTTGTCAATATTGAGGGCAGCCAAGTGAAACTTTCGCTACGGGCAGAGCAGCCGGAGGAAAGATTGGCCGCAACGCGGCTGGTCGCTGCCGTGCTTCAGCACATTCGAGTACAGCAAGCTTTATGGCAAGCACGGCAGCTGGCTATGCGCATACAATCCATATCGTCTGGAGCACCACAGAATCCGGCCAGCTACGAAGAGCTGAGTCGAATGCAGGGCGGTGGGTATCTGCGCAAGCTATTTAAGAGTCCGCTAGCGCCGCAGCTCGATCCCGGGTTCATATACCTCAAGCCAAACCAGAAAATCGGCACCAGCCGTGAGCTGATGCTTTACTCGGCCCACGAGAAGTTTGGTGAAGGCGTGGTAGTCGCTTACAGCAACGCGAATGTTGAGTACATTACAGATGAAAAGAGATTCCGGGGGTTACTTACTGCCGCTGGACATCAGTATCCGCCGGCCCCCGATGAGCCGAGTGGCAAGCCGGATTAATGAGCCCCTGGCATGGCCGCTATTGCTTTTGGATCCGGGAGCGCCAAACTTGCCGGACCCCCTCACCCCTCGCTGCGGGGTTCACTCGATGAGAGCAGCTTTGATCCGCGGCTTATGTATTGAAGCAGGGCCAGGATGCTCAGGACTGAGGCGGCCAGGCCCAGGATGACGATGGTTGTGTGCAGCACGCGCGGCAGGCCGAAGCGCATCAGGTCCGGGGCGGCAAGCACCACCAGAACCAGCAGAAAGGTGGCTGCTGTGGCCGCCTTGCCGGCAATGTTCGGCTTGACGATCTGTGTCCGCTCGGTCACAAAGTGCAGCACCAGCACGCCGAGGGTTACCACCACATCCTTCGACAGCACAATTACCGTGGTCCAGAAAGGTACGTGCAGCGGCACCGTAAAGCGGGCCGCCTCGCCGTGCCAGTTGGGAAAGGTGAGCATGATGACCGAGACGGTCAGCACAAGTTTGTCGGCCAGAGGGTCCAGCACGCGGCCCAGGTGGCTCTGGAGGTTGTAATGGCGGGCCAGAAACCCGTCCAACGCGTCGCAGATAGCCATCAGGCCGAAGACGCCGAAGGCCAGGTAACGCATCCAGGGCTGTTCCATGGCGGCAAGTATCAGGATGACAAAAGGCATCAGCAGCAGGATGCGCAGAATTGTGATGCGGTTTGGCCAGTTGATCATGTTGCTGAGGTCCCCGGGGGGCGGCTCAAAATGTGCGGCCCCGGCGTCGTCTGGCGGCGGCCCTGCCAGATGGTCAGGTTCCGGCGCTGGGCCCATGCCCGAAAGCAATCTGGCCGGACTTGTATTACTCTTATCGGCTTGCCAGCCCCGGCTGAATCTAAAAAATCATCGACACATAGCCCACAAAATCGCTGACCCGGTCGCCGTAAATCTCGTCCTTCAGCACATCGTAGCTGGTGGTATATTCCAGCACGTGCCCGCCCTGGCTGCCTGCTTGCCGCACGGCAGCCAGCGTGGCGGCAATCGCTCCGGCGCCGCAGGCGTTGTCGTGCACCCGCACCTCGGCCACAACATCTTCAGCCTGCAGCTTTTGCATCAGGCCGATCAGTCGCGGATCGTTCTCGCCCTTCACCCAATCCAGCCCTGCCCGACCGGTGCCGTGCGGGGCAAAACCATAGCCCATCTGGCCATAGTGCGTCAGGTCGGTGGTGCCGATGTAGAAAACGTCTCGCCCGCTGGCGGCAGCGCGCTCGGCAACCATGCGGCCCACCTCGTGGCTGTTATCGCGCGAGGGCACGGCGATGGGTACAATGCGGACCTCGCCGAAAACGTAGCGCAGCATGGGCAGCTGGACCTCGATGCTGTGCTCCGACCCGTGGGCCTGGGCGTCCTCCACCAGCAGGTTCCCGCTATCGTCCAGCAGCATGGCGGCCAGTTCTTCATCGACCTCCAGCGGGCCCAGCGGCGTGTCCCATCCGCCACGAGCATAAACACTGGCCCGGGCCACACCAAAGCTGTGCACCGTGCCGAAGATGACAAAGGTGGGGGTGCCCTCCAGCCGCGCCTGCACCGTGCGATAGGCCTTCATGGCCAGTCGGCCGCTGCAGTCCCAGCCGGCATGAGGCACAATAACCCCCAGCGGCCTTTCGGGGACATCGGCCCCCTCGACCGCCTTATCGTCCACCCGCTCCAGTTGCGCCAGACACCCTTGCGATGTCCCGCTGTAGAACCGTCCCGCTACGATTGGTTGTCGCATTATGGCAAATCCTGAAGCTGGCTTTAGGTTAATGCTCTACCCCGCGCCCCCCGACGCCCGATTGCCTCTCTTGTATTATAAACCGGTTAAGGAACCGCAAGATTCACCTTTGCCGCCTTTTTTCACTGAATCTTGCAATCCGGGCCCTGCAATCCTAGAATAAAACCGCTGCCATGGCAGAAGCGCAGCAGAATTTTCACAGGCCCCTCGGTCCAGGAGATGCGACAGTGTCGGAAATAGTAACATGCTCGTGCGGTCAGCAACTGGATTTATCCGATTTTGCTCCGGGCGATGAGGTCCAGTGCCCGCAGTGCCAGAAAATAATCACCGTTCCGCCTGCCGCGGCCGAGCCTGACCCGCCCATGGCCATGGCCGTGGCCCTGCCCGACGACGAGGAGGACGAGGTGGCCCCGGCCGCCGGAGCAGCCAATAAATTCGTGCACCGTCGCAAGATGGCCGAAAAACGGGCTGCCGCCCAGGCCAGCGGAGCGCTTCAGCGCGTGCTGCTATGGCCGGCCCTGGTGTTTGCCCTGCTGGCCTTCGGCGTCGGCGGATTGGGCATCTACCTGATGACCATGCCGCCCAAGTTCGAGCTGGTCAGCGAAAATGGCATCGAGCGCATCTTTACCTATGTTCCGGAGTCCACCCTGCGCCAGCAGGAGATCGAGGCCCGGATCGAAGCCTCGGGGGGGGGCGATGACGAGGCCGCAGTGGCCAAGGCCCTGGCCGAAATTGTCGATTCTGGCAAATTCGAGCGGGTCGAGGTCCAGCCCGATATTTATCCCGGCGACCAATATCTCTCGCCCGACAGCATTGTGGCTGGCCAGGAAAGCCCCTTCAAGCTTCAGGGCCGCGATGTTACATTCAAGGGCGAAGGCAACTATGAACTGCAACTGGAGGAAAATGGGGACATCGTCTACGTAATCCGCCGCGGCTTGCATTTCTATCGGCTGGAAGATGGCAAGCCCGGCGAGCGGCTGGATCTGCCGTTGATGGGCGCCATCCATAATGGAGGCTACGAGAGGGTCATCTTCGAGGACGAAAACTTTTACAGCCGGGAATCGGACGGCAGCCGTGGCGCGCTGGTCAACGTGGAATGGTACATCGTCGACGATAAGGGCGTGCAGCAGAATCACCGGATGAGCGCCGGCCAGTTCCGCGAGAGCCGCTTCATGGGCCTGCGGCCCAAGCAGGTGGCCAACCTGTTCGCCATCTCCGGCTTTGCCATCGGACTTCTGCTGGTGGCCATGGCCGGGCTGATGTTCTACGGTTCGTACATGTCGCCTGCCGCCAAGCAGCGGGCAGCCCAGCAACGAGCCTTCGCCGAGGAGCAGCAGAAGAAGCAGGCTGCCGCCAAGCCGCAATCGGAAGAACCGGCCAGCAAGGCCTGAAGAAGGTGAAGCCGTGGCCGCTGTGTCTTTTGAAGCCCCCGGCACTGCCGGGGGAACGCCTTTAACCATTTCCGAGAAGTCAAAAGATTATCATGGCCTGACTTCGTCAGACCATGGCACCGCGAGGAGGAGTTTTCCGCGCCGCCACACCCCCACCTGTCTCCGCTTTGCGGAGACATCCTCCCCCGCAAGCGGGAGAGGGGTTTCTTTACCCTTCTCCCTTGACGGGAGAAGGTGGCCCGAAGGGCCGGATGAGGGTGGGCTTTGGCATGCAGATGGCGAATGCTTACAATCAACCCACACTTGCCCAATGGCCGGTGGCACGCTAAACTTCTTTTGTGAATATCGATCTTCCCGCACGTAATCTCCGACTCATTGTCGCCTACCAGGGCACGCGCTACCATGGCTGGCAGTTTCAGCCGGGGCGGCCGACTGTCGAAGGCCAGTTGCGCACCGTGCTGGCTCCCATCCTCCAGCACGTGCCGGCTATAAGTGCTGCCGGACGGACCGACGCCGGAGTTCATGCCATGGCCCAGTCGGCCGGGCTGCGCACCGACAGCACAATCGACCTGCATCGGCTGAGGCTGGCGGCTAACAGTCGTCTGCCCGAGGACATCGCCATACGGTCCATCGAAGAGATGCCCAGGCCCTGGCATGCCACCGCCAGCGCCAGCGGCAAACACTATCGGTATTGCATCTGGGCCGATTCCGACAAGCCGCTCTACAGCGAGGCCCCCTTCTTCTACCATTTTTATCGCCCGCTGGACGTAGACCTGATGAACGCCGCCGCCCGCTTGCTGCTCGGCACGCACGACTTCAAGAGTTTCGAGACCACCAGCCGCGAGGCCCGCGAGAATACGGTACGCACCCTGCATCAGCTCGAAGTCTCCCGGCAGGGTCCGCGGCTCCAGGTTGACGTGCGGGGCGACGGCTTTCTGTACCGCATGGTCCGCAACCTGGTCGGCACGCTGTTGGATGTCGGCCGAGGCAAACGGGAGCCCGAAACCATGACCGAAATTCTCGCCGCCTGCGACAGGCGGGCCGCCGGCGGCACAGCCCCGGCCCTTGGTCTTACCATGATGCGCGTATACTATGGCGATCAGCCATGGCACCTCGATCCAGTGGAGGCCAGTGCACATGAAGCTTAACATCGCCCACGTCATCACCCGCCTGATTGTAGGTGGAGCACAGGAAAACACCCTGCTGACCTGCGAGGGCCAGGCCGAGGCGGGCCACCGCGTTACGCTCATCGTCGGGCCCACGGCCGGCCCCGAAGGCTCGCTGATGGCCCGGGCCCAGGCCAATCCGAAGATTAACATCGTTTACATCGACTCGCTGGTCCGCTCGGTGAATCCGCTGCACGACCGGCGGGCCCTCGATCATCTGCGACGGACGCTGGCCGAGCTTCAGCCCGATGTCGTCCATACGCACTCGGCCAAGGGCGGATATCTGGGCCGACGAGCCGCCTTCGATGCTGTGCCGCAGGCCGCCATTGTGCACACCATTCACGGCCAGTCGTTCCATCGTTACCAGAACCCGCTGGTGCGGGCCCTCTATACTTACGCCGAGCGGCGGGCCGCCCGCTGGACCGATCACTTTATCAGCGTCTGCAATGCCATGACCGAGCAGGCCGTGGCTGCCCGCCTGGCCCCGCCGGAAAAGTTTACCACCGTCTATTCGGGCATGGAGGTCGACCGGTTCCTGCACTCCACCGCTGGCGATGGCCAAATCCGCCGCTCCCTCGGTGTGCCGCAGGATGCAGTGCTGGTGGTCAAGGTGGCCAGGCTGTTTCATCTGAAGGGGCACGAAGATGTCATTCGGGCCATGGGCACGCTGATCGAACATCATCCCACGCTGCACCTGGCCCTGGTTGGCGATGGCATTCTGCGGGCCCGCTTGCAGCGCATGGCCCGGCGGCGTGGAATCGAAAAACGCCTGCACTTTGCCGGACTGGTCCGCCCGGACGAGGTGCCCGCTTACATTCATGCCGCCGACATTCTGGTGCATGCTTCGTACCGCGAAGGGCTGGCCCGCGTGCTGCCGCAGGCCATGCTGGCTGGTCGCCCGGCTGTAAGTTACGATATTGACGGTGCTTGCGAGGTAGTGCATACCGGCCGCACGGGCATTCTGGTGGCTCCCGGCGACTGGACCGGACTGGCCAGGGCCATCGAGACCCTGGTGGCCGATAAGACCTTGCGGCAACAGCTTGGCCGCTGCGGTCGCGACCTGTGCCGCCACCAGTTCGACCACAATCACATGGTGCAGGAAATAGAGAAGGTGTACAATCGCGTTCTGGAGGCCAAGGCCCCCCGGACGACCGCCGCACAGGCCATGGCCGATGCCGAAAAAACCGTCGATGAAAACACCGTCGCCGACAGCACCGTGGCGGGCGGCAAGGCCGACGATTGATTACAAATGCAACGGCGCCCAAAGCTGTCGGGCGTCAAATACTGAAACGATGACTACGAAGGGTTCAATCACCATGAGCGACAACAAGTCTCCCGAGCCACTGCGCGTGGCCCTTATCGGCTGTGGCGGCTTCAGCAGGAATGTTCAGACCGCCCTTGCCGCCACCGGCATGTACCGCATTGTCACCTGCTACGACCCGGACCAGGCGGCCATGCAGCAGGCGGCCGATGCCCACCAGGCCCAGGCTTGCGAAAGCCAGCAGCAGGCCCTGGAGCCCGAGGAGGTGGAGGCAGCCCTCTTTATCACGCCTAACCATCTGCACCGCCTGCAGGTGGAGGAGGCATTTGCTGCCGGCAAACATGTCTTCGTCGAAAAACCAATAGCCAACAGCGTGGCCGATGGCATTGCCATGACCCGGGCGGCCGGCAAGCACGACCGCCTCTTCATGGTGGGCCATGTTACCCGGCGCAACCAGTCCTACCGCCTGCTCAAGCAGTACATGGACGAGGGGCGCCTGGGTACGGTTGTCTCGGCCGAGGCCCATTTTTCGCATGCCGGCGGAATGCGCCTGGCCGAGAGCGCCTGGAGGGCCGATCCGCAGAAGTGCCCCGGCTTGCCCCTGAATGTAATCGGCTGCCACCTGGTCGACGTGCTGAACATGCTCTTCGGCCGCCCGCGGCAAGTGGCGGCCATGCACCGTCAGGCCATCCTCAAGACCAACATCGACTGCACCAGCACGATCATCGGTTACGATCATCCGGTCACGGCCACCATGGTCAGCACCTATGTCGCCCCCATGGTGCATTTTGTGCGCGTAACGGGCACAGGCGGTGTGGTGGAAATCCCCCGGCACGGTCTGGAGTTCCATTATTACGATAATCGTGGCACCATGGAAAGCCGGCCCATGCCGGCCGGCGGACGGCTCGAAGAGCAGTTCACCGAATTCGCCATGGCCGTGCGAGGCGAGGCCGAAATTGAAACCGGCGGACGCGAGGGCGTAATGACCGTGGCCGTCACCGAGGGCAGCGTTATAAGCGCCCGCGAAAATCGAATGGTCGATCTGGACGATCTGCTGGGCGATTTCTGATCTTGATCGCCTGACTTGCGGTCGTCCCCCCCCGCATTCGACAAGCTTCTTACGGACGATCGGGAAGTCCGGACCCGCGACAGAAGAGACAGGAACAATCGAGCATCATGAGCAGACCAGGCAACGTCGGCGAAACGACCACCGAATCGTCAAGGACTTCGCGACGGCGACACTTCTGGATGTACGCCCTGACTCTGGCCATTGCCGCCTGCGGACTGCTGCTGGTGGCAGCCGGGCATAATGCCCCGGAGGCCTGGCCGCAGGTCGGCCCGCTCAGGCTTAATCTTCAGGATAACCTGGTAATGGCCGGGCGGCTTTTGCTGGCCATGGGACTTACACTGGCCATAGGCTTGGAGCGCGAACGCCGCCAGAAGCCGGCCGGCATGCGAACGGTGGCCATGGTGGGCATCGGTGCTTGCGGCTTCGCCCTCATCGGCACAGCGATGAAAGTCGACGACCCCGACAGCGTCTCGCGCATGATTCAGGGCGTCATTACCGGCATCGGCTTTCTCGGGGCCGGCACAATTCTGAAGGAACAGTTCCACATTGAAGGGCTGACAACCGCCGCCACCCTCTGGACGGTGGCCGCCATCGGACTCTCGGCCGGCGTGGGCCTTTACGATCTGACCATCCTGCTGACGGTGGGGGCCTTCATTGTGCTCAAACTGCTGGGAGGACTGGAGCGAGCATTTCTGCAATCCAAAAGCCACCTGCGACAGCCGGAGCAACAATCCTCCTCGCCCAGCGACAATCGCCCCTGAAGCCCACGCACCACCCGCAGCCATCATTCTATCCGGCCCCGCAGGCGATGGTCGCCCGGACTTGGATTCCGTTGACGGCGCCCAGGCCCCGCCTCAGTCAGTAAGGTCAAAACTGCGGGCTTTTAAGGTAGGTGGATCTCTTGTTTTGGCGCCTTGGCCTGGGCCACGCTTTCTTCAATCTGATTTACGACCGGGTGCTTCCAGCCTTCCCATCTGCCCAAAGTCCACCGTCCTATAAACCACAAACTTCCTCCAGAACCGTTGCGATAGATCACGACAATCAAGGGAAGCACCGCGAGGAAATGGTTCATGAAGACCATCCCTGTGACAGAAAGGACGTTGGCCAGAGGAATTCGCTTTCTCTGCCACGGCGACCACGCTTCCAGGGCGGTTTCGGTCAACCGCACAATCGACAGGCGGCTGCATAAATATGCCAGCACGAGCCCCAGCAGCGCTATGGCCAACGCGGCAGGCGTTTCCCCACCGGCCAAGCCTGCGCGAATGGAGATGGCAGCATAATAAATGGCCGCTATGGCACCTACAGCGCCAGCGAGGTACGCTAGATATGTTACAAGACTACTCAGCTTTCCAGTCATGGACTGCCTTCCAGACCGAGATCGGCATATGTCACAGGCATATCCCAAGAAAACTCAGCCGGCAAAACTGCTTTCAGGCTGGCCGCGGGTCGAAGCGTACGATTGTGTAGCCTTGCGGCAGGCGGTAAAGCCACATGTCCATCTCGGTCGTCTCGGGTGCCTCAAAGTTTCGCCAGGCGAGCACCAGGTGCGTGCCGATTTTGCCCTGACCCTCCGGATGAATCATGGCCGCACGGGCGGTAATGCCCGGCGAATCGGCTATGCAACGAGGAGCAACCGACCACCATGCCTCGGCAATGCTCACAGCAGCTTCCATCGGCAGATTGCGCAGCACCTCGGCCGCACCCTGTGGCTGGCCCTCCACAATGTCCCAGCCATCAACATTGCTGACCAGCGAGGGCTGCACTTGCGGCATGGCCTGCAGAATCTTCTCGAACTCCGGACTGGCATGTATCTCGGTGGACGAAATGACCGGCCCCCTGATGACCGTCCCGCGGCACTTCTGGCAGACGCTGAACCTGCCCGCCATGGGCTCGCCCGAAGGATCAACCCAGCGGCCGCTGTGGATGTAAGCCAGGTCCGGGTCCTGCGTGCCGCACATCAGGCAGACTGGCTCGCTCACGTCGCCGCCCTCGGCCACCACCTGCGGGGCCAGGTGCTGCACGCGCTCGGCAAACTGCTGGTCGAATTGCGGCAGGCATTGCGGGCAGACCTGTACCCGGTGCCAGGGCCAATGGCTGACCATGCTTCGCAACTCCGGAATATCCAGCCGCCGCGGAAAATTCCCCAGCAGGCGCTTGCGTTTGCACAACTTGCATTGGGCCATCAATCGGGCTCCAGAAGATTATGATCAACGGCCGCAACAGGTGCCGCCTGCACGTACAGTTTATCACCTACAGTTTATAATGATTAACAGCCCCGGTTCGAGCAAAAAAATACCCCCTCCGACGGATGGCCGTTGCCGTTGCCGTTGCAACCCCTCCCCCGTTTACGGGGGAGGATGTCTCCGCGAAGCGGAGACAGGTGGGGGTGCCGTTGCCGTTCTAAAGCCCCCGGCACTGCCGGGGGACGTCGTTGCCGTTAGCCGTTGCCGTTGCCGTGGCCGTGGCCGTGGCCGTGGCCGTTGACCCCGAGGGTGGGTGCTCTTGTAGAAGCGATTAGAGGGCAAGGGCTTCTTGTTGTTGAAGCCCCGGGCATTGCCCGGGGATACCGGTGGCAACCACGGTAACTGCGGCACAGGAATATCATGTTAAGCGGGAGCGGTCCCCCGGCGGTGCCGGGGGCTTTAAAACAGAAGAAGAAGAAGAAGAAGAAGAAGAAGAATAAACAACAACGGCAACGGCCTCACCCTCATCCGGCCCTGCGGGCCACCTTCGCCGTCAAGCCCTTCGACGGGCTCAGGGCGGGTGGGAAAACGGCAACGGCTTGCGCCTGTCGTGGTTATCATGGCCTGACTTCGTCAGACCATGGCACCGCCTTTTGTTGTTGAAGCCCCCGGCACCGCGGCGAAGTTACTCGTCGGCGTCGTCTGAGGATTCCTCCGGCCAATCATCCTCCGGCGACGGAAGGTCTTCTTCCGGCAACTGGTCAATGTCTTCTTCGCCCATCGGGCGGCTGATGACATACCGCCCGCTCAGCCAACGGTTCAAATCCGCCATGCGGCACCGCTCGCTGCAGAAGGGCATGTCCGGCAAGTCGTTCAGAGACTCGATCTCCACCATTCGGCGGCAATGTGGGCATCGGTGCTTCATCTATTCTGCTGCCTTTGCGCCGCCGCAGCCACCCTCTTTGGGGCAACTCTTGCAGGCCGATGAACTGTCG
>JAWLHX010000027.1:0-50368 GCA_041690105.1 Phycisphaerae bacterium
TGGCCCTGCCGTCGGGACCGGTCTGGGTGCGTCCTTCGGCCACGTCAAAGCCGCCCTCAGGGCCACTGCGGACACGGTAGACGACATCGTAGCCCTGCAGCGGCGAACCATCGCTGGCCCGTGTCACGCGGGTAGTAAACTGGTGAGGCTCACCCACCTCGTTCTCGGCATCGACCGGGAATTCGGCCTCCACGTCCATCCAATGCTTCACGGCAAATGCCTTGTGATCATCCCAGTTGAAGATGCCGGGGGCATAGGCCGTAATGTAGCTGGTGCCTTCGCGCGGCGAGGTGATAACCAGCCAGGACTGACCCTTGGTGGTGGTGAAGTCGTCGCTCGGGTCATCGTTGCCGCGGGTGAAGGTATGCTTGCCGCGGTTGGTGTGCGAGACGGCCCGCTTATTGTCCATGACGTAGCCGCGTGCATCGCGAATGCCGCTCTCGTCCACCTCGACAATGCTGCCGACGCCTTCGAGCATCCAGACTACCGTGCGACTGTGCAGCGGTTTGCCATCTTCATCGCGGACGGTGGCAATCAGTACGTGTTGCGTGTTTACAGGGTTTACATCGCTCTTGGGTTCAAGTTCGATGCTTGCGGCATGAGGATCAAAATTCCAGTAGTAGCCGCAACCGGCTGGCTTATGGTGCGTCTGCTCTACCTCGCCGGCCGGCAAAGTTCCACAACGCTGGTAATGAGGTTGACACCCTGTTACGAACAGGGCTGCAATCAGGACCACTCCAACAGTTAACAACATGCTTCTTCTCATAGTCGTTCCCCCCAAGCAAGGCAAAAAGAAAAGGTCAAAGTTCCATTAGGGGCCGGAAGCAGCAGCCCCGGTTAACTCATTTGCTCAGTATCTCGGCCCTCCTCTCGTCATGTCGCGCGGCCTCGGGCAACAGATGAGCCCGCAGCACAACTTGTAGAGCGAAGCCTGAAACAAAAACCCGCTGAAGACGAAACTCTATCAGGCCCTTACCGGATTCTGTGGCAGTCTCCGAACGCGGGCAAGAGGAAATCCGCCAATTTCAGTCAGCAAAAAAACCAAAGATTTGCAGTGCTCTTTTCCGACCCAAAAAGGTCCATTTTGCAACCTCCCCAATGCAAAGTCTTTAGATGCAAATGAAGCAGCAGAACGAAGCTCCGCCAGCTCCCGCAGATAACACTCAGTTTTTTTGCCGCAGGCACAACAACAGTCGCATTTGGTGGAAAACACGGGGCTTTGAATCCTTTGGGGCTCAGGGCAATTCAACTACAGGTCATTATCATAAAGGCAAAAAAAAACGGCGGGGCCGAGCCCGCCGTGGTAATTCTTACATCATAATGTCTGCCGCTGCCAGCGTCCGGCTTCAGGCCAGCTTCGAGCCCAGCTTGGCTGTGTCGCGGGCGATTACAAGTTCCTCGTTCGTCGGAATTATGAGCACACGGACGCGGCTCGTCGGCGTGCTTACGTCTTCCTCCCGACCACGCGAGGCGGCATTCTTGTCAACGTCTATCTCAATGCCAAGCTCCTGCAGTCCGCTCACGCAACGCTGCCGCATCCCCGAATTGTTCTCGCCGATACCGCCGGTAAAAATGATGGCCTCAGCTCCGCCAAGCACCGCCAGGTACTGGCCGATGTACTTACGCACGCGGTAGGCGAAAACGTCCCGGGCCAGCAGGGCCCGCTCGTTACCCTCGGCGGCCGCTTCCTCTATGCTCCGCATGTCGTTGCTCACGCCCGAAATGCCCAGCAGTCCGCTCTGCTTGTTCAGAACGTCGTTCACCTCGTTCAGGCCCAAACCTTTTACGTCGGCCAGGTGGAAAATAATCGCCGGGTCGATGTCGCCGCTCCGCGTGCCCATGACCAACCCCTCCAGCGGCGTCAGGCCCATCGATGTATCGACCGACTTGCCGCCACGCACGGCCGCCATGCTGCAGCCGTTGCCCAGGTGGCAGGTAATGCAACGCACCTTGTCCGGATTGCGCTTGAGCATGTGCGCCGCCCGCTCGCTGACATAGCGGTGACTGGTGCCATGGAAACCGTAGCGGCGAATGTGGTCGTCCTTGTAATACTCATACGGCATTGCATAGACGAAAGCATGCCGCGGCATCGACTGGTGGAAGGCAGTATCGAAGACCGCCACGTGCGGCACATTGGGCAGCAGTTGCATGGCCGCCTCAATGCCGGTCAGGTTGGGCGGGTTGTGCAGCGGAGCCAGCGGTACCCAGGCCCTGATTTCCTTCAGCACCGCTTCCGTAATGCGGGTGCTGTCGGTAAAGTCTTCGCCTCCATGTACCACGCGATGTCCGACGGCGTCAATTTCGTCTATCGATTTCAACACGCCCGCCGGGCCGGCCACATCGGCCGAAAGCTCGCGGAAGGCTACTCCATGATCGGGGCAGGCGACCTCGCGGGACTCCTTCCGGCCGTCTATTTCGCGCACTACGCGGGCCATCGGCTCGCCGATACGCTCGACCAGACCCTTGACGATCACGCTCTCGTCGGTCATGTTAAAAAGTTGATATTTGATGCTGCTGCTGCCGGCATTGATGACCAGAACCCTCATCCTCTCACACCTTTCATGCAATTGCCAGCGGCGCGTCGCCATGGGCGCGTCGCCATCAGTAAAAAAACAAAAAGCGATGGCCATATTATTGCTTTCGCCGTCGCCCGTGAAAAATAAACGGACATTGTAAGGCGCACCCATCGGAGCGGCAAATACAATATGCGATTCCCCCGCCGCAGCATTTTATATTAGCGGCGCTGCACATTGGACATCTGCCGACGAAGCACTAAAATAGGCCCTCTGCTCTTTACAGGAAGCCTTGATCATGCACGAGCACACGCTCAGACTGCTGGAATTCCAGAAGATTCGCGCCGCCATCGCCGCCCAGGCTCGCATGGAGGCTACGCGGCAGGCCATCGAACATCTCGTCCGACCGGTAACCGACCGCCAGGCCATTGCTCGCCGCCGCGATGCCATTACCGAGGTCGTCAGCCTGCTGCTGGCCGGCCACGATGTTGTTATCTCCGACGTTCCCCAACCCGATGAATGGCTGCAGCGGGCACGCATTATCGATGCCTTCCTGTCGCCACAGGAGTTGCTGGGCGTGAGAGGATTGCTGGACAACATTGCCTCTGTCAGGCGTTTCTATAACGATCATAAATCGCAGGCGCCCATCGTGGCCTCGCTGGTCGAGCGGCTGGAAACGCTGCCGGAGCTTCGTCGGGCCCTGGCCGATACCATCGACGACGATGCCCAGGTGCGCGATGATGCCACGCCGGAGCTGCGCCGCCTGCGCATCGAGCTGCGCCAGGTGCGGCAGCGGCTCGAGCGTCGCCTTCAGTCCATGCTGAGCAGTCCTGATCTGCAGGACGCCTTGGCCGGCGATCGGCCTACCCAGCGCGGCGGCCGACTGGTGTTGCCCGTCAAGGCCAACCGCTGGACCAGTGTCGGAGGCCTGGTGCACGACCGCTCCAACACCGGGCAGACGTTTTTCGTCGAGCCGGCCGCAACCATCGAGATGGGCAACGACCTGCAGAACCGGGCCGCCGAAGAGGAAAACGAAGTCCGCCGCATTCTCCTCGATCTGACAAACCGTCTGCGGCCGCACCTGGACGACCTGCGCGAGGGCTTCAATGTCCTGGTCAACGTCGACTTTCTGCACGCCGCCGGCCTCTACTCCCGCCGTTGGGACATGCTGCCGGCCGACTTGGCCGAGGACGACCGGGCCCTGGAACTGGTTGACGCCCGCCACCCGCTGCTGCAGGCTACGCTTAAGGCCGAGGGGCGGCAGGATCAGCTGGTCCCCCTCTCCATCCGCATTCAGGACCCCGTCCGCACGCTGGCCGTTACCGGCAGCAACACCGGCGGCAAAACGGTCACCCTCAAAACCGTCGGCCTGATAGCCCTGATGGCCCAGAGCGGACTCCACGTGCCGGCCCGGCGGGCAGTGCTGCCGGTTTTCGACGACGTGCTGGTCGACATCGGCGACGAGCAATCGATTGAGCAGTCGCTGTCCACTTTCTCCGGCCACATGGCCCAGATTGTCCGCATCATGACCTCGGCCGACGAGCGCTCACTGGTACTGCTGGACGAGCTTGGCAGCGGGACCGACCCTGCCGAGGGTGGCGCCCTGGCCTGTGCCATTCTGCAGCGGTTGTCTCAGGCCCGGGCACATGTGCTGGTCACGACGCACCTGCGAGAGGTCAAAATCTTCTGCCAGGACCACCCGGCCATGATGAATGCGGCCATGGAATTCGACATGCAGTCGTTGCGGCCAACCTATCGGCTCATTCAGGGCGAGCCCGGCCAGAGCCACGCCGTAGCCATCGCCCGCCGCCTCGGCCTGCCCGACGATGTTGTCAGCCTGGCCGAACAGCACCTTTCGGACGAGCACCTGAACATGGAAAGCCTGCTGGCCCGCCTGAATGAAGACCGCCGCTTGCTGCGCGAGCAGTTGGACGGGGCCGAGCGCGACAGGCGACAGGCGGCCCAGGAGCGACAGACGCTCGAACAGGAACTGGGCGACCTCAAGAAGCAGCGCAAAGCCATGCTCCGCGACGCCTACGCCCAGGCCACGGGCATTGTCAGCAATGCCGAGCGCCAGATGCAGAACCTGCTGCGCGAGGTCCGCAGTACCGGCGCCGAGGGTGGGGCAGGGGTCGAGGCGGCCCGCGAGCAGATGCGCCAGCGTCGTCGCAAGTTGTCGGCCGGAGCCGAGCAGGTATCCGAGCGAGATCGCCCGCGACTTAGCGCCGCCGACCTGAAGCCCGGTCAGTCGGTGTACGTCGAGCGATTCCGCAGCGACGGCAAAATCGAGGCCGTCGACAGGCGGAAAAACCGCGTCACGGTCAACGTCGGCGGCCTGACCATCGAAATCTCGCCGCAGGACCTTTCGCGGCCCGCCCCGCAGGAGCGCTCCGAGCAGGGGCAGGGCAGTGCCATGCGCAAAACATCCGCCGCCCGCGACATGCCGCTGGAAATAAATCTCATCGGCCAGAGGGTGGCCGAAGCCCTGCTGAGGCTGGAGCAGTTTATCGATCAGGCACTGCTGGCCGACTACGGGCAGATTTACGTCATCCACGGTCGCGGCACCGGGGCCCTGATGAAGGCCGTGCACGACTACCTGCGCGAGCATCCGCAGATTGAATCGTTCCGCTCCGGCGGCGAAACCGAGGGCGGCATCGCCGTCACCGTGGCAAAAATCAAGGAGTGAATATGACCGCCGCTGAACGCGACCTGCATCTGCTGCTCGATGACGAGGCGCTTGTCCGACACTGTCAGCTCAGCTTTGTCCGCAGCGGCGGGCCCGGCGGCCAGCATCGCAACAAGGTTTCCAGCGGCGTCCGCGTCACACATCAACCAACGGGCGTCATGGCCGCGGCTGGCGAGCGGCGAAGTCAGCACGAGAATCGTAAGGTCGCCCTCTCTCGCCTGCGTCATGCCCTGGCCACCGAGGTCCGTTGCCCTGCCGATGAGCCCATGCCCCCGGACATTGCCACCATTCCCGGCAGCAAGCGCTGGCCCCATGTCTCGACAGCCAAGCTCGATTACTGGCGCCTGGCCGCCTGCATTCTCGACCGCCTGCAGGCCGATGGAGTGCGACTGTCCGACACCGCCGCCCGCCTCGACGTCTCCACCGGCTCGCTGGTGCATTTCCTGGCCGCCGACGACCTCCTCTGGCGCACCGTATGTCACATGCGAGAGGCCGCCGGCCTGAACCCCCTGCGCCGCAACTGACCCCCGCCGCAGCCCCACCGTCCAACGTCCCCCCACGACACTTGCGATAACATACAGGCGACTCAAAATAAAAATGACACGGCAGGAAAAAAAACCACCGTGTCACTTCTGTTTCTACCTCTTCTTCTTCTTCTGCTGCTGCTATCAAGCCCCCGGCACTGCCGGGGGATGTTGTTGCCGTTGCCGTTGCTTGTTCCTTCTGTTGCTGCTGCTTCTTCTATGAAGCCCCCGGCACTGCCGGGGCATGCTGCTGCCGTTGCCGTTGCTTTTTATCTATATCCCCCGGCAATGCCGGGGGCTTTAACAAAAACCGCCGCGTGCTATTCCGGCCCCCGAAAAAGGACCATTGTCGGAATGTCACGGCCGCCGGGTGGCACCCACAAACTCGTTTGTGGGTGCTCCCTGACCGCCGAAAGAGGTACCCATGCCCCGACGCTGACCAACTACCTCTGCCGCTTCGGAGCCTCTCGCGTCGGGGCCTTCTTCAGCCACGAAAAATCGTATTGCGGCTTCCAGCCAAGCCGGTCCATGGTGTATTGCACGTCGTAGAAGTCCAGCGCCTCCGGAGCGCCAAGCACATAAAACGGCTCGTAGCCGATGCCATCGGTCTCCAGCGCCAGCCGCGCAGCCAGGCCGATATCCCGCCGGTCGATGCACGGCGCATTACGCTCGCTGACCTTCTTGCCGTATTTGTCGTGCACGTCGTTCGGATCATCAGCCGAAAGAATATACCCGACCCGCAGGGCCGCCACACTGATGCCCTTTTCGCGGTGGAACTGCTCGGCAATCACCTCCTGGCAGACCTTCGACAGGCCATACATGCCATTGCCGCGCAGCGGCAGGCGGTCGCGCTCCAGGTATTCCTTGTATTCGTAGGGGCCCACCACGGCGTTCGACGAAATCAGCACAGCCCGCTTGATGCCCATCTCCGCGGCCACGAAAAACAGGTTGGCCGTGCCCTTTACGTTCACGTCCATGGGCAGCGTCGGCTCATCGTAACTGCCAGCCTGGCGCGAGGCCATATGAGCGATAACCATGGCATCGCAACCCTCGAGGGCCTTGCGACAGGTATCCAGATCGGCCACCGAACCGATGATCTTCTCGTGCGGCGTCTCCCAGTCTACCACGTCCATCAGTCGCAGGTCGTGCTTGCCCTCGAAAGGCACAATCAGCCCCCGCCCCAGAAATCCACCCGCTCCGGTTACCAGAACCTTCACTGTCTCAGTCTCCTATGTTTGATCTATGGCGAAAAAAGCTCAACAAGAAGCCAACAGGTTAGCCTCAAAATCCCCACCGTGCAAGCAAAGATTCCCCCGCCGAGCCCGGCCGCTTGCCAGCAGAAACACGCAGGTCACTTGCCGAAATGATGCTCGCACGCTATTATGGTAAACATGAAACTTGCGACCAAAGGCTCAGCAGGCTCCCTGCACTCCTGTCGTGGCACGTGCTGCAATGGCTGCACGCCGCCCTGATTCCTGCGCCACAAGTCCCCAATAGACCAGTTTCTGCCAGATGCGCCCGGTCCAGGCTAATGCCTTGCCGGCCGATAAGTGTCCCGATACTGACCGAATAGTTTTCTGACGGAATTTGCCATGACTGTTACCGTTGATCGTCTCACACAACAGGAAATTGCCCGACGCCGGACCTTTGCCATCGTCTCGCACCCCGATGCCGGCAAGACCACGCTCACCGAAAAGTTCCTGCTCTACGGCGGGGCCCTTCAACTGGCCGGCTCGGTCACCGGCCGCAAAAACGCCCGGGCCACCGCCTCCGACTGGATGGACCTGGAGAAGAAACGCGGCATCTCGATCAGCTCGACGGTTCTGCAGTTCGATTACCGCAACTACCGCGTCAATCTGCTCGATACGCCGGGCCACAAGGACTTCTCAGAAGATACCTACCGAGTGCTGACGGCCGTCGACGCCGCGGTCATGGTCATCGACGCCGGCAAGGGCATCGAGAGCCAGACCCGCAAGCTGTTCGAGGTCTGCCGCCATCGTGGCGTGCCAATTTTCACCTTCATGAACAAACTCGACCGGCCGACAATGGACCCGCTGGAACTGCTGGACGAGCTGGAGAGTGTGCTGGGCATTTCCGCCTACCCGATGAACTGGCCGCTCGGCACCGGAGTCGACTTCAAGGGTGTCTGGGATCGCCGGACCAAAGTGGCCCACCTTTACGAGCGCACCGCTCATGGCTCGTACCGGGCTCCGGTCAAGACCGGCGGTCTGGACGACCAGGCCATTCGCGACATGCTGCCCGAGCACATCTACAAGGCCGTTCGCGACGAGGTGGAAATGCTGGAGGGGGCCGGGGCCGATTTCGACCCGGCAGCCGTCCTTTCGGGCCGCACCACGCCCGTCTACTTCGGCAGCGCTCTTAACAACTTCGGCGTGCAGATACTGCTGGATGGCTTCCTGGAGCACTCGGCTCCGCCCATGCCACGGCGCAGCCGCGAGGGGGCCATCGCCCCGACGCACCCGCCGTTCAGCGGCTTCGTCTTCAAGATACAGGCCAACATGGATCCCAGGCATCGCGACCGCATCGCCTTCATCCGCGTGGTCTCCGGCAAGTTCAGCCGCGACATGACCGTCACCCACACCCGCACTGGCCGGGTGGTGCGACTTTCGAATGCCGCCAAGCTGTTTGGCCGCGACCGCGAGACTGTTGACGAGGCCTGGCCGGGCGATGTTGTCGGCATAGTGGGCAACGCCCAGTTTTCCATCGGCGACACGCTGACCGAGGACCCCTCGATTGAATACAACGAGATTCCGCACTTCGCCCCGGAGTGTTTCGCCTACCTCGAAAACCCCGTGCCGGCCAACTACAAACGCTTTCGCGATGGTCTGAGCCAGTTGCTGCAGGAGGGCGTGGTGCAGTGTTACGAGATTCCCGACAGCATGCGCAAGGTGCCTCTGCTGGCCGCCGTCGGCCCGCTGCAGTTCGAAATCGTGCAGTATAGGCTGGAGGCGGAGTATGGGGCGGCCTCCAAGGTTGAGCTGGCCCCCTGGACCGTTACCCGCTGGATCGATCCGGAATTCGGCGATAAGGAACTGATGCTGCCGACCAACGTTAAGCTGGCCCTCGATGGCCAGGGGCGGCGCGTGGTGCTGCTGCCCGACGAGTGGGCACTGCGCTATTTTACCGATCGCAACCCCGACGTCGGGCTCAGCGACCTGCCCTTTGGCAGTCAGCTTGCAGCTACCGGCACGATGGAATAAACCCCAGCGGTCGGTCTTCATCAGCATTAAAAAAGCAGGGTGATCGCTCAACCATCTGTGGCAGGCTGCCTCTGAAACCCCTGCGCTAGTTCGGGAGCAGCTAAAACAACTGCTGCAGAACATGCGCTTGTTTTCGGCAACCCAGCAATCACCCTGCATTCAAGTGCGAAGCCTTTTCATCCGGCTCCGCCCAAGCAACCGCTATTTCGATTGAAATGTGGCGCATTCGGCTGCGTGGTTGTGTAAGTCTACTTCGATTTGCGGGGCGTGGCATTCAAGCATCTCGTTGTATTCGCAGATGCTCACTTTGCAGGCCCCGACCGTGCCGGTTGCCGAACTGTCGCCGCCCTTATGCGGGCTTTCCATAAACGTGTCGCACTTCGGATGAGTCTGGTCACCAACCGTAATGGCAATGGCATGGCACTGCTTGTCGCGATTGTAGGCGCAATTCTCTGCATCGCAGTGTCCGATTTTCGGAACGTCCATCTTCTCCCCCTCTCAGCTCGCTTGCCCGTCATCCCCGATCAGCATTGCTGACTCAGGCGGCGCGGACAGCCCCATAATACGCATCACCTTTTCACAAGCGGGAACCAACCCGCTCAGCACCGATTTTAGGCCGATATTGGAAAACCGAAGCGACGAAAAACAGGCTTTCACCATCAACAAGGCATAATCAGCTTAGGCCCGATTGCGAGACAGGGGTCTTGCGGAGTTGGTCAGGCGGGCGTGACGGCACCGGGCACCGCCGCCACCCAGACGCCGGGGATGTACCACCACTTTATGCAATTGCAAAGGACGACGAAGAGGGCAAAGCGGCCTTCTTTGGATCAGCAGCAGCTCTCGCCGCCGACCACGAAAAGCCGCAAGACGCGTTCCGTCAGCGATGCCAGCATGGCTGGGCCGCCGGCCATGGCTTGGTCAAGAGTGCAGGGCCCCGGAACCAGCGAAAACATGCTCGTTACGCCAAGCGGATACAGGTTATCGATTCCTTCGCCGATGCAGCCAACCAGGGCAACTACCGGAATCTTCTGCTCCTGGGCCACGCGGGCAATGCCGCTGATGGTCTTGCCATAGGCCGTCTGGCTGTCAATCTGGCCTTCGCCGGTGAGCACCAAGTGGGCCCCGAGGATGCGGTCGGCAAAGCCGCTGGCATCCAGCACAATCTGGATTCCCGGACGCAGGTCGGCCCCGAGAAAGGCCATCAGTCCGCCACCCAGGCCGCCGGCCGCACCGGCCCCGGGAACATCGCGTACTTTGCGGCCAACGGCCGGCTCGATGACATCGATGGCCCGCGACAGGTTGGCCTCCAACTGCTCGACAATGGCCGGCGTAGCCCCTTTCTGCGGACCATAAACCGCGGCGCAACCATGGGGGCCCAGCAAGGGGTTGTCAACATCGCAGGCGGCTTCAATTTGACTTTGTCCGATGGCCGGATGCAGCCCCGAGACATCGACCTTTGCCACCTCGGCCAGCAGGCCGCCGCTCATGGGCTCGGTAATTTCGGAGCCATCGGCCCGCAGAAACCGGGCCCCCAGGGCCTGGGCCATGCCGCAACCGAGGTCGGTGGTGGCCGATCCGCCGATGCCCACGATGATGTGCCGAGCTCCGGAGTCGAGGGCCTCCCGGATAAGCTCGCCAGTGCCGAAGGTGGTGGTATGCAGGGGGTTGCGCTTGGCCCGCGGCACCAGCGGCAGTCCGCTGACGCAGGCCATCTCGATAACGGCGGTCTTGCCATCGCCGGTAAATCCTATGCGACCCATAGCTTTGGGAGTATCGCTCGGCAGCGGGCCAGTGGCCTCGGCGGTCCGCATCAGCCCGCCGGTTGCAGCCACCAGAGCCTCGGTAGTGCCTTCGCCGCCATCAGCCATAGGGACCAGTACGAATTCGGCCTCAGGCAAAACCCTTGCCGCCCCCTCCTGCATGGCCTGACAGACCTCCAGAGCACTCATGGAATCCTTAAAAGAGTCGGGCGCGAGAACGATTTTCATGGTGGTTCCTTCATCTGAACACAAAACTCTTGTTGCCTAACGCAAGTCAGCGCCATTCCGCTGGCTTCCAAATGTGGCTACCATCAGCTTTGCGTACTGGGTTCGGCAACTGAGACAGTCGAATCGTGGTCTCGTTAATATAGAAGATATTATGAGCTACGGACCGCAAATCCTTGGACGAACGCTTCGGCGGAAAAGCAACGACGATTCGTTTTGCCGGCCACAGGGAACGGATCATCTCGATTGGCGGTACGAGATCGCTATCGGCAGAAACCAGAATTGCCACATCGAACACGTCTTCGTAGGCATCAGCAATGAGATTAGTCGCAATATTAACGTCAGTTCGCTTTTCTTCGGCTGCGTGCCACACAGCACCACAACTGCGGCATTGCCACCTTTTCAGCAGGTAATGGCCGCGAATAATCTGCAAAGATGGACGGTGATGAGTAAGGGCGGCGAGAAATACCTGCTGTCGCAGTTCCTTCTGCGGATTGCCTTTTACGTTGGCAGTAAAGTATTTGGCAACTACCAAGTTTCCGCTGCGGATAAGATTCAAAGAAAGTTGCCAAATGTCCAACCAGTAATGGCGTTTCCACTTCGAGTCCTTCAGGCCGAAATAGAGATTGAAGCCATCGACATACACGGCAATCCTTTTCTGCGCAGCAGTTGCCGGTGCGGTCGGGGTGGTTGACTGATTTGTTGTCATAATTTAGAGAATCGCTTGACTTTTGCCGATCTTAGTGAATAATACTTAGATAACACCCCCGAGGGCTCTGTCCTCGGCCCAACGCCGGCCACTAACGCCGGCGTTTTTCTTGCGCACATCCGTAACGTTCAAGCTTCCGGTCTCGACCACCAGAGTTGACAATATCTCGCAAAACTGTTTACTTTGCCGCCAAGCTCAGGTCGATCAGTTCGCCCATTCGCTCCTTGATGTACGCCGGGCAGGTCAGGTTCTCTGTCCAGGGGCGCATCTCTTCGATGTAAGGCTTTATGGACCCAAAGCTTACCTGTCCGCGGCAAGCAGCGTCGATCATGCTCATGCGGCCGCGGATGGTATTGTGCTCGCGAGGCTCTTCCAGAAACTTCGGCGAGTCGTTCTTGCACAGGTGGCACTTGGCGCACATGCCCACAATTTCCCCAATCGACTTGTACTCCGGCCTGATCGGGGCCATGTCCAGCGGCGGCTCAACAATATCCACCACCTTGCCCGGGTTCAGCACGCCGTGCGGGTCGAAGGCCCGTTTGATGGCCCGCAGGTAGTCTCCGGTGCCGGGACGCATGCTGTCCATGTCGCGGCCCAGGAAGAAGCCCACGGCATGCTCGCCGGAGAAGATGCCGCCATTGGCCTCGATCCACTGGTCGTACTGGCGGATGACCTCGCGGGCCTTCTTCTTCTCGCTGATGTCGTCGCGAATGATGAAGCTGGGATGCAGGTTGCCATCGCCGGCATGGCCGTAAATGATGATCTCCAGACCGGCCTGCTGGGCCAGCTCGCGCATTCTGGCCACACCCTCGGCAAAACGGGCGATGGGCAGCACGGGGTCGAACTGAACGATGACCGGCTTCTCTCTGTCGGCCTTGGCCAGGGCGCCAAGGGCGCTGCGTCGCTCGGCATACAAATCGTTGGCCACGGCCGCCTCATTCGTGCTCTTAAGCTCCAGCGGTTTCAGCCCTTCGAGCAGCTTGACCAGCTTTTCGGCGTCGTCGCGGGCCGCGGCCGCATGGCCGGCCGTCTGCATCAGAAGCAACATGGCCTTGGGCTTGCCAAGGGCCTCCATGATCCGCGTGTCCATGTACTCGAAGCTGTAAAGGTTGATGCGCTGGTCGGCCACGCCCTCATGGATAGCCTGCAGTACGCTTTCGTCCTTGAAGCAGGCCCGGATGGTCCAGATGTCATCCGGCAGGTATTCGCAGCGCAGCGTAACTTTGGTGATAACGCCCATGGTGCCTTCGCTGCCGAGCATCAGGCCCGTCAGGTCGGGCCCGGTCGACTGCTTGGGGAAGGGCTTGGCGGTCTCGAAAATGCGACCCTGGCCGTCCACCACCTCCAGCGTCAGCAGGTAGTTCTTGAAGTTGCCCTTGCTCATGCCCCATGTTCCGCCGGCGGCCTCGGCAATGTTGGCTCCCAGAGTGCTGATCAGGTGGCTGGCCGGTGCTACCGGCATAATCATGCCATGTTTGGCCAACTCGGCGTTAAGTACGGCGCAACTGACGCCGGGTTCGGCCACCACGGTTTTTGTCAGCGGGTCGATCTTCTCGACCTTGGTCATACGCGACAGGTTGAGCTGAATGCCGCCACTGCTGACCGCTCCGCCGCTCAGGCCGGTCAGGCCGCCGGCCGGCACGACGAATGTCTTGTGCTGGTGGGCCCGCTTTATAATCTTTGAGACTTGCAGGGCAGTGGCAGGATAGACGATAACGCCGGGCTTGCTGCGGTACATGGTAGCGTCGCCGTAGGTGTAGGCGTAGTAGCGCGGATCGGTGGCATCGATGACGTTTTCCGGTCCAAGAAGCGTTTTCAGTTCATGGGCCAGTTCCTGAGATATTGTAGCCGGCATGCTCTTCTCCCTGATTTTCACTGTTCAGACAGCTGCGCGAAGGCGGCCTGTGCGCCGCCATAAAGATACGGGTGCCCCATTTTAACCCAAAACAGGCCCCAGAGGATCGCAAAAAGCAGCTTTGAAGGGCAAAACCGTTGCACACCCCATCGGGGGCTGCCAGTTTGGCAGTTGATCAGCTGCGAGCCACCTGCCTGGCCTGCCAAAGGGCGCGGCAAAACGGGGCCAGGTTGAATCCTCAGGAAAAGCCGTCCAGCGGCTATAAGGGCTTGTATCACATAGGCTTAGGTATGTTGCGGAGAGTCTTTGCCGGGTCGCCAGATAAGGCTGGCACAGAAGTTGCACTAACTCCTTACGCGTACATGCCGCAATGGGCGGCTGGTCAGGCCGATAATAGAGGCAGAAAGTTAACGCCGACAATGGTAGTTTCGCCTGAAAAACTTCGCAGCTTCCGCATTCTCGTCACCGACGACGATGCCTCCTGGCGCGATGGCATACGCGATGTGCTGGAATCGCGCGGCTACCAGACCATCGAGGCCGAGACGGGGGAGGAAGCCATCGACATTGTGCACCAGGAGCGGGTGCACCTGCTGATGATCGATTTTCAGCTGCCGCAGATGGATGGCGTTGAGACCCTGCGCGTTATCCGCCAGGAGCAGCAGCGGCAATTCAAGGAGCTTCCGGCAATACTCGTCTCCAGCGCGGTGGACGATAACGTGCTGGCCCAGGCTCTTGCCCTGCATGCCTTTACGGTAATGAGCAAGATGGTCGGCATACATCGCATTATCTACACCGTGGCCCGGGCCATGGAAAAGTATTATGCCCTCCACCAGGAGATGCCGCCCGGCGACGATTCCCAGCAATCCAACGAAGAGGATAGTCAACAATAGAGCAAAGAAGACCGCTAGAGGTCTTTTGGTAAGGCAGAAAAATTTAGTGCGGGGCCCAGGGAGCACGAGCCACGGCCTGCCCCCGCCGGAAAAAGTGAGCGTGCGGCTCGATATCGGCAAAAGCTTTGAAAGGAGATGTATAACATGAAGCTGGTACCGTTGGGCGACAAGATTGTCGTGAAGCGCGTTGAGGCAGTCACACAGACGGCCGGTGGCATTGTGCTTCCCGATTCGGCCAAGGAAAAGCCGCAGCGCGGCAAAATCGTGGCCGTCGGCGAAGGTCGCAAACTTGAGAGCGGCGAACTGCAGAAGCCCAGTGTGAAGGTTGGCGACGAGGTTGTCTTCACCAGCTATGCCGGCACCGAGGTCAAGGTCGCTGGCGACGAGTTGCTGATCATGAACGAGAGCGACGTTCTGGCTATTGTTGAATAGAGTAAATGGCTGAGTCTATTTCAAAATGTGCCCCCGATGTGGGCAGGAGATGATGATATGGCAGCAAAGAAAATCGCGTTCAGCCAGGAGGCTCGCGAGTCGATCCGTCGCGGCGTCAAAGTTCTGGCCAAGGCCGTCAAGACCACGCTGGGTCCGGCCGGTCGCAATGTTGTTCTGGAAAAGTCGTTCGGCGCGCCGCTGGTAACCAAGGACGGCGTGACGGTGGCCAAGGAGGTCGAGCTGGAAGACGCCTACGAAAATATGGGCGCCCAGATGGTCCGCGAAGTAGCCAGCAAGACCAGCGACATTGCCGGTGATGGCACGACCACGGCCACCATTCTGGCCGAGGCCATTTTTGACGAAGGCCTCAAGAACGTCACCGCCGGAAGCAATGCCATGGAACTGAAGCGGGGCATCGATGCCGCCGTCGAAGCCATGATTGCCGAATACCGCAAGATGTCGCGCAAGATCGAAAACTCCAAGGAAGTTGCCCAGGTGGGCACTTGCGCCGCCAACCAGGAAGCCGAAATCGGCCGCATGATAGCCGAAGCCATGGACAAGGTGGGCAAGGACGGCGTCATTACGGTGGAAGAGGGCAAGAGCCTGGAGACCACGGTCGACCTGGTCGAAGGCATGCAGTTTGACAAGGGTTACATTTCGCCCCACTTCATCAACGATTTCGACAACATGCAGGTAACGCTCGACCGGCCCTACATTCTCGTCTTCGAGAAGAAGATTTCGAGCATCAAGGACATGGTGCCGGTGCTGGAGAAGGTGGTCAAGTCTGGTCGCTCGCTGCTGATAGTGGCCGAGGATATCGAGGGCGAGGCCCTGGCTACGCTGGTGGTCAACAAGCTGCGCGGCACGCTGCAGGTATGTGCGGTGAAGGCGCCTGGCTTCGGTGACAGGCGCAAAGCCATGCTCGAAGATCTGGCCATTCTCACAGGCGCGAATCCGATCTTCGAAGACCTCGGCCTGAAGCTGGAAAGTGTCGACCTGAAGGATCTGGGCCAGGCCAAGAAGGTGACCGTCGATAAGGAAAACACGACGATTATCGAAGGCGCCGGCGAAAGCTCGGCCATCAAGGGCCGTATCGACTCCATCCGCAAGCAGATCGAGGCCACCACCAGCGATTACGATCGTGAGAAGCTGGAAGAGCGCCTGGCCAAGCTGGCCGGCGGCGTCGCCCAGATTAACGTTGGTGCGGCCACCGAGGCAGCCATGAAGGAGAAGAAGGCTCGCGTGGAAGACGCCCTGCACGCCTGCCGGGCGGCTATCGAAGAAGGCATCCTTCCCGGTGGCGGCACGGCCCTGCTGCGTGCTCTGCCGGCCCTGGACAAGCTCAAGCTGAATGCCGTGCAGAAGATCGGTGCGGACATTGTTCGTCGGGCCGCCGAGGCGCCCATTAAGCAACTGGCCCAGAATGCCGGCATCGACGGCTCGATTGTCTGCCAGAGGGTCAAGGAAGCCGAAGGCAGTATCGGCTACAACGTCATGAGCGGCAAGTACGAAGACATGATCAAAGCCGGCGTGCTGGTGCCCACCAAGGTGGAGCGTTCGGCCCTTCAGAATGCGGCCAGCATTGCCGGACTTCTGTTGACGACCGAAGCCGTGATCAGCGAGATTCCGGAGAAGAAGAAGGCCCCGGCCATGCCCGCCGGCGGCGACATGTACTAAGCCACTGGCAACAGGGCTTTGCAGCCAAGGCGTGAAGATGATGTTACTGTGGCACGGCGGACCGCTTCCGCCGTGCCACGTTTATTATCGTCAGCGATTGTCGCAGCACTTGTCGCCAAAGCTGGCAACTATTGCTGCCGGGGCCCCTCGACCGACTGCGAAGGCGCGTCCTCGGTTGACTGAGGAAGCATGTCGATTCTCACCCGCGGCAGAGACTGCGGATAGTTCGTCTGCAGAAAAGTGATAAGTTTCTCGCGGACCTCGCAGCGCAGGCTCCAGGCCGTGGGACCGTTGCAGGCGCTCATCAGGGCTCGCAGTTCAAGCGTCCGCTCGGTGGAATTTGTCACCTGCAGCACCCAGGCCTCTTTATCCCAGTGCTCCGACTCGTCCAGAATGCGCTTCAGTTCGGCCCGCACATCCTCAATGGGCACCGTATAATCCACGTATATGAAAACCGTCGCCAGCAGATCGGCCGTGACCCGAGTCCAGTTCTGGAACGGCTTCTCGATGAAGTAATTAATGGGCAGTACCAGGCGGCGTTTGTCCCAGATAGCCACCACTACGTAGGTCAGGGCAATTTCCTCTATGCGACCCCATTCGCCCTCCACCACAACCACGTCGTCCAGACGGATTGGCTGAGTCAGGGCAATCTGGATTCCGGCAATTACCGACCCGATGCTGCGCTGAGCGGCCACGCCCACGACAATGCCGATTATGCCGGCCGAGGCCAGAATGCTGGTGCCCACCTGGCGGACCGGCTCGAAGGTCATGAGCATGGTGCCGACGGCCAGCACTATGACGATGACGATAACCACCCGGTTCAGCACGTCGAACTGGGTGCGGACCTTTCGGGCCTGCAGATTGTCGGCAATAGCAATGTTATACTTGGCCACCACCACATCGCGCGAAACGCGCGACAGGGCAATCAGTATCCAAGCCACCAGGGCAATCAGCGTCAGGCTCAGCAGGTGCTGCACGAAAACCCGGCCCCCGATGGTCAGCGGAACCAGCGGCAACACTATCCACAAGGCCACCACCATGGCGGCAAAGCGTGCCGGCAACCTCAGGTGCTGCACCAGGATGTCGTCGGTTTTCCCGGGCGTACGGCGGGCCAGGCGGTAAAGAATCCAGAAGATGATGGCGTGGGCGATGAGGCCCGCCACGATTGCCGCAATTGCATAAATTGTACCGACAGCCCATGGGCTGAAGTTCTGCAGGAAGTCGTTCATGATGTCGGGCTCCGTTGTCTGGCTTGCTGGTCACAGGTGTTTACTGATTCTGCAAATCTGCATCAGGTGCGGCGCGTCCGGCGACAGTTGACTTGCCGCCGGACGCCCGACCTTTGCGTGCTTTGTGGTTATGGATTCTTCTACGTTGCCTCCGCCGGCGGGTTCACATAGCGGAAGGTGGCCGCAGCCATCACTCCGTTTGGCATTTCGTCGCGGCGCAATCCGTAAACCGCCCCTCCGTGCTGAAAACTTTTTGCGGCAGCGAAATCCAGCAGATCCTGATCTCCAGCCTGCTGCTCCTTGTGCAGAGTCAGTTGCCCTGACGCCTGATCGAATACACCCCACAAGTGGTCTTCCACCGAGACGAGCAGCGAATCGACTTTGCCCTCAAAAGCCGCGGCAACAATCTTTTCCGGGTCCTGGCTGGCCTTGCCCATGGCGGCGGCCGTCTGGAAGTTGTCGGCCGCCTGCCGGGTGCACGACTCGAAGTAGCTCTGTAAAAGACCGTCGGCCTGGGCCAGTAGTTCGTTTGGCTTCAGCCTTTCGGGGCTGCCGTGAATAACCTGATCGTGAAGATTCGGGTATTCATTCACCCGCCTGTAAATCCCGGCCAATGGCTCCGAGGCAGCCAGCACGAGCGGCGCCCGCCGGTTGTTCAGGAAGCGCATCAGGCCCTGGTTGACAAGTATGCAGAATTGCTCCAGTTGCCGCTTGACGTTCGCTTCGTCGGCCCCGCCCCCGTGGGCATGGTAGACCTTGGCGTTCTCGGTGCCCTGGTGGCCGGGCGTGTGCAGCTGAAGCGACTTCTGCTGCTCGACATAGCGGTCGAACTCGGCGAAGCTTTCGGGCACTGCGTCCAGTTTAAGCTGATTAATATCGTATCGCGTGGCCTCGAAGATGCGGACATGTTCCTGCCCCAGAGCCAGGATGAAAAACTGCCCGTCCTCGCCGACCATCGGCAGCAATGGTTTAACGTAGTAACTGTCGCCCACGAAGACCATCTCGTCAGTGCTGTACGGCAGGTTGAAAATGCGGGGCTGGCCTTCGTTGATGAAGACCGCCAGGCCGCTGTCCTGGTGACGCCAGAAGTCGGTTTCCAGCAACAGTTTAGTAACCGGGGCCAGACGCTGCTTGGCATTGCCCTCGGCCATGCCATGTTCGACCAATTGCTGTTCGGCCTTGCGCAACAGGTTTTTGAATCGTATCGGGTCCTGCCGCGTCTGCGACCCTCCGCGATGCGACGGCATGTAGATGCTGATGCTCAATGGGTGGGCGTGCTCGATAAGTGCCGTCAGATCGCTCATCTGGACTGTTTTCATAGCTCTCTTCCCCTTATCAAATGTGGCCCGCATCCATTGCGACACCCGGTCGCGTCAATCGAATGCTACGGCGTTCGACGCCGGGGTTCTTCTGGCTGAATGCTATGGCCACGTTGTCAAGTTCATCCAGCATGGCATACTTTGGCACCACGCTATCCCCAGTCTAACCGATTTGCGGTAGCAGTGGGTCGGCTAAGGCGACTGGTACTGGAATTCGCCGATTGGCCCCAGGGGCGTGCCGGCTGCGGCCGTTTTCCAGTGGCATGGGCATCCTGCCCATGCGTTCCACGGGCATCCTGCCCGTGGAGGCTTCACAGGGTGTGGTTATGGGTTAAGCGGCGATTGGGCTATCTTTGGCCCTGAGTCTGGCCACGACACCAAAAACAGAGAGGCAACAGAAACAGGCCGAGGGGCAGGATGCCCCCCCGGCACTCACGGCCAGGATGGCCGTGCCACGGCGAAGAAGCCCCGCGCGGCAACGTGTTGTTAAAGCCCCCGGCATTGCCGGGGGATGCTGTTGCTTTTGTCGTTGCTGTTGTTTGGCGGGAAGTTAAGGGAAGCTCGATCCCCCGGCAGTGCCGGGGGCTTCAAAAGCAGAAGCAACGGCAGAAGCAACGGCAACAGAAACAGAAGCAGGCCGAGGGGCAGGATGCCCCCCGGCACTCACGGCCAGGATGGCCGTGCCACGGCGAAGAAGCCCCGGCTGCGGCTGTTAATGGCCCACAGTTTGTACGATTTCTCGTTTATGATGCAGTCTGAAGGGCCGGCCCTTGGCAGGCTAGTGCTGCGGGCCCATGGCAGGGCGAAAACCGATAGCAGGACGGGGATTTTCCAATGCCGCAAATGTTCGATCTTGTAGTGATTGGCAGTGGCACCGCCGGGCAGATTCCGGCCTATCAGTGCCGCAAGGCGGGATGGTCGGTGGCTATGGTCGAATCGGGCACGCCCGGTGGAACCTGTGCCAACAGCGGGTGCGACGCCAAGTGGCCCCTGACCAGTGCCGCCTCGCTCATCAACTGGAGCCGCCGAATGAACAGCCACGGCATCAGCGGCCATCTGCGGGTTGACTGGCCCACGCTGATGTCGTTCAAACGGTCCTTCACCGCTCCTATTGGCGATAACACGCGGCAGGACCTGCGGCGGGCGGGCATTGTGCTGTTCGAGGGCATCGGCCGCTTTGTCGACGACGACTCGGTGCGCATCGGCGGCCAGATAATCCGCGGGCATCGCATTGTCATCGCCACCGGCATGACGCCCCGAGCGCTGAAAATCAGGGGCGAGGACCTGATTACCTCCAGCGATCAGTTCCTGGAGCTGAACGAATTGCCGGGCCGGCTCACCTTTATCGGTGGCGGCTACATCTCGTTCGAGTTTGCCCACATTGTGGCCCACTTCGGGGCCGATGTCACAATCCTGGAGCAGTTGCCGCGCGTACTGAATGGGTTCGATGCCGACGTGGTTGATGAGCTGGTTTCGGAGTCGCGGAAAATCGGCATGCGAATCGAAGTCAACAGTTGTGTTGACGGCATTCGCCGCGAGCCGCAGGGCATTTGTGCCGAGTGCAGCAATCGCGATTCATTTTTTGTCGGCGACATGGTGGTGCACGGTGCCGGTCGGGTGCCCGCCGTGGCCGACCTGGACCTGGAGCAGGGCGGTGTCGCGGCCGATGCTCGGGGCATACTTGTGGATGAGAACCTGCGCAGCGTGAGCAATCCGCACGTCTACACCGCCGGCGACGTGGCGGCAACTGCCGGGCCGCCGCTTACTCCGGTCTCGTCCCTGGAGGGCGTGGTTGTCGCTCATAACCTGCTGCACGATGAGCCCAGGCAACCCGATTACCGGGCCATACCCAGTGTCGTCTACACCCATCCGCCATTGGCCACCGTCGGACTGACCGAGGAAGCTGCCAGCCAGCAGGGTATTGAAGTGCGAGTGGTGCAGGGCACCATGGGCGACTGGAAGTTACTGCAGCAGATGGGGCAGGCCAGGGGGCGTTACAAGGTGCTTATCGATAACGACAGCAATCGCATTTGCGGGGCGCACATTGCCGGGCCGCAGGCCGAAGAAGTGATTAACTTGCTGGCACTGGCCGTGCGACAGCAATTGACCGCCGAGGAATTGCGCCGCACGCTGTATGCGTACCCGACGGTGGGAAACAAGCTGACCTCGAAGGTGCGCTAGAAATCACCGCCGGATGGCCGCCATGCGACGGCTTCATTGGATGCTGCTAACCCGCAGCCGGCGGCTCCCGCCTGGCCGCCGGCGGATGGTGAATTCCATCACCTTGCCTTCCCTGGCAACCTCACCATCGGGCGACAAATCCAGCACAATACTGTGAATGCCGAGTGTCAGCCGACGCGTTGTCTCGTCCATCGGCAGGCGGCCCTCTAGCTCGCGCAGCACCTGGACGACCACGGCAAAACGCGGGTCGTTGGCGACCACCATTATCGGGCCGCGATGGGCAGGCAGCGGGTCGATTTTAATGACTACCGCCGTGAAGCGGAACTCGGCCGCGCCATCGTCGTCGCCGACGACGGCAGGGCGCTCGGCGGCGACATTGTCAACCTTGCCAGCGTCTGGAATGTCGGCGGAACGCTCGGCCGGGGCAGGGCTCGGCGAGTCCACCGGCGAGGCATCGGCCGAAGCCCGCAAGCCTGCCCGGATCTCCTCGCGCTCGCCCGGCGAGAGAGTGTCCGCACGATGACAAGCCCCCACCAGCAGCACCAGGGCTGAGAGCAGAACCAGTTGGAGTGCCGCGGCTGGTTTTTTGCCCTTGTTGCCGATCAATTCTCGAACTCCACCTCCACATGGCTGACCGGGCCGAGAATGCCAGAGGTATTGCGCACGCGCATCTCCAAGCGGTTTTTGCCGGGCTGCAATTTCCAGTCGAAAGTGCGGTCAGCGGCCGACCAGTCGCCGTCGTTGCGGCGCACCAGGAAGGTCTCGAAGTATGGCGTAACCGTGCCCATCTGCACCCGCAACTGGCCCTGCTCATCTGCGAAGGCAAGGTCGAAGCGCACCTGGTTGATGGTCCATTCGATGTCCGACCGGCGGCTGGTGAAGTTGCGGTAACGGTATTGCAGGGGCGTGCGAGCGTCATCCCAGCAAATGTAGTCGGCCCAGTCCCAATGGCTGCCCTGAGCAATCGGTATCGGCTGCGGCTGAGCGTAGAAATTGTTCCGGGCCATCCAGCGCAAATGCAGCCACTGCATGGGCACTGCAAAGCGGCCATCGGGCGTCGGCTTCTTCGGCTTTTCGGGCGTCAACTGCATGTCGTAGCAGGTGGCCACGGCGTCGCTTGTAACCACGCCTTTGGGCCGGTTGGCGTAGGTGGCCACCTTGTCGCCGTAGCCTTCGTTGAGCACCAGGTCGTGCAATTCAAGCATGCTCATGGGCTTGCCGGTGCTGGTGTCCAGGTGATGCATGTTGCCGTTGACGTCGAACATTACCCACTTCTCAAACTCGTTCGACCAGTATTCAATTACCTCGTGGCCGGTGCCATAATGATTGCCGAAGACGAAACGCGTCTGGTATCCGAGGCTGGTGGCGCACTGCATGAAGACAATGGCGTACTGCACGCAGAAGCCGAGTTTGCCCGTGATGATCTCGTCGGCATCCCAGGCCGGATACGTCTCGGCCGGCGGCTTGTACTTCCAGCGCGAGGCCACCCAGTTGCGCAGCAGGACCATCTTCTCCAACTCGCTCTTGCCGTCGGCTATAACCTCGTCCAGCTTGTACTTTTCGCGCAGGGCCACCATTTTCGGATGGTTCGGATCTTCGTAAGCAAACGGGATGGACGTATAGCGGATGTCGGCATTGCGGGACGAAGTCAGACGAAGTCCGCCGGCCCAGTCGGGCGGGGCATCAACCTGCGGCGCGGCCTCCACGGTTATGTTGCGAAGTGTCGGTGTGGCGGCCGGATCGTCGCTCCGCAGAACCGCCTTCCATTGCAGATACCTGTGCCCGGCCGGAGCGGGGGCCGCTTCGGTTGCCGCCCGCCAGTCGGTCCACAACCCGTCCTGCACAACAGGGCTGCTCCCGCTGCGGATCAGCATTTTAAGAGACGTCTTCTCCGGCACGTCGGCGTCCACCTTCAACCCTACGCGGCCGAGACTGACTTGCCCGGCGGGGGCTGCGCCATCCTGGCCGGCAAAGTCGATGACCGGCGACAGCAGGCTGCCCTCCGGAGCGTATTGCCGCAAGTGCAGGCGGACCATGAATTCGCCATCGACCGGTTGCCACGATTGCCCGCCATCTTCGCTGCGGAAGCTTCGCGGCTGGTCGGCCTGCCTCTGCGGGTCGTTCTCGGCTATGGCCTGCCGGGTGGCCATCTTCACCGTCTGGCCGCGGCCCCGGCCGGCCAGGTCAATCTCGTTGTAACCCTGCCGGAGCACCTCCAACGGGATAATTGGATAGTCAGTGCTGCGGGCCGTTTCAACTGGCTGGCCGTTTATTGTCAGGGCTACGCCGGAGGGAACATACAGCCGCGCTTCCAGGCCCCCCACACGATCAAGGTGGATTATTTTGCGCACCCGTACATCGCCCGTCAGACGCTCGCTGGGCGAACGGTTCTGCTTCATCCAGCTGGCTGTGCTGCTGATGCCCGGCGAATCGTCTTCGATCAGCAGGTGGTCGTACAGGATCAGACCGTCACCGGCCGAGTTCAGCCGCACTTTGTCGGCTGCCATGCCCTTTTCCAGGGCGTCGGCGGCCCCCATTGCTCTGGCCACGGGAGCTTCGCTGGCGGTTATCGACCGGGCGCAGATGACCAGCGGGATCATCGCCAACAGAATGTGAAGGATCACCTGCAAATTGCCGTTGAACATGGTGCTGCCTCCGAAAGAAATGATTGGCTTTGTTGCTCCCGGCCTCCGGCGAAGCGGCGGCTCGCGGCAACGGTTGAAGCCCTGATAAGATTATAACCGGCCTTGCTGCAGAAGGGTTTCTGTAAAAACAGACAATTGTTGCTGCGGGGGGGCGCTCCATCGCTCGTGATTTGCTGGGGGCTTCGCCGACCCCCACCGCCCCGAGCTAGGCTCGGGGCACCTCCCCCTTCAAAAGGGGGAGGGGTTGAAACGGCAACCCGCCTTCGCCACAATCGGCCATACCCGGCAGCACTGCCCAACGATGCCAAATTCATGCGGCAAAATGGGCGCCCCTGAGGTCAATTGCCTTCTTCTGTTTCTCCTGCTGCTTCTTCAGCATCCAGCCGCAGGTCTTCAATCATTTCGCGGGTCCATTGCAGCATGCGTTGGGGGCGGTCGGCCTCGGGTGTGCCCGAGACATCGCTCGACCAGCGCAGCGTCTCCACCGGCCCCTGCTCAGCCTCCTCGGTCGGCGCAACATGGGTGAAAGACGGAATTTCCGACTGCCAGATGCGCAGTTGTTCCCAGAACTCCGGCGACAACTGGCCTTCGGTCCGATCTTCGGCCAGAATCATCACGTAACTCTGGTCGGGCATGATTGTCAACTGCTCGTTGACGCCATCCGGCCCGCCAATCCGCGAATACTCCAGCCAGTATGGGCTCCGGGCCCCGTTATCGCCCCCGCAGCCAACCATCAGAACCAGTACCAGGCCAACCAGCGTTGCTGTCACAATTGTTTTCAATTTCGTCATTGGTAATCCTCCAGAAGTCAATATTTCCTGAAGCCCTGATTGCCATCAGCCGATACTCCGGCCTGCTGCCTTCGTCAATCTTTGTAGCAACTGTCGGCTTTTGCGGCAAGAATGAAGTCGTTCTCGTGCAGGCCATCAATTTTGTGGGTGTACAGCTTTATTCGCACTTTGCCCCAGGAGAGGTGAATGTCCGGGTGGTGCTGCTCCTGTTCGGCAATGGCTCCCACGCAGTTGACAAACTCAAGGGCCTGGGCAAAATCCTTGAATTTAAAGCTCCGCACCAGGTGATGTTCCTCCTCTACCCGCCATTCGGCCGAAATCCCTCGCCGGAAATGCTCGATCTTCTCGCCCTTAAGCGCTTCGGCATCGCCGCGACAGGCTGTGCATTTCAGTTTTGCCAGTTCCATTTCTGCCATCTGCTCGCCCTCCTGAAGTTAGCGCATTGCCTCGGGCCCAAGCCCCGCCGGCAGGCCCCGCGCTTGGTGTCATATTACCCCGATTTGCGAAAAGGCACTATTCTTTGTCACCAAATCTGATTTAATCTATCCTTTATGCCTATAACCACTCTGTTCAGGGAGATTGCTGACAGTGGCATCACATCCTGAAGCGGATTCTGACAATTCGCCGCAATCGCACAAGCCCCAGAGCGACGAGCAGTTCGACATGCTCCGGCGCAAGCTCGAAGAATGTCTGCAGAGGGAAGCCAAGCTGCGAAAGACCGAGCAGCACTTCGAGCGCCTGGTCGAGACGATGAACGAAGGCTTGGCCATGCAGGATGCCGACAAGCGGCTGACCTACATCAACGAAGCCTTTTGCCGCATGCTCGGCTACACCCGCGAGGAGTTGCTGAACATGCGGGTCGAAGAGACCCTGGCCCCAAGCCACCACCGCGCATACCACGACCAGATAGAGCTTCGCAAGCAGGGCGCCGATGCGCCCTACGAGAGCCTTTTCCGGCGCAAAGATGGCTCGCTGATGGAGGTGGTTGTCTCGCCGCGACCTCTGTTTGATGAGAGCGGCCAGTTTATCGGCAGCTTTGCAGTCATAACCGATGTGTCGGCCATGCACCGTGTTGAGCGACAACTGCGCATGGAACACCGTCGGTTGCTCGACATAATCGACTTTCTGCCCGACGCCACCTTTGTCCTGGATTCCCAGCGGCAGGTCATCGCCTGGAATAAGGCCCTGGAGGAGATGACCGGGGTGCCGAAGGAAGATATGATCGGCAAGGGCGACTACGAGTATGCCATTCCCTTCTACGGCAAGCGCCGGCCGATTGTCATCGACATGCTCTGGCGGGACGACGACGAGGTCCATCAGCAGTACGATTACGTGGAAAACAGCAACGGTCGGGTGGTGGTCGAAAAGTTCGTGCCCAGCATCTACCACGGCCAGGGTGGCTACCTTTGGGCCACGGCCAGTGCCCTGTACGATGAGCAGGGCAACATGGTTGGAGCCATCGAGACCATCCGCGACATCACCAATCGCAAGCGCAATCAGCAGGACCTGCAGCGCGAGCGCGACCTGCTGGCGCGGATAATGGAGACCAGTCCGGTGGGCATTCTGCTGGGCGACCGCAAAGGCGTCGTCACCTTCGCCAACGCCAGGGCTCAGGAGATTCTGGGACTGCCGCGCAGCCTGATTCAGGGGCAGGCCTGCGACTCTGTCTGGAATCCTGAGCAGGCCGAGAGCAGTCTTCTTCCGGGCGAGCAACAGCTTTTCAGCCGGATCGATGGCCGCAGCGAAACCATTTACGATCGTCGGCTGCAAATCCGAACGGCGGCCGGCCAGGAGCGTACAGTCTCCATCAACCACGCCCCGCTGTACGATGCTGACGGCGACTATGACGGAGCGGTAACCACCTTCGAAGATGTCAGCTGGCGAGTCGAGTCGGAACGGGCCCTGAGGCAGAGCGAAGAAGATTACCGCCTGCTGGTGGAGAATCTGAGCGACCTGGTAGTGAAGGTCGACCCGCAGGGCCGCATCATATTCGCCAGCCCGAACTATTGCGAGACTTTCGGCAAGAGCGAAGAGGAGTTGATTGGCAACAGTTTCATGCCGCTGGTGCACGAGCAGGACCGCCCGGCCACCGAGGAGGCATGGAACAGGGTATTTGACCCCCCGCACAAGGTGGACCTGGAGCAGCGGGCCATGACCCGCTCGGGCTGGCGCTGGTTTGCCTGGTCCGATTCGGCCATACTCGACGAACAGGGCAAGGTCGAAGCCATCATCGGCGTAGGCCGCGATGTGACTCAGCACCGCGAGGCCGAAGACGCCTTGCGCGAAAGCCAGCGACGCATGGCGACTCTGCTCAGCAACCTGCCGGGCATGGCTTATCGCTGCATAAACGACCAGCAATGGACCATGGTCTACGTCAGTCATGGCTCTACCGACTTGACCGGCTACAGGCCCGAGCAATTGCAGCAAAATCGGGATATTTCCTACAGTGAATTAATCGAACCGGAAGACCGGCGGCTGGTGTGGCACGATGTGCAGGCGGCCGTGGCCAAGCAGCAACCGTTCAATATCACTTACCGGCTGCGTCGGGCCGATGGCAAGGTCCGCTGGATTCTCGAGATGGGACGCGCCGTAGAACATGCAGAAGGGCAGAATGAAGTGCTTGAGGGTTTCATGACCGATGTTACAGATCGTGTCACGGCCGAGGACGAGCTTCGTCGCAGCCAGCAACGCTATCGGGATCTTTTTGAAACCATGCACGATGCCTTTGCTCTGCTGGAGGCCATTGATGTTGACGACCCTGAAAAAGTGGATTTCCGGTTTCTCGAAGTCAACCCGTCTTTCGAGCAAACCTTTCAGGTCAAAGCCAAAGCGCTTTTCGGCACCACAGTGCGACAATTCGTGCCCAAGATCGACGAGCGACTGATGCAGACTTTTGCCCAGGTGGTCAAATCGGGCGAGGCCACCAGGTTTGAGTTCGAGTCGCCGAACTACGGCCTGCTGCTTGAAGTTACGGCCTTCAGGCCGCAGAGCGGGCAACTGGCTACGCTGCTGGTTGATGTTACCGACCGCAAACAGGCCGAAAAGGAACGCGACAGGCTTCGCCAGCAACTGCTGCAGGCCCAGAAGATGGAGGCCATCGGAACACTGGCCGGCGGCGTGGCCCACGACTTCAACAACCTGCTGACCGGCATACTGGGCTATGCCGACCTGATGAAATTCGGGGCCCCCGAAGGCAGCGATGTCCGCGAAGCCGCAGAGGCCATCGAGAGCGCCGCCCGCAAAGCAGCCCAACTCACCAGCCAGTTACTGGGCTTTGCCCGTGGCGGCAAGTACCAGGATATCGCCTTCAACGTGCACAGTCAGATTCAGGACGTTACCAACCTGCTCTCGCGCACCTTCCAGAAGAATATCTCGGTTGAACTTGGTCTGCAGGCCCTGAATCCGATAATCACCGGCGACCCGACACAGATACAGCAGGTCATACTGAACCTCTCGGTTAATGCCCGCGATGCCATGCCCAATGGCGGCAAGCTGGAGTTGGCAACTGATAATGTTGTGCTGGACGATGAATATTGCAGCATTCACCATGGCGTCAAGCCAGGGCGTTACCTGATGGTGCGGGTCAGCGACACGGGGCAGGGCATCCCCAAGGATATTCAGGCCCGCATCTTCGAGCCATTCTTCACCACCAAGGAAGTGGGCAAAGGCACCGGCATGGGGCTGGCCATGGTCTATGGCATTGTCAAGAACCACGGTGGATCGATCCAGCTCTACAGCGAGCCTGGCATGGGCACCACCTTCCGCATTTACTTTCCGACGGCCGAGGCCGAAGAGGATATGGCCATGCATGCCGAGTCGCCCGTGGTCAGCGGTTGCGGCACAATACTGCTGGTGGATGACGAAGAAGTTGTTCGTGCCAGCGTGAGCCGCATGCTGGAGACCATGGGTTACAAAGTTCTGCCGGCCGCCGGCGGCAAAGAGGCGGTGGAGATTTTCGGTCAGCGTAAGGATGAGATCGTGCTGGTAATCATCGACATGATCATGCCGGAAATGAGCGGGCTGGCCTGCCTGCGCCGCCTGAAGAAGATCGATCCGCAGGTCAAGGCCGTGCTTTCCAGTGGCTACAGCATGGAGGCCGACCTCAAGAAGGCCCGCAAGGAGGGCTTTGCCGAATTCGTGCAGAAGCCGTTCCAGATGGCCCACCTCTCGGGCGTTATCAGTTCTGTCATCGGCGAGTGCAGGCCGGAAGATTCGCCAAAGGAGGACGCCGCAGACGATTGACGATCCGATCCCCCGGCAGTGCCGGGGGCTTCAACGGCAACGACTACGGCAACGGCAACGGCAACGGCAACGGCAACGGCAACGGCAACGGCAAAAGCAAACGGGCGGGCCCCCGGAGACCCGCCGCGTCTGACCAAGCGTTAATTGTCCGATGGCTGCCGCTCAGTGGAATCGCATCTGTCCTTCGCTCCCGGCATCGAACAATGGCATGAACTCGCCGGGCAACTGGTTCCTGACCTGCTCCAGTTCGCCGGCGCTGATGGCCTCCTTCAGCACCTCAAGCACCGCCCTGGCATGATAGACCGCCTCGGGCTTATCGATGCCTTCGCGGTCGGTTACGCGATTGAAAAACTCGTCGACGCCGAAGCGTTCAAACCCGGCGGCATGTTCGCGGATAAAGCGCCCTATCTCGTAAGGCAACTGTGCCGCCAGATGCTCGGCCTCATCGCCCGGCAGCCTTTCGGCCAAGGTCTGTAACGTGGCATTTGCCGCCCGCACGGCATCGCCCAGGGTTCCCAGTCTGGCCCTGTGCTGAACGTGTCCGATAAACTCGTGATATTGCATATACCCATCCCCCCTCTCAAGCATGTCCTGAATGTCCGGAGCACGTGCCGGTCCAACTCGTCAGCGGCCGGAGGAGTTTTTTCAGGCTGAAGCGATTTCACTGCACATGCCGGCTGATCTTAATCATAAAGCACATAAGGCGCCCGCTCAACCAGTCAAAATCGCTGCTTCCGCAAATCAGGCCTCACCCCATTCACTTTGCGGGGGTAACACCCGGAGTCCGGCCGTCGCCACTCGTGCTATAATGCCTCTGACATAGCTACGGAATGTTTTGGAGGATGACAAGATGGCCAGGGCCGACAAAAGCAGCAAAAAAATCTCGCCCGAGCAGATTGAAGAGCTGCGCAAGGTGTTGGTGGAAAAGCGAAACGAACTGATAGGCACTGTTGACGATCTGACGCACGATGTCGAAGGGCAACTGCAACCGGGCAATATTGGTGGCGGATTGTCAAATCTGCCGACGCATCCGGCCGACCAGGGCACCGACCTGTTCATGCGCGACCTGGATCTGGACCTCCTTGGTAGAGAACGAGACCAGCTTGGCGAAATTGATGCCGCCCTTAAGCGAATGGCTGAGGGTACCTATGGCATCTGCGAAGAGACAGGCCAGCCAATCGGAATTGCTCGCCTGCGAGCCCAGCCCTGGGCCCGACTGTCGCTGGAGGCAGCCAAACGCCGCGAAAGCCTCTGAGGGCGGCACCCTCATCCGGGCCCTGCGGGCCCCCTTCTCCCGTCCAGGGAGAAGGGGTAGTGGCCACCCTCATCCGGCCCTTGGCGCTACGCCCCCGCTGCGCTCTTTCCGGGAAGTATCTTGCCATTATCGTTCCAGCACGTAAAATCCTTATCCTGCGCCATACGCGGAGCTGGCGCCTTTTGACCAATATCCCCTGTACAGGAAAAACCTATGTCGCAGAGTGGCGGAACTATCGATCTTACCAGGTTGAAGAAGCTGGTGATGCGTCAGGATTTCGACGAACTTGAGACGGCCTGGCTGGCCGCCCTGGAGGAGGGCGAAATTGCCCTGGGCGGGCTGCTGTCGGTGCTGGAGGGCGTAAGCGCCCGCGATGAAAACGGCCGGGCCGATCAACTGGCCTGGTTCATGCTCACCGAACTGGCGGAGAAAGAAGGCCCGCAGGCCGAAATGAAGGCCCTGCTGGCCGCCGCTCCGTACCTCAAGGGCACCGATTCCATCCGCCAGGAGACCTGCACGCTCTTCGGGCGTATTCATGGCGACCGTGAGGGGCTCGACCGGATGCTCGATATGACCGTCCGGCGCGATGACCTGCCGTTTCCGCAGGCCACTGAGCGGCTGGAACTGCTGCTGGCCCTGAAGCCCGGAACGTTTGTCCGCGATAACTGGTACAAGGAGCCCGGGCGGGTGCGCGGTCTGTCACCCGACAGAGCCGCCCTGGTCATCGAGTTTCCGGAAGAAATCAGTCGCAACTATGATGCCAAGGCCCTGGAGCGCGTGACGGTGCAGCCGCCGGATGATTTTCTGGCGGTCATTACCTACACTCCCGACAGGCTGGCCCAGCTTGCCAAGGACGACCCTCGCGAGCTGATCCGCATGGTTCTGCGGACTTACGGCCCGCGTATGGAGACGCGCGACCTGAAGTCGCGCCTGGCGCCCGCCGTACCCACAAAATCGTGGGGCCGCTGGTTCAGTGGCATCAAGGCTCAGCTGAAGCGCGATCCGATGATCGAGATGAGCGACGATTCGCAGCCCGTGCTTGTTCTAAGGAGCAAGCCGGTGGCCTTCGACCAGGAGCGCAAGGCCAGCTTCAACGAGGCCGATGGCCCGCAGGCCAAGCTGGGCGAGGTGCTGGACTACCTGCACGAATTGCACGAGGGCAACGAGCCGCACGTCGATTTGCTGCAATTCTACGGCGAGCAGTTGCGCAAGATGATCATCGAGTTGCAGCCGAAGCAGCCGGCCATGGCTCTGTCGGCGGCGGCCCTGCTGGATGATCTGCCGTTGCCCGAAGGCGATCAGCCCAAGGCGGTGCCCGTGCTGCCGGAACTGCTGGAGGCCTGCGGCGACAGGGCGGCCATAATCCCGCAAATTGCCGATGAGCGACTGGTTGAGCACGTGCTGAACGCCCTGCGACACCGTCTGCCCGATCAGTGGCCGCAGGTGTACGTTGAGATGCTCCCCGGAGCCAGCGCGAATTCAGGCCAGATCATCGCCGACACCCTGGCCGGCGAGGGCCATGCGGCCCTGCTGGCTCCGCTAGTCAGCCAGACTGTCGAGCGTCCGCACCGGGCTCCGGCCCTGCTGGTCTGGCTGTGGAAGGTCTCGACCACCGGCAACGGGCCGCAGGAACTGGGCCAGCTGGACCAGTTGACCATTGCCGCCCGACTGCTGATGCTGGCCAACGAAATGGCCCGGGCCGGCACGGTCGATCAGAACATGGTGGCGGCCATCCGCAGCGCTCTTTCCAGTCGCAACTTCCAGGCCCTGGACCAGGTCATCAGCAAGACCGATAACGAGGGAGCCGAACGCGTCAGGCATGTTCTGCACCGCAATGCGGCCTTCAGCGACCTGCACCGCGGACGCATTCTGGAGCTTTTGCGGCGGCATCACCCGACGCTCTTTCTGGAAATCATTCCGCCGTGGGAGGAAAACGTTGTTTACACCACGGCCGAAGGCCTGCAGCGCAAGCAGGAAGAGTTTACCGAACTGTGCAACGTGAAGGTGCCGGCCAATGCCCGGGCTATCGGCGAAGCTGCGGCCAGGGGCGATTTGAGCGAAAATGCCGAGTTTACCGCCGCTCTCGAGGAACGCGACCGGCTGGGCGAGCGGGCCGGGGCCATGCAGGAAGATCTGGAGAAGTCGCGAATCATCCCGCCCACCATGGCCGACAGCGACACTGTGACCGTCGGCAGCGGCGTCAAGGTGCGAAACCTCGATACCGGCGAAGAAAGCACCTGGCGCTTCCTCGGTCCGTGGGATGGCGACCTGCCTCGCGGCATCTACTCCTACCGTGCCGCCCTGGCCATGGCCTTCATGGGTCACGCAACAGGCGACGAGGTGGAACTGTCTGTAGAGGACGGTATCCGCCGCTGGCAGATACTGGAAATCTTCAACGGCCTGCGCGACGATTAAGCACCCGCCGCCGGGCCACAAACTGTAGCGGCGTAAGCGAAAATAAAGAAACCGCGATGAGCATGATTGCCCGTCGCGGTTTCGTTATGTTCTGCCGGAAATGCTTCGCGGTTAATCTTCCCGCAAGTCCAGCCCATACTTCAGAAGCTTCTGCTTGACCTCTGTCAGCGACGTCTGGCCGAAGTTCTTGATCGACATCAGGTCGGCCTCGCTGCGGCTGGCCAGGTCGCCAAGGGTATTTATGCCAAGACGCTGGAAGGCCTTGCGGCTGCGGACCGAAAACTCGACCGCCTCAATCGGCAGGCTCTCGGCCTCGTTGGCCGGCTCGGCCTGCGGGGCGGCCTGTGCGACCGGTTCCGGACGGGCGGTGGCGAAAGTGGGCCGCTTTTTGGGCGACTGCTCCAGTCCCATGCCCAGGTAGAGGCCTTTCTGGGTCAGCATCTCCTTGATCTCGGACAAACTGGTTTCGCCGAAATTCTTGTAGCCCAGCAGATCCTGCTCGCTGTGCATGATCAGGTCGCCAAGGGAGCGGACGTTCATCTTCTTCAGGCAGTTGCGGCTGCGAACGCTGAGTTCGAAGTCGGTTACCGGAATCTCGAGCACCTGGTTGCGACGATCGCGACGACGCTCCTGCTCCTCGTCGTAGAACATGACCTTAGCGGCCTGGGCGTCGCGCAAAGCAAGGCGGGCCCGCATGTTGTTGGGATTTATGTCCAGCACATGCTTGTAGGCCTCGATGGCCTTGTCGTAGTAGGTCGGGTCGACATAGCCGCGCTCTTCGTACAGGGTGCCCAGATTCAGCAGCGAGGGCACGTCCTGCGGGGCCCGGGCTACGCACTGCTCGTAGCAGGCGATGGCCTTGTCCTCGTCGCCGCGTAAATCGGCCAGAAAACCGAGCCTGAAGCGAGCGGGGCGATGATCTTCGCGAATCCGCAGGGCCTGCTCGTAGGCCTCGGTGGCCTCTTCGTGCCGGCCAAGGTCTTCCAGAATGCGTCCGCGGGCATAGAAATAATCGGCCGAGCCCTTGTCGCCATCGGCATCGAGCGTGGCCAGGGCCTCGTCGCTCCTGCCCTCTGTACGGAGCGCGTCAATCTTACGCAAGTCAATGTCTGGCATCAGCTTATTGCTCCTATTGTGATGAAGTTTGTCTGCCTCGTGGTTCGGCCTGAGTGCCGCCCGGAAGCTACGTCGGCCAGAGGCATACTGCCTGGTCCAATGCAATCCACCGGGTATGGCTGCCTGCAACCGTGGCCCGGCCGGCGCAAACCGCCGGCGCCAGGTGAAGCTGCCTATTATAGCACCGGGCCAGCCAAATGCAAGCGCTCCACATATCATATAAGCAGGCACTGGCGGCGGCCAAGGCTGGCGAGTAAACTGATGGGCATGATAGAAATTGCTCCGGGTGTACAAATTGATGAGCGAGAGCTGACTTTCGAGGCTATTCGGGCCTCCGGTCCCGGCGGGCAGCACGTCAACAAGACCTCCAGCGCCGTGCAATTGCGGTTTGACACCACGCAGGCCGAGGGTGTGCCGGAGCCGGTGCGGCGTCGCCTGCGACTGCTGGCCGGCAGCCGTCTGACTAACGAAGGCGTGCTGATCATCGAGGCTCGCCAGTACCGCAGCCAGCAGCAGAATCGTCAGGCGGCCTTGGACAGGCTGGTCGACTTGCTGCGCCGGGCGGCCCGTCCGCCGAAGATCCGCCGCAAGACCAACCCGACGCGGGCCAGTCGCCGCAAGCGCCTGGAGGCGAAGCGGCAGCAAAGCGAGAAAAAGAGCCGCCGCCGCCCGCCATCGATGGAATAGGGGCGGGGGGCCGAGCTTTTGCTGTTGAAGCCCCGGGCATTGCCCGGGGATATGGTGGCACACGCGAGGACAAGCCGGGCATGATGGTCTGCCCGCTGCGGAACATCCCACGCAGTATGCAGCAGTTATCATGGCCTGACTTCGTCAGACCATGGCACCACTTATTCGGCCGAGGGGCGTCATGGTCGGAAGCAGCCCTGCGGCGATTAAAATTTATTTTCTTCGATTTTTGGCGACTTCAGGCATTAGTATCAGTAGTTGCATTAAACGACACCGCCTTCAGCAGGAGACAATCACATGCGTCCATTCCCGCACACGGTCTTGATTCTCTTTCTCGCAGGCATTGTTGTGCCGCACCTGGCCGGCCGTGTCGCCGCAGACCAGCCTGATGATGTCACCCTGACCGTCTACGGCAACGGCTTTGCCATGGTCAAGGAAGATCGCACCATCAACATAGCGGAGGAGGTTTCCGCCGTCCAAATTAAGGGAGTGGCTGCCACCATCCAGCCTGCCACCGTCGCTTTTTCCAGCCTTACCGATCCGGAAGGTACGCGCATTGTGGAACAGAACTATCAGTACGATATGGTGGACACGAACCGGCTCCTTCAACTGCACATCAACCAGAACATCGGCATCAGCCTGAGCGATGGCAACAACATTACAGGCAAGTTACTCTTTTCGGATGACGCGCACCTCGGTCTGCTTACCGATACCGGCGTCTCTGTCATTCGCCGCAATGAGAATGTGCGCAGTCTGCGGTTCGCCGCTCTTCCCGACTCGCTGCTTACTGAGCCGACCCTGCTCTGGAAAGTGCATGCAGCCCAGCCTGGCGAGCATAAAATCCAGGTTGCTTACCAGGCAGCTGAGATTGCCTGGCGGGCCGATTATGTGGCCGTTCTCAACGACAATGACTCCCGCATCAACCTCGGCGGATGGGCCACAGTCGAGAACCGCACCGGCACCACCTTCCACAATGCCCGCCTGAAACTCATGGGTGGCAATGTTCAGTGGCGACGGGAATGGGTCGTGGCCGAGGCCGCAGTCGGCAAAGACTGGTTCTCCGAAGACATGTCCGAAAAACAATTCTTCGAATACTATCTGTACGAATTTCCGGAACGCACTACACTGGCCAACAATGAAATAAAGCAGCTTCGACTGCTGTCGGCCGATAATGTCAAGGTGACAAAAAGTTACCGTTACCAGCCCACCATCGAGAGCACGAGCGGGGGGATTTTCGACCCCTTGTACATCCACGACTCAACTGAAGTCAACGTCTTGCTTGAAGTTTCCAACACTGCAGCAAACCAACTGGGTAAACCTCTGCCCGCCGGGACAGTTCGCGTCTACAAGCGTGACGGCGACGATGGGTCTCTCGAATTCGTGGGGCAGGATGACATTACCCACACTAAGCGGGGCGAGACTGTGTCGCTGCACATTGGCAATGCATATGACCTTAATGGCAAGCGGCAAATAATTAAAGAGGAGAAGGATGCCCCAGGGCGTCGCCTTGTTCAGACTGTGGAAATTACCCTGACCAGCGCAAAGGAGGAGCCCGTCACGGTAAAGATCAAGGATCGGCTCCCGTACCGCCACTGGAAGCTGCTCGAACAGTCCGATAAGCCCGACAAGGAGGAGCCGGATTTTCTGCATTTCCAGGTTGAAGTGCCGCCTATGAAAGGTGACGTGCAGGGCAAGCGCACCCTTACCTACACGATTGAGTACTCGAACCTTCCTACGAAAGTGAGTTGGTTATTTGACTGAGTAGGTATTGTTTAGATTTGTTGACCAGCGACCTTTAAAACATGTGCCCGGTCTGGACCCGCGCAGGGCCGGATCCGGGGCCTTGCTGCGCAGACGACGATGGTCTCCAGCACCACCCCCAATTATCTTTCAGTCAGCGTAAATAATTGACCAGAGGGGCCTTGTGCGGTATGATTAAAGGTCTGGCATGAGTTGCCGATGGTTTCAGGAGATGGTGTTGCACGGCTGATCGGACCCGGATCAGCCGACGGGGCGGAGTTCCGAACAATCCCGAAACAAGTTCGATTGACGCAAGAGGCGGACCTGGGCCAGGAAGCCGCGACCGGCCAGGCAAGGCTCATTCTGCCGGCCCGTTGCGAGGCTCAGCCACCCGCAAACGAGTTTGTGGTGGCACCCTGCGAGGCAAAGCGTCACCCTCACCTGTCTTCGCTGGCGCGAAGACATCCTCTCCCTCAAGGGAGAGGGGTTAGCAGCAACAGCAGCGGCAAAGGGCAAAAGCGTTCCCTCGGCGGTGCCGGGGGCTTTGATTGACGCAGGAAATTGGTGCGCGAAAGATTATGGGCGGCACGAGAGTTGCCGGAACAGGTGCAGCAGATGACGATCGTACAGGATATTCGCAACGTGGCCATTATTGCCCACGTCGACCATGGCAAGACGACGCTGGTGGATGCCCTCTTGAAGCAGAGCGGGCAATTCCGCGACAGCGAACTGCAGGGCGAGTGCATCATGGACTCCAACCCTCTTGAACGCGAGCGCGGCATCACCATTCTGTCGAAAAATTGCGCCCTGCGCTACACCAGCCGCGATGGCCACCATTACCATATTAATATTATCGACACACCCGGCCACGCCGACTTCAGCGGCGAGGTCGAGCGCGTGCTGAAAATGGCCGACGGCGTACTGCTGATTGTCGACGCCAGCGACGGCACCATGCCGCAAACCCGCTACGTACTCAACAAGGCTCTGGCCAACGGCCTGAAGCCGATTGTCGTGATCAACAAGATGGACCGCCCCGAGCGCCGCCCGACCGAGGTCCACCACGAGGTGTTCGACCTGCTGGTGGAGTTGGGCGCCGATGACCATGCCCTGGACTTTCCGGTGGTTTACGCCTCCGGCCGCGACGGCTGGGCTGTCCGCGAAGAGAGCCAGGTGCCGGCCGACAACAAGGGCGACGTCCACAGCCTGTTCGAAGCTATCATCGAGCATGTGCCCGCCCCGCAACTGGACGCCAACGCTCCGCTGCAGGTGCTCATCACCAACTTGGATTACAACGATTATGTGGGCCGCATTGGCATTGGCCGCGTATTTGCCGGCACTTTGCGTGCCAAGCGCGACGTAATGACCATCGACCGCCATGGCGTGCAGAAGCTGCAGCGCGTGGGCCAGTTGTTCCAGTTTGACGGCCTTGGCCGGGTTGAGGTCGACGAGATAAACGTCGGCGACATTTGTGCGGTGGTGGGGCTGGAGAAGATTGACATTGGCGACACTCTGGCCGATCCGGACAACCCGATTGCCCTGACGCCGGTAACGGTGGACGAGCCGACTCTGCACATGACCTTCCGCATCAACGACGGTCCGTTTTCGGGCCGCGAGGGCAAGTACGTTACCAGCCGTCAGTTGCGCGAGCGGCTGGACAAGGAGTTGCAGAGCAACGTGGCCCTGAAGGTTGCCCCGGGTCGCGGAGCCGAGGAGTTCGAGGTCTCGGGCCGCGGTTTGCTGCATCTGGGCATTCTGCTGGAAAATATGCGTCGCGAAGGTTACGAGCTGACGGTTGGCAAGCCGCGAGCCATCTTCCGTCAGGAGAATGGCCGCATGAAGGAGCCCATCGAGCGGCTGGTGGTCGATGTGCCGACCGAGTTTGTCGGGGCGGTCATGCAACTGGTTGGCGACCGACTGGCCGAGATGGTCAAAATGGAAGCCCGGACCAGTCGCACGGTGCTCGAATTCACTGTTCCGGCCCGCGGTCTTATCGGCCTGCGCAGCCGCATGCTTACTGCCACGCGTGGTGAAGCCATCATGCACCACCGCTTCGAGAGCTACGAAGAACATCGCGGCGAGCTTAGCGGACGCCAGAACGGCGTCATGATTGCCATGGAAGCAGGGCAGGTGACGGCCTACGCTATCGATCAGCTCAGCGACCGGGGCAGCATGTTCGTGGTGCCCGGCGACCAGGTTTACGAGGGGCAGATTGTTGGCGAACACTGCAAGGAAGACGACATCTGCGTCAACGTGGTGCGGCAGAAGAAGCTGACCAACATGCGAGCGGCCAGCAAAGATGCCACCGTCACGCTGAAGGCGCCGCGTCAGTTATCGCTGGAAATGGCCCTGGAGTATGTGGAGGGCGACGAACTGGTAGAGCTGACGCCCGATGCCATCCGCCTGCGTAAGCGCCACCTGCGCGAAAACGAGCGCAAGCGTCAATCGCGGAAAGCCGCCTCCGAGGCGACCGTCTGACCCAGCTCTCACCGAGCTTGGCTGATGGTGCTGATTATCAGGATTGTACTGCGGCGGCTATTGCCCGCCGCTTTTTTTTAATGTACATTGAGCCCCGCCCGTCCAAGACTCAGCACGGCTGCGCGGGTTACAGGATTTGGGGCAGGGCAGAGCCATTACTACCTGCCCAGGCCGACCTTAAAACGAGGCGCACGACAATGCCCGAGACCAGAACAGTACTGATGCGCTACGGCCGCGACGGCCTTAAGTTGCAGTTGCCGGCTTCGGCCGAAGTCCTGGAGCCGGCCGATCCGCCGCCAGGGGCGGACGACCCGCGTGGGCTGGTCGAGGCCGCCCTGGCCGCGCCGGTGGGCTGTGCGCCGCTGGAGCAGGTTGTCCGCCACAAACTCGCCGCCAAGGTCGATCCCAAGGTTGCCATTACCATAAGCGACATCACGCGGCCCGTGCCCAACAGGCTCTTTTTGCCGCCATTGCTCGATTGTCTGAACCGCTGCGGCGTCGCCGACCGGCAGGTAGTCATTATTGTCGGCACGGGGCTGCACCGCCGGTCGACTCCGCAGGAGCACGCCGAGCTTGTCGGGCCGGAGGTATTGGCCCGCGGCATCGAGGTGGTCGATCACGATGCTCAGGAGCCCTCGGGCCTGGTCGAGATATCGGGCGGGGCGGCTGGTGTCGAGGGCGTTGGCCGCGTGAGGGTTTGCCGCCGATTCGCCCAGGCCGATCTGCGCATCGTGACGGGCTTCATCGAGCCGCACTTCATGGCCGGTTTCAGCGGCGGGCGCAAGGGCGTTTGCCCGGCGCTTGTGGATCTGGAGACGGTCGAGGCTTTCCACGGCTACCGCACATTGGCCGACGAGCGCGCCACCACGGGGCGTCTGCACGGCAACCCCTGCCACGACATAGCCTTGTCGATTGCCCGGCAGGTGGGCGTGGATTTTCTGCTGAACGTTGCCCTGACACCCGACAAGCGGCTGGCCGCCGTGTACGCCGGAGATCTGGAGCAGGCCCACGCCGTCGGCTGTCGCGATGTGGCGGGTTGGACGCAGGTGCGTGTCGAGCGGCCATTCGACCTGGTAATCACCAGTGGCGGCGGCTATCCATTGGACCTGACTTACTATCAGACCGTCAAGGGCATGGTTGCTGCAATGCCGGCAGCAAGGGAAGACTCAACCTTGCTGGTGGTGAGCCAGTGCGCCGAAGGCCTGGGCAGCGACGCCTTCGCCCACCTGGTTTGCGACTATGGCCGCGACTGGCAACGGTTCGTGCAGAATGCCTCCAGCGGCGACAGTCGCCTGGTGCACGACCAGTGGCAGTTCCAGATGCAGATTCGGGTGCTTAAGCAACTGGGCGTGGACCGACTGCTGTTTGCCAGCGATGGCCTGCCCCTGGAGGTCCAGCGGAGGCTGGCAATTACCCCGCTGGCCGAGGGCGACACGGCCCGCGAGCGTGCCCAGGCGGCAATCGATTCATTCCTGAAGTCTCGCCCGACCGCCCGCATCGCCGCCATCCCCGACGGACCATACACCATGCTGGCCTGATTCCGGCCATTGGCGTGCCACGATCGCCCCGCGGCCGGCTTCTGGAGCGATGATCGGGATGAAGAGAGACGGCCCGCGCCTGAGTATTCAGGCACGGGCCGCTTGTGTTGCGATTAGGATTCAGCTGCTGCTGCAGTCTGACCTGACGTAGCTCAGGCCGTGGTCGGCAGGGCGTCGCCAACGTCAAAGCGGGCGAAGCGGACGATCTGAATATTCTCGCCAATCTTGCCGATGAGCGTCTTCAGCACATCGCCCACCGCCTGCTTGTCGTCGTGAATCCAGGCCTGCTCAAGCAGAACCTTCTCGGCGAAGAACTTGTCCATCTTGCCATCGACAATCTTATCGACAATTTCGGCCGGCTTGTCCTTGACCTGGTCGGCGGCAATGTCGCGCTCGTTGGCAACCAGCTTGGGGTCGACCTGATCGCGCGAAATGCATACCGGGCTGTAGGCCGCAATGTGCTTGCAGAGTTCGACGACAAAGGCGCGGAACTCTTCGTTGCGGGCCACAAAGTCGGTCTCGCAGTTTACCTGCGTCATGACTCCGATGCGCTGATTATGGTGGATATAGCTGAGCACGACGCCATTGGCCGTGGTGCGGCCAATACGCTTCTCGGCCGTCTGCAGACCCTTCTTGCGGAGGCTCTGAATAGCCTTGTCGACGTCGCCGCCCGATTCTTCGAGGGCCTTCTTGCATTCCATCATGCCCTGGCCGGTCAACTCGCGGAGTTTCTTGACATCGGCTGCGGAAATTGCCATGGATCGCTTCTCCTTTAACTTGCTAAAGTGTTCGTTGGTCTCGGAGCACCTGCGGCCGCAATGCTTCAGCACCACCACCGCCCGGCCCACCTGCCGACCATCTTCTATTTGTAATCAACAAGCAAACTGCCGCCGGGCGACTACTTCTGCTCGTCGGACTGCTGCTCTTCGCTCTTCTTCTCTTCTTCGGCCTTCTGCTCGTCGTGCTTCTGCTCGTCCTTCTTCTCGAAGGGCACGGTCGGCACTTGCTGATCCTGCGTCAGCGTCAGGTTGCCCTGCGGAGCGTCGGGCGAACTGCCTACCGGAGAATCGGTCTGCGGAGCGGTATCGGCCGGTGTCACCTGTGAGTCCTCGGGCTTCTGGCCGCTATCCTGCGTCTGGCTGTCCTTGGCGCCCATTTCGCCAACTCGCGGCGCGCCGCGCTCGGCAATCTGCATCGGGTCGACGCCGCGCGATTCGCTGCGCCCGCCACGACCACCCCGGCCCCCACGTCCGCCGCCCTTGCCACCTTGGCCACCCTGGCCGCCGCGGCCGCCCTGGCCACCGCCGCCCTGTCCGCCGCCACCCTGTCCGCGACCGCCGCCGGCAAGCCTGCCGCGCGGACGACGTTCACGGGTATCTTCGGGCATGGCTTCGCGCACGTCCTGGGCTGTGGCCGGACGCTGCGCCCGGTTGGCCAGCCCTTCCTGCACGGCATCGGCCATCTGCGACAGCACCAGTTCGATGGCCCGCATGGCGTCGTCGTTGCCCGGCACCACTAGGTCGACGTCATCCGGGTCGCTGTCGGTGTCCATCAGGGCGATGGTCGGAATGCCCAGCCTGCGGGCTTCGCGGATGGCAATGTATTCACGCCGCGGATCGACCACGAAGACTGCTCCCGGCAGGCGGTTCATGATGCGAACGCCGTTGAGGTTGCGGCCAATCTTGGCAATCTGGCGGTTAATGTTGGCAATCATCTTCTTGGAGTAGCTGTTGATTTCGCCCGTCTCGACCAGCCGCTCCAGCTCTTCCAGATACTTGAGCCGCTCGCGGATGGTGCGGAAGTTGGTGAGCATGCCGCCCAGCCAGCGTTCGCTGACGAAAGGCATCTGCACCCGGCCGGCCTCGCGTTCCAGCGTGCCCTTGGCCTGGCGCTTGGTGGCCACAAACAGCACGTCCTTACCCTCGGCCACGACCTGGGTAATAAACTTCTTGGCCCGGACCATGCCCTTGACCGTCTCTTTGACGTCGATAATGTGAATGAGGTTGCGTTTGCCGTAAATGTACGGCTGCATTTTCGGATTCCAGCGCGAAACGCGGTGTCCGAAGTGAATGCCCGAATCGATCAGTTCGCGCACGCTCAGCATTGCCACAGTAGTCTCTCCTTGGACGGTAGAACCGTCAAACGAAAAGCCGCCCGCACCCGGCATTGTGGATCCCTTTTGGGTCATGACTCGTTGCACGCCAACGAGCAGGGTGTCCGACCGATGCAAGCCGTAAAGGAAGTCTCTCGCTTCCATCAATAAGACAGGCAGTATAGTCCCGCAGTCATCCGCTGTCAAGAATTATGACGCAGGAGCTTCATCGGCCTGCTTTTTCCTCGCCGGAGCTTGACATTCGGCTCCGGCACGGCTAAAACCATTCACTTTCAAGCATTGTGCCGCTGAATCGGCGCAAAGCGCAGCTCCCGCACCAGGCGACAAGCTGCCGACGCGCCTTCACAAACGCCAGAACAAGGAGATTCGCAGCATGGGTACTTATGGCAACTTCACCGATGACGGACTCGAATACGTCATCAACACTCCGCACACCCCGCGCGAGTGGTGCAACTACTTCTGGAACGGAACCTACCTGGCCTCTGCCAGCCAGAACATGAACGGCAACTCGCTCTTTCAGAACGATGCCGGCGTGGTCACCAACCTGTTCGGCAAGCAGGATATGCGCGAAGATCCGCGCTGGCTGTACGTCCGCGACAACGATACAGGCGAATTCTGGAGCGCCGGTTTCCTGCCCTGCTTCACCCAGCACGACGAGTTCGAGTGCCGCCACGGTCTCGGCTACACCATCCTGACCACGCTTAGAAATGGCATCCGCGTGAGCTTCAGGCTGTTCGTGCCCCGCAAGCACAGCGGCGAAATCTGGACCGTCACGGTTTCCAACGAGTCCAAGAAGGCCCGCAATATTTCGCTCTTCAGCGTGGCCAACATCATGCTCGATGGCATCAACATGCCTTACGGTTACGTGGGCGGTCTGGATGCTTACATGATGGAAAAGGACAACTTCCTCTTCTTCCGCAACCGTACGCACACGGTCGTCGATGAAAAATATCGGGCCTTCATGTATGCCGACCGCAAAATCAATCGCTGGGACGTCTCCAAGGAATACTTCCTCGGCAAATACCGCAACTACGCCCGCCCGGAGCGCATCGAAATGGGCAACCTGGGCAACAGCGTTGCCAGCGCCGAGTACCTGGTCGGGGCCGTGCAGCACGATTTGAAGCTGAAGCCCAAGGCCAGCACCCGCATCAACTTTGTCGTTGGTATTGTGCTGGACGAGAAGGAAGCCCGCAGCATGAAGCGGGCCTACGAGAACTCGGCCAAAATCGATGCCGAACTCGAGGCCATCAAGAAGGAAAACGTGAAGCGCCTGGGCGGCCTGTCGCTGAACACGCCCGACGGCGATTTCAACCGCCTCTTCAGCGTCTGGCTGAAGCACCAGCTTTACCTCATGGCCGACTGGGCTCGCTTCTACTTCAAAGGTTACCGCGACACCTGCCAGGACTCCGCCGGCATGAGCGTCATCAATCCGAAGCGGGCCCTGGAGATGCTGAAGAAAGCCCTCCGCAACCAGCGCAGCGACGGCTTCTGCCCGCGGGCCTTCCGCGTGGCCAGCATGGACATTGCCGCAGCGGATAAGCATTACGCCGATTCCCCCAGTTGGATCAGCCATGCCACCGACACCATCCTGAGCGAGACCGGCGATTTGTCCATCCTCGACGAGGTGGTCGAGTACAGCGACAAGGGCAAGGGCACCATCTGGGAGCACAACCTGCGGGCCATGGAATTCCTGTGGAACGACCGCGGCGAGCAGGGCCTCAGCCTGGTGCATTACGGCGACTGGAACGATTTGATGGACAAAGTTGGCGTCAAGGGCAAAGGGCAGGGCGTGTGGATGAGCTTCGCCCTGGCTCGCGTGCTGAAGCTGACGGCCAAAATTGCCGACTGGAAGGGCGAAAAGAAGGTGGCCGACACCTGCCGCCAGCGCTACGAGGAGCTGAAGGCCAACATCCTCAAGCACGGTTGGGATGGCGAACATTTCATCTACTCGATTAACGATGAAGGCAAGCGCATTGGCACCAAGAAGGCCAAGGAAGGCGCCAAGTACTTCATTAACCCGCAGTCGTGGGCCCTGCTGAGCGGCGTGGTCGACAGCGAGCAGTACGAGAAGATCGCCAGCAAGATCGAGCCTATCGTCGATACTCCGGTCGGCCCGGTGCACAACTGGCCGCCCTTCACCAAGTACGATCCGGGCATCGGCCAGCTTACCGGCACGCCTCCGGGATTCTTCACCAACGGCAACGTCTATTGCCATGCCGCGGGCTTCAAGGTGGCGGCCGATTTTGACGCCGGGCGGGCCGACAAGGCTTTCGATACTTTCATGCGATTCCTGCCCAGCGAAGAAAAGAGCGAGCCCTACGCCCAGGTTAACGGTTATGTCGGGCCGGCCGCTCTGCGCATGAAGCACCATGTATCCGACGACCCCTGGCGCACGGGCACCGTGGCTTGGAACTTCCTGAACTGCGTGGACCGCCTGCTTGGCTTCCGCCGCACGCTGGAAGGTTTCGAACTGCGGCCCATGCTGCCCAGCAAGTGGAAGAAGACCAGTTACGTGCGACCGTTCCGCGGCACGAATTTCGAGATCGAAATCCATCGCCAGAAGGGCAAGAGCGGAATCGTGATGGACGGCCAGGAGATCGAGGGCAACCTGATCGAAGTGCCGAAGGAAGGCCTCAAGAAGCGCAAAGTCACCATTGTCTGCTACATTGACTGACTAGGCCTCTTAAGCAGCAGTCAGACGCAGCGCGGCCCAAACCGCCGTGGCTGAGCCGACAAGAACAGGGCGATCCGGGACACCATACCGGGTCGCCCTTTATCCATTATTGACCGTAGCGCCATGCCCGATTCTGGCTTAAAATAATGGCTGGAAAAGCATTATTCCTGAGCGGAAGGAGGGCAGGGCTATGGGTCAAGGCCAGGGCACAATTCCCACCCGCCAACTGGGGCGGACCGGCCTGCAGGTAAGCATAATCGGGCTGGGCGGTTATCACGTCGGCACTAACAAGGACATCGACCAGGCCGCACAGATGGTGCGCGAGGCTATCGACCAAGGCATCAATTTCCTCGACAATGCCCACTGCTATCACGACGGTTACAGCGAGCAGGTCATGGGCCAGGCCCTGTCGCAGGGCGGCTATCGCGACCGGGTTATCCTGATGACCAAGAACCATGGCCGCGACGCCGGCGAATTCTCGCGCCAACTTGACGACAGCCTGCGCAACCTGAAGACCGACCACCTGGACCTCGTTCAGTTCCACGCCCTGAGCAAACTGGAGGAAGTTGACGCCATTTACGCCCCCGGCGGAGCCATCGAGGCTGCCCTTAAGGCCCGCGAGCAGGGCAAAACGCGTTTTATCGGCTTTACCGGCCATTACCGACCGGCGGTCCACCGGGCCATGATCGAGCGAGGCTTTCAGTGGGATACCTGCCAGTTGCCGGCCAACCTGCTGGACGCCCAGCACCTGAGCTTTCTGCAGGAGGTCGTCCCTCTGCTTCGCCAGCACAATATCGGCGTAATTGGCATGAAGAGCCTGGCCAATGGCCAGATCCTGAAAACCGGCGTCACTGCGGCCGAGGCCATACGTTACTCGCTGAGCCTGCCAATCGACATCCTGATCAGCGGGATCGATTCGCCCGAGCACCTGCAGGAGAACCTTAAAGTGGCCCGCTCCTTTACGCCCATGCCGGAGGACGACCAGCAGGCCCTGCTCGACTCGCTGCAAACCGTTGCCGCCAGCGGCGAACTGGAGCAATACAAGCAACAGGGGCACGGATAAGGGGTGGCAGGGCCTCACGATGTCGGGAGGAGCTTCCCAAGCCGCGGCATAATCAGGCTTGACAGCGACGTAAATGGGGTTATGATATGGGGTCTAGCTATTGTTGGCGGAGACTTCCTGCGCCGATGGGCGAAAGCTGTGCTGGCTTCTTTTGAGCCGTAAGTGGAGGTATTGCAACGTCATGAGCAGAGTCAGACTCCCCGACGGGAAGCTCCTGGAGGTTGCTCCGGGGTCGACTGTCGCGGATGTCGCTCGACAAATTGGTCCAGGCTTGGCGAAAGCAGCCGTCGCTGCCAGGCTGGACGGAAATCCGGTTGATCTCGCGGCCCAGGTGCCGCAAAACGGCGAAGTTGGCCTCGAGATCCTGACCGCGAAAAGCGACGCCGCACTGGAAATCCTCAGGCATTCCACCGCCCATATTATGGCTCAGGCCGTCGGCCGTCTGTACGCCAACGTCAAGTTCGGCATCGGTCCTGCTATTGAGGCCGGCTTCTACTACGATTTCGATCTTCCCGAGCGGATTACCGAAGACGATTTACCGCGCATTGAAGAAGAAATGCGCAAAATCTCAGCCGAACAGCTGCCCTTCTGCCGCCAGAACGTCTCGATCGACGAAGCCCGCAAAATTCTTGACGAAACCGGCCAGACCTACAAGCTGGAACTGGTTGAGGATCTGGCTCGCGGCTCCGACACTCAGCCGGCCGTGGAGCAGGTGAGCATTTATAACGATGGCGATTTTGTCGATGTCTGTCGCGGTCCGCACATTCCCGATACCAGCCGCCTCGGTGCCTTCAAGCTCACTCACGTTGCCGGAGCCTACTGGCGCGGCGACGAGAAGCGGCCCATGATGCAGCGCATCTACGGCACCGCCTTCTGGGATCAGAAGAGCCTGGACACCCACCTGGCCCAGATCGAAGAAGCCCGCAAGCGCGATCATCGTCGCATCGGGGCCGATATGGACCTCTTCAGCTTCCACGAAGAGGGACCGGGCTTTGCCTTCCTGCATCCGCGCGGCATGGTCATCTGGAACGCCCTCAGCGAGCATTGGCGCGAAATTCACAGGCGCCACGGTTACAGCGAAATCCGAACGCCGATAATCCTCTCCGAATCGCTCTGGCACCAGAGCGGCCACTGGGAGCACTATCGCGAGAATATGTACTTCACCAAGATTGACGAGCACGATTACGCCGTCAAGCCCATGAATTGTCCGGGCGGCATGCTGATTTACAAATCGCGGCCGCACTCGTACAAGGAATTGCCGATCAAAAACGCCGAGCTGGGCCTGGTGCACCGCCACGAAAAGAGCGGGGTGCTGCACGGCCTTATGCGCGTGCGGCAGTTTACCCAGGACGATGCTCACGTTTTCTGTCTGCCCGGCCAGCTTGCCGACGAGGTAACCAAGGTTATCCAGCTGGTCTGGGAGATTTACGCTCCTTTCGACTTCGAGAGCGTACGGGTCGAGCTTTCCACCCGGCCCGAGAAGCACACCATCGGCAGCGACGAAATGTGGGAAATGGCCACCGCTGCATTGCGGCAGGCGCTTGAGTCGCACAACATCGATTACAAGGTTAACGAGGGTGACGGCGCTTTTTACGGGCCGAAGATCGATTTTCACGTCCGCGACAGCCTGGGTCGTAGCTGGCAGTGCGGGACGATTCAGGCCGATTTCGCCATGCCCGAGCGATTCGACCTGACCTACATCGGCGAAGACAACCAGCCTCACCGGCCGGTCATGATCCACCGTGCCATTTATGGCTCCATGGAACGGTTCTTCGGCATTATCATAGAGCACTTTGGCGGCAACTTCCCGCTCTGGCTGGCTCCGTCGCAGGTGGCTGTGCTGCCGGTAAGCGAAAAGGTTGAGGCTTATGCCCGGCAGGTTGGCGAGGAGTTGATTGCGGCCGGTCTGCGGGCGGAGGTCGACCTTCGCAGCGACAAGATCGGGGCCAAAATTCGCGACGCCACCATGCAGAAGGTGCCCTACATGCTGGTGGTCGGAGCCCGCGAGGCCGAGCAGGGCCAGGTTTCGGTGCGAGAGCGAAGCGCCGGCGACCTTGGTGCTGTGCCGCTGGCTGATTTTATTCGCGCCGTCCAGGGCGAGGTATCGAGTCATGGTCGTTTCGGCGTGGCAGCCGAACTCGCAGCAGTAAAGAAAGATTAACCCATTGGAGGTAAACCTGCCATTTCACAGGAAAAACCGCAAACGCAGCGTGTAAACGAGCAGATTCGGATTTCGCCTCTTTTCGTCGTGACGGAAGATGGCGAGCAGATCGGGGTCATAACGCGTGACGAAGCCCTGCGTCTGGCCGAAGAACGGGGGCTGGATTTGGTGGAGGTCGCACCAAACGGCCGTCCTCCTGTCTGCCGGTTGATGGACTTCAGCAAGTTCAAGTACCGGCAGAGCAAGAAGACCAAGCAGAAGACTCACGCTCATCAGACGGTCAAGGAAATCCGCATGCGTCCGAAGACCGATGAGCACGACATGGAAGTCAAGATCAAGCAGGCCCGTCGTTTTCTGGAGAAGGGCCACAAGGTTCTGCTGAACATGCTTTTCCGTGGGCGCGAGCGTGCTCACGTTGATTTCGCTCAGCAGAACATGAAACTCGTGGTTGACGCCCTGGCCGATATTGCCAAGGTCGAGCAGCCGGCCCGGATGGCTGGCCGCGGCATGAATATGCTGCTGAGCCCGCTGAAGGTCCACGAGCAGTAAAAGTACGATTGTACCGCGGGTGCCTGCGATTCTGCCGACGGACGGCCTGGTCGTGGCAAGCCGATAACCCTGAGCGAGCGGACCTTTGTGGTATGCTTGCGGCGAGATGAAGGATACGAGGTGACAAGATGCCTAAAATGAAGACTCACAAAGGTGCCCAGAAACGCATGAAGGTAACTGGCGGCGGCAAAGTGACCGCCAAGCGGGCTGGCAAGAGCCACCTGATGAGCGGCAAGAGCGGAGACTCGCGTCGTCGCATGAGCCGCAAAATGACCGTCCGCAAGGTGGACTGCAAGCGCTATCGTCGGGCCTTGCAGGCCTAGGTTTTGCATGTTTCTCATCTGCCGCAGTTGCCGTGCAGGGCATGGCCGCCGGCGGGGGAAGAGGAATTTGCTCGTACAACAAGAATGTGCCTGAAAGAACAATAGACGTTGCAAGGAGAGATAACCAATGCCTCGTACCAGTAACAGTGTAGCCCGCCATGCACGTAAAAAGCGCCTGATGAAGCGGGCCCGTGGAATGGTCCTCGGCCGTTCGAAGCTTTTGAAGGCGGCCAAGGAGTCGGTGCGTCGGGCGGATGCCTACGCCTGGCGCGATCGTCGCCAGAAGAAGCGCGACTTCCGCCGCCTGTGGATCACCCGCATCAGCGCCGCCTGCCGCCAGAGAGGCGTCAGCTACAGCCGCTTCATGGCCGGCCTGATTAACGCCCAGGTTCAGGTTAACCGCAAGATGCTGTCCGAGCTGGCAATTCACGATCCGGCCGCCTTCGATGCACTGGTCGAGACCAGCAAGTCGGCCGTCGCCGCAGCCTGAAGCCGACTGCACCGTTGGAGGTCGTGAAACGTGCCGGAGCAGGTCGAACAAGTGCGCCAGGAATTTGCCGCCACGCTCGCCGGGATGAAAAGTCCGGCCGACGTTGAGGCTGCGCGTATTGAGTACCTGGGTCGCAACAAGGGCAAGATCAAGGATCTGATGGACGGTCTGGCCTCGTTGCCCAAAGCAGAGAAGCCGGCTTATGGTCAGGCCGTAAATGCCCTTAAGCAGCAGATTTCGGCCGATTTGAACGATGCCGCCGAGAGGCTGGCCAAGGCCGCGCCTGTTGCGGCGGCCAAGCGGGAAGATGTCACACTGCCCGGCCGGCGGCCGCGGGTGGGGCGGCTTCATCCGGTTACGCAGGCCCGCAACGAGATGGTCGACATTTTCGCCCGTCTCGGCTTCAGCGTGGCCGAAGGGCCGGAAATTGAGGACGAGTGGCACAACTTCGTGGCCCTCAACATTCCGCCCGAACACCCGGCCCGCGATCCGCTGGACAACTATTACATCCGCGACAACGTGCTTCTGCGCACGCAGACGTCAACGGTGCAGATTCGGGTGATGGAGCAGCAGGAGCCGCCCGTACGCATGATTATGCCGGGCCGAGTCTACCGGCCTGATACCATCGACGCCAGTCACAGCAACATGTTTCAGCAGCTCGAAGGGCTGTGGGTCGAAAAAGGTGTAACCTTCGCCCACCTCAAGAGCGTGCTGGCCATGTTCTTCCACGCGTACCTGGGGCCGGAGGTCAGCACCCGCTTTCGGCCAAGCTTCTTCCCCTTTACCGAGCCGAGTGCCGAGATGGACGTCTCCTGCCTGCTGTGCAAGGGGCAGGGCTGTCCGGCCTGCAAGCGCACCGGCTGGATGGAG
>JAWLHX010000028.1:0-49736 GCA_041690105.1 Phycisphaerae bacterium
GCGGCCATCAGTTCTTCGGTGGTCGAGCGGTCGAGATCGGCCTGCACATACAGTCCGCCGGCCGGCTCGGCCGACCCGGTGGCGTCGCGCGGCCTGGCGCCGCTGACCCAACTGTGGGTGGTAAACAGGGCCTTGCGGAACATGGCGGGCGAAGGCGCAATGGCCTTGCTGTTGTGCATAAGCGACTTGGGCAGAGCCCGCTCGATGCGCGTCTCGGCCGGCGTGCCCCACAGATTCAGCAGTTCCATCAGTTCGTCCGAGCCGTAGGGAACGGCCGAACCGGGATTGAACAGGTTAATGATATGGTCGGCCGAGGTCGGCACCGACGAGCTGCCGTAGCGGCCCATGTTACCACCGGAGCCGGTGACAAAGGCCACAAAATCGTCGCCACCACCGCCAATCACCAGCGGGCGGCGGGCAGAAGTCGCCGGGTTATTATCGACCCAGTAAGGCGTCAGTTCGCTCATCAGGAAACCCTGATCGGAATAGGACTGGCCGCCCTTGTCGCCTTGGCTGCCGCGACCATGCTGGTTGAGGTTGTAACGAGCCGTCAGGTCGAGCAGGATGAAACTTCCGTCGATTTCCCTGGTGCCCATGGCCGGCACATTGAAGGAATCGTAGGCGCGGTGCACTGAATCGCCGACCGTGCTGAAGTTGGTGTCGCTCTTGCCCGGTTCAGGCAGCCTCTTCAGGGCCGGAATGCTGTACCAGGTGCCGGTCGAATTGCCGGCGGAGGTGCGGAACACGCCCGGATCGGCGCGTTTTGAGGCCACGGTCATGCGGCCGATGAAATTCGGCCGGGCCAGGGCCACAATGTTTCCGGGCTTGGTCGGTTCGTCCACCAGGGCTTCGGTGGTTGAATTGGCCCTGTACCAGTAGTCCTGGGCCAGGCTCTGCTGGACATGTTCGATCATGGCCATGCGGGCCATGTCCATCTCCTGCGTCTGGCGGAAGTTGCGGGCCGCCATGACGTCAACCCGGGCAACATTAATCATGGTTGCGCCGATAATGGCCAGTGCCGCTATCAGGCCGATGACGACAATCAGGACGGTTCCGCGACTTTTATTGCGGGTTCTCATATTGCACCTCGATCTGCTAACGAGCTATCGGACCAGGCAAACGGATAACGCGGCGAAAAACATCGCCCTTGAATTTGTTACGCTGCGAAGCATAGGGCTGCTGATTCAGCGGCGCCAGATCGCTGTGCGGGTGCATGACAATGGTTACGCGGACGAGTTCCGGCATTGTCGGCTGGTCGCTGAACTGCGGATTGTTCTGGCCCAGGGTCCAGATGTAATTGCGATCCATGCGCTTAGTATCAACATAGGGACGCAGCCAGCCGTAACCGCCGCGGTCACTGTCGAAGCCCCAGACCTCGACGAAGAATTCGCTGACCCGGTCGGCCAGCAGGAAGTCGATGTTCGGATCGTAGCCCATGGCCCCACCCTCAACGTCGATCTTTTGGTACAGGCTCGTCGTCAGTTCGCCAATCGCGGGCTTGATTCGGTACCTGCTCAGCATGTTGAAGACGTTTTCCTGGGCCATCTGGGCGAAGCTGCTGCTGCTGACCGGCGGAACCATGGGAATGGTTGGCACCGATGAGCCGCCCGAGGTGGGCTGCCCGTCCAGCACGTAGGCCTTGCGGACCAGCAACACGCCACGCTGATCGCTGTCGGGATAGGCCCCGGACTTTTCGCGCCAGTAAGGCTTGCCACTGCCGGCCTGGCGTACGCCCGGGCCGTAATAAATCTGGGCCCCTGCCCCGTAGTCGCCCTTGTTTACCTCGCCCATTTGCCGGTAGCTGCCAACGGCGGTGAAAAACAGGCCGTCGAACCTGTAGTATGCCCTGGAATTGGACTGGCTGAATTTTACGCCAAGCTGTTGCGGCAGAACGTGAAAGTAGCCGTCCGGGGCGGCCTGCGAAAGATCGTCGGCCAGTGTGCTCAGCACCCCGCGGGCCATCTGGTAAGTGTCGCTCATGGCCTCGGTGCGCGAAGCGGTCTGCGTGCTGATTTTGAAAATCTCGGCCACGCCGACCATCAGAAAGACCGCCAGAAACAGGGCCACGCTCAGTTCAATCAGCGTAAAGCCCGAGACTCGGCCGCGACTGTGGGTCAACTTCTCAGTTCTGCGGTTCATGTTAATCATGATTTGTCGCTCCCGTATATCGTCAGCACTTCTTTTATCTCTGCCCGAAACCAGTTCCCCCGGCAATCGCGGCGATTCGTTGCCGCGGCGGGCCGGGGCGATACCATTAGTGGCTGATCAGGGAATAGAAAACACCTTCCATCGGCCCCAGAATATACACATTGGAATTGGCGGCGATGGCGGCCTCGGGCTTCTGGGCAAGTACAATGCCTTTGGAGTCATCGTTAACCGAAGCTACCGGATAGCAGAAACCGGTTTTTTGGTCCAATATGTAATCGCCGGGAAAAATCTTCGGTTTCTTGGCCGTACCGAAGTCTCCGGCCAGCTTTTCGTTGCTTGCGCCGGTAATCTTGACGTTGGAAAGTATGCCCGTGTTTTCGGGCGAATGCTTGCGCATGGGCATGGTCAGGCGGTAAAGAGCCACCTCGTTATCTTTGCTCAGGCGGGTCAGAAACGGAATGCAGACCAGGTCGCCGTGCCGCACGGGAGCCATCGCCGAGTCATGGGCATAGTCTTCGGACAATTCGTAGGCCCAGCGATTGACGTTGTTGATCATCCACCACTTGGCCGCAGGCAACTGACTGTCGGAAACGTGGCCGATGGCCCTGCTTCGACCTTCGGAAAAAGTATTGTATTGGCTGGCCGACATCTTTCGCGGGGATTCGTAAATCTTGACCATTTCGACCAGTTCGGCGGCAAAGCTGGACATGTCCGTCTCGGTCTGCATCAGTTGCGTCTGACTCAGCCCGACCGGAAAAGCGGCCGCTACAAGAATAAGTCCCATGGAGAGGACAAAGACGGCAGCCAGAATTTCGATCAGCGTAAGGCCTGAGGCCCTGGCGCTTCTGGAACCAACTGCACTGGTCTGGGCCCGAGTGGGCCAAATCTGATGGAACATGGCAGATTCTCCGTTCCTTGCATCCTTATTAACTGTGCCAGGCGGCGTGCACGATATGCATAAATGCGCCCTTACCCGGCAAGGCCAACTGTACAGACCGCCGACCGGCGTCGAGACAATACTAGGGTTTGACCGACCTGAGGACAAGTCGAGCAGCCGATAAGCGGGCGACATCCCCGACAGACACCCCGCAGACGCCTCGCACGGCCACTGAAGGCCAATTCTATGACAGCAGCCACACCTTTTGCAGCTAAAAAACGTCCTGAACTCTAAATGTCCACCACTTTTTTGCCGCCCATCGAGCGGATTTGGAGCTTTGGCACCTACTTTTGGTCGCCGCCGAAGCGGATATTCTTGGATACCGACACTGCCCCGCTCGAAGGAATGCGAGGCAACTGATGGCCCCCGGGACCCCGCCACAACTGTTGCCGGAGCATCCAGGTGACGCGTTCAGGCTGGCTCGGTCGGCTACCGAAGCGCCGCTCGGCAGCAAGCGCCAAGGACGCTGCGCAATTCCCTGAATGGCGACGGCCAGTTGTCGCGCGTGCTTCCTATTATACAAAGACGATCTGCCTCCGCCACTGTTTTTGCTTCCCGCCGCACGGGTCCTGCAACCTGCGGAGTGCGGCCGTTGTCGCTGATAAAGCCGCCGGCACCGCCGGGGAGTATTCTGCCATTGACGTTTGTCAGTGGCATGGACCTCTTGCCCCGACCGTCAACGGCGCCTTTGCATTGCGGGAGAGCTTCAATATTAAGAAGCAAAAACGAAGAAGGAGAAGAGGCATCCCCCGGCAGTGCCGGGGGCTTCAAAGGCAAAAGCAACATCGAAGGCATCTGCCGGCAGTAATGTTTTGGCGTCCTCTTTCGGTCTGGGCGTTTGATGATAAGCGCTTTTTGTTTGAGCCTGCCGGTGGTGCCGATATGATGATAGCCAGCACATCGCCTATGGTTTCAGGAAAGGACAGGAGCGGATGTCGTCAATAGTTCTGGCTAACGGATGGCTGTACGATGGTCTGGGCGGCGATGGAGGCCTGGCCGACGTGCTGATTCACAATGGTCGCATCAGCGAGATTCGCCCCCGCGGCCCGGGCGCCAAGAATTCGGGCGGACACTCGGAGACCCTGGCGGAGATGGCTGCCGCCGCCCACGAGCCGGTGGAAGTTATTGACTGCATTGGACTTGCAGTGGCTCCGGGGTTCATCGACCTGCACACTCACAGCGACACCTCGGGCCTTATCTATCCGCTGGCCGACAGTTGCATTGCGGCCGGCGTGACAACCGAAGTTTGCGGCAACTGCGGGGGTAGCGCCTTTCCGCAAAACGATTATCTTCAGCAGCGCAATCGGCGTACTCTGGCCGAGCACCAGTTGGATCTGCACTGGCACAACGGCCCCACCTTTTTCGAAATAGCGGCCCGCATCGGCTCCAGCGTCAATCGTGCTTACCTGGTTGGCCACGGCAACTTACGAGCCATGGTCGTGGGTTACGAGGCCCGAAAGGCAACCGCCGCCGAACTGGACCGCATGGCCGGTCTGCTGGAAGAATCGATGCAGGAGGGCGGCTACGGCCTGAGCAGTGGGCTGATTTACCCGCCCGGCTGCTTCAGCGATACCGACGAGCTTGCTTACCTGGCGCGGGTTGCCGGTCGCAAGGGCGGGCTGTATGCAAGTCACATCCGCAGCGAGAGTTACCGCTTGTTGGAGGCGGTCGACGAGTTCATCGATATTCTGCAGCGCGGGGGCTGTCGGGGCGTGCTCAGCCACGTCAAGACCATGGGCCGTAAAAACTGGCACAAAATTGACGCCCTGATCGAGAGGATGGAGTCGGCCCGCGGTCGAGGCACCGCCCTTTATGCCGACCGTTATCCGTATCTTGCGTCCTGGACTGGACTTGACAGCATGCTGCTGCCCGACTGGGCATTCGAGGGCGGCAAGCAGGCGGAGTTGGATCGGCTGGCCGATGCCGCCTTGCGGCCGCGTCTGCTGGAGGCTATCCGGGCCGATCATCCCGAGAGCGACTATTTTGAGCAGGTGATGGTAGTCAGTTGTCATAATCCGGAGCTTCGGCCGCACGTTGGTCGAAGTCTGGCGGAAATCGGCAGCCAGTGGCGTATGGGCCCGGCCGAAGCGGGCATTCGCTTTGTGCTGGAGGACGAGGGTCGCTCGACAGCGGTTCATTTCGGCATGAACGAGGAGAATCTGGATCGTCTGTACCAGTTGCCCTACGTTTGTGCTGCCAGCGACAGCAGTGTTCGCGATTTTGGCCGCGAATCGTCCATGACTCACCCCCGCGCTTTCGGCACAAGTTCTCGTTTCTTATCAACTTACGCCCGCGACAAGGGGCTTTTGAGCTGGGGCGAAGCGATTCGCCGGCTGACCTCTCTGCCGGCCGAAATCATGGGCTGGCAGCAGCGCGGTCGGCTGGCTCCCGGCGCCTGGGCCGACGTGGTGGTCTTTAATCCCAAAACCATTGCCGACCGCTCGACCTACGCCGCCCCGGCGGCGGCCCCGGATGGCATTCACCATGTGCTGGTCAATGGTTCGGTGGTGATGCGGGATGGTAGTCATACGGGCGTGCGCCCCGGGCAGTTGCTGCGCCATGGAGAAATGCAATGACCATGGGATCAGGCGGCAGGCGTCCGGCAATACTTATTGCCACCAGTTTCCGCCAGAAGCAGTCGCTGCCCTTCGAGGAGATTACGCTGCCGGCGGGTTATGTGGCGGCCATCGAGCGGGCCGGCGGGCTGCCAATTCTGGTGCCGCCAATGGCCGATGGTCCTGCCTGGCGCGAGTTGGCTGCTCTTGGCAAGGGCGTGCTGCTGGTTGGCGGGTACGATATCGACCCGGCCATGTACGGCCAGGCGGTTCATCCGAAGACGAATATAACGCCGCTGTCGCGGACGCGGGCCGATTGTCGTTTGGTGCAGTGGGCCGACGAGCATAACCTGCCGCTGATGGGGGTGTGCCTGGGCATGCAGACCATTAACGTCTGCCGCGGCGGTACGCTTAATCAGCACGTTCCGGACGATGGCCAGCAGTTCGGCGTGCATCTTAAGCCGAACGACCAGTCGCGAAGTTTTCACAATGTGCGGGTAGAGATTGGCAGCCGCCTGGCGGATATCGTCAAGACGCTTGAAATGGACGTTAACCGCGGTCGCCATAAGGGGATACGCATCGAGGTAAACAGCAGCCACCATCAGGCGGTGCAGAAGCTGGGTCGCAATTTATGCCCGACAGCCTGGGCCGAGGATGAACTGGTGGAATGCATCGAGGACCCGCGGCCTGATCGTTTTGTGCTCGGCGTGCAATGGCATCCGGAAGAGTTGCTGTCCACCGCCCTGCACCTGGCCCTGTTCGAGACTCTGGTGCGCGAAGCCGGTCGCCGCGCGGCAGTTGTGAGCTGAAATGGTGGGCAACAACTGCGACCACCGGCGTCCGCTATAACCATTCGCTCATCACAAACACGATCAGGGCCAACACAATCATGAAGCCGGTGACACTGGCGACGAAGTGCAGCACGCTGCGGACGATTTGCCGCGGTTCGTCGTGCTGGGTGGTTTTGTAGACAATGCCGACGATGACTATCAGCGGCCAGTAATACCAGAGCGGGTTGCCCAGGCTGAAGATTCGGCCGAGCAGTTCAAGCATTGTCGGCCTCCAGTGCTTTATTGTGGGCCTTGGCCAGGGCCTTGCGTTCGATGTCGCTGCCGAGCATGTAGGCATCGAAAATTACCAGCAGGTTGAGCAATCCCGCCACCAGGGTGTAGAGGACGCCCATTTCGTAGGCATTGTTGACCACGTCGGGCGTGCCGTGGGCGGCCAGTATCTGCCCGCTGAGGACGGCAAGCAGCAGGGCCGGGAGTCCGCTGAGCACCTGACCGATGAAGAGAATGGTGTCGCTGAAGCTGACCACCCGCCACTGGCCCAGGGCCGAGCCGGTAACCAGCAGCAGAATTACGCCGGCAGCGAAGACGATAGCCTTATTCCGCCGGCCGAGGTACCAGTGTCCGAGGCCAGGCAGTAGCCAGGCCAGCAGCACGGCCGTCATCGGCGATGGTATTCTGTCTTGTTTAATCAGTGGCATCGTCACCCGCCCGCCTGTAACACTGTTAATTACCGAAGCCTGTCGCCAGGCAGCAAAGCGTCAAGTATAGCCACAGTAAGGCCCTGCGGCAAATGCCATTTTGGCGGCCTGCTGGACACGGCCTGGGGAGCGCTTTTTGTTTAGACTTGCCTCCTGGGCAGACCTATAATGCGCCACTGGCGGCTCGAGTACAGCGGGCCGCCATCTTATTCAGGGTTGGGGTCTATGAAGGAAGCACGATGTCCACGTTGCTGGCACTGGTGGTCGAACCCGCGGAGGCGGGTAAGGTTTTCAAGGGCCTGATCGGCAAGATCAGCGCCACCGAGGCGGCGCGCCTTTACCGCAGCAGCATCATGGACTTGTGCGAGATTTACGCCGGCATTAACGTACGCAGCCGCATTCTGTTGTACGGGCCGAAAGAGGCCCGCAAACAGATTGAGCTGATGGGTAGTCGCCATTGGCGGGCGGTAGCTCATAACAGCGACAATCGCGGCGCGGTGATGATGGACCTGGCCGAGCGGGCCTTCAAAGGTGGGCATCGTCGGGTGCTTGCCGTGTGGCCGAAAGCTCCCACGGTGCCGCCCGAGTTTATCCTTAACGCCTTCGATCAGCTTCTGGTGGACGACCTGGTAATCGGCCCGACAACCGACGGCGACGTTTATGCCATTGGCTTTTCGACCGACGTGCCTTATGTTTTCCAGGGATTCGACTGGGACGAGCGTGAGCATGTGTTCGATCATATGATTGATCGGGCCGAGCGGCTCAACCTGGTGATGGGCCTGATGCCCCACTTTTACGCGATCGACGAGCCGCGAAATCTGCCAGTTCTTGCCAGCCACCTGCGGGCCGAGATTCTGAGCGAAGGGCATGCCCGCACTCCGCGATTGGCGGCCGTGATGCACAAGCTGGTGCCGGGACGCGAACCTGGCACGGCCGGTGTCTGATTAATTGGTTCAGTTTTTAATGGCAACATTGAGTGTCACACTTGGAGTCATACGACAATGAGCAAAACCGGTGACGTTGATTCGCAGCGTTCGAAGATTCTGGTGGCCGATGACAATGAGCAGAATTGCGAATTGCTTCAGGCTTATCTTGATGAGCTGAATGCCGAGACGATTGTCGCTCATGACGGCGAAGAGACGTTGCGCAAGGTGCGTGAGGAATCGCCGGACCTTATTCTGCTGGACATAATGATGCCGAAGATGAGCGGCTTCGATGTCTGCCGGCAGTTGAAGAACGACGAGTCGACGCAGGATATTCCGATTGTCATGGTGACTGCGCTTAACGAGATTGCCGACATTGAACGTGGCGTTGAGGCCGGGACCGATGATTTTTTGAGCAAGCCCGTGAGCAAGCTGGAGTTGCTGACTCGCGTGCGCAGCCTGCTGCGCGTGCGTCACCTGAAGAGCGAGCTTGAGCGGACGCTGGCCTACCTTGGCGAGGTTGAAGCCACGGAGCGTCCGGACGACGAGGACGACCAGTAGCGACTCTTTTGATGATGGTGCTGAACAGATTTCGCTACTGTTTCATGCGAGACAGCGGTCAGGCCCTCTGCATCGCCGGCCATTCTGGGGGGATGAGAAATGCAGCCTGAGACCATCATCGGGACATTCCACAAGCGCCGTGGCAGCATTGCCGCCCATCTTTCCGACCTGATAAAAGCCCGCACCGTCAACCCGCCTGGCGATGAGCATCTGGCCGCGGCAGTAGTGGAACACTTCTTTATTACCCGCAGCATTGCCTACGACAAATATGAGCTTGAGCCGGGACGGACCAACATTGTTGGTCGCGTGGGGCATGGCAGCCCTTGCGTGGCCGTGGTCTGCCACCTTGATGTTGTTCCGGCGGGCGATGGCTGGGAGACCGATCCGTTCCATCCGGTTGAGAAAAATGGCCGCATTTACGGCCGGGGCGCCAAGGACAATAAGGGCTCGATGGCCTCGGCCATGGCGGCCATGGAGTGGCTGAAGGAGAACGAATCGCAATTGAAGGGTCAGGTGCTGCTGATTGGGGCGGCCGACGAGGAGCGCGGCAGTCGTCTGGGCACACAATTTTTGTTTGATCAGAACAAGCTGCCGACCATCGACTACGCCGTGATTCCGGATGCCGGGGATAACATGACCGGTATTGATGTGGCCGAAAAGGGGCTGCTTTTCGTTAAGTTCAGCTGCCAGGGTCGCCAGGCGCACGGTTCGACGCCGAATGAGGGTGTCAGCGCCATTATCCCCATGTGCGAACTGGCCATGCAGATTGCGGCCTGGGAAATGCCGGGCGGGGCAAATGAGCTCTTCCATCCGACTACCGCCACGCATAATATTGGTGTTATAAGTGGCGGCTCGGCTCCTAACATGGTTCCGGGCTATTGCGAGATGCAGCTTGACATGCGTTACCTGCCGGGCACGACGCGGGAGCAGTTGCTTGCCGAGTTGAGCAACATGGTGGACGAGGTGGAGGTGATGTTTCCCGGCGCTTATTTTGAGATGGAGCCGATTGTTGAAGATGTTCCGACGGCGGTGCCGACCGACAGCCGGGTTTACCTTTCGCTGAGCCGCGCTGTTGAACAGGTTCGGGGTCGGGCGCCTAAGCCATTCGGCATGGGCGGGGCCACGGTGGCCAAGCAGTTTGTTGCGGCGGGCATTCCGGCGGTTGGCATCTGCCCCGGCGATGCCGGCACGGAGCATGTTGCCAACGAATCGATAGAGGTGGACGAGCTGGTTGATTTTGCCGCCGTCCTGGTGTTGTGCCTGATGGATTTAACAGGGGGTCATTAATGTCCTTTAAAATACGAGCTGCAATAGCGGTTATGTTTACATTGGCGATGTTTTTCGGGGGGTGCAATTTGGCTATTGGTCAGGACGAACCGGTGGAATCGTCGCAGACGCATCCGGCCGACGTTGAAGTTGCGGCCACAATGGGCAGCGGCGACGAACTGGTTGAGCAGTACGCCCTTGGTGTGCGCACTCGGCGGCTGGACAACGGCCTGGTGCTGATAACCAAGGAGAACAGTGCCGCCCCGGTGGCCAGCGTGTTTGTGATGCTGCGTGCCGGCAGCCTGTTTGAGCGCGAATTTCTGGGGGCCGGCATAAGCCACGTGGCCGAGCACCTGGTTGCCGGCGGTACGACCACCAAGCGCAGCGAGCTTGAGATCCAGAAGACTCTGGCCGACATCGGCGCGGTCAGCAACGCTTATACGTCGATGGACCGGACGGCTTACTTCATCAATACCATTCCGGAGCATGTGCCGGAGGCTGTCGGCCTGTTGTCGGATTACATGATGAACGCGGTGATCGAGCAGGAAGAGTTTAATCGGGAATTGGAGGTTGTCCAGCGCGAGATTACGACCGGTGCCGACAACCCGGGCCGGCAGGTCTACTATCTGCTGAATGAGACGATGTTTCCGAACATGCCGCAAGGCTTGCGCGTTATTGGCTACGAGCCTAACCTGCGGCCCCTGACGCGGGACAACGTGTGGACTTATTATCGGCGGATGTACGTGCCGAGCAATGCCGTGGTGGTGGCAGCCGGCGATTTTGACGGGGCCGAGGTGATGGACCAGTTGGCCAAGGCCTTCGGCCAATGGGAAGGGCCGCGGGTACGGCCGACGGTGCTGCCGGATCCGACGCCGCCGGTAACCGACCTTGTGGCGGTGAAGGAGATGGAGACCCAGCTGGCGCACGTGATGATGGCCTTCCATACGGTTTCGATCAGCCATCCCGACCTGTATGCCCTGGATGTGCTGGCGGGGATTCTGGGCCAGGGCGATTCGAGCCGCCTGGCGGCCGACCTGCACGTGCAGCGCAACCTGGTTCATGGCATAAGTGCCTGGAACCATACGCCTTCGTATCCGGGCGGGCAGTTCGCCTTCTATTACACTAGCGACCCGGAGCGCATCGAGCAGGTGCGTGGCGAAATTCTGGCTCACATCGAGCGGCTTGCCGAGAATCCGCCGACGGCCGATGAGCTGGCCAAGGTCAAGACACAGGTGGTGAGCCGCACGGTGCTGGGGCAGCGGACGGCCGATGCCCAGGCCCGCTCGCTGGCGGCCGACCAGTTGCATCTGGAGGATCCGTTCTTCTCGGCCCGCTACGCCTCGAATATGCAGAAGGTTACCGTGGAGGACGTGCAGCGCGTGGCCCGGCAGTATCTGCAGGGCAAGCGCAGCGTGACGGCTGTTGTCCGTCCGCCTGAAGCCGCGAGCGAGAAGGAGATTGCGGTACGCACCGAGACGACCCGCAGCGAGACGTTCCGCAAGGTGCTGGATGATACGGGGCTGACTCTGCTGGTTTACCGCACTCCGGGTCAGCCGGCGGTATCGATGCTGGCAGCGATGAAGGCCGGACAATCGGTTGAGACCGACGAGACGGCGGGCATCACCAACCTGGCCTCGCGCTTTCTGACTCGCGGCACGGCCACTCGCAGCGAGCAGGAACTGGCCGAATATTACGATCGTATCGGCGGCAGTATCGGGGCCGACAGCGGCTGGAACACGCTTTACCTTCAGTCGCTGGTGATGAAGTCGGACTTCGAGCAGTCTTTCGAGGTCTTCAGCGACGTGCTGATGAACGCCGCCTTCAGCGACGAGTTGCTGGAATCGACGCAGCAGCGGCAGAAGGCCTCGCTGGCCCAGATGATGAGCGACGCCTGGGGTCCCGGTCGGGCATTCTTCCTGCAGAAGTTCTTCAACCAGGGCAGCCCCTACGCCTACCCGCAGCAGGGCACTACGGCGACGATTGATTCGATCAGCACCGAGCAGTTGCGTGAGTTTTACCGGCGTGTGCGCAGTGGCCGGAACATGGTTCTGACGGTTGCCGGCGATGTTGATCCGGAGGCGGTCGAACGCATGGTGCGCCGTGCCTTGGCCGACCTGCCGGCGGGCGAGCCTCTTAATCCGCACGAAACGCGCGACGTGGAGCCGCGCAAGGTTGAGGACGTGGAGATTCACATCAACCAGACCGAGCAGCGCGGAGCGGTCGTCTTTGTCGGCTATCCGGGCACGACTCTGTTTAACGTTGACGACATTGTGGCCATGGACGTTTACAACACCATCATTGCCGGCTACTACATGCCTCGCGGCTGGCTGCACAGCGTGCTGCGCGGCCAGGGTCTGGTTTACGCCGTGCACTTTGGCGGGCGTCCGGGGCTGCTGCCGGGCTATTATGCCTCGCAGGCATTGACCGAGCCGCAACAGGCCACGCGGGTGGCGCGTCTGCTGATGGACCTGGTGCATTCGGGTCGGGATTATGAGTTTACCGAGGATGATCTTGCACAGGCCCGGACGATAATCATCTCGGCCCGTCGTATGAGCAACCAGACGCCCGAGCAGATGGCTCTGAAGATGACCCTGGATGAGCTTTACGGGCTGGGCTACGACCATGAGGCAAAGTACACTGCCAAACTGCAGGCGGTGACCATCGAGCAGGTCCGGCAGGCGGTGCAGAAGTACATTACGCCGCCGGTGGTGACTATTTCGACCCCGCAGCCGGATCTGGTTGATCAGGATGAATTGCGTCGCCCGTACGATGCCGAGCGTCTGAAAGAGCTTCGCGAACGGTCGCCGGAGGTGCTGCCGCCACAGGGTCATGTGGCGCCGGGCGGAATGTAGTAGTAGCAAGCGGATTGGCCCGAACTGCCGGGAGCCCCGGGCGGCGTAAGAGACTGTGCTGTGCCGGGGCCACGATTCAACAGAGAGACTTGCACCATGAAATTTTATGCCGACCTTCCGCTGCGCGAGTACCTTACTGATGCCGCCTCGGGCGAACCTACCCCCGGCGGCGGCAGCGTGGCGGCCGTGGTCGGAGCGCTTGCCACGACCATGGCCACCATGGGGGCCAACTTCACCCTGGGCCGCCCGAAATTCGCCCAGCACGACCAGCAGGTGCAGGCCGAGATGGATCGGCTCGAGGCTCAGCGAACGGCATATTTGGAGCTGATGCAGGAGGATATGGCCGCCTACGGTCGGGTGCTGGCGGCCTATCGTCTGCCGAAGTCGAGCGACGAAGAGAAGCAGGTCCGCCGCCAGGCCATTCAGCAGGCACTGCGCGAGGCCATGGCTGTCCCTCTGCAAAGTGCTGCGGCTGCTCTGTCAACGCTGCAATCCTCTGCCGTCCTGGCAGGCATGGTCAACCCGAACCTTTTGAGCGATGTTGCCGTGGCCGCCGTGCTGGCTGAGGCGGTCTTTGAGTGCGGCCAGATCAACGTCGAGATCAACCTGTCCCAGATCAAGGATGAGTCGCTGGTGCAGCAGACTCGCCAGCGGCTGGCGGAGATATCGGCCGAGTCCCGTCGCCTGAAGGCCCTGTGCCTTCAGACTATCGCCGACCGTCAAAAGCCGTAGAGGCCAATTCAGGATTAGCCAATGGCGGAAGCTCATGATAAGATCGAGTTGAGCCCGGAGGCTCTGCGCCAGGCCGGTGTCGATCCGGATTCGCTGCCGCGAGCGGGTCAGCATTCATCCGATGGGGCGGGCGGGCGGCCCTGGATCAGCGTGTACTTTGAATGTTGCCGCGTGTACAGCCGCGTTTATCGCAATGCCTGCGGCACAGCCTACGTTGGCTGGTGTCCGAGGTGTGCCGGCAAGGTGACGGTTAGCATCGGTTCTGACGGTAGCTCGTGCCGCGTGTTCCGGGCCGGGTGATTTCTGGGTTTTCGGAAGGAGCAGGTAGAAGTATGCAGCAGGAGTATCAGATAGATGCCTTTCGTCGCGTGTGCCGGGATTGCGGGCGGCGTTTCGAGCCGCTGGAGGAATATGTCTCGGTGCTGCGCGATGCCGAAACGGTTGCCGCGGCGCAGAATACGGATACATCGGGCGAGACCGAAAAGCCGGCGGAAGAAGCAGGCGATGCGATGGATAATTCCGCAGTGAAGTCGGCCGAGGATGCGACTGTAGCTGCGACGGGCGAGGCAAGTTCAGCCGACGCAGCGGGCGGCAATGAGGCTGCCGACGAGGTCGCAAAAGCGGGCAAAAGTCCGGCGGGCAAGGAATCGGCTGGCGAGAAGAAGCCTCGGCAGGGCGCCGGCTACGGGCTTGTCCGGGAGGATTATTGTCCGGACTGCGCCCCGTCGGATTGCTCGGCGGCGGTGGCCGTGTGGCGGAGCAAAGTTTCGCCGCCGGAGGAGCCTCGCAAGCGCGGGCTGGTGATAGATGACCAGCGTCTGCTGGAGGTGTTTTTCCGGTTGGACGGTACCGATGATCCGGCCCGGCTCGATTTCCGCTACGTCATCGGACTGATGCTGATCCGCAAGCGCAAGCTGAAGATGGAAGGCACGCGGCAGCGGGCTGGCGGCATTCAGGTTATGCGGGTCCGCAAGACGCGTAGCAAGCAGTTTCACGATCTGGTCGACCGGCACCTGGCGGATGCGGCTATTATTCAGGTTTCACAAGACATTGGCGAATTGCTGGACCTGATTGACAGCGATGCCGCCGAGGCACCGGCGGCCGGTCCGGAAACGGCTTGCCAGGAATCGGCAAATTAAAAATTCGGGGGGAGCAGGCATGTTACAGAGTTCGGGGCAGGCATTGTTATCCGGCCGTTGCAAAGGCTGGTTAAGCGCGACTGGCGGCAAAATCGGCCTTCTTCTGCTGCTGGCGACAATGGCAACAGTGCTTGCGGGTTGCCCAGAGCCTGAACCCTCGCCCGAGATTCTGCCGCGACGCGACCTGCTTCAGAAGCACAACGAGCGTGCCGAGCAGTTTGTTCGCCTGTGGTCGGAGTGTCGCATCAGCGTGCGCATGCCGCGCGAGTTTGACGACAAGGGGCGTCCGGTAGCCGAAAGCGGGCGTCGGTCGCTGCCGACGGTGAGCGGCAACTTCATTTTGCGAAAGCCGCTCAATTTGTATGTTGAGGGCCGCATGCTGGGATCGGCACAGTTTGGCATGCACAGCAACCAGAGCATGTATTGGTTGTACGTGCGGCCGGAAAACACAGCCTGGGTGGGTCGCCATGGCGGGGCGGGCGAGGGTCTGATGCCGATTCAGCCTGGCCAGTTGCTGCGAGCCCTTGGGATTTACGAGGTTGGCGGGCGGGGTCTGCTGGTGTTCCGCCGCGATCCGGAGATGGACGTGTTGCAGGTCCTTCGTCCATATTCGGCCGAGGAGTCGCAACGGGTGAGCCAGGACGGCTTCGGCCCGATCTACATTTCGGAGGAGATTTACTTGGATCGCTTCAAGCACCTGCCGGCCGAGGTCCGGCTGTACGATCTGCTGGGCGAGGTTCTGGTGCACAGCCGCTTGCAGGAGTATGAGGCGATTCCGCTGTATGCCCAGGTTGAGCTGACCGAGGCGCAACTGGCGGAGGACCCGTTCGCCGAGCCGGAAGTTGACCGCTCGCAGAAGCTGGGCGATATCCAGGTTCCGCACAGTCTGGAGTTCTACCTGCCACAGCGCGACACGACCATCACACTGACGCTGAGCAACGTGGACGTGAGCCTGGAACTGGAGCCGGAGGCCTTCGATTATGTTCGTCCTCCGGTTGATAACGTTATTGATGTTGACGCCCCGACGACAGGCGAACCCGAGGAGCAGCAGACCGGGCAGCCGGTGGCCAGGCGGCAACGAGGACAGGAAAGCGAGTAACCCAGAGACATGCATCTTGGCGAATTTCAGCGGCAGATAGAGGCGATATACCTGGAGCGCGATACCCGGCGGGGCATGGCCGGCAACTTCATGTGGCTGTCGGAAGAGATTGGGGAGTTATCGCGAGCGTTGCGTCGTGGCGATGCCGCCTCGCAGAACGAGGAGTTTGCCGATTGCCTGGCCTGGCTGGCCACGCTGGCCAGTATTGCCGGCATCGATTTTGAAAAGGCCGTTGAGAAGTACAAGAACGGTTGCCCGCGGTGCCTTGGCACGCCCTGCACCTGCCCGGAATAACTCTGCTCGGTTAGAACAAAGAACCGGCCGCCACATAAGCTGGGGCGACCGGTTGTTGTGTCGACTATTCTGTTTTTGCATCGGCCGCGGCGTCAGACCGTCATGCGGACGACGTTTTCGGCCTTGGGACCCTTGGGGCCCTGCGTCAACTGGAACTCGACCTCCTCACCTTCGGCCAGGGTTTTAAAGCCGTCACCACCGATGCCGCTATAGTGGACGAACACGTCGCCACCAGCCTCGGGGCTGTCGATGAATCCGAAACCTTTTTGATCGTTGAACCACTTCACTTTGCCGCGTGCCATAACAGAACCTCCGTCAGAAATGCGGCCGCATTGCGGCCAGACAAAAAAAAGACCGCTACCGCTGCGCCGCTATTGGGCGCCGGCACCGGGCGTTGCAGACCATGCGAAAAGCCATCATTAGTTTGTATTGCCTACCACAAAAAGACGTGCGATGTGAGCCGACACGCAACAAACGGCATGTCAGTTACTGAAATATGACACAACTACGCCGGGTGTCAAGAGAAGGAGCAGGTTTTTCTAAAATCTTAATTCGCACGATGTATCGCAAGCCACTGATTATTTGCATTGGCATACACTTTACTTAACTCATCCGCAAAAGAAGACCATAATCCATTTGCAGCGGGCGACGTTTGTTACGGCTGGAGCGCGGGCGGCGGGGTCACAAAACCTTGCACGCGGCAACCGGCGCTGTCAAGGTGGACGGTGATTGCACCATCTCGCCAGGTGCGGTATATGCGCAGGCCCGGCGGCCACCGGTGGCGGCCCGGGCGGCCGAGGTCGCGCTGCCGGGCGGCGCTGATGATGGCCTGCCCTGCCCCGATGTCGGCCACTGCGGCGGCCGTCTGAGGCCCCTGCTCGCCATGGTGCGGCAACATCAGGATGTCGGCACGGTAGCTGGCATCGGTAAGTTGCTTGAGCACGCTGCCGGGTGCGTCGCCGGGCAGCAGCATCGCCCCGCCGTCCTTCCACTGCAAATGCAGCACCATGCTGACCTCGTTACTGTCCTGCTGCGTCAATGCTTTTCGTGGCGGGTAGAGCACGCTGATGGTCAGCCCATCGGGGGCGGGCAGATGCTCTCCGGCCGAAATGGTGGAGACCGGCAGATTCTCGGCGGCAAGCCAGGCGAGAACCTGATCATCGTAGCGTTTGATATCGGTTACAAAGTGCGGGCTGATGTAGATGCGCCCGGTGGGTATCTGGCGGACCACGGGCGGCAGGTCCTTGACGTGGTCGGCATCGGCATGAGTCAGGACGACGGCATCGAGCTTTCGCACGCCCAGGCGTCGCAGGGCCGGCAGGGTGATGTTGTCGGCCGTGCGCTGGGCGAACATGCTGCTGCCGCAATCGATCAGCAGATTATACCCGCCGGGCCCCTGCACCAGTACGGTATCGCCATTGCCGACGGCCAGCACGGTAACGCGGACTTCATCTTGCGGCCCGGCCGGCAGTCCCAGCCACAGAAAAGCCACCAGCGACAGGCCGACGGCGGCACCGAGGCGCCGGCGGCTGAGCATAATGCGATGGCGACCGGCCCAGCCGATCAGCAGCATCAGCGAAATTACGACCCATGGCCACTGGAATTGCTGCACCGGGCTGTGTGCCAGCGGCAGACGCGGCAACAGGCGGACAAGGGCCAGCAGGAGTTGGGCCGGGTAATCGGCCAGGGCCACCAGTAGCTGGGCGGCCGGCAGATATATCTGGCTGACCAGCACCGTAAGCAGGCCGACGGCCAGCAGGGTCATGGTCAGCGGGAAGACCAGCAGCGTGGCCGGCAGGCCGATTGGCGTCAGTTGAGCAAAGTGGTGAGCCAGCAGCGGGGCCGAGAAGAGCCAGGCGGTCAGGCTGACGGCAATGAAGGCCTCGGCATAACCACGGGCGTCAGTCAGCCAGCGGCGCAGCGGGCCGGCATCGGCGTATTGCTCCCACTGTCGCTGGCCGAACATCCAGAGCCGCAGGCGGGTGGCCATCAGGATGAGCCCGAGGACCACCACGAACGATAGCTGAAAGCCGGGCTGAAAGAGGTCGGCGGGCCTTATCAGCAGGACCACGATGGCAGCGGCGGCAAGCGTGTTGAGCATGCTGGTCCGCCTGCCGCTCAGCCATCCCAGGCTCAGCAGAATGAGAAAGACCGAGGCCCGCAGGACGCTGGGGCGGAGTTCGGTGGCCAGGCAATAGCAGATGACGAAGGCGATAACCAGCAGGGCCCGCCAGCGGGGGCCAATCATCGTGCGGCGCAGCAACACTATGAGCATAGCGGCGGCCAGAGCCACATGAAGCCCGCTGACGGCCAGGTAATGCATGACGCCGGAGCGGGCAAAGGCTTGCTGATCGGCATCGGAAAGTGCGGCTCGGTCGCCCAGCACCAGGGCCGGGAGCAGGTCTCCGGCGGCGCTGCCGGAGGCGCTTGTGAAGGCCCTTTGCCAGCGGTGGCGGATGGTGCCCATCCAGCCGTAGACGCTCCACCACGGCGGGCGCTGCCAACTGACGGTCTGCCAGTCGGGGGCGGTGGCCGTGGCGCTGATGCCGGCCAAGCGGTTGGCCTCGGGCATGTCGGCTTGGCCGGGGTTCAGCGGACCGGAGGGCAGGCTCAGCAGGGCGCTGGCCACAATGCGGTCGCCGGTGCGTGGGGCGTCATCGGGCCGCCGGGGCAGAGGCTGGTTGATAATCAGGCGGATGCGGCCGCTGACCGGTCGCCGGCCGCCCGTTAATCGCAGCGACTTGACGGCCAACGTCATGCTGGTGCTGTCAGCGCCGCCGCCGAAGCTGAGCAAGAGAGGATTTTCCGGGCGGCGCAAAGGGCGAGGTGACTCCAGTAGCACGCCCTCGACTTGCACGATGCGCTGCTGGTGGTGGTCGGCCAGGTGGGCGATATTGTCGGCAGCGGGGGCGAGCCAAGCCGCCATGACAGCCGCCCCCACGCCAATGGCCATGCCGCAGGCGGCAAAAGTCCGCAGGAGGGCGGCCGCGGATTCATTCGGCAATCGTGGCCGCGGCAGAAGGGCCAGCAGACCAAGGGCGGCGGCCGGCGGCAAGGCCATCAGAATCCAGTGCCAATCATTCAGCGGGAGATGGCGGCCAAGCATAATGCCCAGCAACAGGGCCAGTGCAACCGGCAGCAGCGGGAGAAACATTGGCTGCGAGTTGCCCGACTGGAGGTCGGTGGTGGTGGAATTGTCGTCGCTCTGTGACACTGTTGCCGACTCTCGCTGAAGATCCATTTTTCGCTGATGACGCCCTCAGTCTGGTTGAACATAAACCCGATGCCCGGACGGGCGACCTCACGTTTTTTGGCGTTCGCTCGTCGCTCGCCCAAAGGCTGGGCCTGATAGTCTTGAACATTGGCGGCCGGGTGTCAAGAGGCGGCATTGTCGGAAAGTCTGGCTAATCGCGCAATTCGACGTTCCAGTAGGCGGAATCGAGGAAGTACTGCCAGTCGCGATAACGGGGCGTGGAAGCGTGCAGGGCGATTGTCGGGCAGGCCTTGGGGCGGACGGGCTTCTTCTTCATCCGCATGCGGGCCTCGCGCGGAGTGCGGCCACCTTTGTGGGCATTGCAGGCGACGCAGGAACAGACCAGGTTATCCCAGGTGGTTTTGCCGCCCTGGCTGCGGGGTATGACATGATCGAGCGAAAGTTCGCTGGTCGGAAACCGTTTGCCGCAATACTGGCACCGATTTCCGTCGCGGGCAAAGATGTTGCGGCGGTTGAGTTTGACCTCCTGACGGGGCAGCCGATCGAAGCGCAGCAGGCGGATGACTCGCGGCACGGCGATCGAGGTGCGGACGGTTCGAATCCACTCGTGGCGTTCGGGCTCGTAGGTCTGCTTGAGCTGCGAAAGCTCGACCCATGAGCTGATGTCGTAGGTGGCGAAGGAGCCATCCTCCACGCTGACCACCTCGGCTGCCTGCTTGTAGAGCAGGGCGAAGGCCCGCCTGATGTTTATGACGCGGACGGCCATGAAGAAGCGGTTCAGCACGAGGACGCTCGCGCTGAGCGGGTCGTAATGGCGGGAATAACTGCTTGTAATTGAGGCCACGCTCACAGCCGCACCCCTCGAAAGTTGAAGGATACAATCTGTGGCGGCCGCACGCCGGTCGCCAGGTACTTTGTCAGTTGCACCGCCGGTGTGCCGGGCGCCTGTTGCAGATTTCCCAGGTGGAGGCTACAGGCGGCATGAAGTACTTAAAGCATATCAACTTGGCCCTGCAAGGCAAGCGAAAAGGTCGGCCCGGCGAACCTGATGAACTGCCCGGCTAAGACCGTAGCGGGGGCCGGGTAACCACTGGCGGCCGGTCATAAAGGGCTTTATCATGAAGGGGCTTGGCGGACTTGTGGCAAATTCAGGGCCCGGCGCGGGGCCGCTCTCAAAGTTTTGCGACAACTTGGCTGTCCTGCCCTTTGCGGTCTGGCGGACGCGCGGAAGCTTTTCGGCGAGTATTTGAAAGGTGGCGGAATTGATGCGGATTGACGAAGAACTGAAGCCGGCTGACCTGCGGGATGCGCTCGATGGTTTCTGGCAGTTGAGCGGACGCAAGCTCGATCTTCTGCGAAAAAGCTGGGATGCCTCGCAGGGCGCCCCGGTCTTTACCATCGATGGCCGCTATACAACTCGCGGCTGGACCGAATGGACGCAGGGGTTCATGTACGGTTCGGCACTGCTTCAATTTGATGCAACCGGCGATGAGGACTGGCTGCAGTGGGGCCGGCAGGAGACGCTGGAACGCATGGCCGTGCATGTCACCCACTTCGGCGTGCACGATCATGGCTTCAATAATGTGAGCACCTACGGCAATCTTCTGCGGCTGATGAAGGAGAGCCGGCTTCAGCAGGACGATGCCGAACGACGGTTGTACGAGCTGGCCCTGAAGGCTTCGGGCTCGGTACAGGCCCGCCGCTGGACGCAGATTGCCGACGGCTCGGGCTTCATTCACTCCTTCAACGGACCACACTCGCTTTTCGTCGATACCATTCGCTCGTGCCGGGCGCTGGCCGTCGCTCATCAGCTTGGCCACGTGATGATGGGCGAGAATGACGAGCGGATTTCGCTGCTGGAGCGCCTGCTGAGCCATGCCCTGAACACGGCCCGCTATAACGTTTATTACGGTCGCGGGCGGGACGCCTACGATGTTGCCGGCCGGGTGGCCCACGAGGCGATTTTTAACGTCACCGATGGCAACTTCCGCTGCCCCGGCTCGCAGCAGGGCTATTCGGCTCTTACTACCTGGACGCGCGGCCTGGCCTGGGCCATGCTGGGCTTTGCCGAGCAGTTGGAATACCTGGCCATGCTGGACGATGCCGAGCTTGAGCCGCTGGGCAAGCCGGCCGACATTGCCATGGAGATGCTGGAGGCGGCCCGGGTAACTTGCGATTTTTACATCGACAACACGCCGGCCGATGGAATACCCTATTGGGACACCGGGGCCCCGGGGCTGGCCGGGATGGGCGACTATCTCGATCGGCCGAGCGAGCCATGGGATGCGGCCGAACCGGTTGACAGCTCGGCGGCGGCCATCGGTATGCAGGGCCTGCTGCGCCTGGGCCGGCTGATGAAGCTGAGCGGGGCCGAGGATGACGGGCATCGCTACGAGCAGGCGGGGCTGACAGTCGCCCGTCACCTGCTGAGCGAGCCTTACCTGTCCGTCAACGATGAACACCAGGGGCTCATACTGCACTCGATTTACCATCGGCCGAACGGTTGGGATCATTTCCCGGAGGGGCGGCGCGTGCCGTGCGGCGAATCGAGCATGTGGGGCGATTATCATGCCCGCGAGGCGGCCCTGTGGCTGCAGCGGGTGATAGAGGACGGACCTTATCTGACATTTTTCGGCTGTGCAACCTGATTATGTAAGGAGACGATGCGAGATGATGAAGATTGCTGACCTGGGAGAAATTGCCGGACGCACTTACCCAGCCCGGCGTTTGACACAGAACCTGGTGGGCGGCGTTTCGCCGATTCAGGCCACTAATTTTTCGATGGGCTACGTTACGCTGGAGCCCCGCGGCGGACAGGTGCCGTGGCACAACCAGGAGCAGGAAGAGGTTTATTTCGTGGTCAAGGGCCAGGGCGAAATGTGCCTGGGCGAAGAGCGTCGGGAGATGACCGCCGGCCAGGCCGTGTATATTCCCTCGGGCGTGTTCCATCAGCTGACGAACATTGGCGACGAGGTTCTGGAGTTTATCTATTGCTACGGTCCTGCCGGCGACGTGGCCCATTGGCGTCAGGAACTTGCCGGCACATTGCCTAAGGCCGGCGAAGAGGCTCCACCGCTGCCGACGGGTGCCTGGCCGCAGTGCACGGAGAAACCGAAGGAGTAAGATTTTCGGCCCGGGTGGTGGGGCATGTGCTTGTATTCAGTTTCCGGCCACAGGATAATGTGCAGGCCCTCTGATGCGGGGGTGGTTGGGGCGAGGCGTCCCGACCGGACAACATGACAGGTGGAGCGAGAGAACCCCATGGAATTTCCGAAGCTGAGCCTTCCGCGGTTGCTGGAACGTCTGGAGCCGCCCAAGGGCAAAGTCCAGATGGTGCTGGATACCGACACGTACAACGAGATTGACGATCAGTTTGCCGTGGTTCAGTGCCTGCTGTCGCCCGAGGATCTGGAAGTAGAGGCCATTTATGCCGCCCCGTTCGCCAATAGTCGCTCCTCCGGCGCCGGCGATGGCATGCAGAAGAGCTATGAAGAGATTCAGCGACTGTTGTCGCGACTGAAGGTGGGAACCGAGGGCTTTGTTTTCAGAGGCTCGGACAGTTTTCTGCCGGCGGCGGGCCAGCCGGTGGAAAGCGAGGCGGCCCGCGACCTGGTCGACAAGGCCATGTCGCGCCGTCCCGACGACGAACCGCTGTACGTGGTGGCCATCGGGGCCATTACCAACGTGGCCTCGGCCCTGCTAATGGAGCCTCGCATTGTCGAGCGGATTGTGGTCGTCTGGCTTGGCGGCCAGCCACACTACTGGCCTTCGGCCCGTGAGTTCAACCTGGCCCAGGACGTGCCGTCATCGCAGGTTGTCTTCAACAGTGGTGTGCCTCTGGTGCAGATACCGTGCGAGAACGTGGCCTCGCACCTGTTGACGACGGTGCCCGAAGTGGAACGTTGGGTGCAGGGGCGCGGGCCGATAGGCGATTACCTGTGCGAGATTTTCAAGGACTTTACCGACGACCACTTCGCCTGGGGCAAAGTCATCTGGGATATTTCGGCTCCAGGCTGGCTGATAAACAGCAAATGGGTGCCGACAGATGTTGTGCCGAGCCCCATCCTGACCGACCAGGTGACCTACAGCGTCAATCGCTCGCGGCACCCGATGCGCGTGGCGACGCAGGTGCACCGCAATGGCATTTTCCGCGACCTGTTCACCAAACTGCGCGAACAGTCCTGAGGGGGCTTGCCCCGTCGTAAGCCGTAGCTGAAGAAAAAAAAGAGGGAGACAGCGCCCGTGCAGCGCGTTGTCTCCCGTTTTGTTTAATCGGCGCAGATTCTTGTATCGCTCGGGCTTTACCTGCCTGAGCCAACCAGCGTCGAGCGCGGCGCCTGGGACAGTCCGGTGACAAAGGCGTCCCAGTCGGCCTGCACTTTGCTCATCGGGCCAAAGGCTTTGACGAATTCGCGGCGCTGTTCGGTCTCCGTCATGCGGCTGGTGGGCTTTGCGGCCATGGCCTTCAGGTATTGCTGGAGTTGCTCGGTGCGGGTCTCGAACAGGAAGCTGTAGAGCCCCCAACTCTGGGCGTAGGCATCGCCGACAGCGCTGCCCCCTTGCGGCGGCTTGACCACCGTCACAAACTGGCTGAGCGGCACCAGGGCCCCGCGACGATGGGCGTTAATGAGCCTTGCGCGTCGCGAAATATTGTGACTGCCGCGCCCGGAGAGACGGGTAGCATCGGCCTCGAAGTGCGTGGCCAGCCCCTCGGCGACCCAGAGCGGATACATGACTCCGCGGGTCATCAGCCCACTGTTGAAGCTAAACTGATGGGCGGCCTCGTGAGTCAGTCGCGTTACGTCCGACTCGTGCAGGCGGAAGGTGCTGACGGCCTGCACCGTAGCGACGTCGGCACCGTAAGTGGCCGTGGCGTCGGCAGCATGAACGAAATCGCCGCCATCGGTGCTGCCTGAGGCCAGCCTGGCCCGCGGTTCGTCGGCTGCTGAGCGTACTTGCTCCCTGACCAGCGTGACACGGTTTGTGCGGGCGGAGTAATATTCGCTGAGCCAGGACAGTGGCGAGCGATCGGCCCGCTGGGCATAGCTTTCGAAATCGGCCCGGCTGGAGAAGCAGATCCAGACGTGGCGCTGATCGGAAGCCTGCAGCTTGAAGCCGGCCTCCTTATATAGATCGTAGAAAGAGGTCTGGGACTGCTCGAGCAACCGGACGCTGGCCCGGGCGAAGTCCTGGTTGCGGTTGAAGATGAAGGCAAAGCCCCCGGTCGCCTGAACCTGGAAGTTCTTGCCCAGTTCGGCGGCCAGAGCGACTTCCTCGGCCGAGGCAGTAGCGGAGCTTGAACTGCCGCGAAAATCGGCAGCGCCGGCGTAGTTTGAGAAGCCGACCATAGCGAGACAGGCGGCCAACAACACGGCAGCAGCGGTCGTGCGTCGCGTCATGGTTTATTATTCCCCTATTAGCCCTTCAGGGCTCCCCCCAGCGAGTTGCAGGAATATTACTTAAATGGGAGCCAGAAGGCAAGGGCGCCGGAGATAATATCTTGAGGCGCAACTGCTTTTCAGCCAAGGATTTGAGGGCTTTTTGCACCCTTGTTTGCGGGTGGCCGGGGGCGGGCGCAGAGGCAGAATAAACATATTGGCCTAAAATATATGGCCAGGACTACATTATGGGGCGGTCCTGGCCAATGTGTGCTGCTGTTGAATTGTCGGCGAAAGTCGGCAAAATTGGGGGCTGCCGTTTTTTCCGCCCCCGGGGCGGGGCTGCCCCTACTGCCGGCGGAGGTCGGCCCCAGGCACCTTCAGGTGGATGCCGTGCACGGCACTGGTGGCGGTGATGAAGAGCCACTGCCCGTCCTGGCCGCCAAAGGTGCAGTTGGCTGCCGTCTGCGGGGTGAGAATGCGCCCGAGGCGGCGACCATCGGTGTCGAAAACCTGCACGCCGTCGGCCGCAGTGCTGTAGAGCCGGCCCTGGGTATCGCAGCGAATGCCGTCGGGCACGCCGGTGTCGATGGTGCAGAAGACTTCGCCGCCGCGGAGGGTGTGGTCGGCGAGTACCTCGAAGCGGCGAATGTGATGGATTTCGGTGTCGCTGTCGGCAATGTAGAGGAACTTTTCGTCGGGCGAGAAGCAGAGGCCGTTCGGTCGGGAAAAATCCTCGGCGACAATCACCGGCTCAACCAGCGGGCTGGAGGAGGTGCTGGCCGTCTGTCCGAGAGCTTCGACTTCGGCGGCGTCGAGCCTGAACACGTAATTGGCCGGCTGCTCGCGAAGTTCCGGCTTTATGCCGTACGGCGGGTCGGTGAACCAAATGGTGCCGTCGCTCTGCACGACGACATCGTTGGGCGAATTCAGGCGATGCCCATTATAGGAAGAGGCGAGCGTCATCTGGCGACCGTCGGCCGAGGTGCGGGTGACAGTTCGGCTGCCGTGTTCGCAGGTTATCAGCCGGCCCTGACGGTCGATGGTGTTGCCGTTGGCCTTGCGGCTCGGCTGGCGGAAGATTTCGCTTCCCGGGCCGCTCTGTTCCGATCGCCAAAGATGAATGGTGTCGGCCGGGATGTCGCTGAAAATCAGCCCGCCAACTTCGGGCCACCAGGCAGGCCCCTCGACAAACTTGAAACCGTTGGCCAGCAGTTGCAGCTTGGCACTTTCGACATCGACAATACGGTGCATGTCGTCGCTGAGTATTTCGAACTGCTCGGTCATGATGATGGAACTCCCAATTTCGTAGGCTGAGTGTGTCGCCGCTTTCGTAAGGTCCCGACCGGCTCAGGGCCGCCATATTGTGCCATCAGGCGTGCGACTGACGGTCCAGGTCGGATTATCATTATCGCACGGAAAGCGTGCTGCCAGGTGCTCATTAAAGTCGATTCCCAGCCCGGGTTTGTCGTTCAGATAGGCGTAACCGGCGCGGGCCTCGGGGAAGCCGGGGAAGATGTCCAGCTCGGCCTGCTTGCGGAAGCTCCACTCCTGTATGCCGAAGTTATGCATGGCCAGGTCCAGGTGCACGGCCGCCGCCATGCCGATGGGCGAAACATCGGCCGGCCCGTGCCAGGCGGTGCGCACGCCGAAGGCGGCCCCCAGGTGGGCCAGCTTAATGGCCGGCGTAATGCCCCCGATTTGCGAAGGGTGCACGCGGATGAAGTCGATCAAGCGCTGCGAGATGACCGGCACCAACTCGCGCGGATGGTTGTACAACTCGCCCATGGCGATAGGCGTGGCACACTGGGCGCGAAGCTCGCGGAACCAGTCGGAATCTTCCGGAGCCAGAATATCTTCCAGGAAGAACAGGCGGTAAGGCTCCAGGGCCTTGGCCAGGTAAATGGCGTCGGTCGGCGGCAGGCGTTCGTGCACATCGTGCAGCAATTCGACCTCGTCACCAAGCTCGCGGCGCAAATGTTCGAAGAGTCGCGGCACGCTGTAGAGACGTTCGCGCGGATCGAAGTAAGCCCCATCGGGCGCGCCTTCGGGCTTCAGCTTGCCGCCCTCCAGCCCGATGTATCCGCCCAACTGGCAACGCACGTGGCGGAAGCCCTTCTCCAGCCACTGGCGTACCTTATCGGCCACGGCGGCAGGCTCGCGACCGCCGGCATGCACGTAGACGGCGGCAGCCGGTCGGCACTTGCCGCCCCATAGCTGGTAACAAGGCAGGCCGGCCATTTTGCCTTTGATATCCCACAAGGCCATGTCGACGCCGCTGATGGCGTTGTTCAGCACCGGACCGTTGCGCCAGTAACCGTTGACCATAGCCGATTGCCAGAGGTCTTCAATCTGCCGCGGATCTTTGCCGGTGACAAAGGGTCCAATGTGATGATCGACCGCCGCCTTCACCGCCATGTGCCGCTGCGTAAAGGTGGCGCAGCCCAGGCCGTACAGTCCGGGCTCGCTGGTGTTGACCCGCACGACGATGAGCCGCTGGGTATCGGGCTGGGTCAGAAAACATTCCACGCTGCGAATGGTGAGTTCAGCCATGTTGGCAGGTATCCTTCTCTCTTGGCGATAAAGTGACAGTGGCGAACCGTGAGCCCCCCGCTGACAATCAGAGGTTTATGCTGGGCGGCGAGAGCTGAGCTATGAGGCCTCCGTCGATGTAAATGACCTGTCCGATAATATAGGTTCCGGCATTGGAGGCCAGGAAGGCGACCATGGCGGCGGTCTCAATGCAGCGCCCGGCTCTTTGGGCAGGAATTTCTTTGAATTTGGGCAGGAATCTGGGGTTGGGATTCAAGATCTGATCATCGTTCAAAGTCATGCCTGGGGCGATGGCATTGACGCGGATGCCGAGCGGGGCGAGTTCGATGGCCATGGCCCTGGTCATTGCGTCCATGGCCCCCTTCGAGGCATCGTAGCCGACGGTTCCCCGGTGGGCCCGCGTGCCGCCAACACTGGAAATATTGATGATCGATCCGCCCTGCTGCTTTTCGGCCTGATAGGCGACCACCAGGCGGCTCAGCTTGTAGACCAGGCGGACGTTGTTTTCGAAGCTGTCCTGGTAGCTTGCTTCGTCCAGCTTGAGGAACGGCTTGGAGCCCTTCTGGGCGGCATTGTTGACCAGCAGGTCGACGCTGCCGAAGCTCTGGATGGCCGCCTCGAAGACCTTTTTCGCTCCCTCGTCGGTGGCTACGTCGGCCGTAGTCCAGATGGCCGTGCCGCCGCTGCTTTTGATCTCCTCAACAACCGCCTGGCCAAGCTCTTCGGAGCGGCCGGACAGGACTACCCGCATGCCCTGGCGGGCCAGAAATCGGCCTATTTCGGCACCGATGTTGCGGCTCGCGCCGGTGACGATTGCTACCTTGCCATTTAAGTCGGGAAAACGGGCCTCGATGGAGGGCAACACCAGTGGGTCCATCAGTAAAGCTCCTGAAACAGTCGTGGTCGGGAACGTGCGACACCTTCAGGGGCCAGATGGTACCGAACATCGGGGCGGGCGACAATGTAAATCCGATAGTACTGGCGGCGCTTGAAATAGACGAAGAATCTTCTATGCTGAAAGGCTATGAAATCACAGCAACCGGAACAATTCGGCATCATCGACTCGCATGTCCACGCCTTTCCGGACCAGCTTGCACCTAAAGCCATGGCCCATCTGACGGCCGAGGCCCTCTGGTTCGAGATTCGACCTTATTACGATGGCACCATCGCCGGGCTGCTGCAATCGATGGACGCCGCAGGCATCGACAAGGCCATAGTCTGCTCCATTGCCACCCGTCCCGAGCAAGTGGAAAAGATTACCGACTGGTCGGCAACCGTGGCCCGTACTCATGGCGAGCGGATTTTCCCCTTCGTCAGCATCCATCCAGATTACCCGCAGGTTGAGGCCGAACTTGAGCGGGCCGCGGGGCTGGGTCTGCGAGGGGTGAAGTTCCATCCTTATTATATGAATTGCCCGGCCGACGACCGCCGCACGCTACGCATTGCCCGGGCGGCCGAGGCCTTGGGTCTGGCCCTGGAGATTCATGCCGGCTACGACCTGGCCTTCGAGCGTAACGACCTGGCCTCGCCGGCGGCCATACGTCGCCTGCACGAAGCGGCACCGAAGCTGGCACTGGTGGCTGCCCACCTGGGCGGTTGGGAGCGCTGGCAGGAGGTGGTTGACCAGCTTGTGGGGCTGCCGATCTACTTTGAGACCAGCTACAGCTTGTCGCGCATCGAGCCGCACCTGCTCGATGCCCTGCTCGAGCGTCACGATACGTGCCGCCTGCTGTTCGGCAGCGACGGCCCGTGGAATGATCAATCGGCGGCCCTGGCCGAAGTGCGTGCACTGAATCTGCCGAAAGATGTTGAAAGTGCTGTGCTGTGGAAAAACGCCAGCCGTCTGCTGGCCATAGGATGATTTTGAAGATGATTCTGAAGCGAGCCCGAACGTTCTGGGAGCTGATAGAAGGCCAGCGCATTATTTATGTGCTGGCCATGGTTGCCTTGTTGCTGGTGATTCTGGCCCAGTACATGCCGCCGCTGGTACAGAAGTTCACGATTGACATTGCCCTGCGACAGGAGACTGCCGACCTGGAGCGGGCCACGCCGATGCAGAAGTGGTTTAATGAGCTTGGGCTGAGTGCCGTGGATTTGCTTGGCGGGGCCGAATCGCTGCGGAGCAACGTTTGGATTGCCGCCCTGCTGATTGTGCTGCTGGCCATGACCAGCGGGCTGTTCATGTTTCTGCGCAACCTGTGGTCGGCTCTGGCGGCCGAGCGCATTGCCCGCAAGCTGCGCGACCGGTTATACGATCATCTGCAGCACCTGCCCGTGCGTTACTTCGACAAGATTTCGACCGGCGACCTTCTGCAGCGCTGCACCAGCGACATCGAGACCATGCGGCAATTCATGTCCTCGCAACTGATTGTCATCGGTCGCAGCGTGGTCATGCTGGTAGTGGTTATTCCGCTGCTGCTGTCGATGAGCGGGCCGCTGACCTCGGTCTCCATGCTGCTCGTGCCTGTCATCGTGATTTACACGGTGCTGTTTTTCAGCAAGGCCCGTTCTACCTTCAAAGCACAGGAAGAGGCCGAGGCGGCCATGACGGCCCGCCTTCAGGAGAACCTGAGCGGCAGCCGCGTGGTGCGGGCCTTTGCCCGCCAGGATTTCGAGTGCCAGCAGTTCGGCGAACGCAACACGGCGTACCGCGACCGTTCCTTCAGGCTCATGCGCCTGCTGGCCTTCTATTATCCATCGACCGATATGCTGACCATGACGCAGATAGGCCTGGTGCTCTTCTACGGTGCCTACCTGGTTGGCGAGCGGGCCATTACGGTGGGCACCCTGTGGGCCTTCACCTTCTACGTTGGCCACCTGCTCTGGCCCATCCGGCAGATGGGTCGCACGCTGGTGGAGATGAGCAAGGCCTTTGTCGCCATGGACCGCCTGCACGAAATTTTGCACCAGCCGCGGGAGGAGATGGAGCCTCCGACTGCGCCCGCGACGACGACGGCCGCCGCCCTGCCGACGGGGCCGGCTTCGGGCGGCATATCGGCTCACGAGGCCATGCGCGAAACCATTCAGGGCGTTGACACTCAGCCGGCTGCCAGGGCCACAGGCGGGGCAACGGCCGGCGGCAGCGCGGGCCAGGAGCAACAGTCGGCCGACGAGGGCCCGATGGCCCCGCTGCGCGGCGAGATAGTTTTCGAACGGGTCAGCTTTCATCACGAGCAGCACCATGTGCTGAAGGATGTCAGCTTCCGCGTTGAGCCGGGCCAGACTCTGGCTATAGTGGGCCCCAGCGGATCGGGCAAGTCGACCATCATCCACCTGTTGCTGCGCTTCTACGACTGCGACAGCGGACGCATTCTGCTTGACGGTCAGGACATCCGGCAGCTTGGGCGGCACTATGTGCGGTCGCAATTTGGCGTTGTGCTGCAGGAGCCCTTCCTTTACGCCCGCAGCGTCCGCGACAATATTCGCATTGCCCGCGACGGTGCCCGCGACGACGAAGTTTACGAGGCCGCGGAAGTGGCGGCCGTACACGAGACGATCACCCAGTTCGAGGGCGGCTACGATGCCATGGTTGGCGAGCGCGGCGTGACCCTGAGCGGCGGGCAGCGACAGCGCGTCGCCCTGGCACGTGCCATTCTGAAAGTGCCGCCTGTGTTGGTGATGGACGATGCCCTGAGCGCCGTCGATACCCGCACGGAGAGCATGATTCTAAGCGCCCTCAGGCAGAGGCATGGCCAGCGGACCACGCTGCTGATCGCCCATCGGCTGACCACGCTGATGCGTGCCGACCGCATAATTGTGCTGGAGGACGGACAGGTGGCGCAGTCCGGAACTCACGATCAGCTGGTCGTGCAGGATGGACTTTACCGGCGGCTGTGGCAGATTCAAAGCGCCTTGGAGCAGGACCTGAGCGAGGATATCAGGCAGGCTCGACCGTCGGGCTGAGCAGGGGTTTTTACGCGGCAGATGCTGACCGAGTGCCGCACGCGGGCAGGTTTGTTGGAACGGAATTGAGCTGATGGCGACGATTGACCCACATGCCGAAGAAGAATTCAGCGGGCAGATGAACCTTGGCCTGTGGCGGCGACTGCTGCGCTTCGCCCGGCCATACCGCCTGCACGTGGTGGGCATCGTGCTTACCAGTCTGCTGGCGGCAGGTTGCGACAACCTGTTTCCGCTGATGACCGGCATAACCATTGACGGAGCGATTAATCGAGCCGAGAACGATGGCGCCTTTCCGCTGGCCCGCTACGCCATGATTTACGGCGGGCTGATTATCGGCCTGGCCATCAGCATTGCGGCCTTTATTTTTGTTGCCGGGCGCATTGCCACCGGCGTGAGCCACGATATTCGCGAGGCCGCCTTCCAGCGATTGCAGGAGCTGAGCTTTTCCTACTATGACCGACGGCCGGTCGGCTGGCTTGTGGCTCGGCTGACGACCGATTGCGACAGGCTGGCGAGAATTATCGGCTGGGGCTTTCTGGATGTGCTGATGGCCGGCTGGATGGTGCTGATAGCTTCGGTCATCATGTTCATCATTGATTGGAAGCTGACCCTGGTGATGCTGGTCATCGTGCCTCCGCTGACCATCATCAGCATTTACATCAAGCGGCGACTGCTGGCCACCAGTCGCGAAATCCGGCGGCACAACTCGCGCATTACCGCTGCCTTCAACGAAGGCATAACGGGCGTCCGCACAACCAAAAGTCTGGTGCGCGAACAGGAAAACTTCAGGGAATTCAGCGGCGTTACGCACAACATGTTTACTTCCAGCCTGGCCAACGCCCGGCTGTCGGCCATGTACATGCCGCTGGTGCTTACCTTGGGCAGCGTGGCCACGGCCCTGGTACTGTGGGCAGGCGGCGTGCAGGTGATAGCCGGCAACCTGACCCTCGGCACGCTGATCATTTTCCTCAGCTATTCAGGGCACCTGATCTGGCCCATTGGCGAAATGGCCCGCGTTTTCGGCGATATACAGATGGCCCAGGCGGCCGCCGAGAGAGTGATGGACCTGCTGGATACCGAGCCCGAGATCCGCGACTCGGCCGAAGTGCTGGAAGCTGTGGCGGCCATGACCGTGGCAGGCAGCGCTGCCGCCCGGGGCGAGGAGCAGGAGCGCATCGAGACAATCGAATTCCGCAACGTCAGCTTTGCCTACGCCCACGGCAAGCCGGTGCTGCAGGATTTCAGCATGACGGTCCGCTCGGGCGAGACGATTGCACTTGCCGGCCCCACCGGTGGCGGCAAGACGACCATCATCAGCCTGCTTTGCCGTTTTTACGAGCCTACGGCTGGCGAAATCCTGATCAATGGCCTCGACTATCGCCAGCGCCCCCTGCACTGGCTGCAGTCGAAGCTGGGCGTGGTGCTCCAGAGCCCGCACCTGTTCGGCGGCCCGGTGCGCGAGAATATCCGCTATGGCCGGCTTGACGCAACTGACGAGGAGGTCGAGCAGGCCGCCCGGCTGGTCAACGCTCACGAGTTTATCGTCGGGCTGGACCAGGGCTACGAGACCGACGTAGGCGAATCGGGCGGACGACTGAGCACCGGCCAGCGACAGCTGATAAGTCTGGCCCGGGCCGTGGTGGCCGATCCGCAGATTCTCATAATGGACGAGGCCACCAGCAGCGTCGACACCCGCACCGAGCAGTTGATACAGTCGGCCATGGAAACTGTGCTGAGCGGGCGGACCAGTTTCGTCATCGCCCACCGGCTCTCGACCATCCGTTCGGCCGACCGCATACTGATAATCGACGGTGGGCGGATTATCGAGAGCGGCAACCATCACGAGCTCATCCAGAGCCGCGGCCGCTATTACGACCTCTACACCACCCAGTTCACGCGCCAGCACGAGGACCGCATAATCGGCCTGGGCGGCAACGAGGACGCAGCCGGCGCCAGCTGAATTGATGTTGCCCTTGCTATGGCCGTTGCCGTTACCGTTGCCGTTAAAGCCCCCGGAACTGCCGGGGGATGCTGTTAATGTTGCCGTTGTCTATAAAGCCCCGGCGGCGAAGGATTTCATCGGGAATAAGCAGTCGTTTTTGCAGCAGGCGGAGTTAAAATGGATGGTGGGTAAGGCGGCTATTGCCGGCAAGACTATGGCGCGAGGTTCCGACAATGACAAGCGTGGCTGAGGTATCGTGGCAACAGCTTTTCGAGCAGACGTCGCAGTTCAATCGACAGGCTGCGGGCCTGGTTGACATGCGCCCATGCTGGCGGGTGCAGGCCTACCGGCGGCACGGCCAGGAGGCCGAGCCGATTGTGCGGGCCAAAGCCTTTGCCTCGGTGCTGGATAATGCCCCGCTGACGATTGAAGCCGGTGCGGCCATAGTTGGCAGCAAGTCGAGTTTTCTGGCGGCGCAATTGCCCGACGAAATTTCCCAGGCCGAGTACGATCTGGCCCTGAAGGAGCATACCGAGCGCGGGGGGCGAAACTTCTGGGCCGGCTGGGATCATACCCTGGCCGACTATCCGACTATCCTTAACGAGGGCATTGGCGGCATTCTGGCCCGGGCCGAGCAGAGCATGTACGAGCAGCATAGCTCGTGGCAGCGCGAGAATCTGGCGGCCATGGTCATTACGCTGCGAGCCCTGTCGCGTTTCGCCCGGCGCCATGCTGATGAATGCCGGTCGATGGGCCGGGAAGATCTGGCCACGATTCTTGACGCCATAAGCGAGCATCGGCCGCAGACGCTTCATCAGGCGATTCAGCTTGTCTGGCTGGTGCAGACGGCTTTTGTCAGCCAGGGGCGCTATGCCAACGCCCTCGGGCGGATTGACCAGTATCTGCTGCCCTTCTACCAGGCCGACATTGACAGCGGGCGGCTGACGCGGCAGGACGCCCTGGATTTGCTGTGCCACCTGTGGGCTCGCGTTGAAGAGTTGGGCGAGGTGACCAACATCTGCATCGGCGGGCTTACGCCGGCGGGTCTCGATGCGACCAACGAGCTCAGTTACCTGTGCCTGGAGGCGACGCGGCTGGTACAGACGCCACACGCAAACCTGTCGGCCCGCTTTCACGATGACTCGCCCGAGCAGTACCACCGGGCCTGCTTCGAATGCATTCGCACCGGAGTGGGCTTTCCGGCCATTTTCAACGACCATGTGCTGATTGAAGGCTTGGTGGCACTTGGCATACCGCTGGAGGTGGCCCGCGACCATTGCATGGTGGGCTGCATCGAGACCATGCTGGCTGGCCGCCAGGGGGCCTGGAGCGACAGCCGCTTTAACACCCCGCTCTACCTGCTTGAGGCCATGCATCAACTGGCCGCCGAGCCTGCCGACAATCGCTCGTACGACCGTCTGCTTGATCTGTTTGCCGAGCGCGTAAGCAAGGCCATCGCCGAGCATGCCGAGGGCGTCCGCGATCATATTGCAGCTTATCCGGCGGCCCGATTCCCGGACCCCTTCCTTTCGGCCCTGACCCAGGATTGCATTGGCCGGGGCCGCGACATTAATGACGGCGGAGCGATTTTCCCCCGCATGCACGGCATTGCCATCATGGGCCTGGCCACGGTGGCCGATTCTCTGGCCGCGGTGCGCAAGCTGGTATTCGAGGAGAAGCTGGTCGATTACGACAATCTGATGACGGCTCTGGCTGCCGATTACGACGGTCACGAGCCTCTGCGTCGCCTGGTGGAACAACGCCCCCCGAAGTACGGCAACGATGTTGCCGAAGTTGACGACATTGCCGCCTGGCTGGTGGAGTTCAGCAGTCGGCAGTGCCTGCAACATCGCATGGCCGATGGCGGCTGGTTCGTCTCGGCCATGGCGGCCAATGTTCAGAATATTTCGGCCGGGCGCGACGTTGGGGCGACACCCGATGGCCGCAGGGCCGGCGAGCCCTTGAGCGATGCGGCCAGCCCTTTCTTCGGCCGCGACCGCAACGGGCCGACGGCCTTCCTGCACAGCGTGGCCCGCCCGGATTATCGTCCGGTGCTGACCGGCAGCGTGGTGAACATGAAGTTTGAGCCGCAACTGTTCGCCGGCGAGGCTGGTGTGGAGCGTTTTGCAGCAATTACGCACTTTTTCGTCCGCAACCGCATTCAGGAGTTACAGTTCAATTTTACCGGCAGCGCCACCCTGGCCGATGCCCAGGCCCATCCGGAGCGCTATGGCAACCTGGTGGTGCGGGTGAGCGGATTTTCGGCCTACTTCACCCGGCTGGAGCGCGAGGTCCAGGACGATATTCTGCGCCGCAGGGCGCACAGTTGAGCCAGGCGCATCATCCCAGGTGCACCTGCCCGCGCAGGGGCCGGTCGGCCCTGATGGCAGCATCGACCGCCTTTGAATGCAGGTTGAGCAGCGGAACATCCCGGTCGACGGTGTGCCGGTAGATTTTCTCCATGTCGTTCAGGTGCGGCTGCGACAACTGCACGCCGCTGAGTCCGGGCATCTCGGCAAGCTGGTCAATGTAATGGTCCAGGCGTCCGCAGGCGTGGACGGCCCCGCCGCCAAACTCATCAAGCAGACGCTGATCGTAAGGCCTGATGAACTCGGCGAACATTTCGGGCGACAGGTTCATGGCCGAATCGTCGCGCAGCATGAGCCGCCCGCGATGCAACATGCTCCAATGTACGCTGAATTCGCGCTCGCGTTCCGGCACAATCTGCTGCCAGCGGCGCATGAAGGCGATGTAGGTTTCGGTAACAACATCCAGCACCTCGTGCACCAGAGCCGGACGGTCCACCAGGTCGAAGAACATCTGGCTGCCCCACAGCATTTCGCAGACATCCATCGGCCCCTGCAAATCGGGATGATACAGGTTTACCCAGCGGCTGATAAGCGGGTACGGGGCCATAATTTCCAGGAACCGCTCGGCCATTTCGAACACGTGGCCGCCAACGCCGGCGGTTACCTCGGGCACGCCGAGCATGGGCAGGCTTTCGATGGCCTCGGCCGGAAGCGGACGGCTGCAGGGCAGGCAGTCCTGGTGGTCTTCCATGCGCACAATCTCGGCCCCCCAGAGCGAAGGCATGATGGGAGTGCCGTAATTGCAGCGAACGCACAGCAGGCCGCCGCCACCGGAGGCCAAAGTATCGGAGCAGAGCCGGAACTGCTGCATGGCCATGGTCTGGTAATCGTCCAGGGCCTGATTGACCAGTACAACCGGCCATTGCAGGGATGGCTTGCGGGACGAATCGCGGCGGGGCGAGAAGACGTCCTGCTGATGCTTGCCTGCGGCAAAGAGGTGCCACGAGGCGTCAAGCTCGCCCTCGACCTGCTCGTCGATGCGCTCTTCCAGATCGTCCAGATATGGCGTCAGGCTGTCGGTCATGTCGTCATCTCCGATTTTCAGATTAAAGCCTGGGTGTCAACCGGCTGCTATTCGAGCACTACTTCGCCGGCCGTGCGGGCATCGTTCCAGTAAGGATAGTTGGGCTCGTTCGGAATCAGCATGATCTGCTTGACGGCCCAGCTATGGCTCGACTTGTTGACCAGGGTATCCACATCGGATATGGCCACCAGCAGGCCCAGCTTGCCGCCTGGAAACTTGGCCTCCAGAAGCGGAATGGCCGCCTCGATAACATAACCGCCCTGCTGACGGCGAATGGCCATGCGGATACCATTGCGATTGCTGATCACGGGTTCGTCGCCCTTGGGAGACGACATCTGCAAGTCGAGGTCGAACTTCTGCTGCGGCCCGCGCCAATCCAGGTAGCCGCCCTTGGAAAGCGCCAGTCGGATGACATCCTTATCAGCGTGGACATCGTCGCGCACCTGGACGCCCAGCAGCAGGTGAGTGCCATCGTGAGCAAGGTGCAGGCGGGCCGAAAGATCGTTGGCGCCCAGCCAGTCGTTAGTGAAGTACACATGCCCGGCCAGCCAGCGGGTATTGTCGGCCACGAGCGGCTCGATAGCCGCGGGCCAATCGCCCAGGTCGCCATCGATTGCCGGGGCCTGATCGACCCGTTTGGCCCGGAACTGCACCGGCTTCAGAATATTGCGACGAAGCTCCAACTCGCCCAGCAGCCCGGCGCCAAGCTCATGGTCGGCCCGCCACAGCCGGCCCTGCTCCAGTGCCTTCTGGGCGCGGGCCAGCACGGCATCGTAGGCGGCGGGGGCAGCCTCGGAGTTCAGGGCCCGCACCTCCTTCAGCAGAGCAGCATAGCGAGCTATGCGATCGGCCACCCACTGTCGGTAGTTTGCCGGCGGCTGGCCTTCGAGCTTCGGCGCCGATTGGCCCTCATCGACAAACGAGACAAGCTCGTAGGGCGGCAGATTGATTTCGCGTCCATCCACCGTAACCTGACTGTCGAAGGGAATCATGCTGATGACGGCCACGTAACGCTTGCCCTGGTGCATGACCCAGCGCAGGCGGACGGTATCGACCGGCAGATTCTCGACATCGGTCATCTCGACGGCCGGCAGGCGGCGGAAGTTGCGGGCAAAGCGGCGCATCTGCGGCTCCAGGCCGAAGTACTTCACGCTCCAGCCACCGGCGCTGATAGCCGTACGATCGCGCAGGCCCAAGGCCCGGGTCCAGGCGCCCATGCCGATTTCGGCCGGCGGGTTAAACTCCGGTGCCGTCCAGGGCTTGGTATAGTGCCAGTTGACCTGCTTGTGCAGACCGATATAGCCCTCGGTAAAGGTGCCGAAGATGGCCGCGTAAGGTGTGTCGGCGTGGCGCGAGCGATATTGATTGGTCTCGGTATCGAGCAGCATGGCCTGGCGGGGCAGCACGCGGTACAGGCCGTGCAGGCGGTGATCATCGGGCATGAACATTTCGTAGACATCGAGCCCCTCGACCTTGCTTAGCTCGGCTGGATCGCGCTTCCACCTCTGCCAGTTTTCCACCACGCGGCGGCCCATCACCTCGGGCCAACCGTCACGCAAATCGCGCTTGTTGCCTCCATCGGCGGCCGAGGCTTCCCATTGGCTGATCACTTCCCAGGCGGTCGGGCTCTGCTTGCCGCCAAAGTGCGGATTCTGCAGGTAAAAGTTGCCGACGTAGGTGACAACTTCCCAATCCGGCCGCCGCTGCTTGACGTGAGCGACCACTTGCTGCAAAACGCCCTTGTCGCGCAGCAAGTCCATGAATCCCACAGCCTCCATGCTGCCGAAGGCCAGCCCGCCCATGCTCTCGTACTTGCCGTAACGGTCGATAAACTGATCAAGCCCCTTGATGATAATGGCCTGAAGCTCCTCGGGCTCCATCTCGGCCACGGGCTTGCCGCCGGCCTTGACCACGCCGTACATGCCCTCGGCCACAATGCCGGCGATGAGCTTGACGCCGCCCTTGCGGTCCATCTGCGTGAGGATGTCGTCCAGGTTGCCCTTATCGTCAGCGTCCCAGGCCGGAATGGTGCACATGGCGCCCCAGCCCTGGTTGGCGTAGACCATCATGGTGGCCCGGGTCAGGCCGATCTGCTTCATATAATCGACCATATGCTCGATCGACTTCGGGCTCTGCCAGCCGAAATTGTCGCGCTTGGCCAGAAATGCCAGGGGGAAGAACATATCCAGCTGTCGCTGCGGGCCATCGGCCGGGGCGTCGACATCCAGAGGTTCGAACTCGTCGATGGCGTAAACCCAGATGCGGCTCGCGGCCCCTGCCCCGCCAACGTTGCCGAAGTTCATCACCAGCAGTGGCGACCAGTCGTCCTGGGGCCAGCTGATGAGGGTGAAATATCGCATTTTGTTCGAGAGCGGATATTGCCCGCCGGTGTATACGCCGGTCTCCTGGCTGAAGGAATGGTGCGGGCGCTCGGCCCGGCGGGAATCGTGCGTCATGAAGCTGATGACGCGCTCCTCGTCGTCGGGATATTCGATGACAATGAGCACCGGCTTATCTTTGCCGGCCGTGCGAAAGCCGTAGCTGAAGAAAGCGTGGCGGTGCGGCGCGGTGACCCGGTAGTTGCCGGCCTTGCCCTCGATTACGCGCGAGCTGCCGAGGTCGATGAAATCGTGCGGATCGTCGGCCTTGGTGCAGTCGATAAAATCGATCAGCCGCGTCTTCAGGCCCAGGTCCATCTCGGTCGGCAACTTGGGGGCCTGATCTACAATTCGGGCCATGGCGGCCTCGGGCACAGCCTTCACTGGCTGTCCGCCGTGTTGGGCCATGGCGGCATCTGCCAGCAGGACAAAAGAAACGGCCGCAACCATCGTAGCCAGCATGTTTCGTCGCGTCATAATCTGCTCTCCGGATCGGTCAGGACAGGGCGCTGAGCGCGCAAATCACAGGTGTTATTGTTGAACCATCGCAATGGCTGACTGTTCCGCAAAAATGTTGGCCGCAGTATTGCAGCATTGCCGCCGGGTAGATGGCGTGACACAATTTGTCAACACGGGGCAACTTTTTTGCCGCCGCTTGCAGTCCACTGCAGGCTTATTACAATGGCTGTCAACGTAGATGATGCCGTTTTACAGTGGCATGGGCATCCTGCCCATGAGTTCCACGGGCATCCTGCCCGTGGTGTTTGACGTTGTGTTGTCATGGGCAAAGCGGCGCTTGCCTTATCAGGGGTTGAATTGGACAACGGCACAAAGATAAAGAAAACGCAACAGAAACAGGCCGAGGGGCAAGATGCCCCCCGGCACTCACGGCCAGGATGGCCGTGCCACGGTGAAGACGCCCTTTTCTGATGCTCACTTTGTTTTTTCCAGGAGCGAGTCATCATGTCACTTCCCCAGTTCAAGCGTCACGTAATTTACGAGGGCCCGGCCGAGGAACGCACCAGTTGCGTCGTCGGTGATATTAATAACGATGGCTTACCGGAGGTGATTATCGCCTCGCGCGAGCCGCAGCGCGTGATTTACTGGCTGGGCCGTCAGCCGGACGGTTCGTGGCAGAGGCACTTGCTGGACGACAGCTTCCTGCGCTGCGAGGCCGGCGGCCTGCTGCACGACGTAACGGGCAACGGGCGGCTCGACCTGATTATGGGCTGCGATTATGGCGGCGACGAACTGTACTGGTGGGAGAATCCGCAGGACCCTACCCAGCCGTGGCCGCGTCATCTCATCTGCCGCATGCCAAACCGCCAGACGCACGACCAGATGGTGGCCGATGTCGACGGCGACGGGCGGCCGGAGCTCTACTTCTGGAATCAGCAGGCCTCGGCCCTGTTCTGCGTAAAACTGCCCGACGATCCGCGCCAATCGCCGTGGCCGGGAATTCATACGGTGATCGGCGGCATCCGCGAAGAGGGGCTGTGCGTGGCCGATGTTGACGGCGATGGCCAGCACGAGCTTATTGCCGGGCTCTCGTGGTACAAGCCGCTGGGCAAAAACCTGTGGCAGCGTCACGAATTCGCCCGCGGCTACGTGTCGCCGAAGTCGGTGGTGGCGGATTTCGACGGTGACGGGCGGCCCGAAATCATCATCAGCGAAGGTGACGCGAGCCTGAACGGGCGGCACTTCGGCCGGCTGGTCATGTTCAAGGCCGGGGCGGATGTTACCGACCTGTGGCAGGCGACAGTGCTGCACGACCGCCTGCTTGAGCCGCACTCGCTGCAGGTAGCCGACTTTGACGGCGATGGCAGGCCCGACGTTTTTGTCGGCGAAATGGGCATGCCCAACGGCGAGAATGACCATCCGCCGGCCCAGCGGATTTACCATAACCGCGGCGGCGAACTGGTCGAGACGATCATAGACGAGGGCATCGGCACGCACGAGGCCAAGCTGATCAACATCGATGGCAAGCTGGGCATCGCCGGCAAACCTTTCCGCGTGCTCCGTGCGACCGATCGCAGCGACGAGGTGGATTGCGTGCACCTTTGGCTGCCGGAGGATTGAGCCTTATCGAGCGTGGCCCCGGCATATCTTTTGCCGCCCGCGCCATCTGCGGCTGTGCTGCGCTTGATTGACACCATCCCCATTCTGTGTTGACATGTAAGGTAGCCTCGCTGCCGTGGCCGGCCGGCCCGATTGCCGCGGCGCGCTACTATTAATGTCGGGGAGTCAACCATGACGCTGCCGCCGCTGAAGGTTACACGACGTCCGGAATACTTTCTGTCGGACGATAAGCGAGTCATTTTGCGGCTCTTCGATCTGGGCAACCCTAATCGGCTGCGTAACATTTTTCGGCGGGCCCTGGCCCTGTCGGAAAAGGATGTGCCCTGGTTGCTCGGCGATGTAATGCGCAACTTTGCAGCCCGTCATCGCGATATAAGCGACATTTTCGAGCACCATTATTTTGAGATTTCGAAGCGCGTGCGCCTGCCGGACAACATCAGCCACGAGCGCAAACAGCTCATCGGCGCCTACTTTACGATGGAATATTCGATCGAAGCGGCAGCCCTGTTCAATCCATCGGTGGTGCCTCACCCCGACCAGACGTGCGTGCGGCCCGACTCGGTGCGTTTTCTGATGAGCCTGCGGGCCACCGGCGAGGGCCATGTATCGAGCATTGTCTTCCGTAGCGGCATAGTTGATTGTGATGGCAACTTCAGCTTTGAGCCGCCACCTGAGGGCGCTCACACGGCCCGTCCCATGCCCGATCAGTTGTTCCACAAGAACATGTTCAGGCGAAAGCTGCGCGACATGGGCGAGGCCGAGCAAATTGTGGCCCGGGTAATGGATCATCTGCCCGAGGAATTTCGCGTCTCTCAGCTTCAGGCGCTACTGCACGAGCTTGCCCACTCAACCAGCCGGCCCAACTCCTTCAAAACTGTGGCCGAAGAACTGACCTGGCTTGCCCAGGCCAACTACAATCTTTCGTTTCCGGGTAATTGCGTGCCGTCCGAAATTGTTATTTTTCCGGCCACACGGCACGAGCAGCAGGGCATGGAAGACTTGCGGCTGGTGAGCTTCCACGAGGGCGGCGAGCCGATCACATATTACGGCACTTACACCGCCTATGATGGCAACCGGACGCATCCGATGCTGCTGGAGACCAAGGACTTTTGCAACTTCCACGTCAGCACACTGAGCGGACGGTACGCCCGCAACAAGGGCATGGCCCTCTTTCCGCGCAAGATTAACGGGCAATACATGATGCTGGGGCGCCACGACGGCGAGAACACTTATCTGCTCACCTCCAGCAACCTGTACATCTGGAACAAATCGCAGAAGCTGCAAGGCCCGGTGGAGCCTTGGGAACTGGTGCAGGTTGGCAATTGCGGTTCGCCGCTGGAGACGCCGGAGGGTTGGATTGTTCTGACCCATGGCGTGGGGGCCATGCGTCAATACTGCATCGGGGCAATTCTGTTGGACCTCGAGCGGCCCTGGCGAATCATCGGGCGTCTGCGTCAGCCGCTTATCACCCCAGACGAGAAAGAGCGTGAAGGCTACGTGCCTAACGTGGTCTACACCTGCGGCTTCATGGAGCACCATGGCCTGCTGATTATTCCTTACGCCATGAGCGACTCTCGAACCAGCTTTGCCACGGTCAGCGTTGAAGATTTGCTGGCCAACCTGAAGGCTTCCAATCCTCGCCGCGGCCTGAACCACGGCCGCCAGGCGACGGCCGGCGTGGAGATGATCTCGCAGGAAAACACGCCCAGTTCCGACGAGTCCTGAAAAGCACAGCCCCAGCAACGACACAAGGCACCTTGCCGTTGTAACCCCTCCCCCTCGACGGGGGAGGATGTCTCCGGCGCACGCCGGAGACAGGTGGGGGTGTCGCTGGCCAGGAAATTGCCGCCCTCTGCGCGGCCAAGGCGTCACCCTCATCCGGCCTGCGAACCACCTTCCCCCGTCAAGGGGGAAGGGTAAAAAGAAACTGACAACACCTGCAATGTCAAGATACCGCAACATGTCACTGAAAAATCAGCCACCCCCGCCGAGTGCCGAAGGCGTGTGTATTGTTTCGCCTTGACGTAGCGGCTTGGCCACCGGTACCATATGTCGTTCTTTTTCGGGGTCTGCCACCTGAATAAGCGTGTTTCAAACGACAGAAGCGGCCTGCGATGATCAATAAGCGACATCTGCATCGCCCGTCGCAATTATTCCTTAGCAACCTGAGCTGGAAAATCAAGTGAACCCGACGCAGCCGACACCGCCGAGCGATGCCAATTTCGATGCCCCCGCCGTTACCGTCTTGTGCCTGAACTACAATGGCGAGAAGGTAATTGCCGACTGCCTGTCCAGTTTGCGGCGGCAGACTTGGCCGGCCGTTCAGGTGCTGGTGGTTGATAATGCCAGTGCCGACCTGAGCGTGGAGCTTATCAGGCGCGATTTTCCGGAGGTCGAACTGGTTGTCAACGGGCGGAACCTGGGTTTCGGCGGCGGCAACAATGTCGGCCTGGCTCGCGTGCGAACGCCCTATGTGCTGCTGCTGAATAACGATACGGAGCTTGAGCCGGATTGCATCGAGCGCATGGTGCGGGCGGCCGAGGCCGATTCATCAATTGGGGCGGTGGCTTCGAAGATTCTGCTGAAGTACAACGACCTGCGGATTGACGCTGCAGGCATCGAGATCTGTCCTGACGGCCTGGCCCTTGGCCGCGGGCGATGGCTGCCGCGCGAGTCGCTGTCGGAGCCGGCCGAGGTCTTCTTTGTCAGCGATTGCTGCGGACTGTATCGGATGAGCATGGTGGAATCGGTCAAGGTTCGGGGCGAGATTTACGACGAGGATTTTTTCGCCTACGCCGACGAGACCGACCTGGGCTGGCGGGCCCGGCTCAAGGGCTGGAAGTCGGTCTACGAGCCCGGAGCTATCTGCTACCATTGCCACAGCGCCTCGACCGGCAGCGTGCACCCTCGCAAAGTCTTCTGGGTGGAGCGCAACCGCATCTGGGTCGGCATCAAGAGCTTTCCGTTGTGGCTGCTGGCCTGGGGCTGCTGTTACATGGTGGCCCGCTACTTCTGGCAGTCATGGGGCGTTTTTGCCGGAAAAGGCCGTGCAGGAGAATTCAGAAAACAGTATAGTGCTGCTCGCCTGGCCCTGGTGCTGGTCAAAGCCTGGCTTGCCGCTATTGTTGGATTGCCCCGTATGCTGCGCAAGCGTTGGGTTATCCGCCGAGGCCGCACAATCGGCGGGCGTCAGGTTCGTCAACTATTGAAGCGGTTCGGCATCAGCGCTCGCGAAGTCAGCTTGCGCGACTAAGGTAATGGGGAGAGGTCTGATGATTCCAGTTTTTCGTCCCGCTTATGGTCGTCAGGAATTCGAGGCAGTACGCGAGGTAATGAAGAGCGGCTGGGTTGGACTGGGGCCTAAGACCCGCCAGTTCGAGGAGGAGTTTGCCGCTTACCAGGGCGTTAAGTATGCCGTGGCCCTCAACAGTGGCACGGCGGCCCTGCACCTTGCCCTGCACATGGCGGGCATCGAAGGCAAAGAGGTCATCTCGACGCCGATTACCTTCGTCTCGACCAACCATGCCATTCTCTACAGCGGAGGCACGCCGGTTTTCGCCGACGTGGAGCCCGACACTTGCAACATCGACCCCGACAGCGTGGAAAGGCTGATAACACCCCGCACCGCGGCCATTGTGGTGGTGCATTACGGCGGCCACGCGGTCAAGATGGACAAGATTATGCGTCTGGCCCGCAAGCACAAGCTTAAGGTAATTGAAGATTGTGCCCATGCCTGCGGAGCGGAATTCAAGGGGCGCAAGCTTGGCACTATCGGCAACTTCGGCTGCTATTCGTTCCACGCGGTCAAGAACCTGGCCACCGGCGAAGGCGGCATGATTGTCACCAACAGCAAGCGCGATTACGACCGGCTGATGAAGCTGCGATGGCTGGGCATAAGCAAGGACACCTGGGCCCGCGAGAGCAAGGTCAAGTATTCGTGGTATTATTTTGTTGAGGAAGTTGGCTGGAAGGCCCACCTGAACGACATTCCGGCCGCCATCGGCCTGGTGCAGCTTGCCCGCCTGGACGAACTTAACGGCAAACGCGAAAAACTGGCCCTGCGCTACAACGATTTGCTGGCCAGGCTCGACTGGCTGGAAACTCCGGTCGTGCAGCCGAATACCCAGCCATCGTGGCACAATTATGTTATTCGCACCTCGCACCGCGACGAATTAAACCTTTGGCTGGCCGAGCGCGGCATATCCACCGGCGTGCATTACATTCCGAATACGCACTACCCGATGTACAAGGATTGCCGGGGCGAAAACAAGGTGACCGAAGAGGTCTGGACAAAGCTGCTGACATTGCCGCTCTATCCGGACTTGAAGCGACGCGAGCAGGACCAGGTAATAAGCGCCATCCGCGAGTTTGGCCGCAGCAAAGGGCTGAGCAAATAGCCGAGGGGGGCCAGATCAGCCGAGGGCCGTATCAGCCGGGGCCGGACTGACGGTCGCGGGAGAGAGACCAGGGGACACTTATCCGCCGGGGATTATTATGACGTTGTCGCAGCCCAAATCCGACGAGCAGAAGCAACCAGCTGGCGACGAAGGTACGGCGCCTGACGGTGACGCGGACGTCGCCACGGCCGCCGGCGTCGGGGCTTCGAAGCTCGAATCGCCGCCCTGCCCTGTTTGCAGCGCGGCCGAAACATCGCCCTGCTTTACGCGCTGCGACCGCTACGGCACGCACGAACCGTTCGACGTGGTGCGCTGCGACGGGTGCGGACTGATGCGCGTTTCGCCTCGTCCGCGACCGGAAGCCATCGGTCCGTATTACGCCGACACCTACTCGTGGAAGGCCGATGAGCCGGCCGAAAGCCTGCCGGGGCGCCTCATTCACGGAGCCGAGCATTGGTATCGCTTCCACCTGCTCCGCTACCAGGCCCGCAAAATGCGCCGCTACACGCACGCCCGGCCGGGGGCGGAGATACTGGACGTGGGCTGCGGCAGCGGCGACCGCCTGCTGGTCTACCGGGACATGGGTTACTCGCCCTACGGCGTGGAGATTTCGACGGCGGCCGATTACGCTCGCGACCACCTGGGGCTGTGCGTTCGTCGCGGCACACTGAGCGAGGCCCGCTACGAAGACGACCAGTTCGACGTCATAACGCTTTACAATGTACTGGAACATCTGCACGACCCGGCCTCGGAACTGGCCGAGATTCGCCGCATTCTGAAGCCGGGCGGAGCGGTGGCGATCGAGGTGCCCAATACCGATTGCCTGCAGTTCCGCTGGTTCGGCCAACGGTGGAGCGCCCTGGATGTGCCGCGCGACCTGTATTATTGGAATCCGCGGCTGCTCAGCCAGATGCTGGAGAAGAGTGGCTACGAGGTCGAGAAGGTTGACCAGTGGTCCAGTTGGCTGCATCCGCCGATGATTGTGCTGACCCTGGCTCCGTCGCTCGACCCGCGACTGGTATGGGCGGCGGCAGCCGAAGGCAAAGGTTCGGGCCTCGGCAAAAGACTGGCCTGGGCCGCACTGACGCTGACCACGCCACCCTTTGCAGCACTGGAAAGCCTGTTGGGGCGAGGCAGCAGCATGGTCTTTTATGGCCGCAAACCTCCCAGGTAGATCGGCCGCAAGGCGCGAGCGAAGGGGCATTGTGGGCTGGCCAAGGGCGGTCTCTGCAATATCGCTTTAAGGCAGCAACTATTGGGGCAGCTGTTACTGTGAGCTTATCAAGAACCAAGAGAGAACAAGGAATTTCAGTATGAATCAGCAACAGGTGCTCGATCGTGTCAAACAGTATGGTGTGGTTCCGGTCATTGCCATTGAAAGCGTGGAGATGGCCCGCCCGCTGGCTAAAGCCCTGATTGAGGGCGGCCTGCCAATTGCCGAAATCACTTTCCGCACGGCTGCCGCGGCCGAAGTCATGCAGGTCATGACCAGCGAATTCCCCGATCTTCTGCTTGGTGCCGGCACGGTGCTGACGGTCGAAAACGTGGAACGGGCGGTCGCTGCGGGGGCCAAATTTGCCGTGGCCCCGGGGCTGAATCCGGCCATTGTCAAGAAGGCCGCCGAGCTGGGCCTGCCCTTCATGCCTGGCGTGGCAACTCCCAGCGACATAGAGGCCGGCCTGGCCCTGGGCTGTAAGGTGCTGAAGTTCTTCCCTGCCGGCGATCTGGGCGGCACCAAGATGCTCACCTCCCTCAGCGGACCGTACAAGCACACCGGCGTCAGGTTCATCCCCACTGGCGGCGTAAAGCCGGAGAACCTGGCCGAATATCTGTCGGTGGAAACCGTAGTGGCCTGTGGCGGCACTTGGTTGGCCAAAAAAGATACAATGGCTGCCGGAGACTGGTCGGCCATTGCAGAGGCATGTCGCAAGGCCGTCGAGATCGTCCGCAACACCCGCGGCTGATCGGCCGCCCGGCAGCGAGTGCAGCACAGTTTTCCTGATTAATGACCAGAATGACGGGCGCCGTGGCTTCTGCAACGATAAGCCATGGCGCCCGTCTGCTGTTGCTGGGACCGGCAGGGGGCTTCTTCTTCAGCCACTGACTGACCACCTTGTGTCACCTCCCAATGCTCATTTTTTCATCCGTAAGGGGCCTGATTTAGAGCAAATCGGTAGCTCCATTACGCTACTGGCAATACCATAGTGGTAGTGTTGGTGTCATTGCGCCCAGAAGCATGACATGCGCGGATACCGCTAAGTTGCCAGATTGCCTTGGGGGGGCTGATGAACTGTGAGGGGGAGCCAGGCAGGGAACTGGATACCGACAGCAAACTTACTAATCCGGTGATTGCCTCAAATCTGCTGACTGCCACACTGACTGCCATTGACGAAGGCGTGATGATTTTTGACGCCTCGGGCAATGTTGTCAGCATGAATGCTCGCGCGCACGAGCTCAGCGGCTGCAAACATGAGTTCAGCCCGCGGCCCCAAGGGCTTCATATTTCGATTCTGACTGAAGAGTTTGAGTTTCACACGGTTGACGGTCGCGAACTTGCAGTCGAAGCGCGGCCCTCGCGTCTTACTCTTCAGGGTCAGGGGGTCTCGCAACTTTATCTGCGGGTGCTGCGCAAGAACAGTAACGAGACCTGGGTTGGCGTGGTCAACGCCCGCCCTGTGTTTGACAGCAATGGGCGCGTGGTCATGGGAGTGATGACCTTTCGCGACTTTACCGATCAGGCCGAGACCGAGGCTGCCCTTGCCGAGACGAATCTGCGACTATCGGAAGCGCTGGAGAGTATTCGCGATGCCTTTGTCTCGCACGACCGGCAGTGGCGTTACACATACGTCAATGAGAAAGCGGCCCAGATGGCGGGCATGTCGCGCGAAGAGATGATCGGCAAGAACATGTGGGATCTTTATCCGCCGGAAGTCACCGAACCTTTTCGCGAGCCTTTCATGCGCTGCATGGACACTCGCGAGCCGGTGCATTTCGAAGTTTATTTCAAGCCGGCCGACGTGTACCTGGAGTGCCGCTGTTTTCCGACCTACGATGGCATGAGCTGCTACGTTACCGATATTACTGAGCGGCGCAGGGCCGAGATGGCCCTGCGGGAAAGCGAGGAGCGCTTCCGCACCATGGCCGACAACATCCCGCAACTGGCCTGGATGGCCGACGAGCAGGGCGACCTCTTCTGGTACAACAAGCGCTGGAGCGACTATACGGGCAAGACGCTGGAAGATATGCAACGCTGGGGCTGGCGGACGGTGCATCATCCGCAGCACGTCGAACGTGTGCTGGCAAAGATGGCCGAGGCCTTCGAGTCCAGCGAGCCCTGGGAAGACAGTTTTCCGCTGCGGAGCAAAGATGATCAGTATCGCTGGTTTCTGACTCAGGCTACGCCCATTCGCGATGAATCGGGGCGAGTCGTCCGCTGGTTCGGCACATGCACCGATGTTACCGAGCAGCGACGGACGCAGGAAGCCCTGCTGGAGAGCGAGCAGCGTTTGCGACTTTCGCAGCAGGTGGCCCGCGTTGGCACCTTCGAATGGAATATCAGGGAAAACCGGAGTGTCTGGTCGCCGGAACTTGAGGCCCTTTATGGTTTGGCTCCGGGCGCATTCAAGGGCACAATGGAAGACTGGGCCGAGCGTATTCATCCGCAGGACCGCACCATGGCCCGGAAAACGGTGAAAGAGGCCCTGACCACTGGTTCGCTGAGGGGCGAATGGCGGGTGATTCGGCCCGACGGTGCGGTGCGCTGGCTGGAGGCCCGCGGCTGGGTATTCAAGGATGCTGACGGCTCGCCTCAGCGGATGCTGGGCATTAACCTGGACATTACCGCCCGCAAGCGTGCCGAAGAGGAGTTGGCTCGCCTCAACGAACAACGCCGCCTGGCACTGGAATTCGGCCAGACAGGCACCTGGGAGTACAGGGTAGCTAACAACACCATCTTCTGCGACGTACTGTCGTGCGGCATGATGGGTCTTAAGGATAAGGAGCACATTCCGTACCGCGAGTTCATGGAGGTAATTCATCCGGATGACCGCGAGGCCACACACACAGCTATTGAGCAGGCCACGGACAAGGCCGGCAACGGCGAGTTTGAAAAAGAGTACCGTGTGGTACACGAAGACGGTTCGGTGCGTTGGATGCTGGCCAAGGGGCGCGTGATGTTTGACGGCGACGGACCGAACCGGCGTCCGGAAAGGCTGATGGGCACCCTGGTTGATATTACCGACCGGCGCCAATGGACCGAGAGGCTGCAGCGGATTACCGAGGAGCTTCAGCGGTCAAACCAGGATCTGGAACAGTTTGCCTACGTGGCGAGCCACGATCTGCAGGAACCTTTGCGTATGGTTACGGGCTTTGTTCAGTTGCTGCGCGACCGCTACAAGGATAGTCTGGACGAAAAGGCTCAGCAGTACATCAAGTTTGCGGTGGAAGGCGCCATTCGCATGCGTCAATTAATAGACGACCTGCTGGTTTACAGCCAGGTTGACCG
>JAWLHX010000029.1:0-48439 GCA_041690105.1 Phycisphaerae bacterium
CAGGGTTGGCATGAATATAATCGATCTTCTCCCTCACCTCAGCCTGACGCCAAAGGTTTCGGTCGTAGCCGCCACCACGCTGCCAGAAGCGATACGGTGAAACTGTCAGGCCTTCGCGGCGGGCGGCAATCATTGCACGCCGAGCCACCGGAAGCTTGATCAGACGCAGAATCTCGCTTATGCCTGCCCCGGGGTGCGGCCACACCAGCACGTGAACATGCTCCGGCATAATGACGAGAGCCAGCAAATCAAAGCCAATTTTGACACGCGCCGCATCAATCGCGTCGCAAAGCCATCGGCACGCAGTGCCATCGGCAAGCAGAGGCTGGCGTCGATAACACGAAAAGGTCAAATAATGGACGTGCCCGGCAATGTCATATCGTCTGCATCGCTTTCCGACTCGGTCAATAATCATTTCTATATCCTGCTGCTATACGCATGCTTCTGCAAGCAGAAGCATGGCACCCGGCACGCCCTGCGCCGCCAGTAATTCTAAACCCCTGTCCCTCCAACTGTGTCGCGACTGCGTCGTTCAGCGCTCGCGTGGTGCTGCTTCCCCATCGCCCGCCCGACCCGGCTAGGTAGCGTTGGAGTAACGCCTGGTTAGCGCTCCCAGCCGGGTGCCACACTTTGGAGCGACGGCGAAGCCGGCGCCAAAGTGTGCTGATGGTAAGTCCGGTGGTCTCGCGTCAGACCTTGGTATCCGGGTTAACATTGGTCATCGCATCGCACCCACAAACGAGTTTGTGGGTGGCACCCGCGAACTCGGGCAGCATGGCACGCGGGGTTATCATGGCCTGACTTTGTCAGACCATGGCACCGTGCCGCCTTTTCACGGCATGCACTTTGGCTGATCGCATGCACCGGCCTGAATCCTGCGAATTGCCCAACCATTGAGCCGGGCACCGGCATACGCTGCTGGCGCACTCAGTACAAGCCCTAGAAGCAAATATCGACCCACACTGCTGGTGTAAAAGCTGAGCTCGCGCCGCAGAAAAAAGCTCATGTTCTCCAGGCCGTTTAGCCAGATATTCTCTATCAGCCTCTCGAAAGGCCAGTTGCCTGCATAGAGCAACGGCATGATCCAGATCAGCAGTATGTGGTGAAAACGCGTCTGTTGCCTGTGATAAAACAGCAGACTGCCGCAAAAGGACGCCAGGACTATGGAACTCACCTCGTAAGTAAATAACGCAACTTCGAGTGCTGAGCTATCGTGTAGCTGGTCATGCATAGTCAGAACCCCAAAGCTGGCAAAGTAGAATAAACTATGCAAGGCAAAATAAACAAACAGGAGCAAGCCAACCAATCCGGCGACCCTCAGCCATTTCACAGTCCGTTGCATAGCTTCCCCTTATCTTCCCGGTGGCAGTGGGCCAGCATTGGTCATCGCGGCGCACCCACAAACGAGTTTGTGGGTGGCACCCGCGAACTCGGGCAGCATGGCACGCGGGGAGTTATCATGGCCTGACTTCGTCAGACCATGGCACCGGCCTTCTGGCATTTGCTCGCATTAACCGGGCACTGGCCACTCCGCTTGTTGCCGACAATGTCAGAATGCTTTGATATTACAACTCTTCGCCATGCGTGACAACGGCAAAGTTGGTTCGTTTGGGGCTGGGGGCTGCGGGCGGCAAGGCTCACCCTCATCCGGCCCTGCGGGCCACCTTCTCCCGTCAGATAGTCGCGTGGGCTCTTGGCCGCATGGTCTCGGGCTGGGGCGAAAGCTGAATTGGCGGGCGGAATTGGCCAGTATGGCTGAATAGGGGTGTGGAATTGGCGAAAGCGTTTGACTTGTCGGTGGTGGCTTGGTATTCTTTCCGTTCTATTTTGGCGGGCCGGCGGCAAGCATAGCTTCGGGCGGCGGGCCTTCAACACTTGTTACGGGTTCAGATACTGTTGCATAGGGAGAGACGAGATGGCTAAGCAGAAGTTGGTCTACTTTTTTGGCGGCGGCAAGGCTGAGGGCCGCAAGGAACAGAAGCAGTTGCTGGGCGGCAAAGGCGCCAACCTGGCGGAAATGACCAACATCGGTCTGCCGGTTCCTGCCGGCTTCACCATTGTGACCGAAGTTTGCGACCTGTACTACACCAACAAGCAGCAGTGGCCGGCGGGTCTGGCCGAAGAGGTCGAAAAGAACATCAGCAAGCTCGAGAAGGTAATGGGCAAGCGCTTCGGCGACGACAGCGACCCTCTGCTGGTCAGCGTCCGCTCGGGTGCCGCCGACAGTATGCCCGGCATGATGGACACGGTCCTTAACCTTGGCATGAACGAGAAGGCCGTACAGGGTCTGATCAACAAGACGGGCAACGAGCGTTTCGCCTGGGATGCCTATCGCCGCTTCATCAACATGTTCGGCGACGTGGTCATGGGCGTTGCTCACGAGCATTATGAAGAAGAGCTGACCGCTCTGAAGAAGAGCCGCAAGGTCGAGCTGGATACCGACCTGTCGGCGGCCGACCTGAAAGAGCTTTGCGAGCGTTACAAGGCCGTGTACAAGAAGAACGTGAAGAAGCCTTTCCCGGCCGACCCGCGCGAGCAGCTCAAATTGGCCATTAACGCCGTGCTGGGGTCGTGGAATGCTCCTCGCGCCGTGCGTTACCGTCAGCTGAATGACATCACCGGCCTGAAGGGCACGGCTGTCAACGTGCAGGCCATGGTTTACGGCAACAAGGGCGACACCTCGGGCACGGGCGTCTGCTTTACCCGCGACCCGTCGACTGGCGAGAACATCTTCTACGGCGAGTTCCTGATGAACGCCCAGGGCGAGGACGTCGTGGCCGGCATCCGCACGCCGCTGCCGATCATCAAGCTGCACGATTACCTGCCGGAAGCCTATAACCTTCTGCTGGAAATCAAGGACAAGCTCGAGCATCACTATCGCGATATTCAGGACTTTGAGTTCACCATCGAAGAGAGCAAGCTGTACATGCTTCAGACCCGCACCGGCAAGCGTACTGCCGCGGCCGCGGTGAAGATTGCCGTGGACATGGTTGGCGAAGGCCTGGTTGACAAGAAGACGGCCGTCATGCGTGTCGGCCCCAATCAGCTTGACCAGTTGCTGCACCCGACGTTCGATCCGAAGGCTGCCCGCGACGTTGTTGCCACGGGCTTGGCTGCCAGCCCCGGCGCTGCCAGCGGCAAGGTCTGCTTCACGGCGGCCGACGCCGAACTGATGGCCGAGATGGGCGAGAAGGTTCTGCTTGTCCGTCACGAGACGAGCCCCGAGGACATTGGTGGCATGTTCGCTGCCCGCGGTATTCTGACCTCGACCGGCGGCATGACCAGTCATGCGGCCGTCGTCGCCCGCGGCATGGGCAAGACCTGCGTTGCCGGTTGCGGCGCGCTGAACATCAGCTACAAGACCAAGACCGTCAAGGTCGCCGGCAAGACGATCAACGAGCACGACTGGCTGAGCATCGACGGCACCAGCGGTGAGGTCATGCTGGGCCAGGTTCCGACCATCGAGCCTAAGCTGAGCAAGGACTTTGGAACGCTGATGGGCTGGGCCGATGAGTTCCGGACGATGGGCGTTCGCACGAATGCCGATACTCCGAAGGACGCCAAGGTTGCCCGTGGCTTCGGCGCCGAGGGCATCGGCCTGACGCGTACCGAGCACATGTTCTTCGAGGGCGAGCGCATCTGGGCTGTCCGCGAGATGATCATGGCCAACGACGAAGCCACCCGCCGCAAGGCTCTGAAGAAGCTTCTGCCGATGCAGCGGAAGGACTTCGAGGGTATCTTCAAGGCCATGGACGGCCTGCCGGTGACGATCCGCCTGCTGGATCCGCCGCTGCATGAGTTCCTGCCGAACGATGACAAGAACCAGAAGGAAATGGCCGAGCGTCTTGGCATCAGTGTCAGCGACGTACAGGACAAGGTCCGCATGTTGCACGAGATGAACCCGATGCTTGGTTTCCGCGGCTGCCGCCTTGCTGTTATCTTCCCGGAAATCGGTGAGATGCAGGCCCAGGCCATCATGGAAGCTGCCTGCAACATGCAGAAGAAGGGCATCAAGGTCATTCCGGAAATCATGATTCCGCTGGTTGGCGTGAAGCCGGAAATTGACGTTCTGGCCAAGCTGACGCACGAAGTGGCCAAGAGCGTGATTGAGAAGAAGGGCGTCAAGGTCGACTACAAGGTCGGCACGATGATCGAGATTCCGCGTGCGGCCCTGATTGCGGACAAGATTGCCGAGACGGCCGAGTTCTTCAGCTTCGGCACGAACGACCTGACCCAGTTGACCTACGGCTACTCGCGCGATGACGTCGGCTCTTTCGTGCCGAAGTACATCGATCAGGAAATCCTGCCTCGCGATCCGTTCCAGGCTCTGGATCAGGAAGGCGTTGGCCAGTTGATCGAGATGGGCATTGCCAAGGGCCGTCAGACCCGCAAGGACCTGAAGATCGGTATTTGCGGCGAGCATGGCGGCGAGCCCTCCAGCGTCGAGTTCTGCTACCGCGCGGGCATGAACTACGTATCGTGCAGCCCGTTCCGCGTTCCGGTGGCTCGTCTGGCTGCCGCCCAGGCTGCTCTGCGCGAGAAGATGTAATACCGGGGCTGACGCTCCTCCGGTAAAAACAGTTGATCAACAAGGCCCGCGCTTCCCGCAAAAGGGAGGCGCGGGCCTCACTTTTGCCAGGCCCGAGGGGTTGACATTCGGCCGCCATCCAGTATCGTCAGCCATCATGAACCAGCCACTGACTTCGCACTATGCTGCAGCCGATGGGTATGACATCAGCTATCGGCGTTACGACCCGCCTGACGGCGCCCGGCCCCCCGTGGGAATCGTCGTGTATCTGCACGGCATCCAGAGCCATGGCGGATGGTACGGGGCGTCGTGCCAGTGGCTGGCCCGGGCCGGATTGCGGGTGTACGCCCCCGACCGTCGCGGCAGCGGTCAGAACGAGCAGATGCGGGGCCACTGCCAGAGCTGGGAGCAACTGGCCGACGATGTTCTGCGGCTGGAGGATCTGGCTGAAGCCGAGTTTCTGGCCGATTACGGCTCGGCGGCGGGCGACGCGGTGACAAGTGGTGCCGGGGCGACGGGCCAGCCAGCCGGGCGGGAGGCGGTGCCGCGCGACTTGGCCTCGCCGGCCTGGTATCGGCGTCCACCGGTGGTACTGCTGGGCGTGAGTTGGGGCGGCAAGCTGGCGGCTGCCCTGGCGGCCATGCACGGCGGCCGCTATGCGGGCATTGCCCTTTTGTGCCCTGGCATAAAGCCTCAGCGCGACGTAAAGCTTTCCACGAAATTTGCGATTGCCAAGGCGGTGCTTGGCGGCAAAGAATCGCAGAAGTTTGCCATTCCGCTGAACGATCCGGCACTTTTCACGGCCACGCAGTGCTGGCTCGATTTTCTGCACGACGATAAAATCGCTCTGAAGCAGGCTACGGCCAAGTTCCTGTTTGAGAGTCGGCGGCTTGACGGGTATCTTCAAGGTGCTGGGCGCTGGCTGCGTGAACCGCTGCTGGTCATGCTGGCTGGGCAGGATCGCATAATCGACAATGCCGCCACCATGGCTTATGCCGGGTCAAGCGCATCGGGCGACCTGACTGTCCGGTTGTATGGCGAGGCGCATCATACGTTGGAATTCGAGCCCGACCCGCGTCCGATCTTTGCCGATCTGGCCTGCTGGTGTGTGGCTCGGTGCCAGGAGTATCAGGGGTGAGCAAGGAGTCCGGCTCGGCCGACAGTACGTTGCTGCGGCGGGCGGCGATATTCAGCTTCAGCCAGACGGGTGCGACCGAGCAGATTGCCGGAGGCATTGTCACCGGCCTTCAGGATCGGGGCGTGCCGTGCGAGGTGTTGGACCTGCTGAAGGTTCAGCCGGAGGCGGCCGGCGAGGCCGACCTGATAGGCATCGGCAGTCCGGTCTTCTATTACAAGGAGCCGGTTGTTGTCAGGCGTTTCATCGAGCAACTGCCCAAGGCCGACCGACGGCCGGCTTTCACCTTCATCACTCATGGCGGCAACCCCGTCAACACATTGCGACGAATGCAGAAACTGCTCGAGAAGCGCGGCTATGTTGTGCTGAACAGCCTCTCGTGCGCCGGCTACGACACCTATCCGATGTTCCTGCGGGTGTGGCGGCAATGGGGGCATCCTTCCGACAAAGAGATGGAACTGGCCCGCGATTTCGGTCGGCAACTGGTCGATGAAATCCGCCTGCTGCGCGAAGAGCCGCATTATGTCGAGCCCAGCTATCCGTTTGTCGGCGGCAAGTACCTGCTGATGAGCATGCTTTTTGCCGGCGGTCGGATGAAGCACTTTTTTCCGCGGCCCGCCCCACGCAAGGAAATCTGCACCCGTTGCGGCGTGTGTGCACGCAATTGTCCCATGGGCTGCATCAGCATGGCACCGTACCCGGTCGTGGGGCAGGATTGCATGTGGTGCTACCTCTGCGAGCGAATCTGCCCCGTTCAGGCCTACCAACTGGATTGGAGCAAACTGAGGGCGCGGATGCAGGTCTGAATCTGGTGATCCCCCCCCAATTAAAAGAAGCAAGGCGATGTGAACGGCACCCACAAACCTGATGTCCTGTCGCCAGTTACCTGATGGATGGGAGGCCACCCACAAACGTCGTTGCTTGTGGGTGCTTCGCCGACACCTACAAGCAAACGGCCGTTTGTGGGTGGTACCCGCGGAGCCCAACAGCAATTGGCCTTTGCCGGGGCTACGCGCGAGCAAACGGCATACCTCCGCCGGCGCCTTTTTGCCGTTAAAGCCCCCGGCATTGCCGGGGGATATCCTGGCAGCGCGGGCAACAGGTCTCTCAGCTGATAATCATTCTATGGGCGGCGCATGTTGCGGCGCATTTTGCGGCGCATCAGCATCAGTCCACCGATGCTCAGCAGGGCCAGCGAGGCCGGTTCGGGCACGGCTACCTGGACGTTGTCGATACGGGCATCGACAAAGCCACCCACGTTCGATGTGCGAGCCAGGAAGCTGATGCTGTCTATGGAGTATGGTGGTTTGCCGATGCCGTCCTGGTTGGAGTAAGTGCTGACGACGGTGCCATCGAGCATGAAGTCGATCTGGTCGGGCGATACGAGTATGGCCAGGTCCAGAACCGGCTCGGAGCTGAAGGTTAGTCGTGCGTAATGTGTTGTCATGCCGACTACGGTCTGGTTGTTCTGGAAGTAGCCAACCAGGTGGAGTGCGGTCTGATCATCCTTGTCGCGCCACAGTCCGAATTCGGCATCGTAAAGTCCCTCGTTCAGGGAGACGAGCATTTTCATTCCGGCGGCTGGTGCCGTTGAAGTTGCCAGGAGTTGCATATCGGCCCGCACGCCGAGGAAGCTGGCCAGCAGATCTGTCTGGGCGGTGGCGCCGCTGGTGTCCGGCGGTTGGGTGAAGGAGATTTGCATTTGGTTATCGGCCACATCGACTGCCCCCGGCATCAGTGCATCCTCGCTCCACTTTGTTGTGTCCAATGAGCCGCTACTGAAATCATCGTACGGTTGCCAGTCGGCGGCTGAAGCCGAAGCGGCAAATGCCAGACAGACAATGGCCAGACCTGCAGCAAAGCAAGACAGTTTCATGGTGAGCCCTCCCCGATGATTAGCCACGCAATTGGAATGGCATCCTACCAAACCAATTGGACTAACTTAATCCGCAACCCTTTATGAATATAAACTGGAGTCGGTTAGGGTACATAAAAAATTTCGTTTTTTGAGTTTGGCATTTTTGCGACGGTGCGGCGTCGGGTGGGGGGATTTAGCGGCAACGGCAACGGCAACGGCCCACGGCAACGGCAACACCCCCATCGGCCCTGCGGGCCACTTCCCCCTTGAAAGGGGGAAGAGTTACGGCCGCGGCAGGGCATGCTGGGGCTCTTTTGGCAGCTATGGTTGCTGTGGCAGAGGCTGACTGAATTCTGGCTCCACTCGTTCTCGATAGCAGGGGCCGGCGTTATAGGTGCAGAAGGAGTAGAGCTTGCCCTGCGGGGTGGCGTAATGGATTACGCATCGGCGGGCGCGGTCGGTATCGTAATTGTAAGCGTCCATGAAGTGCATGCCTGCCACCATCAGCGAGCGGAAGGTTTTTTTGCCGGCTTCGCCTCGGCCGACGTTCTTGTCGATCATGCCGTTGAGGCTGTGCAGGAAGTCCATGAAACCCATGCCGGCCGGTGCGTTTTTGCCGCGCCAGTGCTTGTGCAGCTTCTGGAAGCTTGAGGCCTTGGCCAGGAACTTCGAGCCGCCAAGCTCGGTTTTGCGGCTGATGCGGTCCATGTCTGAGAGGAAGCCCTGCATGTCGATAAAGGCCGGAATGGGCACGGCTTTGCCATCGGTTCCGACAAACATATAGGTGCCAAGGCTGCAATGCGGATGGCAGGTCATGTTGATGGTCGGCTCGGTGCGCAGGGCGTTGACCATGCGCGTAAAGGGCTGCACGCAGGAGAGCGGGAGGAAGTCGCGGTACGGGTCGCTGATGCCGGTCTGGCTGCTGACATCGTGCGCCAGGTCGCACAGAGTGTATCGCTGGGCCAGTCGCTCGCTGGTGCTGATGCGGCCGGTGAAGGCGACCGGCTGAAAGCTGATGCCGGCGATGGTTGTGATGTTGGCCAGGGCGTAATTGACAATGTCGCCGACCTGGTGGTTGTTCAGTCCGCGGACGATGGTCGGCACGAGGACGATTTTCATATCGGTGCGGCTGATCTGCTCGATGGCCTTTTGTTTGATGTCCCACAATTTGCGTCCGCGCGTCTGCTGGTAGACCTCGTCGTCCACGCCATCGAACTGCAGATAGAGGTCGTGCAGGCCGGCGTCCTCGCAGCGTCGGGCGAAATCTTCTTCCTGGGCGAAGCGGATGCCGTTGGTGGCAATCTGGATATGCGAGAAGCCCATGTCGCGGGCGGCGCTGAGGCAATCCAGAAAGCGCGGGTGCATGGTCGGTTCGCCGCCGGAAAACTGCACAACGCGGCCGGCCACTGGTCGCATGTCGCGGAAGGTGCGCATCATGTCAACTATCTGCTCGTATGAGGGCTCGTACAGGTAGCCGCAGGCGTTGGAGTTGGCAAAGCATATGGGGCAGCGAAGGTTACAGCGATTGGTCAGGTCGATATTGCCCAGGGCGGTATGGCTGGCATGGTTATCGCACAGGCCGCAGTTGGTCGGGCAATTGTCCTCTGTGGTGCGGACGGCCGGGTTCTGCAGGCCGCGTCCGTCGCCGTAAAAGTGTTCTTCGGCCTTCAGGTAGAGCCGCGTGTCGCTCCAGTAGATATCCTCGAATGGCCCGTGCTTGGGGCAACTCTTGTACATCCGGACCTGGCCATCAACGTCGCGCAGTTCGGCCGGAATCACCTCTTTGCATTCGGGACAGAGACTGCGGATTGTCTTGGGAAGACCTTTTTCCAGCGGTGGAACAAGGCTGCCGCAATAAGTGGACTGCGAGCAATCGGCGGCGGTCTGATCCAGGGGCGAGGCTGTCATGGCAAGTCCTGTCCGAAATTTTCGATCGGCGCGGCAAGTTATGCGGGTTCGGTGACGAACCCTGATTTTATGGCCCTGCGGGTTAGCATGCAAGGCTTTTTGAAGCGGCGTTGACCCTGGACGCCATTGGTCGTATATTCGTCGCTTCACCAGTTGTAGTGCCCGCGTTTGCGCAGCAGATGAGGCGGCAAGTTACTGGTTGCGCGCTTAACTCTTGAGCAGATCAATCAAAAGGACAAGCATCATGGGCTGCACCGACTGTTTTCTGGGGCTCGACATGGGCTCCACCAGCATCAAAATAGCGCTCTTGTCGCCCACTGGCGACATTCTTCACACCCTTTATGCCCGGCACAACGGTCGGCCGCTGAAGATGGCCGGCGGCATGCTGGAAGCTTTGTTGAACGATAAGTCGTGGAACATCAGGCACATGGCCACCACGGGCGTTGCTGCTCAGCAACTGGGCCAGGAGCTTGGCGCCTCGCACGTAAACGAGGTTGTTGCCCTGAGCCGGGCGGCACGCAAGCTGTATCCGGATTTGCGGACGGTGATCGAAGTTGGCGGGCAGGATGCCAAGATTATCGACCTGAGCACGGCCACTGGCGGTGGCGGTGGCGCGGGTGCTGGCGCTTGCGCTGATGATGGCGCGGACGCCGGCGGCGAGTCGGCGACGGTTGCTGAAGCTGCGGCAGGTGCGGCACCGGCGGGCGGGGCCAGCCAGGCTGCCTTCAAAACCTTTGCCATGAACAGCGAGTGCGCGGCCGGCACGGGCAGTTTTCTCGATCAGCAGGCCAATCGGCTGGGGGTCAGCATCGAGCAGGAGTTCGGCCGGCTTGCTCTGCAGAGCGAAAAGCCGCCGCGGGTGGCCGGGCGGTGCTCGGTGTTTGCCAAGAGCGACATGATCCACCTTCAGCAGCAGGCTGTGCCGGATTTTGACATCATCGCCGGTCTCTGCTTCGGCATGGCCCGCAACTTCAAGGCCACGCTGGCTCGCGGCCGGCAGCTTGCGGTGCCGGTGGCTTTGGTTGGCGGCGTGGCCGGTAACGCCGGCATGGTGCGGGCTTTTCGGGAGGTCTTCGGCCTCAGCGACCTTGAGCTGCGCGTGCCGGAGCATCATGCCCTGTTGCCTGCCATCGGTGCTGCTTTGTCGCTGCTGGAGCCCTCGGCCACGGCGTCAAGGGCCGACGCGGGGCAGGGCATCGGTATCGACCGCGCAGCCCTTGAGCGTCTGGCCGGGCAACAGGCCGAGCCGGTTGAGCACCTGGAGCCGCTGGCCGAGCCTCAGGGTTACATGCCCTCGGTGCTGGCCGAGCTGCCAAGCGGCGGCGGCGAGCGGGTCGGCGCGTACCTGGGCATCGACGTCGGCAGCATCAGCACGAATCTTGTTCTGCTCGACGAGCAGGGCAGCCTGCTTGACAAGAGTTACCTGATGACTACCGGTCGGCCGATAGAGGCTGTGCGGACAGGCCTGCGGCAACTCGGCGAAAAATGGTCCGAGCGGGTGCTGATTCTTGGTGCTGCCACAACGGGCTCGGGCCGTTATCTTACGGGCGACATTGTTGGCGCCGATGCCGTGCGCAACGAGATTACCTGCCAGGCCCGGGGGGCGGCCCACGTCGATCCGCAGGTTGATACGATTCTGGAAATTGGCGGCCAGGATTCCAAGTACATTCGCCTGCGTGACGGGGTGGTGGTCGACTTTGAGATGAACCATGTCTGTGCCGCCGGCACCGGCAGTTTTCTGGAAGAGCAGGCCGAGCGACTTGGCATCAGCATTAAGGAGGAGTTTGCCCGGCTGGCCCTTTCCAGCCACCGTCCCATTCGTCTGGGTGAGCGATGCACGGTTTTCATGGAGAGCGACCTGCAGCACCATCAGCAGCAGGGGGCCGAGGTGGCGGACCTGGTTGCCGGCCTCAGCTATTCGATTGCTGCCAATTACCTGAACCGGGTGGTCGGCACGCGGACCATCGGCCGGCGCATTCTCTTCCAGGGCGGCACGGCTTTCAACCGGGCGGTGACGGCCGCTTTTGCCGCTCTGACCGGTCGGGAGGTTATAGTGCCGCCGCACCACGAGGTGACGGGTGCCATCGGGGCCGCCCTGGTGGCTCGCGATGCCCGGAATCAGCAGGGCTTCCAGCAGAGCAAGTTCCGCGGATTCGAGCTGGCCGACCGGCCCTATAAAGTGCGCAGCTTCACCTGCAATGCCTGTGCTAATGCCTGCGACATTCGCGAGGTGCGCATCGGCAGCGATGCTCCGCTGCATTACGGCAGCCGCTGCGACAGGTTCGATCGCAAAGAGTCCCTGGCCGATCAGCCGTCGCAAGGCTGGCCCGACCTGTTCGGCGAGCGCGAGCGCCTGCTGCTTGGTCTGCCGACGGATGCCGAGTTGGCTCTTTTGCGCAAGAGCCTGACCAGCCGGGCTCCCGGCGGGGCGGCCTCGCGCGGCGTTGTCGGAGTGCCTCGGGCTCTTTCGTTCCACCAGCTTATGCCGTTTTTCCGCACGCTGCTCGAGCAGTTGAACTTCGAGGTTCTGCTGTCGCCTGCGACCGAGGCAGCCATTGTGCACAGCGGGGTGGAGAGCGTAACCAGCCAGACCTGCTTCCCCGTGAAGGTGGCCCACGGCCACGCCCGCTGGCTCATCGACCAGGGGGTGGATTACCTGTTTCTGCCCAGCGTGCTGGCCTTGCCGCGCGACCACCAGAGTCAGCGTTACAATCACCTTTGCCCGTACGTCCAGAGCCTGCCCTACCAGATTCGCTCGGCCCTGTCGCCTGAGCAGTCGGGCGTAAAGCTGCTGGCGCCGGTGGTTGACTTTGAGGAAGGCTACGCCTCGGTGCTGAAGTCGCTGAGTGAATGGGCGTCGGAGCTGGGAATAACCCGCGGCGAGCTGGCCGATGCTCTAGACCGGGCCGTGGCGGCCCAAAACGAGTTCGACCTGGCCTGCGCCGAGCGCGGCCGGCAGTTGCTGGCCAATCCACCGGCCGGGGCCCGGCTTGCGGTGATTGTCAGCCGGCCCTACAACGGCTGCGACTCGGGCATAAGTCTCGACCTCCCCAGGCGTATGCGTGAGGCGGGGTTGCTGGCCGTGCCGATGGACATGCTTGACATGCGGCAAATTGACCTCGGCGGCGACTGGTCCGACATGTTCTGGAAGTATGGGCAGAGGATTCTTCATGCTGCCAGGCTGATTGCCGGGCGCGACGATCTTCTGGCCGTTTACCTGTCCAACTTCGGTTGCGGGCCCGACAGCTTTTTGAGGCGATTCTTCCAGGAGATCATGGGGCAGAAGCCGTTTCTGGCCCTGGAGGTCGATGAGCACAGCGCGGCCGCCGGGCTGATTACGCGGCTCGAAGCTTTTGTGGACAGTGCAGGTAACAGCCATGGCGATGGGCGGAGGGTTGACTGGTCCGCGGGCGGCAGTGGCGAGGCATCGGCCAGCGGTAACGGCAATGGGGCGGGGGGACGACCCGGGCTTGCCGGTCGCACCCTGATGGTGCCCAAGATGTGCGACCATGCCTACGCCTTTGCGGCAGCTTTTCGTGGTTCGGGCATCGACGCTCGCATTATCGAAGACAGCGACGAAGAGAGCCTGGCCCTGGGCCGGCGTCATACCAGCGGCAAGGAGTGCCTGCCCTGTATTGTGACGGCCGGCGACATGCTGCGCGAGTTGCAGCGGCCGGGGGCCGATCCGTCGCGGTTGGCCTTTTTCATGCCATCGGGCACCGGTCCGTGCCGCTTCGGCTTGTACAATCGTCTGCACCAGGTGATTTTGCGCGACGCCGGCTATGGCGACGTTCCTGTTGTCAGCCCGAACCAAGGCGACAGCTTCTACGATGACTTCAAGCGCTTGCCGCGCGACCCTACGCGGCCGGCCTGGCAGGGCATTGTGGCAGTGGATGTTCTGACCCAGGCTCTGCTGAGCACCCGGCCCTACGAAGCAGTGGCCGGTGAGACCGACGAGGTTTATCAGCAATGCCTGCGGGCGGTGGAGGCTGCGCTGGAAAATGCCGATTCGCTGAACCAGGCCATGATCTGGTGCGCCAACCAGTTTCGGAAGATTGAGCGGCGCCAGGTATCACCGCTGGCCCGCGTTGTGCTGGTTGGCGAAATCTACGTGCGGAACCACGCCTTCAGCAACCAGGGCATTGTGCGGCGACTTGAGCAGTTCGGGCTGGAGGTCGAGGTGGCCAGCTTCGCGGAGTGGATCTATTACACAAACTGGACGCGGCTGCGTCGGACGAGCGGCCGACGGCAATATCGTCGCTGGCTGGGTACGCGGGTCAAGGAGCACGTGCAGCGGGCCGACGAGCGGCGCGTCAAGGCTCCGTTTGCGGACTTGTTGCCGCGACTGCTGGAAGCGCCGACGGCCGAGGTCGTGGCCCTGGGACATCCGTACATCCACGATACTTTTGAGGGCGAGGCGGTGCTGAGCGTGGGTAAGGCGGTCGAGGCGGTGCATCATGGCGCGGCGGGCGTGGTCAACGTGATGCCCTTCACCTGCATGCCGGGCAACATCGTTTCCGGCATTCTGCAGCGCGTCAGCGACGACCTTGGCGCGCTGCCGACTCTGTCGGTAGCCTTCGATGGGCAGCGCGACAGTACGCTGCACATCCGGCTTGAAGCCTTTGCCGAGCAGGTCAAATCGTTCGCGGTTCCATCGCCCGCTGCTGTGTGATTGCTGGAGTGTGATTGGTGACTTATCAGGCGGCCCTCGCCACGAAGGCCTCAGCGTTTCAAGGGTCAGCCGCGGGCCTTTATGGGCCACGATCCGCCAGGGCCGGCGGTGGTCTGCTGCTTGCTTTCGCGGATCAGTTTCAACAGTTGCTCGGGCAGCAGGTCGTTGGGCTGCAGAGCTTCCATGTGCTCGCCCTGCTGTTGGAGCAGCAACTGTAGCTCGGCCGGCGCGACCGCTTTAACCGTGCCATCGCCGAACAGGCTGATGACCTCGCCTTTCTGGTCCAGCAGCGGCCAGTAAAGCAGTACGGTCTCGCCGTTCATGGCCGATTCCGTGCGGCCGGCCCCCAGGTAGACAAACTCGACCTCACCAATTGCCGGCCGGGCCGCCTCGGGCGGCAACTTGCCTCTGGAGGCAACCGTCTTGAGGGTTCGCGGCAGGACTGGGTCGCGCACCAGCGCCGCTCGCATTCCTTCGTGCAGTTGGGACATGCGCTGAGAGGTGACGAACCGCCCGTGGGCGTACTGTACCGTCTGCCATACCTGTCGGCCGGCGGTCAGGGCAAAGGTGCTGTAGACGATCAGGCTGACCAGGCTGAGCAAGATGCCGCCCCAGGCCAGGCCCGCACCTCGCAAACGACCGTCGGAGCGTCGCACCTTGTACCGACCGATGAGGCCCATGAAGAGCCCGGGCAGGGCCATGAAGAACAGTGGCAGGCTGGCCAGTCCGCACAAAAAGGCGAAAAGTGCAGCTTTTGATGTCCGCACGCGACGCTCGTCGCCATCGCCGGCGGCAGGGCCTCTGCTTTGATTATGATCAGTGCCGGCGCTGCTATGGGCCGGCGAGCCGGGGTTAAGGTGATTCTGGGCCGACGGTTGCGGGGTGGTAATCGGCCCCTGGCAGTTCGGACAGACCCTTTGGGCTCCGGCGAAGCGGTCGGGGACGGTCATGATCTCGCTGCAGTGCGGGCACGGAAACTGGATGGACATCTGCGGACCTCGCCTTCTCATTCTCTCTGGTTGCAGCACTGTGCTTCATGTAAGAATTAACGGTCGCCGGGCTTGTTTTTCTGAAGGTTAATTGCCACAATGTTGTTTGTGGCTGGAATTGGGCCCTACAACAGAGCGTTTATTTCCGAAAGGATGTTCCGCATGAGCAAAGCCATTCGCGTCACAGTCTGGAACGAATTTCTGCACGAGAAGAAGCACGAAGCCGTGCGGAAAGTGTATCCCGAAGGCATTCATAAGGTTATCGCCGATGGTTTGCGGAAGGCCGGCGGCTTCGAGGTCCGCGAAGCCTGGCAGGAGCAGCCGGAACATGGCCTGACCGAGGAGGTTCTGGCCCAGACCGATGTGCTGTTCTGGTGGGCTCACATGGGCCACGGCATGGTTGAGGATGCCATTGTCGACCGGGTGCAGCAGCGCGTTCTGGAGGGGATGGGCATCGTATTTCTGCACAGCGGGCATTTTTCAAAGCCTTTCAAGCGTCTGATGGGCACCAGTTGCGACCTCAAGTGGCGCGAAGTCGGCGAGAAGGAGCGACTTTGGGTGGTCGACCCCGGGCATCCGATTGCCGATGGTCTGCCGGAATACTTTGAACTGCCGGAGACCGAGATGTACGGCGAGCATTTCGACATTCCGCAGCCCGACCAGCAGGTATTCATCAGTTGGTTCGCAGGTGGCGAGGTCTTCCGCAGCGGGTGCTGCTGGCATCGCGGCAAGGGCAAAATCTTCTACTTCCGCCCGGGGCACGAGACCTACCCGATATATTACAACGAGACCATTCAGCACGTGCTGGCCAACGGGGCCCGCTGGGCAGCACCGTGCGGAGTGGAAAAGATTGTCCGCGGAAACTTCAAGCCGCTGGAGAATCTGTAACCGCCCGCGGGGCGGAGAGGCTGGCAAAAGAGACAAACGACCTCCTGGAGCCAAATCGTCTCCGGGCGGTCGTTTTGTTCATCGCGTCATCATTATTACGATTTGATGTGTGGCAAGGCTGTCGGTGGCCTTGGTCAGCCTTGGGCATTGTTGCTGCCGGTCGGGGGAGATTCCGCTTCTTCCTCGTGCTCGGCATAGCCTGCCTGACAGGCGGCATTCTTGTGGACGGCTCTCTGAAGTTTGTTGCACCACAGGGCCTGGAACGTGCGGCATGCCCCGCTCAAGTCTTTGGAGTCGGGCCAGGAAGCATGCTGGCAGGTCAGGTCGCACCATTTCATGCTCGAATTCTCCTTTTGCTTTTGCGCCTCAGCAATAATTCAGCGCCGGGGTCGAAAGTGCAAGCGGAAATCCGAGGTTTTTCCGATGGCGGTTGCGGCGCATAGCTTGGTTGTCCGAATGAGCATCACTGGACACCTGGTGCGCGCCTGCTGCCAAGTCAAGAGCATGGCATTGATCATAATCAAACTTTTGGCCGTTTTATTTCGTGCGTAACTACCATAGCCAGCAGTGGTTAAAGATGTCGTAAGAGCATCGGGCGAGTGCCTTGGTGCACCGGCCGGGCGGCCGGTTTTCTTGACGGTCGCCATTTCGTGAGGTATACTTGCCTGACTTGGCTGGAAGCGAGAGTGCGGTCAGGGTCCGGGGCGTTCCGCAGGGCAGGGTAGGATGCGTTTTTATAACAGCGGATACGGGCTTTTTCTGGGATGGAAATGAAGGCAGTTGGCAGTGCACCGACGGTGCGGGCATGTTTTTTTATGCCCGGGCGCCGGCGGCCCGATTCTCGTTTACCAACAGTTGATTTCGGCGAAGAAAGTGGTGGCTTTTGTCGGGCAGATTCAGCGACGCTATCCTGGAAGAGGTGCAGAGATCGAACGACATTGTCGAGGTGATCTCTTCCTATGTCCCGCTGAAGCGTGCCGGCAAGGACTTCAAGGCCTGCTGTCCCTTTCATGCCGAGAAGACGCCCAGTTTCACCGTCAGTCCGACCAAGCAGTTTTTCAAGTGCTTTGGTTGCGGCAAGGGCGGGTCGGTTTTCCAGTTTGTGATGCTGCGTGAGAACATCTCGTTTCCTGAAGCTGTGGAGATGCTGGCCGAGCGGGTGGGCGTAAAGTTGCAGGATTCGCGCAGCGAGCGCGGCCAGGGCGATAACGAGATTGCCCGCAGCGACATTTATAAGGCGGTAGGCTGGGCCGTGCGGCAATTTCAGGGCTGGCTCGCCGATGCCGAACTGGGCAAGCCTGCGGCCGATTATCTGAAGCAACGCGGCTTTACCGGTGCGACGGCTCGCGATTTCCGGCTGGGTTTCGTGCCCGATGTGTGGGATCGGCTGGCATCGGCAGCCCAGCGGGCTCGGATCAGCCCGCAGTTGATGATGGCCGCGGGGCTGATTATACCGCGGTCCAACGGTGGCGGTTATTACGATCGGTTTCGCAACAGGGTGATTTTCCCGATCTACGACACGCTGAACCGGCCCATAGCTTTTGGCGGCAGAACGTTGGGTGACGATCCGGCCAAGTACCTGAATTCGCCGGATACGCCTGTCTTTGACAAGAGCAGAAACGTCTACGGTCTGACCATGGCCCGCGACGGCATGAGCAGCAGCAGGCAGGCCATTGTGGTCGAGGGCTATACCGACTGCATCATGGCCCATCAGTGCGGGGTCGATAACGTGGTGGCCACCCTCGGCACCAGCCTGACGCATGGGCACGTGCAGTTGTTGCGTCGCTACGTGGACGAGGTTGTGCTGGTATACGATGGCGACCAGGCAGGCATAAATGCCGCCGACAGGGCAGTGCAGGTATTCCTGGAAGAGGAGTTGAATGTCCGCATTGCCACGCTTCCCGACCGGCTGGACCCCTGCGACATGCTGGCCGGCGGCCGGGTGGACGATTTCAGGGCCCTGATTGCCGCGGCCCCGGATGCTCTGGAGTACAAGTGGCTGCTGGTGCGGCAACAGTTTCAGGATGCCGATACGGTTCGCGGACAGCGGCGTGCCCTGGAGGCCATGCTGGAGACACTGGCCGCTCAGCCGGCAGTTACGGAGATGGGCGACGGCCTGAAGCGCGACCTGATGCTGGCCCGCATGGCTTCGGTCCTGGGGGTCGAGGAGAAGAGCCTGCGTCAGCGTCTGACGCAGTTGGCCCGGCAGTTGCGTCGCCGGCCTGTGTACGATGATTCGGGTCAGGCGGCGGCGACGGGTGGCAGTGGTTCGGCAGTTGCGGTGGCGGCGGAGGGCGATTTGTCCTTTGAGTCAGCGGGGCAGGCCGAGGGGGCAGGTGGTGGTGCTTCGGCAGTGCAGCACGGTGCGCTGGCGGGCGGGAAGCGTCCGGTTCAAGGGGCCAGGCAGCCCATGGACGAGTTGCGTCGCCGGGCCGAGAGGTTGATTCTGTCGGTGGTGCTTGCCGCTCCGGCCCAGATAATGCGCCACGGTGATCGGCTTAGCGAGGAGTTGTTTCTGGTGGACGTTCACCGGCGGCTGTTCGTTACGGTTGATCAGCTGAAGGGGCGTATGGCCGATGAGGGGCATGGTGTTCTGTGGCCGCACTTGCAGGATACCGCCCTGATGACGCTGGCTTCGGAATTAATAAATGAGGAGCCCCCGCTGGACCGGATGGATGTTATGCTGGAGGACGCTCTGGTTGCCCTGGACCGGCTTCGGGCTCGCGATGAGCTGGAGGCCTTGAGGCGACAGGCCTCGGAGGGCGCAAGCGAAGAGGAGCGTCGGCAGGCCCTGCATCAGTTGCATGCCTTGCGTGGTCAGCGGAGCGGGTTTCTGCCTCCGGGCATGCGGAGCGGCGGGTAGATGGGCGGTTGCGGCTGTGGGCGCAAGTACGGGTTGAACGGGCGGGGTGTGGTTGCCGGGCATTGTTAATGGTCCGGCAAGAAAAGAAAACTGAACAAACGGCGGGAGTTGACATTCAATGATTCCGGAAATTGCAGCTCTGTTGGCGAAGGGCAAAGAGAAGGGCTACCTTACTTACGAAGAGATGAACGAGCTGTTGCCTGACGAGATCGTCACGGCCGATCGGCTCGATCAGCTTCTGATGGAGCTCGACGAGTTGGGCATTGATCTGGTTGATGAAGCCGACATTGCCGACAGCCCTTATGCCAATCGTCCGACGCAGACCGGCGAACAGGTGGCCGACGAGGAGAACGTCTCGCGGCGCATTGACGATCCGGTCCGCATGTACCTGACGCAGATGGGCGAGATTCCGCTCCTGACGCGGGACCAGGAGATTTCGCTGGCCAAGAAGATCGAGCTGACGCGGAAGCAGTTCCGCCGCAAAGTGCTCGAAAGCAGCCTCAGTATTCGCACGGCCATCGACATTCTCAGCCAGGTAGACCGCGGCCTGCTGCCCTTCGACCGTACGATGAAGATCAGCGTTTCGGAGAATCTGGCCAAAGAGACCATTACCGAGCGTCTGCCCACCAACCTGAAGACGGCTCAGCGTCTGATGGAGCTTGACGAGGCAGATTACGAAGCTGTCAACAGCGACGACACCGCGCTGGAAGCCAAGCGCGAGCTTCGCCGACGGATGAGTGCCCGGCGTCGCAAGTGCGTGACGCTGCTGGAAGAGCTGAGCCTGCGAACCGGCAAGCTTGTGCCGCTGATGAAGCGCCTGAAGAGCGTGAGCGAGAAGATGCAGAGCCTGGAGCGGACGATTAACGACCTTCGTCTGGCCGGCGGCGACATCAACGAAATCAAGACTCTGACAGAAGAGCTTCGCGGGCTGGAAAAGCTGGTCTGCGAAAACTCGGCCGGCCTGGCTGCCCATGTCTCGCGGATGGAGCGCTGCTACAGCGAGTACGAAGAGGTCAAGCGGCAACTCAGCGGCGGCAACCTGCGTCTGGTGGTTTCGATTGCCAAGAAGTATCGTAACCGCGGGCTGCCGTTTCTGGACCTCATCCAGGAAGGCAACACGGGTCTCATGCGGGCGGTGGATAAGTACGAGTATCGTCGGGGTTACAAGTTCTCGACCTACGCCACCTGGTGGATTCGCCAGGCCATAACCCGCAGCATCGCCGACCAGGCCCGGACCATTCGCATTCCGGTGCACATGATCGAGACGATGACCAAGCTGCGCAACATCCACAAGCAGTTGCTGCAGTTCAACGGTCGCGAGCCGACCATTGAAGAGATTGCCGAGAAGGCCGTGATGAGCGTGAGCGAAGCCCGTCGGGTGATGAAGATTTCGCGCCATCCGATTTCGCTCGATCGTCCCGTTGGCGAGAGCGAAGACAGCTACTTCGGCGACTTCATCGAGGATAACACGGCCGAAAGTCCGGTGACGGCGGCCACGCAGGAGATGCTTCGCGAACGCATCGAGAGCGTGCTGAACACGCTGACCTACCGCGAACGCGAGATTATCAAGCTTCGCTACGGTATCGGCGACGGGTACACCTACACGCTGGAAGAGGTGGGGCGGATTTTCAAGGTGACCCGCGAACGAGTGCGGCAGATTGAGGCCAAGGCCATCCGCAAGCTTCAGCACCCGGTGCGAGCCCGCAAGCTGGAGGGTTTCCTGGACGGCATGATCGAGCGGCAGGAATAGCCGAGTTTTGCGTTGATTGACGATTACTGGATGCACGGCGGGAGTTTGAATTCCGCCGTGCATTTTTTTTTGGATTGTGTGGGTGGTTTTGCGTGGCCCGCAGGGCCGGGGATGAGGGTGAGTCCTGGCCGCGCCGGGCTGGTCAGCTACTCGGTAATCACCTTGCATTTAATGGCGTTTGCCGTCACATCGGTAATTTCCAGCTTCGGGTCGGCCAGTTCGCTCAGGGCCACGGCCAGGTCGTTGGAGGCCCCTTTGAGATCCACCGTGTAAGTGGCCACGCGATTGGCGAAGGTACGCTCCTGCACTCCCTTTACGCTGGCGAGTTTCTTCATTTCGGTTGAGACCTTGCCTCGCTGGGCAAAGCTGATGTTGCTGATCTCGAGGTTGACCGACTGGCTTTCGGCTACTTCGCGGCCCCACTTGGCGACAATGCCGTCCTGCACCTTGCGGGCGGCCTGAATGCCGGCTTCGCGCAGGGCCTCGGCGGAGGCGGCTGTGCGGGCCCGGGCACCTTTGCGATTGCTGACATTGTCGGAGACGAGCGTGGCGGCGTTATCGGTGCGGACAACCTTGATGCGAGCGGCGGCTCCGAACATGAAGACCTTGACGCCATAGAGGTCTTCGACCGAGGCGAAGTCGGCGGTGGCCGTGCCGGTGACGATAAGCTCGGCCCCGAACTGCTTGCCGAGTGCCACCACACGCACGAGATCGTCATCGAAGGCGGCGGCGGTGACGTCCTTGCGCTGGATTTCGGTAAACTGGACCTTATCGACCAGCGGGAAGTCGTTGCTCAGCAGCAGCTTTTCGATTTCGCTGGCGACGATGCTCTCCTCCTGCTTGACGCCTTCGAGTCGCTCGGCGATGACAACCATAATTCGCGGCTTGTTCATCTGTTGCAGCAGAATCTGGATTTCGCCCCATTCGGTGGCTACTTCCTTGACGGCCACGGCTGCGGTTATCTCCACTGTGATGATGCCGTTGGCATCGGGCTGGCTCTGGCGATTGATGTCGTACCGCTTGACGAAGCCGGCCGACTTTGAGAGCACCTTATCCAGCACGACCTGGTAATTGTTGGTTTCGGTCTGGGAGTGGATGAATTGGCCGGCAGCCCGTTCGACGGCATTGCGCAGGGCGTCCTGTACGGCCTTGTCCTTGCTCTCGCCCTTGCCGGTGACGGTGACGGTGTTGACGTCTTCGGGAGTGTTCTGCGCCGGGCAGAGTGGGGCCGCCAGGGCGATAATAATCAGCACGGTCGCCAGGCTGCTCAGCCATGCCGGGATTCCGCGGATGCGTTTGCTCATGTTGCGTCCTTCCAGTTGCATGCTCAGTTATAAATGCCGGACCCGGCCGGCGGCAGGCGGATAATCGCCCGTCACCGGCCGGCCAGCAAAGATGAAGCACAGCGGCTCAGTCGCCAACGACGATGGGCTCGGCGGGAGTCTGGAACTCGATTGTCTCGCGCCGCTCGACGACTCGCTCGTTCTTGGTGCAGCCCGCAATAATCGGCAGGGCCAGGAAGAGTGCAGTCAGAATGAGAATGGTAGCCTTCATAATCTTGATCTCCTGTGTTTGTCAGTCACGTTGTTTTAAATGGCATAGCAACTATTGTCGCTGCCGCCTCTAGCGGCGCTCGATACGGACATTGCTGCGGTACTTGACGACGATGTTCCAGAACTGCTCCAGGGGGGCTTCGACTTCGACGGTGGCCTCGCCGCTTTCAGGATCGTACTGTTCGCTGACGGTACGGGCTCCGGTGAGGTAGTTCTGCATGTCGGTGCTGATACGGTCGTCGGTGGCGACAAAATCCCTGACGGTCGTGTTGCTGTCGATGCGCAGGCCATTGATCTCTTCGCTGAGGTTACGCATGGCGTCGAGCTTTGCTCCGCGCAGAGCCATCAGGCGGCCCTGGGCTTCGCTCTCAGCATCGGCCGGACGCACAGCGTTGCCAGTGGCCTTGACGGTGTTGCGGGCCCAATCGGGGGCAGCCGGAGCGGCGACGGTGGTTGTGGTTGTGTTCTGGGTCAGGTACTTTGCCGGGGGCAGGCCGGTGCCGGTGGCGGTGACCCATTCGACCTTGACCTTCGCCTGGATTTCTTCAAAGTCGCGGATCTTGTACTTGTCGCCGCGGTAGTGGGCTTCGTATTCGCGCTTGAGGGTGCCCACGACGCTGGACAGGGCAATCTTGACATCGACCTCGACCGACAGGTCGTTCAGGTAACGAATCTCGGCAATTTTCGCGCCGCGGAGGGTGGTGTTGAGGTTGGTGCGGATTTGATCGCTTTCGGCGACAAAATCGCGGACGTAAGTGTCGCTGCGAATCTGCAGCCCATTGACCTGCTCGGCCAGGTTGCGATAGGCGTCGACCGTGGCGGCCCGCTTTGCCATCAGCCGGGCCTGGGCCGGCACGCCGCTCCAGGAGTCGGGCAAGCTCAGGCGCCTGCCGGCCACCGGGCGACCTTCCTCGGTGTACTCTTCAATGGCAATCTGGCGAGGAGCGCCATTGCCGATTGCGGTGATCTTCTCGATCTTGTTGGTGACCGTGAGCTGCTGGAAGTCGTTGATCTTGTACTTATCGCCCTTGTAGTGAGCGTTGTAGATTTTAACCAGTTCGCTCTGGACGGTCAGGAGGGCGAGTTCCATGGTTACCTCGGCGGAATCGTCTTCCATGTACTGTACGTCGACAACCTTAGCGCCGCGGAGGAAGGTGTTGACGGCGGTGGCGATTTCGTCGTTCTCGGCCACAAAGTCCTTGACGTAGGTGTTGGAGGTAATCTGCACACCCTTGACCTGCTCGGCCAGGTTACGGTAGGCGTCGGCCATGGCGGCCCGTTTGGCCAGCAGGCGTGACTGTGTTTGCTGCATGCGGGCCACGTTGTCCTGGGCCATTGTCGTTTCGGCAATAAGCATTGTCGCCAGCGTCGCCAGCAGAGCCAAGGCCAGTGCCCGTGTTGCCAGATTTTTCAGCTTCATGGTTGTCTCCTCAAGTGTGACTTTTGCATCCTGATGTTAGAATGCCGATTTTCAGCCGGCGAGGTCCGTTAGCTCGCCGGAAATCTTCCTCGGTGTTTCACTTGCTGCCGAGCCTACCTGCTGGCCTTCAGCAACTCCTGCCGCGACTTAAAGCTGGCAACTTCCTGGCCTGTGGCGGCCCTGAAACTTGCCTGGCCACCCAGGGCGGCAGCCTTGCTCAGGTGTCCGTTGACGGCAATGTACTTTTTGTCAGGCTTCATGAGCATGGCCTTTTCGACATTGGCTTTGGCGGCAGCAATGTCGCCAGTCAGCATCTGCACGACGGCCAGGTTATAGACCGTACCATGGTCGGTCGGGTCGAGCGTTATGCCATCCTCGAATTGCCTGACTGCCAGTTGGAATTCGCCAGCCTTGACCATGTCGACGCCCGCTTTGGCCGGAGGAGTTTTGCCGCCGGCCAGCTTGACCTGGAAGTACTCGGTGTGCGGCGAAATGGTGCGATAGAAGTCGCCCACGCATTCCTCCAGCAGGGTGCGGGTTATCATCTCCGGGGCGGGCACGCTGCTGTTATCGCCCATGAACATGGCCAGTCCGCCGCGATTGTTGCTGTCGTAAGTGTGTGTGGCGGTTTTGCTTATGATAACCTCGGCGGTCTCGGGGTTGACCATTTTGGTGGTCATGGTAACCAGGCCGGTGCGTCGCAATTTGGTCTTTTCGGTGGTAACCATCTGTCCGCGGCTGTTGAGTGTCTGCTCGACAGTGGTGTCGATGTCCTCGGACTGCTGGACCTGGACCGTACCGAAGATGAGTGCGTCTGCATTAAGGATTTTGCCTGCTCGGGCGGCGGTTCCGGCATCGGTAATGCCGCCGGCGGCCATATCCTGCTCGGTCATGACGTCCTTGAGGTTGCCGCGCTCGACAATTGCGTATTGGCCTGTCGACCCGAGCGAGGCAGTGAGTTTGCTGGCCAGCAGTCCGCAGGCCATGTCGGCCCCGCTGCGGCTCTGGCTGTCGTGGCCGACAAAAGGTGTGATTGCGATAGTCCTGATATTTTGCGGCAAGGGCATTTCGGGCGGGTAATTTGCCGCCACATATATTTCGCCACCGCCACAGCCGGTCAGCACAAGTAGGGTTGATAGGCTGAGAAGAACGGCCAAGGTACGGAATGCGTGCATCCTGTCTCTCCCGTTGCTAAAATGTCTTTTCCGTTAGAGGGCCTGGAGAACCGCAGGCCAAGCACTTGCGCCAGAAAATAACATTATCCGGGGCAGACGGAATTGCAAGTTAATTTATTCGAACCAGTGATCGAACTTCCGGTCAAAAATGTGCTCGCCGACCGCTGAACGAGCCAATTTTTTCAGCGGGATTATGATCAGACAGGACGGTTAGACAGAATGGGATTGTACCTGGGCATTGACAGCGGGTCGACAACCACCAAGCTGGCCTTGGTGGACGACGAGGGTAAACTGCTTGGGCACCAGGTTGCGGCCACGGGTGTCGAGGCCCGGCAAACGGTGGATCGTCTCTGGCAGCAGTTGCGAGAGGCATGCGGCGTTCATGCCGACGAGCTCTCTGCCGCAGTGGCCACCGGTTACGCCCGCCGGGGTATCGGCTTTACGCGGCGGACGGTGACGGAGATCACCTGCCACGGGCGCGGGGTGCATCATCTGTTGCCCGAGGTCCGCGAGATAGTTGACATTGGTGGGCAGGACAGCAAAGCCATCAGGCTGGATTCGTCGGGCCAGGTGGAAGATTTTGCCATGAACGACAAATGTGCAGCGGGCACCGGACGGTTTCTGGAGGTAGTGGCTCAGCGTTTCGAGGTATCGCTGGATAATCTTGATGCAGCCACCGCCACCGAGGCCGAACCGGTGGAAATCAACTCGACCTGCGCCGTGTTTGCCGAGACCGAGGTAGTTGGTCTGCTGGCTCATGGGCATGACCGTGGGGCGATACTGGCCGGCGTGCACCGGTCGTTGGCTCGGCGAGTGGCGGCCCTGGCTCAGCAACTTGGCTTTGCGGGGCCGGTGGGCTTCAGCGGTGGTGTGGCCCTGAACAAGGCCATGGTCCGATTCTTGAGCGAGGCCATGGATCTGGAAGTGATTGTTGTGCCGCATGCCCAGCTTACGGCGGCAGTGGGAGCGGCTCTGTTGGCTCGGGAAGATGGGTAGCAGTTTTCTTTAACGATCCGCCCGACGGCAGCGGCAACGGCAACGACAACGGCAACGACATCCCCCGGCGGTGCCGGGGGCTTCAACGGCAACGGCAACGGCAGCGGCAACGGCAGCGGCAACGGCAACGGCATCCTCCGGGCATGCCGGAGTTCAACGGCAATGGAAGAGCACCCACAAACGAGTTTGTGGGTGGCACCCGCGGCAAGGGCAACGGCAACATCAAAAGAAACGGTCTGCTCCGCTACTGCTATAACACTCCGTCGCGCCAGGCGTTTACGAATGCGGCGTAATCTTCCGGTGTATCAATTCCACGTGACTGATAATCCACCTTGGCCACCAGTATGGTTTTGCCATGCTCCATGGCCCGCAACTGCTCCAGCGACTCCAGCTTTTCGAGCGGGGTGCGCGGCATCGACGGGTATTGCAGCAAGAATTCTCGGCGATAGGCGTACAGGCCGATGTGTTTCAGCACGTTCTCGGGCAACCAGTCCTGATGCCTGAGATGGCGGTCGCGGTCGAAAGGTATGGTCGATCGGGAAAAATAGAGTGCCCGCCCTGAGAGGTCGCACACTACCTTCACCACATTGGGGCTGAGAAGTTCGTCGGCCGTGTGGATGGCCGTGGCCAGGGTGGCCATCTGGGCGTCGGGCTGGCTGTCGAGCAGGCGGACAAGCTTCTGCAGCAGTTCGGGCCTGATTTCGGGTTCGTCGCCCTGGAGGTTGACGAAAATTTCGTTTGGCAGCTTTTCGGCAATCTCGGCAATGCGGTCGGTGCCGGAAGGGTGGTGTGGACTGGTCATGATGACCCTGGCTCCGAAGGAATCGGCAGCCTCGTAAATTCGTTCGTCATCTGTTGCGATTACCACCGTGTCGAAGCAATCGGCCGCAATGGCCCGCTCGTAAACGTGCTGGACGAGGAATTTTCCGGTATCAAGGGCCAGCGGCTTCCCGGGAAACCGGGTCGAGCCGTATCGGGCTGGTATTACGCAGGCGGCTTTCATCTCCAGAGGCCTCCTAATGGGCAGAAAACAACGGGCAGTGCGTGTCGCGTCAGCAACTGCCATAGTCCTGAAGATAAGGCCGTAAGGCGTCAAAGTCAATGGATGGGCTGGGGCGGATTCGGCCCGCCCAAGCGTCCGGCGGTGGGTGAGAGCGATCGAGGAGCTGATCTTTTTTTGGCGGGAAAGTCAAAAAAGATGAGCAATGGCAATGTGTTTAATGTGTTTGAGGGACAACTTACTAATGCGGGCCTTGCAAACGGCCGATAAAGTTAATGAATCCCGAGGGGGGGTCAGCCGCAGCTTTTCAGGAGTGTTGTTATGCGCTGCCAGGCGTGCGGATCAGCGATGGAAGAGAAGTACAGAAGTCGCGAAAAGGACAGAATTTATATCTGGTATGCCTGTCGCCATGTCAGTTGCCAGCAGGAAATGCTGCACGTGACGACCGAATCGCAATCGGAAAGCGGCCAGCAGTTGGCCGGCCAGATCTGATTTATAGTGCGCCAGGCCACGGCAAAAACCATCTGTGGCGCCCGCGCCAATGACTTCTGTGCCTGCTGTGCCCGGCTTTTAGCGTCCGTCCATTTTGCGCTTGCCGCCCGGCGTGCGCGGTTACCCGTTCTGTGGTCACGAGGGTGCGATCAGGCATTAAATCGCGTATATTCGCGGCGCTGAAAGTTTGCCTCGCGGGCAAACTCATCCATCAGGTTTTTCAGGCGTTCCACTACCTCCGGCCGCTCCAGGGCCAGGTTGTAATTCTCGCCCGGATCGGCCACCACGTCGAACAGTTGCGGCATCTCCTTGGTCAGCAGTTCGCCGCCGCGTCCCTCTGCCACGTGCAGCTTCCAGCGTCCCTGGCGGCAGGCGTTCAGGTTCCATCCCTGGTAGAAGAACAGTGTGCGGTCAACATCGATTTTACCGCCGCGCAGCGACTGGCTTATGTCCAGCCCGTCCAACTGAGGTTCGCCCTCCTCGGGCAACTTGCCGCCGGCCAGGCTGACGAAAGTGGGCAGAAGGTCCATGAAGCAGCCGACCTCGCCGCTGGTCTGTCCGGCCGGTATGCCGCGCGGCCAGCGGACAATCATCGGCATGCGGATGCCGCCCTCGTAGACGCTGAACTTGCGTCCGCGCAGATTACCGACCGAGCCTTCGAACCACGGCCCGTTGTCGCTGGTGAAGATGACCATCGTGTCGTCGTCGCGGCCCATATCCTTCAGGGCCTCCAGCAGCAGGCCAACGTAATGGTCGATGCACTCAATCGTGTCGCCATACAGCCCGCCCTTGCTCCGGCCGCGGAAGGCCGGCTCGACGTGCAGCGGTATGTGCGGCATTGTGTGGGCCATGTAGATGAAGAACGGCTTGTCGCCGGCGCGGCGGGCAAAATCGATGGCCCCTTCGGTGTAGCGGCGCGTCAGCGAGGCCTGGTGGACCGGCTCTTCGATTATCTGCTCGTTCTGGTAAAGTTGCTCGGGCTGCATGTCGTTGCTGTAGAGCAGACCGAAGTATTCATCGAAGCCATGCCGCGTTGGCCGGTGTTCCGGTTGGCAACCCAGGTGCCATTTGCCAAACATGGCCGTGGCGTAGTCCTGTCTCTTCAGGCAATCGGCGGTGGTCGAACAGCCATCGGGAATGCCTTCGCGATGATAGGGGAAGAGCACGCCCGGCAGGCCGATACGTTGGGCATAGCGTCCGGTGACAATGTTGGCCCGGGCCGGAGTGCAGACCGGGGCGCAACTGTAGAAGTCGGTGAAACGTATGCCTTCGTCGGCCAGGCGGTCGATGTTTGGCGTCCGCAGCACAGTGGAGCCATAGCAGCCCAGGTCGCCATAACCCTGGTCGTCGGTCATGATGAGTATGATATTCGGTCGCGAAGTGCTGGGCATGGTCATCGGCTCCTGGTTTTTCTGCGGCCTGAAAAAATGGTGTTTTTGACGCCTTTTGAAGCAACCCGGTGCAATTCGGCTGCGTGCGTTCGCCTGCCGGGGCTTAATCTTCGGTTTTCAGGAAACTTATCATAGCCGCAGCGAAACCTCGACCGAAAAGTCGGGCCCGCTCGGCTGTAATGAAGTCTCGTTCGGCCAGTGCGTAAGTGAACTCGAGCGTGAAGCCGGCAATCAGCGTTTTGACTGCGACATCGGCCATGAAGCCGCGACTGGTGACCAAGCCACCCGCCGGCGCTTTGTTCCAGGAGGTGCCGAAGGGCACGTCGGCCCGGCCGGTGTAGGGTATGGGACCGGTATCGGCGCGGCGCAGGAAGTCGGCAAATCGCTCAACAGCCGCATCACCCGGGGCCGGCGGTCCTACCAGAAACACCGCCTCGTTATCTCCGTTGCGCACCCACGGGCAGTGCAGGTCGGCAAAAAAGGCCAGGTTATTGCTCGACAGTTGGCGGGCGAGTTCCTTAGTGGCTCGCACCGTGGCGTAGAGAGGATTACCGCCATAATCACGGTTATGGTCGTGCGGGTGGCGGCTCTTGCCCTGGTCGCCGGCTTCGACCCCGTCAAGATCAACAAACGGAATGGCGCTGATGGCCGTGTCGTGACGGAAGTCGGCCGCCTCGTCCGACAGCAGATGATCGAGCAGCCCTTCCAGCACATACGAGGCGACGCTCTCGCAGGCATGGTGCCGGCAGGTGAAGAGGATGTTGCGGCGGGCATTCTGCGGATTGCCGAGGGTCAGCAGCGGCGCCTCTCGGCCGGCTTCAGTGGTGGTAAGTTTCGAGCGTGTCAGCAGCGGATTGGCTGCGTGGCGGTCGAGGTATCGGCCAAAGTCTTCAAGCTGGTAGGGCATGCTGAGAGCAAAGTAGACTTCGTCGGCCTGTGGCGGCACCTGGTAGCTGAAGCGTTTGGTGTCGAAATCCGTGACGTCCCAGTGCCACGATTGCCGGGAATCGGTGCTGACGGCTGGTCCGCAGGCGGCAATGGGGCCGGGGCCGCTATCGTCGAAGACGATTTCAAGCTTACGCCCGGCCGCGCCGCGCACGCGGAAGTTATAATAGAACCACCATTCGGTCGTGTCGCGCAAATCCTGTCGCACGTTGATTGTGTCGCCATCGACTGCCAGGACAATGATGTTTCCGCCGGGATAGTCGCAGTCTACAGTAATTGCCATCGCTTGCCGGTTCCCCTTCCCCCTGTTTCCAAAATGTTGTTGAGGTATTGAAGCAAATTTAGCCGGCAAAGTCTCGCCTTCTTCGTAAATAAATGAGCTGTCCATGTGTCGCCTTCTAAGAAAACTTGACACCTGCAGCGTGGGCGTTAGAATCAGCCTCTTTCCGAGATCAAGCGTCCGAGGAGCCCGCGGATGAACCTGTTTCGCGCACTGTTCGACAAGGCGGTGGGCAGCAATCCGATATTCGTCCTGACTCTGGGGCTGTGTCCGACGCTGGCCGTAACCACCAGCGTAAAGAATGGCCTGGCCATGGGTCTGGCCACGGCCACCGTTCTGATGTGCTCGAACATACTGATCAGCCTGGTCAAACGGTTCATCCCCAAGGAAGTACGTATTGCCTGCTACATCGTGATTATTGCCGGCTTCGTGACCATGGTCGAAATTCTGATGCGTGCCCTGATGGATCCGGCCATTACGGCAGCCCTGGGCATTTTCATTCCGCTGATTGTCGTCAATTGCGTAATTCTTGGTCGTGCGGAGGCTTTCGCCAGCCGGAATTCGGTTCTGGCCAGCATCGGCGATGCCATCGGTATTGGCCTGGGCTTTGCCGGGGGATTGGCGCTGATTGGTTTTGTCCGCGAACTCGTCGGCAGCGGCACGTTGTGGGGCTATGCCGTCCTGCCGGGCTACTCGGCTGATCTTGACGCCGTAATGGCCCCGGCTTCCATCGCCATCATGGCTCCTGGAGCCTTTATTGCCATCGGCCTGCTTTTCGGTCTGTTCACTGCTTTCGGCCAGCGGCGCGAGAAAGCGAGGCTGGCAGGCGCTCATCCGGCCGTTTTCGAGACCGCGGCCGATGTAAAACGGCCGCAAGACAAGCCCGACACCATGGGGCAGGGGACGGCATAAGCTCATGGGCTATATCGAAATCGCCATCGGCACAATACTCATCAGCAACCTGGTGCTGGCCCGCTTTCTGGGGCTCTGCCCGTTTGTGGGTGTTACTCGCCGGACCAGCGACGCCGTGGGCATGGGCTTTGCGGTCATGTTTGTAATGACCCTGGCTTGCTTTGCCACGGCCCTGATCTACAATTACATCCTGACGGCCGAGGGCGGGATGAATCTGCTTGTGGCCCTTGGAATTGTGCCGGAATTGCCGACGGGCGGCTACGTGCTGATTCTGAAGACCGTCAGCTACATTCTGGTGATAGCGGTGCTGGTGCAGTTTGTCGAGATGGTGATGCGCAAGAGCGTGCCGGTGCTGTACAAGGCGCTGGGTATCTACCTGCCGCTGATAACCACCAACTGCGCCGTGATGGGTGTTGCTCTTCTGGGCACAACCGATTGGAATCGTGCGACTTACGGTCCTCTGTCGGTGACCCAGGTGACCTTCATGGGGCTTTGCGGCGGTATTGGTTTTACGCTGGCCATGATTCTGCTGAGCGGCATCCGCGAGCGACTGGCCGTGGCGGCGGTGCCCAAGGTTCTGCAGAACGTGCCGATAGCGTTTATCGCCATGGGCATGATGGCGCTGGCTTTTCTGGGCTTCAGCAAAATGTTCGGCATTGCCCTGTAGCATTGACTTCGCAGCGGGTCGCTTTCGGCCGACGGCTGGAGACGGACAGACATGGAATTTGACTTCAATTATGTGACAGTCGCGGCTCTTGTGCTGGGCTCGCTGGCGGTGCTTTTCGGTGTCGGGCTGGCCATTGCCAGTCGCGTGTTCCACTTGGAGCAGGATCCGCGCATCGAGCAGATTGAGGAGAACCTGCCGGGAGCCAATTGCGGGGCGTGCGGCTTTGGCGGTTGCTCGGCTTATGCCCAGGCGGTAGTGGCCGGCAAGGCGGGGCCCAGCGAATGCACGCCCGGCGGCATGGACGTGGCCCGAGTTGTGGCCGACATTATGGGGCTGACGGCCGAGGCCAAAGAGCGCAGGGTGGCGGTTGTTCTCTGTAATGGCGGCAACAAGGTAGCCAATCGGGTCGATTATCATGGCGTGCCTGATTGCCGGGCAGCCGCCCTTATGCAGGATGGCCAGAAAGCCTGCCACTGGGGCTGCCTGGGGCTTGGCACCTGTGTCCGCAGTTGTCCTTTTGACGCCATGGTACTTGGCGAAGATGGTTTGCCGCATATAATAGAAGAGCGATGCACCGCTTGCGGCAGTTGCGCCGAGGTTTGCCCGAAGCAGATCATAAAGATTCTTCCGGTTAAGAACATGGTTCACGCCTTCTGTCGCAGTCATGACAAGGGCGGCGAGACGCGTAAGATCTGCCCGGTAGGCTGCATAGGATGCAAAAAATGCGAGCAGGTTTGCCCGGTTGAGGGCAAGGCGATTCACGTAAATGAATTTCTGGCAGAGGTGGACGTCCAAAAGTGCATCTCGTGCGGCAAGTGCGTAGCTGCCTGCCCGATGAGCACAATTGGCAATTTTCGCTTGTCAAGGCGTAAGAAGGTCGCTAAACTGAAGGGCCAAGAAACCGCCTGACAACAGGTTACAGGGGTTGTTTACCTGCACAGGAGCCGATGGATGAAGAAAATAATGCTGGCTGTTGCGGCCGTCCTGTCGCTGGGGTTGCTGGTACAGGCGACTGAGATTATCGAGACTGAGCGTGTTCCGGTCGAAGCGAAGATGGGCGAGGAGTGGACTCTTGACTTCCAGGCCCGTACTCCTCAGCGGATAGTCATGGTTGACCGCGAGGGTAATCGCCAGGCCTACTGGTACATGGTTTATGTGGTTACCAACGAGACGGGCGAGGCGCGGGACTTCATTCCCAATGCCGTGATGTTCACCGACACGGGCAAGTTTATCCGTGATGGCATTTATCCGTCGGTGGTCGAGGCGGTCAAGCGTCAGTACCGTTTGAATGAGCTGAAGAGCAGTGTTGAGATGCTGGGTCGTCCGGCAGAGGAAGGCCAGGAGCGTCTGCCCAACCTTAAAGAAGGGCTTGAGCAGGCCCAGCAGGGCATTTTTGTCTTCCCGGCGGTCGACGAGCGAATCAACAGCTTTAAGATTTTCGTAACCGGCCTGAGCGGCGAGTTCATCGTTCAGGAGGTTCCGTCGGTCAAGGAGGGCGAAGATCCTCAGATGGTTGTGCTGCGTAAGACCATGGAACTGCGTTACGCGGTACCTGGTGACGAGACGCGGAACGACACAGTTACGGTTCAGCCCCAGGGCAAGCGCTGGATGTGGCGCTGAGAATCGCCCCGGCAGTCGTTGCGGTTCAAGTGTGATTGTGCATGCGGCGGGATCTGGTCTCGCCGTGTGTTATATAGGATAAGCAATTTTTTGAGCGGCAGGGAGTTGTGTTATGGCACATAAAAAGGGACAAGGTTCGTCGCGCAACGGTCGTGACAGCAATCCGAAGTATCTTGGCATCAAGGCCTACGGCGGGCAGAGCGTGTCGGCCGGTTCGATCATCGTGCGGCAGCGCGGTACTCGTTTCCATCCCGGCCGCAACGTTGGCATTGGTCGCGATCATACTCTGTTCGCCCTGAGCGACGGCGTTGTCGAGTTCGGCAACGGCCGCCGGGTGAATGTTCTGGGCGGCAGTAACTGAGGTTGCTCGATTTGCCGCGGTGGCCGAAGTCTGCTCGCGCCTCAAGAGTTGCGCGGGGCGGGATTTTCGAGGGCCGGGTGGCGGCGAACGAACAGCGGATAATGCGATAATACAGGGTGGCCTCGTTTTCGAAGCCATCCTGTGATTTTTTTGCGCTGACAAAGCGAGTAGTGCTTGTAGGATGGCGGCAAGGGCGAGGGCGAAAGAGCACCCACAAACGAGTTTGTGGGTGGCACCCGCGGGGGAATATTCCCCTGGTGATTGCGGTGGTTTCTAAAGCAGGTGTGACGGCGGCTTGGGTTGACTAAGGGAGCGGGTTGGGCATGTTTATTGATGAAGCTGATATTTTTGTCAAGGCGGGCGATGGCGGCAACGGTGCGGTGAGCTTTCGTCGCGAGTCGCATGTGCCGCGCGGCGGTCCTGATGGTGGCGATGGCGGCAACGGCGGCAGCGTGGTCATGGTTGCCGACCCGACGGTTAATACGCTGATGGACTTTCGCGGGCGGCATCATTGGCGGGCGGATTCGGGCGGTCACGGTCACGGCAAGAACATGACCGGCCGCAGCGGCGAAGACCTGGTGATTCGCGTGCCGGTTGGCACCATTATTACCGACCGGGACAGGGGCCTTGTGCTGAAGGATCTGGTTGAGCCTGATCAGCGGGCGGTCGTAGCCCGCGGCGGCAAGGGCGGCTACGGCAATACCCGCTTCGCCTCGGCTACGCGTCAGGTGCCTGAGATTGCTACCCCGGGTACGCCAGGCGTGGAGCGTAATCTTCATCTTGAGTTGAAACTTATCGCCGACGTGGGTCTGGTTGGCCTGCCGAATGCCGGCAAGAGCACGCTGCTGTCCAGCCTCAGTGCGGCCACACCGAAGATTGCCGATTATCCGTTTACGACCCTTGAGCCGATGCTGGGCATTGTCGATGTGAACGAGTCGCTGAGGTTTGTCATGGCTGACCTGCCGGGCCTGATAAGCGGGGCCCATGAGGGCGTCGGGCTTGGCGACAGATTTTTGAAGCACGTGGAGCGGACGCGACTGCTTCTGCACCTGGTTGACCCGATGCCGATGGACGAGAGCGATCCGCTGGAGAATTACCATTCGATACGCGAAGAGCTGGTAAATTACTCGGCCGATCTGCGCGACAGGACTGAGATTGTGGCGGTGACGAAAATGGACTTGCCCGATGCCGAGGCCGTGCGCGTGCGGCTGGAGTCGGAGTTGGGCAAGCCGGTTATGGGCATCAGCGCGGTGGCCCACCTTGGGCTGCGCGAGCTGGTATCGCGAATCGTGCAGGAGTTGAAGCCCCCGGAGGATTCGTGGGTTTGAGGAGCGAAGGCGAGACATTATCGTCCGGCAACCTTTTTGCCTGCGACGTGGGCAACACGCGGGCATCGATTGCGCTTGTCATTGGCGGCCGCATCGAGCATGTTGTCCGCGTGCCGCTGGCGGGGCTTGAGGGTTTGCGGCAAGCCCTGCAGATAAGCTCGGGCGAAGTCGGGGCGGCGGCCTGGCCGGCTATAATCAGCAGCGTAAATCCGCAGGCGGCCGAGCAGTTGGCCCAGATGCTGAGCGAGGTGGGGGCACATCCGGTACTGCTTGCCGGGCGCGATGTGAAGCCGCCGATTGCCATTTCTCCGCAACTGGTTAGGCCCGAGCGGATTGGCACCGACAGGCTGCTTGCGGCCCTTGCGGCCTGGCATCGGCATAAGCGGCCGGCGGTGGTGGTGGATATCGGAACGGCCATAACGGTGGACAGTGTTGACGAGTCGGGCAGCTTTCAGGGCGGAGCCATTCTGCCGGGGCCGCAGACGGCTGCCTGGAGTCTGCATGGTCGCACGGCGGCCCTGCCTGAGGTTGCCCTGATGCCCGGCGAAGCTTCTGGCGCGGGGGAGCGGGTCGCGGCCATCGGCCTGGATACCGAATCGGCCATTCGGGCGGGTCTGGTTTACGGGGCGGCCGGAGCCATTGATCGCATTGTCGACGAGCAATTGCATCTGCTGGCCGCCGATGCCGCCGTGATTGTGACCGGCGGCGGTTACGAGTTGCTGGCTCCTTACCTGCGGGCGCCGATGGAGTATGCTGCAAACCTGGTGCTTGAGGGGCTGGTTGCCTGTGTCCTGCAACGGACGTCATGACGCGCATGCCAAAGCTTCGCCATCCCATTTTCGCCGAACTCACGGCGCCTGGCCGCGGTGGTATATCGACCATCGCCCTTGTTGAACCATTGCCGACAACCGCTGATTACGCCGGCTTGCTGGCGGCCATTTATCGGCCGGCCGGCGGTCGGCATTCGTCGCAGTCTGCCGGCTACGGTTACATAACGGATGCAGGCGGCGCGACGCTTGATGAGGTAATTGTGCGGCGGGCGGAGGGGCAGGGGGTGGTTGAAATCCACTGCCATGGCGGTTCGGCCTCGGTGGCCGCAATATGCGACCGGCTGAGGCAGGCGGGCTGCCGGCAGGTGGGCTGGCGCAGGATGATCAGCGTCATCGGCCTGCGTCGCGGCGATTCGGCTATTGCCCGGGCGGGCCAGATGCTGCTTCCCGACCTGCAGAGCGAGGCGGCCGTGCAACTTGTGCTCGGGCAGATGGGCGGAGTGCTGGAGCAGGCCGTGGGCGGGGCTGCCGATGCTGCGTTGCGGGGCGATGGGCCTGGGGCGATGGCGACGGTGGACGGTCTACTTGAGCAGTGGATGTGCTGCGGGAGGTTTCTGGCTTCGGCGCCGCGTGTGGCCATAGTTGGCGCTCCGAATGTGGGCAAGAGCAGTTTGCTGAATGCCCTGGCCGGAACCGAGCGTGCCATAGTTGACGAGACTCCGGGCACCACGCGCGACGTTGTCAGCGAGAGGGCGATTGTCGACGGCCTGGCGATCGAGTTGCTGGATACGGCCGGCGTGCGTCAGTCGGATGACCGGGTGGAGCAGTTGGGTGTGTCGCTGGCCCTGGAGCAGGCCGGGCGGGCGGATGTCAGATTGTATCTGTTAGACTTGTCGCGCCAGGCGTCGGCCGAGGAAGTCGGCATGGTTGCCCAGAGGCGCAGGCCATGCCTTGTGGTGGGCACCAAGGCCGACCTGTTGCCGCAGGAGGAGGGGGGCGGCACGTTTGGGTTTCCATTGGATGTGCGGGTTTCGAGCACCAGCGGGGCGGGGCTGGAGGAGTTGCGGCCGATGATGCTCGCGGCGCTGGGCTTCTGCTGGCCGTCGGCAGACAAGGTGGCCGTGCCCTTTACGCCGGGGCAGGCAGCAGGGTTGATGGCGGCTCGAGGGTTGCTGGATGCGGGGCTGGCGGGTCAGGCCGAGGTGCGTTTGCGGCGGATTGCCAGGCGAGGATGTCATCAGCCTGATTGAGAGCCGCGAAAGATATCGCCCGGCCTCTGGTGTTTTCATTTCAGCCATTCATTGGCAATGTTGTTATAATCCGCAACTGCTGGTGTTGGTGGATTCCGGTTTTTCATCCTGAGTTAACGACAACAGACGCGAAGGGAGACACTATGGCTGGTCGGTACATGATGGTTGTGGCAGGTCTGGTGATGGCTTCTGTGGTGGCTGGTTGCGGGCCGTCGCCGATGGTCGAGTTTTCGACTCCGCGCATTATGATGCACGTTGAGGCCGACCGGCTGACGAGTGTCGAGCCGATAAGCGGCGACGTGGAGGTTGAACAGCTTGACGAGATGATGGCACGGGTGCACGGAACGGGCGTGGTGCGGATCAATCAGCTGCATACAGTTGATGTCAAGAGTGACGGCATCAGGGTGCATGGCACCGAGGTCCAGAGCCAGGGCGTGATGCGCGACGTTTTTGTCGAAAAGGATAAGGTCAGCGGCGGCGTCCATGTCGACCGCATCACGAAATAGCAGCCGCTCGTGGGGGGCAGGCGCCGGCCGCCCCCCCCCACGAAAGCGGACTATCCTTTGGCCTGCGAAGCTGCGGAGTTAACTGCGGATTGCCGGGATACTTCTTCGGCTACCGCGGAGAACCATTTGGCGGCATCTTCGTCTCCGCGGGCCTGGCTGAGTACGGCCAGATTGTGCAGGGCATCTTCCTTGGTCAGCACCTGCTCGTACAGCGATCTGGCCTCGTCATAGCGTCCCAGAAGAGCCAGGGCCGTGGCCATGTTGGTGCGGTAACGGGCGTTGCGCGGGGCTGCTGCGGCCGCCTGGCTGAACTTTGCCAGGGCATCTTCGGTGCGGCCCTTCAGCAGCAGGGTCATGCCCAGGTTGTTGAGCAGCACGGCATCTTCCGGAGCAATGGTCAGCCCTGCCTGCAGGGTGGCCGCGGCATCGTCATAGCGTCGCTGCCGCAATTGCGATTCGGCCAGGTCGACATAGGCCGGCAGGAATTCGGGGTTCTCGGTCAGCACGCGCTCCAGCAGCGCCTGGGCCTGGGCCTCGTGGCCCTGTCCGGCCAACAGTCGCGACATGGCGTAGATGGTGGTGGGCGTCGGGGGCGTGTCGGCGGCCTGCTCGAATTGTTCCGCCGATCGGCCCAGCAGGGCTCCGTTGCGACCGTAGTCATTGTTGCCGTTTTCGCAGCCAACTGCGGCGATGGCGAGCAAGCCCAGGGCCAGCATCTGCATGACTTTTGCGGTGTGGATTGCCTGCTGTTTGCTCTCGCGCATCATTCTTCACCTCCAGCCAGTCCGGCGGCGCCTCGCGGTTCGCGATAGTAGCTCGGCGGAGTCTCGCCGGCCTCTTTCCGCAGAATGTGCAGCACCTGTTCGGAATCCATTCCTTCGCCACCGGCCGGGGCGTCGGCAATATCCACGGCAGCAACATTTACTCCGGCCTGGCGCAGCAACTGGCCAACTCGGTCGAGGCGGGCCCGGTAGATGCCCTGCTCGGTGCCGCTGCGGCGCACGCTGAGGCGTCCCGGATTCTCCTGGTAATGGCGGGCCAGGACGCCCAGGTCGCGCATGCCCAACTCGTTCAGTTCGGCCGAGTTGGGGACGAAGTGGTACGGAAACAGTGTGTGTTGGGCGAGGATGGCATTTTCGACCGAGGCCTCGTGGGCCCAGGTGCTCAATCGGCTGTCGGTTTGCTTGCGGCTTTGGAGCATCTGCTGATGCTCGCGGTCGCACTCGCAGGAGCACCCGGCGATGATGGCCAGGGCTGCTGCAATAGTCATGATGCCTGCGGATTTCATTCAGCCTCTCCTTTAACAATTGCCGCCTTGGCGGCTGTCACAGAACGCCCATCATAATTGCCACCCTGATGGCTGCCGGTCCGGCAAGAATGACCAGCACGGCCGGGAATATGAAGATGACAAGCGGGAACAGCAGTTTGACGGCCACCTTTTCGGCCGCCTCCTGGGCCAGATAGCTGCGCTCGTCGCGCATCAGCGTGGCGAAGCTGCGGAGGGCCTCGCCAATGCTGGTGCCGAATCTCTGCGACTGGGTGAGCACGGCCACCAGGGAGGAAAGTTCATCGGCATCGGTTCGGGCGGCCATGTGTTTCATGGCTGCCTCGCGGGTGGCCCCGAGGTGGATTTCGAGATTGGTCAGGGCCATTTCATCGGCGAGCATGGGGGCGATTGGGCGGATTTCGTCGGAGACGAAGTTCCAGGCCGCATCCAGGCTCATGCCGCTGGAGACACAGATTTCCAGCAGGTCGATGACATCGGGCAGGTGGTGGCGGGTCTGCCTGCAGCGTTTTCGGCGGCGCTGTTCGACGGCCAGGTTGGGGATGAAGAAAAATAAACCGGCTATGGACACGATGGACAGAATCTTGATGACCAGCCCCAGCGAGAGGGGCAGAATCAGAATCAGCGAGAGGATAAGCCCGCCGATGAAAAGCATGAGCTTTGCGCCCAGGTAAATGGCCACGGCTGAGCGATCGTGGAAGCCGGCCCGGGCCAGTTGCTCCTGCAGGTTACGCGAGGGATGGCCGGAGGAGACAACGCGGCCAAAGGTCAATGCCATACGCACCAACCGCGATTGGCTGGCAGGGGCTTGCTCGACGCTGGTGAGCTTGGGCTGGGCAAGCCTCTGTCGGATGGCCCGGCGCTGCCGCGAGCGGACGGTCAGCACGGCGCCTCCGACAGCCACAATGGAGACGAAAACCGAGGCCGGTACCAGCAGTATGAATAAATCCATCTCTTTCACCTGTGCTTTTGTTGAGCCGGCATTGCCGCGGAGCAACTGCCGGAGGTCAGTGCATCAATATTCGACATTGGCCAGGCGGTTTATAAGCCAGGCTCCCATCAGCAGACTGAGGCCGGCGATTCCGAGCAGCACCTGGCCCACGGCCATGGTGTGCAGCGGCTCTACGTATCCGGGATTAATGGCCAGCAGAACCAGCAGCAGCACAAAGGGCATGGCAATCAGGATTCGTTTGCTGAGCTGAGTCTGAGCCAGCAGGATTCTCAGTCGCCGATTCAGCCTGATGCGTTCGCGAATAACGTTGGCCAGCCGGGTCATCATGTCGGCCAGGTTGCCTCCGCTGCGCATCTGAATTGCCACGCTGGTGGCGAAAAGTTTCATGTCGGCATTGTTCGAGTTTTCGGCGGCGCGGCGAATAGCCTGCTCCAGCGACATGCCCATGGCCTGCTCCTGGCAGATTGTTGCAAAGAGGGGCCCGATGGGTGGCTCGGTATCTTCGGAAATCAGCCTGAAGGCGCCCACCAGCGGGTGGCCGGCGCGCAGCGAGCGGACGGTTATCTGCAGGGCTTCGACCAGTTGTCTCTCCATCAGGGCCTGACGCTTGCTGAGCTTCTGCTTGCTGAAGACCCAGAAGGATATGGCGGCGGCGAATATAAGGGCCAGCCCCGAAAGGACCGTGCCGGTAAGGGCCAGGCCGATGAGGATCATAACGGCCGCCCCAACCAGGCTGAGCACGATGAACATGGTGGCGCTGAGTTCCAGGCCGATGTCGCGGCAGAGGGCCTCGATGCGTTGCGTGAGCGGTCGCCGCCGGCCCAGGCCGGGAACGCTGGTGGTAACTTCCTGGCCTTCGTGCCAGAGTCGCAGAACGCGCCGCTCGCCGGGTGCATTGTCGGCCAGGCCGAGGCGCTGGTGCACCTTCTGGTTTTCAATCTGCCGGTGCCGTCGCCACAACAGGATGGCCATGCTCCAGACGGCGACAACCAGTCCGAAGGCTGCAATAATGGCCAGAAGATCGATAGGTGAAAGGTTTTCCGGAAGCACGCTCAGGCCCTCCTTTCTGCTACAGGCGTCCCGCTCAGCCGCCGCCGCTGGAACATCTCCAAGGGCAGGTTGATGCCTTCGGCCGCCAGCCGCTGTATGAGCATGGGACGCACGCCGCAGGCTTCGAAGTGGCCGGTGGCATGGCCGCTCTGGTCGACGCCCATCTGGCGGTAGACGAACAGGTCCTGCATGCAGATCATGTCGCCTTCCATGCCGGTAATTTCGCTGATGCTGACAACGCGGCGACGCCCGCCGGTTACGCGGTCAACGTGTACCAGCAGGTCCAGAGCCGAGGCCACCTGTTGGCGGATGACGTGCACCGGATAGTTCAGGCCGGCCATGGAGACCATGTTCTCGATACGCCCCAGGGCGTCACGGCCGCTGTTGGCGTGGACGGTAGTCATGGAGCCTTCGTGGCCGGTGTTCATGGCCTGCAGCATGTCCAGGGCTTCGGCTCCCCGGACCTCGCCGATGATGATGCGGTCGGGCCGCATGCGCAGGCTGTTTCGCAGCAGATCACGCTGGGTTACCTGGCCCTGGCCCTCGATGTTCGGCGGGCGAGTTTCGAGGCGGACCACGTGAGCCCGCTGCAACTGCAGTTCGGCGGCATCCTCCACGGTAATCACCCGCTCGCCCTGCGGGATCCAGTGCGAAAGGGCGTTCAGCAAGGTGGTCTTGCCGGTGCCGGTACCGCCGCTGATGAGCAGGTTGAGCTTACAGCTGACGCAGACTTCGAGAAATTCGGCCATCTCGCGGGCCAAGGCGTCAACATTGATGAGCTTGGCGATGTCCAGCGGCGTGGTGCCGAAGCGGCGGATACTGACTGCCGGCCCGTCCAGAGCCAGGGGTGGAATAATGGCGTTGACGCGGGAGCCATCGGTCAGGCGGGCATCGAGCATGGGCGACGATTCGTCGATGCGCCGGCCCACGCTGGCAGCAATTCGATGGATGACCTGCAGCAGGTGGTCGTCGCTGCGAAAGTTGGCCTGGGTGCGGTGCAGCACGCCTTCCCGCTCAATGTAGACCTCGCTCGGGCCATTGATAAGAATGTCGCTTACGGTCTGATCGCGCAGAAATTCTTCCAGCGGCCCGAGCCCGAAGACCTCGTCCATCACCTCGCCGAGCAGTTGCTGCTTTTGCCGCGCCGAGAGCGGGCAGCGCTGCTCGCTGAGCAGTACGTCGACCCTCCTGGAGCACTCGCGGTAAAGCTGGTCGGGCGGCATGCGCATGGCTTCGACAAAATCGAGCGTCTCGAGCAGGCGGGCGTGCACGCTGGCCTTAATCTGCTGCGATACCGACGAAAGCCCGCCCTGTGCATCCTGCAATTCGCTGCCAGTTACATCGCCATCACGATTAGCCATCATTCAACCTTTCAGCTCTTGGTCTTTGCATTTGATCCAGTCAGATTCTGGGCCAGCTTGATCAGGTCCTTGCGTGTCGAGCAGGACGAGGCGGCACTGGCCAGCAGTTGCCCCTGGTTCATGGCCTTCGAGACATTGCGGAAGTCGTTGCTGATGCAGGTAAGCGGGTAGCCGCCGAGGGCCTGCCTGGCTTCGTCCAGGGTGATGGTGCTGCGCTTCCAGTGCCTGTTGACCACCAGTCGCAACTGTTCGGTATCGGCGCCCTGGGCCACCAGTTCGGCCAGCAGCGAGCGGGCCATGTGTATGTCGCGGACCGTGAGCTGCATGACAAGCAGCGTGGCGGCGCTGGCCATGCTAAGTTGTGCGGCCACTGGCAGGGGCAGGCGCGGGGCGTCGATAACGGTTGTGCTGTAGGCGTAGCGGCAGGCGTCCAGGGCCTCTTCCAGGTGCTTGAAATCGACCGGGCCGGCACTGGTCGGGGCCGAACTTGAGTTGGCCGGGCTCAGCAGCACGTGCAGGTTGTCATCGAAGGACTGGGCCGTCGAGCGGACCAGGTGCGAATCGATTCCGTCGCCGAAGGCCAGCACATCGCGCATGCCGAACTGGCCCTCCAGGCCGAGCCACAAGGCCACCGCTCCGTAGTGCAGGTCGAGGTCGACCAGCAGGGCCGGCTCCTTGCTGAGAATCTGCATCTCGTTGGCCAGATTCATGGCCAATGTGGTAGCCCCACATCCGCCGCTGACACTGAGCAGCGTGACGATGCGGCCGGCCACGCGCAGGGCTCCATCCGGCACCAGGCGGCGGAGCACGGTGTCGAGTTGGCCGGGTATTTTCGGTTTCTGCAGCACGTGCCGGGCGCCAACCTGCATGGCCTCGATCAGCATTTCCTGCTGAACTTCGCTGGCCAGTATGACAAAACGGACCTCCGGAAAGCGGCTGGTTGCCGAGCCCAGGCCGCCCAGCACCTGGCCGGGGTGCTGATCGACATCAACCAGGGCCGCCTGCACGTCACCGCGCTCCAGCCTGGCTTTCAGGGCCGCCAAGTCGTCGCAGACGCCAACCAGCTCGAACTGGTTGCCGGCCTGCAGGGCCGCACTCACGTCGCTGCTCATCTGCGGTGCATTGCTGAGCATGAAAACTCTTTTGCGCTGCGGCATTAATCTCCTCCGTCGCAGGTTCAGCTTTGGATTTGGCAGGCCCGAAAACGGGTAGTCAGTTGCTGCTGTCGGCCTCAACTGCCTCGGCCCTGACTTCCCTGGGACTGATAATTACTTCTGCCTCAGCCTTGACATCCCGCGGGCCGACAATCACCTCCGATGGCCGCACGGTGCTGGCACTGCGGGCCTCCTGCTGCTGATAGGTTGACCAGGCGCCCGGGCCGCGCAGCCGGTCGAGGCCGAGCTCGCGGATGCGCTGGGCATCCAGTGGCGAGAGCTGGGCGGGTCTGCTACTCTCGGTGCGCCCCATGGCGTAAAGCTCCCAGTCGCTCGGAACAGTGTGCAGGGCACCGGGGCCGGGCGGGAGGTCGGCCAGCGACAGGGGCTCAACCAGCGAACTGGTCACCAGCACGACCAGCTCGGTCTCGGAATTGCGATAGCGGACGCTGCGGAAAAGCGACCCGAGAATCGGAATGTCGCCCAGCAGAGGAATGCGACTGTTGCGGGCATCGTGCATCTGGCTCAGCAGGCCGGCCATGGCGAACGTCTGGCCGCTCTTGAGCTCGAGCGTGGTCTCGGCCCGGCGGGTAATCAGGGCCGGTATGCTGAAGCCCTGAATCTGGACCGCGCCCTGTTCGGTCAGGTCGCTGACTTCCGGGGCCACGAACAGGCTGATCGTGCCATCGCCCAGCACCGTCGGGCGGAACCGCAGCCGCACGCCGAATTCGCGGTACTCGATGCTGATGGATGAGGTGCCGGTTGTGGTGCTCTGGACGACGGGAATGGGAAATTCGCCGCCAGCCAGAAAATAGGCGTCTTCGCCGCTCTTGGCCACCAGCGTTGGTTCGGCCAGAATGCGCAGGTACTGGTTTTCGGCCAGGGCCTGGATGAAAAACTGCATGTCGCTGCCGGGGAAGCCGGCAAAGAGCGTCACCGCGGGGCTGACCCCGGCATCGCTGAGAAAGGCGAAGGGCAGGTTGCCGACATCGCGACCGCCACCGGAGGCGATGACGCCGCCGGGAACTCCAATGTTGATCGGGTTGAGCGGACCGCCGTTGGCGGCGCCGATGGTGGAGCCGAAGAAGAAGTTGTCGTTGGCCTGATAGGCGTTGATGCCCAGGGCCCGGATGGCCGTGCGGCTGACCTCGGCCACGCGGACCTTCAGTTGCACCTGGCGGCCCCCGGCCACGCGGGTCATGTCAACGTAGCGGGCGCCGGCGGCATCCAGAAAGCGGTGCAGGGCGGCAACGTCTTCGGCCCTGCTCAAGAGGCCACTGATGACCAGCACCTCTTCGCTCTGGGTCAGCTCGATGGTGGAGTCGGGGAAGAGGCGGCGAATATCGGCCCTGAGGCGCGACACGTCGGCCAGCACATCCACTCGCACGCGGCGCCCTTCTTCGTTCTCGTTCCAGACGATAAGGTCGGTCGAGCCTATGAGCTTGCCCTGAAGCAGAATGCGACGGGGCGTGAGCACCTGCACGTCGGCAATGCGTGGCTCGGTTATGGAGACGCGGGTGACGGGCCAAGGCGTGTCGATTACCTTCGACTGCCTGAGGTAGACGGAGATCGAGGCCTCGTCGTTGTCCTGTTCGCTCACGGGCAGAGTCTCGGCCTGGCTGTCCAGTGTGCCACCGGACATGGGCAGAGCAGTGGGCTGTCGGCGGCCTGTGGCATCCTCGTCGGCCTGGCCCTGGCGGTGCATGGGCAAGGTGCGGTGCCGCGGAGCGCTGCGGTCATCGGCAGTGGGCTGCTGAGCCAGTTCCAAAGCGGCGTCACGGTGGGCGGGTTGCTCATCGGCAAGCTGGCTGAAAGCCGGTTTTGGTGCTGAGGTGATTAACCAGACGGCCAGCAGGGCAACCATTAACAAGACCTGAGTAATTCTCCTGCGAAGATATGACACGGTAATCGTCCCCCCTGTTGTGTTGCCTGGTGATTGCGATTGCCCGGGCGGCTTCTGCCACCGCGGCTATTGTTCCTGCGGTTTATCCTGCTCGACTGGAATTGAGTGCGTCTCCTGCGAACCGCCACGAATGATTATGACCTGCCAGCCTTGCGGCTCGGGCTCCGGCTCGCTTTCCTGCTGCTGCTCGGGTTCGTCTTCTGCTTCCTCGGTCGCCGCTGGTGGCGTGTCGCCGGCTGGCAAAAGGGTGGTCATTGGCGCTGCCGCCGGCCAGGGCGTAAAGCCTTCGGCGAGCGAGCTCAACAGGACGCGCGCCGGGTCAGGATTGGCTTTGTCGGTAGGGTTACGCATGACCAGCGATATGGTGCCGTTTTCGGAGGCCAACTGCAGCTGCGCGGCTTGTTCCGGAGTGACGCGCAGTGTAACCAGTCGCCGCCCGCTGCTGCCGGCGGAGGTGCGCAACTGCTCCATTTCGCCGCTGACAACGGTCTGGTTTTCGATGGCCAGCACCGGTATGCGCTCAATCAGCGTGGTTGAAAGCCAGTCCTTGTGCCGGTTCCCCTCGGCATCGGAATCGAGCTGGAAGGAGGCCAGAACATCGACCACGCAACCGGGGTAAAGGAGTCCCTCAAGCCCGCTTGAATAGCCGAGCGAGAGGGTAACCGCCCGCATGCCCTCAGGCAGCGAAGCGGCCAGATGTACGCCCGTGCCTTCGGTTGCAAAATGATCGCGAGTGACGACTTGCCCCTTCACCAGTGGCACGCGCAGCACTTTGCCGATGACGGAGGTCTTGTTGACGATAGCGCTCTTCGGACGCTGCGAGATCACTACCTTGCCGGGCTCGACTGATGATGAGTCGAGCATGGTCATGTCGGGCAGATCCGTGGTGGCGACAAGCACGGCGACTTCCCGGGAGGAGGCGTCGGAAGCCGATTGGCCGCTGTCACCACGCAAGGCAGCGACCAGAATGGCGGCGCAAATTGCACCGATTACACCAAGGCCTACCAGGCCGATCGTCGCCCATTTCATGATCGTAGTTTCCTTTCAAGTTGCCAGAGCCGACAATATTCATCCGAAATAAGTATTCAATTACGCTCATAATGGCCGCAGTCGCAGCCGCAGCCGCAGGTCATGGTCCTTCTTTTGACATTGTTACAGCAGCCAGAATTCGGTCGGGCAGCGGCAGCAGAGGCATTCCGGTCAGGCTGATGTTTCTGTAGGGCACATTGACGCTGATGGTAATCTCTTCTCCGGAAAGCGGGGCCGAAACATCAGAAGGCTGCATGGTGATTGAATAGCCGCTCTCGCTGAGACCGTGGCGCAGCAGTTCCTGTCGCACGGCACCGGCGACCGACTGGTTGGTGGCATCGGGTAGCGAAGCCACGCGTGCGCCATAGCGAGCAGCGCTGTTGATCTGCTGAACCCTGAGAAATAACCAGCCGTACTCTATCAGGCCGGTGGTCAGCAACATTACCAGCGGCAATAGCAGGGCCAGTTCCACCGTGACGCTGGCCCGTCGCGCCGTGCGGGTGGTCATGTGCGCCATATTGCTACTCCCAAGGCGGCCAGGCAGACGCCAATGAATATTGCCGGGCCATAGGGCATTTTTTCTGCTTCCGCAGTCTCCTGCGGGCGGTAAACAGCAAGTTCTCTACCAACGCGGCCGCCGGTTATCCTTGTTACCAGGCCGGCAGCGGTCAAAACTATGTTGCCGAGCACCGGTCGAAGTCGCCGCTGGCCGAGGGCCACGACTACGGCCATGGCCACGCCGGCAACAGCCACGGACGTCAGGACAACAAGGCCGTTAATCATGCCCAACCAGGTCCCCAGGGCCCCCATCAGCTTGGCGTCACCTGCTCCGCCGCCGGCAAACAGAAACAGCAGGACAAACGGAGCGGCCAGCATCAGCATGGCCAGGCTTCCATCAAGCAGCCCCGGCAGGCCGGCCATCAGTGCCGCCCAAACAAGGCCAGCCAGCAGTATGGCGGCACTGAGCCAGTTGGGTATGCGTCTGCTTCTGATGTCGCAGACAGCCCCGGCCAGTGAGGCGGAAATTACTACTCCCCACTGCACCGGGGTCATCTGCTGAACATGCCACAAATCTGTCGGCAGCAAATCGCTGGTCCTCAAACTGGTTTACCAATTGCGGCCCGCTGCCTCCCGGGTTGGCCGACAAAGTCGGTATGGCACGTCAGTCCGCATTCTCAAGGGCCGTATCAACCGTCTCAAAACGTTCGTACACCCAGCCGCCGATGGAGGCCACCAGGCCAACTGTGCCAGCCACAATCATGCCGAGGATAATGGCATATTCCACTGTCTCCAGCCCGCGCTCATCGCGCAAAAACCTCTTAATCGTGCTCATTGTACGCCCCCCTGTTCTTCATTCATCCGCACCAATTGCCAGTGATGGCAGGAACCATTCCTGTCACTGTTGACTGTCGGCCGAAACGTTCGGCACGGTCCACGCTGAGAAGCGCCGGGCAGGGTGGAGCGGACACATTGTCGGCCCCTGCGGCGGCGTGAATAATATAGATAGTGCACGGAGAGCATTCCGAGGCCCCCCCTCAGTACTCGAAGGCGACAACCAACTGCCGGCCTATCGTCATAGATTCTGCATTTCCTGCGCGCAGTCAATAACATCGTCCGGCGTGGCTTGTGCGAAAGCTGACTGCATCAAATGTCCATTTGAAACTAAGCCACCTGTCGTGTGCGGTCAACAGGGCGCATAAGCTGGTGCAGTGACGCAAGATACGCCAGCTGCGGGCAAACCTACCGCTTTACCTTCGCCATCGTCTAAGGTTTTACCCTAGTGCATAACCGGTCATAGCCCTACTGCTATTGCCTGCGTCACCGGTCTCGCCGGCGGTTTCCAGATGAACGGCCCGGCTGCGGTGAACAAATATTTCTTATCTGGTCGGCAGTTCAGCCATCTTGTCCTGGAACTGTAAAGGATGCAGAATGACAGAATGCGGCTCTGGTGCAGTGTGGCCAGCCACCATAGTTGCCGCCAGTCGGGCGGCAGGGGGGGAACATGGAGAAGCGACGGACTTACAGGGGCGTGGCAGCCGTCTGGTACGCACTATCATTGACGGTCATACTCGGGCTGATCGGACTTTCTATCGACATAGGCCACAGTATGTATGTGGCTCAGCAGTTGCAGCACGGGGCCGATGCCGCGGCCCTGGCCGGCGCCCAGCTTGTGCGCGATGACCTGGCCCTGGCTCGTCTGGCGGCCATGGATGTAGCCCAGCGCAACCTGGTGGCTAATCAGCCGCTGATACTGGCCGACAACCAATTCAACGACTTCAGCGGCGACATTGTCGTCGGGCGGTACGACCAGAAGACTGGCCAGTTCGATCCGGATTCGCCGGCCCCCAATGCCGTCAAGGTGGTCGCCCGAAAGACGGCCGATTCAGCCAATGGGGAAGCTCCGCTCTTTTTCGGCCAGTTGTTCGGAATCAGCTCCGTGGGCTTTAC
>JAWLHX010000030.1:0-46941 GCA_041690105.1 Phycisphaerae bacterium
GGAATTGATGGGCGTCATGCTAATTCTTTCGCTGATGGCCGGGGCGATGATCCTCTCGTTGGATTCGTTCGTTCCGCCGGCGCAGGCTTCGCGCGTGGCCGACGAGGTGGGGCAGGCCCTGCAGGCTGCGCGGACGCACGCCATGATGAATAAGCGAATTGTGCGGGTCGAGATGGCCCCCGGCGAAAGCAAAATGTCGCTCTATTACGAAGATCCCGTGCTCAGCGATATGGGCGACATTGTTGTGGATGACGAGCCATACAAGGTGGTTACCTGGAGCGAAAACGTGCGTTTGGAGCGAGGCCTGATTGGCCGCGGACGGACCATTGAGCACGACCGCCTGACACTGAAGTTCTGGCCCAACGGCCTTTGCACTCCGGTGCGGCTGTACCTGAGGCACGACAAGGGGCACCAGCGCACGGTGCGGCTGAATCCGCTTACGGGCGCCTTTCGTGTCATAGCCGGCTTTGAGGAACCCGAATCGTACGAGCAGATTGTGGGCGATGCCACTGGAGGACTGCTGCAGAGATGATTATCGGGCGACAGAGGACAAATTATCCTCATCAGCCTGGCCGCTTGTGGCCGGCGCCCCGCCTGCGCCACTGCGGCAACAGGCCTGCCGCTGATGGCTTCACGCTGTTGGAAGTCATGGCCGCGGTGGTCATCATCGGCTTTGCCGTGATAGCCCTGCTGCAGGTGCAGGGTTCGATCATGATGCGAACAATGAACGTGCGCGATCGGGCCCGGGCCTTGGTGGCGGCGGAGAACGCCTTGGACGCTTTTCTGGTGCAGCCCGATTTCGGCGACCTCAGCCGGTCGGACTACATTGACCAGCGGGCCGACATTCAGCTCAACGGCTTCGACGATTTTCTGGTCACGCGGATTCTGCAGGACCGCCTGCCACTGGAAGATCAGGAGACCGTCGAACTGCATCCGGAACTGGCTGAGGAGATACTGGACAGGCGTCTGGAAGCCATCAGCAAACCGGTGGAGGGTGCGGCCCCGGGCGATACCCGAGGCAATGCGGCCGCCACCAGCAGTGGCGAAGAGGCTTTTGATCCCGGCGAATTCGTGGCCGTGCGGGTCGAGGTGCGACGAGAATCGGACGACAAGCTTCTGGCCACGCTGGAAACCTGGCTGCCCAAGCCGCCGCGGGAGGAGGTGTCGGAATGATCTGCCCGATGCGCCGCCCTGCCCCATCGCTCCAGCAGCCGAAAGTTACCCGGGCCCGGAACGACCGTTGCCGCCAGCGCCGGCAGGCCATGACTCTGCTGGAACTGGTTGCCGCGGTGGCAATTTCGTCCATTATCGTGCTTACGCTGATGAGCATTTACCATGGCACGTTCGATCATCGGCAACGGGTCTCGTCGTCCATCGAGACGGTGGACCGGGTTCGTGGCATTGTGTCGCTGCTGTCGAGCGACCTGGAGCAGATGCACGTTTACGATGATCGGGCTTACCTGCTGGTGGATGACATCGACCTGGACGGCCGGAAGGTGACCAGCATAGCTTTTCCGACGCTGACGGGCATGCGGGTCAGCGAGGAGATGCAGAGCCATCCGGGGCCGATGGAGGTGGCCTACATGGTCGGGCGGGACGACGCCAACCCGGGTAAGCTCCGACTGTTCCGCCGCGAGCTGTCGATTTCCATAAATCGGCAGGAGACCAGCATTCGCAGCAGTACGCAGGGCTTTGTGCTGCTGGCCGATAATCTGGACGAGATGCGCCTGGAGTTTCTGCCGGCGCTTGGCGAGGACACCTCGGCCCGGGCCATCGACGATGAATGGCAACCGGCCTGGCAGAGACGTTTCGAGCGTTCGGACTCGCCGCAAACGGCTTTACCTCGTGCGGCAAAGCTGACGGTTACCGCTGCCCCGGTAGATGGCAAAGGCGCCTCGACGACGGTCGAGCGAATTATCCGCCTGCCTCAGCCGAATGCCGCCCTGGAGATGCGGACACCTGATTTGATGGAAGCAATGGGGATTAATGAAGAAGGCGCACCACGATAATTTCGCTCCTGAGCCGCCGCCGCCGCCTGCTCCTGATTTTCAGGGCTCTGGCGACTCTGTCTCCGATGACGGCAAGCGCTCTACCCGCAGGCGTCGGCGCGGGGCGGCACTGCTGCTTAGTCTGCTTGTCTGGGCTACGCTGACGATTGTCGTCGCCCAGATGGACGTGACCAGCATGCTGGCCCTGGAGCAGTCGTACCAGGAAGCTTATCGCACCCAGTGCCACAGGGCTCTGGATAGCGTGCCGGGCATTGCCTCGCGGATGCTCAGCGAGACCGGCGTGGACCTCCAGTTCGACAGCCTGCAGGACCACTGGAGCCTGCCGAAGGTTTTCGTCTTTCGGTTCGGCGAAGAAGAAGAGGACGTTCTGAAGCTGACGGTGACGATCCGTGATGTTGCGGGCAAATACGATTTGAAGGGCCTGCTGGATGAGAGCCCGGAGCGCTCGGAAGCCAGCGGCATCGAGTTTATCGGCTTCGCCTCGTCGCTGGGGCTGGACTCGCTGGCGGCCGAGGAGATAGTGACCAGTATTCGCAACGAGGCCATAATCAGGCGGGCCGAGGACGAGGCGGTAATGGACGAATTTGCCGTCGATGGCCGCACGGCTCAGCAGCCCCTGCCCTTGTGGCTGGACGATTTTCTGAATCTGCCGGGCATAAGCCCCGAGACGCGGCAGGCCTTTCAGCTGGCTTTTGTTGAACGGGAAGACCCGGCCAGTGGCGAGACGGTGCGAGTCAGGCTGGCCGATCAGTTGACAAGCTGGCGGCAAGGCGGGCCGAATGTCAACACGGCCGAGTTGGAAGTGCTGGAGCACAGCGCGAGCTTCCTGCGGTCGAGGGCCGAGGAAATCGTGCGGCAACGAGCCGAGGAGCCGTTCCGTAATCTGTCGCAGATTCAGGCCGTGGCTTCGGCCGAGGAAGCCGAGGAGCAGGCCTCGCCGCTTGAAACGGCCGACGCGACGGTAATGAGCAACCGTTTTGAGGTCTCGGCCATGGCGGAATACAGGGATTACGTTTCTCGTTTGCGTATGATCGTGGAGCGCGACGCCCAGGGCAGCATCACTATTCTCTGGCGTCGCAGCGAGCTCTGAAAGTGCCGATTCGGCCTTGATAATAGCCTGGGACGGTATAACAATTACTGACCAGACCTGGTAGGAGATTAGGCAATTGCCTGAATGCATTGCGATTCAGATAAATCAGCGGGTTGTTCAGATTGCCCACGCCCGGCCCGAAGGCGAAGCGGTGGCGCTGGCGGCTCTGCATCATCACGAGGTGCCCGAAGGAGCCGACGCCATGGCCGAGGCCTCGGCCCTGCTCCAGCAGTTCAAGGCGGGGGACCATCGGGTGGCTGTGGTGGTCGACTGGAACGATTACAGCATACGCGAACAGTGGCTGCAGTTGACCAGCGAAGAGGATATTCGGTCGGTGCTGAAGTACGAACTTGCCGACGACCTGGCCGCCGATCCGCAGACGCTGGTCATGCCGTTTCAGATTGTGGAAGAGCGTCCCGAAGGTGCCCATGTTATCGCCTGGTCAACCACCAAGCAGACGGTGGCCGACCTGATCCAGATGCTAAGCTCGGCCGGGCTGGCCGCCGACACTATTCCGCCCGATGCCATGGGCCACGTGGGGCTGGTCGCGCAGCTTGCGCCGCAGATGGTCACCGAGCCCATCATTGCCGTCAGCGGCGACGAGTACGGAGTAAACCTGTCGTTGCTGCAGAACGGGCTTATCTGGGGGCATCGCCGCCTGAGCCGCCTGGCCTGGGCCACCGATGCCGCGGGGCAGCCCTTGCAGGAAATCCGGCGTATGCTGTTGGCCGCTCCTGGTTTTCCGTCGCCGGTGGCGGTTGTCAGCTTTGGTCCCGAGGCAGGCAATGCTTTGGCGGGCGTTCTGGCAGGCGAGTTGGATTGCGAGCACCTGCACATAGCCCCGCCGCCGCAAGCGGGCGTGGGCCAAGCCTGGCCGCTTGTTGCCGGCGTGGCCATGGCCATGGTTTCAGCGGACGATTTGCCGCTGTCATTCCGCCTGGAAGAATTCGCTCCCAAGGAATCGGCCCGCATGGTCAGCATGCTTGGGGCCATGGCCCTTGGCCTGTTGGGCGTATGCCTGGCAGTGGGCGGCCTGATGCTGGTGCTGCAGGCACAATATCATAAGACCGTGGCCGAAGGTTACGAAGAGCGGGCCCGCGAAATCTGGCAGAGTCGGGTCGATGCCAGACCACCGGCCCTGCTGTCGATATTCCCGGTTGAATTGAGCAAGAAGATGAGCGAGATCGAGGCTGCGGTCAAGTCGGCTCAGAGCGGGCAGGACGTGCAACCGGTCTATCGGCATCTTATGCAGGCCCTGATTGCCGTACCGGATAGCGTGAAATACAAAATCGAGAACATTACCATCAACGAGGCAGGCGCCCGTCTGACAGTGACGACCACCAACGATCATGTAATACAGTTGGATCGGAACCTGAACCAGAGTCCGCGTTTTTCATCGATGCTTGAAGCCGATCGCGGCACTACGGGCGAAACCAGATACACCCTGACGCTGACCTATAAACCGATCAGCCAGAAAGGGGACCGGGCATGAAGAAAGCAACCATCGGGGCCGGCGTCTTTGTCGGCCTGTCGCTGATATTCCTGATTTTTGCGGCCGTGATGAACGCAGCGGCGGTAAAGGATGAAAAAACAGCGGTAAATGCCTGGCTCAGATCGGATGGCCTGCTGGCCAGGTACGCCGCGGCCAAGGCGACGCTCGATATCTATGGTGGCGCTGTGACCGATGACATGGACCTGATGGCCGTCATGAACACGCTTAACAACTCGGCCGGCATCAAGCGCGACCACCGCAGCATGAGTCGCGAAGGCAGTGGCAGCCTGAAGGTGACCTACAAGCCCATTACGCTGCCGGAATTCGGTCTGATAATGGATGGCATCAAGCAGAACTACCCTTCTCTGCTGGTGCGCGATGTGCGCATCTCGGCCACCAAGGAATGGCCTAACGGCTACGAAATAAGCATGAGTATTTCGCAGCGGAAGTAGGCTTGGACATGCCTGCCGCCGCTGGCAAAGCATTCGTTAGAACTGGCTGCGCGTCAATCGTGGAGAGTTGGGGGAGAATTGCGGCTGCGTTTCCAAGCCCAGAAGCCAACACCCCACAGCCAGAGAACCGAGACCGACAGGCCGACAAGAGCCGAATAGAATAGCAGCGGCCGTTCGTCGATTAGCCACCAGCGAATGTACTCTCCGTGATTCATGACCCCGGCGGTCCAGCCAGCAGGAAGCGGCTTGTCGTATTTGGCCAGCGCTTCGGCAGGAGATGCCGCAGCAGTAAAATTGACAACGATGTAAAAGCACGGCATTGCAACAATCCACGCGGCCAACGATATGAAGAAAAGCCAAGGGCGGCGCCAGAGTTGCCGAATGATGTCATTTGGACCCATAGCCTGATTACACCCCCTGCATAATCCGCCTCATGCAGAACACTTTCCTGGCAGCCAGCTACCTGTAAGATATTCACCACGCTTGCAGTGTATCTTGAGAAGCCATAAGAGTCAATCTGCCCCATCAACGGACGGCCAACACGGTAATGGAAGCCGCTACGCCGGCCAGAGTATCCGAAACGCCGCTGGTGATCGGGTCGTCGCAGGCGCTGGCGGCCTGATAGGTGTGGTCGCTTAGAATCTCGACCGTCTGGAAACCAGCGGCTTGGGCGGCGGCCAGGTAGTCCTGGCGCAGCAGGGCGCCGGCAATGCAGGCGGCGTAGAGGTCGGCGTCACCTGCGGCCGACTCAGCCAGCGGGCGATTGAGGACAATGTCGCTGACGATCATCCGGCCACCGACTTTGAGCACGCGGTAGATTTCGCGGAAGACCTGCGGCTTGTCGGGCGAAAGGTTGATGACGCAGTTGGAGATGACCAGGTCCACCGAGTCGTCATCAACGGGCAGCTTCTCGATGTGACCTTCGCGAAACTCAACGTTTGCCAGACCCGAGGTCTGGAAGAACTTGACGGCGTTTTTGCGGGCCAGGGCGAGCATCTCCGGAGTCATATCGATGCCGATGGCCCGGCCGGTGTCGCCCACTTTCTGGGCTGCCAGGAAGACGTCCTTGCCCGCCCCACTGCCCAGGTCCAGCACCACATCGCCCTTGTTGATGTAACCGAAGGCCAACGGATTGCCGCAGGACAGGCCGAGTTCCGACTCCGGAACCGGATGGTCTGGCACGGTGTAGGGCTTGCTGTCGCCGCAGCATGAACTACCCGACCCGCAACATGAAGACTGCTTGCGGGCGACATCGGCGTAGGCATCGCGGACCAGTTTGCGGACAGCATCGTTTGGGGATTCGGACATTGGCTGGCCTCCTTCGATTTAGTCGAACTAACCTTTGGATTATACTATCGTATCATTTTGACGGCATCGCGGCTGAAAGCACCCACAAACAAGTTTGTAGGTGGCGCCCGGCTTGATCATGGTCAGCCTGGTTCATAAACTCTGGCTGACGGAGCAGCTATGTCGCCCACGACAGTTTCATAACAGCCAGAAACGGCATCCCCCGGCAGTGCCGGGGGCTTCAGAAAAGAAGCCACGGCACCCGCGCGACCCGCATTGGCCGAGGCTACGGCACCATGGCGTCGGGTGGGGTGTCCTCAATTCGTTGCGGCACGGACGGCTCTTCCTTTCCTCCGGGGAACCAATGTCTGGTCCGCAGGCAGATCCTGACCAGCATGAGCATGATAGGCACTTCGATCAGCACGCCGACAACTGTCGCCAGAGCCGCACCGCTGGAGAGGCCATAGAGCATGGTGGCGGTGGCGATGGCCACTTCGAAGTGGTTGGAGGCCCCGATCATGGCCGAGGGTGCGGCATCCTCGTACCTGAACTTCAGTAGCCTGGCCACGGCATAGGTGATGGCAAAAATGAGCAGAGTCTGGATTGACAGCGGAATGGCGATCCAGAGAATCGTCAGCGGGTTGTCGATGATCGTCTCGCCCTTGAAGCTGAACAGTAGCACCAGCGTGGCCAGCAGGGCGATGATGGATATGGGCGTCAGCACATGCAAGAACTTCTGCTGAAACCAATCCAGGCCCTTGGCCCTGATGATCCACTTGCGCGAGAAGTAGCCCGCCACCAGCGGCAGGGCCACGTAGATGGCGATACTCAGCAGCAGGGCCTGCCACGGCACGGGCATGTTGTTGATGCCCAGCAGCCAACCGCCCAGCAGTCCATATAGTACAAGCATGGTCAGCGAGTTGATGGCTACCATCATCAGCGTGTGGCCCTGGTTACCGCGGGCCAGGTAGCCCCACATCAGCACCATGGCGGTACACGGGGCGATGCCGAGCAGGATGGCTCCGGAGATGTACGACCGCCACAACTCGACTTGGGTGCCGTCCTTGAGGGTATCCATGCCGGGCATGTAGTCGCGGAAGATGAAGCCAAGGAAGAACCAGGCGATGGCGAACATGGTGAAGGGCTTGATGGCCCAGTTGACTATCAGCGTCAAGAGCACCGGCTTTGGAGTCTTGCCGGCCTTGACGACCTCGCCGAAATCGATCTTGACCATGATCGGGTACATCATGAAAAACAGGGCGATAGCTATGGGAATGGAGACCACCGGGGCCCCTTCGACGTAAATGGCCATGCCATCCAGCGTCTTTGCTACTTCCGGCGCCAGTCGGCCTAGCACAATGCCGCCAATAATACACAGGCCCACCCAGATGGTCAGGTATTTCTCAAAGACGTTCAGCTTCTTTTGCGATTCCACAATTGGGGCTTCCGCGGCCATAGATGGTCACTCCTTCTATTTTCCTGCTAATGACTCGGGCAGCGTCTCGATGTAGGCCCGGATTTCGTCCCGCACGCGGCGGTAGCAGTCCAGAGCCTCTTCCTCGGTTAGGGCATCTTTGGCCAGTCTCGGCGGATCGTCGAAACCAACGTGGACTACCCGGGTCTTGCCGGGGAACATGGGGCAGGTCTCGTTGGCGTGGCCGCAGACGGTGACCACGTAATCCAATGGCACGTCCTTCAACTCCGCGACGTTCTTGGAGTGGTGGCCGGAGATGTCGACGCCGGCCTCGGCCATCACCTTGACGGCGTTGGGATTGAGGCCGTGTGTCTCGATGCCGGCTGAGTAGGCTTCGATCAGGTCGCCCTTCAAGGCTCGCGCCCAGCCCTCGGCCATCTGACTGCGGCAGGAGTTTCCGGTGCAGAGGAAGAGAATTTTCAGCCTTGGGTTTGTCTCAGTCATTTTCTAACTCCTGTGGTCAATGTTGGTTATCTGATTACCTCTTGTAATGAACGCACAAATCCTGGCGGTCGGCGCAGCGCACGGCTTTGACGTTCTGGGCATCTTTTAGAATCTGCGGATCGTCCTGCAGGCAATTCTGGAGCCATTCAATGGCCGACCGGGCACACGGCGCAGCACCTTCGTCTGCCAGGCGATAATAGACCCAGCGGCCTTCCTTACGCGACTCAATCAGCCCCGCCTGGTACAGGATGGCCATGTGCTTGGATACCGTCGAGGGAGCCAGGCCCAGCAGTTCGATGAGTTGGCAGACGCACAACTCGCCGTCGCGCAGGAACATCAGGATGCGCGACCTGCTGTCATCAGCCAGGGCTTTTGCGATGCTCATATATTCCCGCACTTTTGCCTCCATTGCTCTGTCTTAACACCTGGCTCAGAACACAGCCGGGCTTTTGATGTCTTAGACTATGCCACTTCGCCACGCAACGAATTATACGGCGACCAGTGGACTCCCACAAGAAATATTCTCGGGAAATTTTAGCTGTCTTCGGAAGTGTCTACGGCACGTGTTTCTTCAGTCGAATGGCGATGTCCATGGGCAAAGCCAGACCTGCGGCCACCTGCATTGTCTTGAAGAGGCCCGCAGGCACAACGCATCCGGCGTAGCAGCCTTTCAGCGTCTCCCTTGCCGTCCGCAGCAACACGCTTTCGGCGGCAGAGTTGATTTCCTGAAAGGCATCGAGCGGTCCGCCTGCTGCCAGGGCGGCGGCCAGACGTCCCGTCTTCGCATTGCGTCTGTGCCGATGTGCTGAGCCCGGATGTGCCAGCTTCGATTTCCGCTGTAGCCACCTGCCCTGATTGTTCGCGCTCTACTGGCAGCCCTAGAAATCGAACTGAAGTCTCATCATAAAGATGTTGGCCGGATCCACGTCGCCCCCGGTGGCCAGAGCATGGGCCAGACGGGCGTGGGTGTAGTCCCACATGATCCGCATATTGGGGTACAGATACCAGTTCAAGCCGAGGGTGGTATTGGCCAGCCTTCCGCCTTGGAAACGCCCCTGGTTAAGGTCGAGGTAGGAATATCTTGCAGCGGCTTCCCAGGCGCCCCAGCCACCATCCTGCCGGTAGTTCTTGAGCGGTTTGACGCGGTCGAACGAGCCGCTCGACTTCTTGTAGGGACGATGCTCGCCGGTCAGGAAGTAGCTGGCCTGGACGTAGAAGCCTTTGTACATAGGATCATCGGCGAGGTCCGAATCGACGGCATCAGCGACAAATTCAGCCTGGAGACTGAATGAGCCGAGTACCAGGGCCATTTCGGTTCCGATGAGATTGCTGGCATCGGCGTCGAAAGTGGTGCCGGCCCCGAGTGCGGAGCCCACTCCCACGGCTGTATCGACAAATCGCGGCGAGAGGCTGACCTCCGGCCGCTGGCGATATCGCAGCATATCTTCACCGCGGCGATAGCTGTAGGCCGCTCCCAGGTGCAGCAACTTGCGCCCCTTTTCTTCGTACCAGGGAAGGCCGGTGACGCGGGTCGTAAAGGCGTAGCGACCGTCTTCCTGAGCGGTGCCAAAATTATCGGCCGTCATGAAGGTGCCCGCAGCCCAGGTCATACGCTGGTCAAAAAGCGTGTCGGCCAGCATGATACCGGCGTTATGGGCCGGGTTGAAGACGCTGGGCAGGCCTCGCTCCATGAAGGTAATGTTCCGACTGCTGGTCATCTCCTCCAAGCCGAACGGCTCCTTGAAGTGGCCGAGCGTGAGTTTGCCAACAGCCGGCAGATCGTTGAATCTCAGGTAGGCATCCTTGAGCGAAAGTGCGGTGGCAAAGTCGAATTCAACCTTAAAGTCGACATCGTCCCAGAGCGTGCCCAGGGCGTGCAGACGACCGCGGCGCAGGCGGCTGCCATCTTCCAGATCAGTGCCCAGTCGTCTTTCGACCTGGCTGCCGCCCATCCAGACGAAGTCGTACATCATGCGCCCGCCGATGGCCATTTTGACGTTACCGTCACGCGTGTCGAAGCGTAAGCCGTTGCTCCAGTAAACGCGCATGTCGTTACCCTTGAACGATGCCGATTCGTCCTTGATCATCTCGCGGATCATCTCGCGCTGAGCTTCCAGGGCGCTGGCAACGGGAGCGACGTCGCCGCTTGCGGCCTTCAGCTTCCGAATCTCGTCCTGCTGCTGAAAAACCAGTGTTTTAAGTGCCCGCACCTCTTCAACCAGATTGATGCCGGAGTCCGGCGGCGTGGTGTCCGGCTCTTGAGCAAAAACTTGAGATGCTGGCACCACAATAACAGCCATCGCTACTAATAAGGTGAGCAACTGGCGAAATGACATTGTTGATGTCTCCTGACGATGTTGCGGATCCACTTGCTGCCGCAAGACGATGTGGCAGGACTGGCTGACACATAGTGCAACTAGCGTGCCGGGGGGCGAAAGGCGGTTTCATTGCCCGCGGAGGATGGATCATTGGTCGGCGTCGACGGATTTTCGTCACCGGGCGACGGGAATTGGTTGCTCCGGCGGGAGCAAGCCGGGGCAAAACTGCCCTGGAGACGCTTTTGGAGGATAGTTGTGACTGGTTCACCGTCTGGCACGGAATGTGCGCTTTACAATGCCGAAGATTAGGTTCTGGGCACTGGCAATGCGCCAAATGAATGGGAATGCCAAATGAAGATGAAGCTGACAAGACGCAATTTCCTCAAGGGCAGCGGGGCAGCATGTCTGACGGCGGCCGCCTCGACTCTTCCCGGCTGCAGCGGCGTGGGCGGAAGCGAGGAGGCGAGCGACACGCGCTGGGGAATGATCATCGACCCCCGCCGCTGCGTCGGTTGCCGCGCCTGCACTGTGGCCTGTAAGGCGGAAAATCATACACCGCCCGGCGTGGCCTATAATGTGGTGCTGGAGGAAGAGCGCGGCTCGTTCCCCCACGTGACGCGCAGCTACTTGACCCGCCCGTGCATGCAGTGCGCGCGCTCCAGTTGCACGCTGGTCTGCCCGACCAAGGCGACCTACAAGCGCAGCGACGGCATTACCGTCATCGACTACGACAAGTGCATCGGCTGCCGCTATTGCATTGCGGCCTGCCCCTACGGCGCCAGGTGCTTCGATTATGGCCACAACTACCTGGCTGAACTAACGCCACCCGAAAAGCAGCCCTCGCCCGAGTATGGTGAGAATCGGCAGCGGGCAAAGGGCGTTTCGCCCATGGGCAATGTCCGCAAGTGCACTTTCTGCCTGCATCGCCTGGCCAAGGGACTGAACCCCGCCTGCGCTGAAACTTGCATTGGACACGCCATCCACTTTGGAAATCTGGCCGATCCTCAAGGCCGATGCCTGATCCACGGTGAAAGCCTGCAAGAACTTCTGGTCTCGCGCAGCTCAAGCAGACTGAAGGAAGAACTCGGCAATGAACCCTCCGTGTACTACCTCGATTAAGCTTGGGAAGGACGATCATGCCCCGCAAGAATGAGACGAGCCGCATACCACTACCACTCCGCCTGGCAGCTTACGCCCTACTGGTGTTGGGCCTGCTGGCCGGCGCCGCGGGCCTGCTTGAGCTGGTGACCGACGGCCATCTGCACGAGAATACCACTCTGCACGTGCCATGGGGCCTGTGGGTGGCGATGTACATCTTTTTCCTGGGTCTGTCGGCCGGGGCTTTCCTGATCACCACCCTGCCCTACCTGTTCGGTGTGCGTCGGCTTGAACCGATCGGCCCGCTGGCCCTGGTGACCTCTCTGGTCTGCCTGCTGCTGGCCGGCCTGCTGATTATGGCCGACCTTGGCCATCCCTTGCGCATGTACCAGGTGATGCTGTCGATGAACCTGACCTCGCCGATGGCCTGGATGGGCATCCTGTACAGTATCTACGCTGTAATCATCGTTTCTCACCTGTATCTGGTGCTGCGCCCGACGATGGTGGCACGTGTGAAGGAAGGCACTGGTCCGACCGCTCTCTACCGCCTGCTGGCTCTGCGCAGCCGTCGTACAGATGCCGCGAGCGTCGCAGGCGACCGTCGCTGGCTTCGCCGCCTGTCTGTAATGGGCATTGCGGTGACCGTGCTTGTATTGGGCTGCGAGGGTTCGATTTTTGCTGTGGCCAAAGCCCGCCCGCACTGGTTTGGTGGCCTATTCCCGCTGGTCATTCTGATTTCGGCCTTGGCTTCCGGTGGCGCCCTGATGACTTTCCTGACGGCCATCTCGACGCGTCTGCCGGCCGAGGAGAAGCAAGGCATCGTTCGCTGGCTGGCGGTCTTCATGGTCTCGATCCTGACCTTGGAGATGCTGATTCTGGGGACCGAACTTTTTACCGCTTTTTATGGCGGCGTGGAACACGAACTGCACACCTGGGAGGCTACAGTCACAGGGCCCTATGGCCTGAATTTCTGGGGTTTGCAGATCGGCCTGGGATTTATGTTGCCGCTGCTGCTGGTTTTGTCGCCCGGCTCTCGGCGCTCGACCACCTGGCTCGGACTGGCCGGTTTTCTAGGCGTAATCGGCCTGATTGGCACGCGCATCAGCCTGGTCATTCCGGCCCAGTTGGTACCCGTGTTTGAAGGTTTTGGCGACGCCTATAAGCACATGCGTTTTCAGGAGGGTTACCTCCCGAGCACCGGCGAATGGCTGATTACTGTGGGCGTCTTCGCCCTCGGCTGCTGGCTTTTGCTGGCGGCTTTTCGCCTGCTGCCGCTGGACGGCTCACACCTTGTTGCTCAGTCGAAAGGAGTATAACGATGTCCAAACACCCGGAGCTGCCCAAGTCCGATGAACAGGTTCCGAGGCGCGACCTGATCAGCGGTGCCCTGCTTGGGGGCGGCGCTTTGCTGGCCGGATCGATGCTGGCCGTTTTTTCGCGACAGGCCAAAGCCGATCATCTGGCCAAACTTGACAGCAATGCTCATGACTACGGCCACAATGACGTCGAGAATGTGATCTATTCCAGTTGCCTGGGCTGCAATACTGGCTGTCCCATCAAGGTCAAGCTGCAGAACGGCACGATCGTCAAGATCGATGGCAATCCGTACAGCCCCTGGGGCCGTCAGCCGCACCTGAGCTTCAAGACAGAATTGAGCGATGCCGTCCGCACCGAAGCGACGCTCTGCCCCAAGGGGCAGGCCGGTATGATGACCGCCTACGACCCTTACCGGCTGCGTAAGGTGCTGAAGCGCGTCGGCAAGCGCGGCTCGATGCAATGGCAGACGATCGACTTCCACCAAGCCGTCGAAGAAATCGTCAATGGCGGCAAGCTTTTTGCAAATGTTCCCGGCGAGGAGAACCGTCAGGTCGAGGGCCTCAGTGAGTTGTACGCCCTGCGTGATCCGAAGCTGGCGGCCGAGATGTCCAAGGCCGTCGGCGAAATTACGGGTGCAAAAACCATAGAGGACAAGAAGGCTTTGGTTGAGAAGTTTAAGGAGAACTTCAGCAGCCACCTGCACCTGATGATCGACCCGGAACACCCGGATCTGGGGCCTAAAAACAATCAGTTTGTGTGGACGCACGGACGTCTGAAGGCTGGCCGTAGCGATTTCTTCAAGCGATTTGTCAACAATGGTTTGGGTTCCGCGAACTTCCACGGCCACACGACCGTCTGCCAGGGGGCCTTGTATTTCGCAGGCAAGGTCATGTCGGCGCAGCCTGGGTTCGTCGCGGCCAAGTCACAGGAAGACTGGAGCGGCGGCGACAAGTTCTATTGGCAGGCTGACCAGAATCATGCCGAATTCATCCTCTTCGTCGGTTCGTCGCCGCTGGAAGCGAACTATGGCCCGCCGCTGCGCGTGCCGTCGCTGATGCAGGGATTGGACTGCGGCCGACTGCGTTTCGCCGTGGTCGATCCGCGTCTTTCCAAGACAGCGGCGAAAGCCTGGAAATGGCTGCCGGCAAAGCCTGGCATGGAGGGCGCGTTGGCCCTTGGCATGATCCGCTGGATATTCGAACAGCATCGTTACGACGGCCGCTTTTTGGCCTGCGCCAACAAGGCCGCCGCCATGGCCGCCGGCGAGGCCAGTTGGTCCAACTCCTCCTGGCTCGTCAAGATTGAAAAGGATGGCCGGCCGGCCGCCTTGCTGCGTGGTTCCGACATTGGACTTCCACCCTTCAAGCGCACGGCACAGGTAAAAGGCGCCGACGTAGCTTACGATGTCGATCCCTTTGTTGCTTTGGTTGGCGGGCAGCCGGTTGCGGTTGACTCCAACGACACGGCCCAAGCCGTCCAAGGCGACCTTTTTGTCGATTCGACCATTAACGGGCATCGCGTCAAGAGCGCTTTGCAGTTGGCTCTTGAAGAATCACAGCGGCACAGTATTGAGGAGTGGGCGAAGATTTCCGGCGTTTCGGCCGACGACATAATCGACCTGGCCCGCGAGTTTACCTCACATGGCAAGAAGGCCGCGGCGGATATTCATCGCGGCGTCTCGCAACATACTAACGGCATCTACAACTGCCTGTCATTCAACACGCTGAACCTGTTGATAGGCAACTACGACTGGCGCGGAGGCATGGCCAAGGCCAGCACATACGACGTCAGTGGCGGTAAGGCCAAGGGGCCGTTCGAACACAAGGGCGTCAGCAGCAGGCCGCTCAACAAGCCCTTCGGCCTGGGGCTGTTGCGCAATCTGGAGTTCGAGAAGTCGACCCTCTTCAATGGCGACTATCCTGCAAAGCGGCCCTGGTTTCCGCACGCCACGGACGTCTATCAGGAAATCCTGCCTTCACTTCAGGACGCCTACCCCTACCCGGCAAAGGCATTGCTGCTGTACATGGGTACTCCGGGCTACGCCCTGCCCGCCGGGCAGACGCAGATACAGGTGCTGGCGGATGTTGATAAGCTGCCCCTCTTTATCGCCTCAGACATCATCATCGGCGAGAGCTCAATGTACGCCGATTATATCTTCCCTGACCTTTCGTTTTACGAACGCTGGGAGTTCCATGGCTCGCACCCCAATAACATCTGGAAAGTGCAGCCTGTTCGCCAGCCGACTATCGCCCCCATACCCGAGACGGTCGAGGTATTCGGCCAGCAGATGCCGATCAGTCCGGAGGCCTTCATGCTGGCGGTTGCCGAAAAGATGAGCCTACCCGGTTTTGGCGTGGATGGGCTTGGTGAAGGCCAGCACCTGCAGCGACCCGAGGACTTCTACCTGCGCATGGTCGCCAATCTGGCTTTCGGCGAAAAGGCCGATGGCTCCGATGCCGTGCCTGAGGCAGACGACGAAGAGGTTGCCATTTTCGTCAAAGCCCGGCGGCACCTGCCGTCCACTGTCTTTGATCTGGACAAGTGGCAGGCGACGGTCGGTTCCCAGTGGCGCCGTGTGGTCACGGTTCTGAATCGTGGCGGACGGTTTCAGGAACATGCCAAAGCCTTCGACGGCGAACGCCTCAGCAACAAGTACGGTAAGCTGATCTGCCTCTACAGCGAGAAGCTGGCCAAGTCCCGTAACTCAATGACAGGCAAGCATCTTCCCGGCCTGGCCACCTTCCTGCCCATTGCTGATTCGCTTGGCAGAGCCTTTGTTGCCGACGACGGCGATCTGCACATGATCACGCACCGCGAGATTTATCACACCAAGTCGCGAACCCCCGGCAACCCCTGGCTACGCGAACTGATGCCCGAGAATTTCATTCTGCTCAGCAGCGCCGATGCCCACCACCTGGGCTTCAGCGACGGTCAACTGGCCCGCATCGTTTCTCGCTCCAATCCCGAAGGTATCTGGGATCTGCCGAACTTCGGCAAGAAACCCATGGAGGGTAAAGTCAAGGTTCTCGAAGGCATGAGGCCAGGAGTGATTTCATTCTCGCTCGGGCACGGCCATTGGGCCTACGGGGCGGCCGACTTCTTTATTGACGGCCAGCGCATCAAGGGCGAAGAGGGGCGCGGCCGCGGGGTGCATGCCAATGCCGCAATGGCCATCGACCAGCACCTGAAGAATGTTTGCCTTCAGGACCTCGTCGGTGGCAGCGTTTCGTTCTACGATTCTCCCGTGCGGTTGGTCAAGGCCTGATTGTGTCGACTCGGCGATGTCCATGGGCTCGCCCTGATGTCGGATTTCAGCAAGTCACACGTTGCACTACTGTGGCGCATTACAGGATGGCGTATCATGAAGTTTCGTGGTGGTTATTCGATTGCAATGGCCGGTTGTCCCGCGGCAGAGGTTGAGGTCGCGGCAATGCCCCGCCGTCTGCTGCTGCCGCTGCGGACGCCGACGTTGTATTTTTCGCAACTTCATGTCACTGACGGGCAGCATGTTGCCCGCGGACAGGTTCTGGCTCGCGATGCCGCTTTGCACGGCGTGCCGCTACTTGCTCCTTGTTCCGGGATGGTTGAGATTGAGGCCTTGCCGGGGCATCTGGTGCTGACTTCTCTGCACCGCTGCGGGATCGACGACCGGCACGGTCTGGCGTCCGACGAGCCGGCTCTGGCCGTCGACGAACCGTTGCACATTTCGCGGGAATATGGCTCTTCGGGCATGCTGCGATACAAACTGCTGAGCCTGGGCGCCTGGCAGTATATGCGCGATTCGCTGAGCGGATTGGTGGCGGCGCCGTTCGATGTGCCGCAGGCGGTGATTGTTTCGGTGCTGAATACGGAGCCGTTTGTGGCCCGTGGTGACGTGCAGCTTTCTGTCGACACTCCGCTGGCGGCCAAGCCTGGCGGTGTTCATCATAACATGCTGACGCATTTTACGCGCGGTTTGGAGCATCTGCAGTCGCTGCTGGAGTATCAGCCGATTTACCTTGTGCTGCCGAAGGGCTCGTCCCAACTTGGCGAGCAGGTGCGCGAGGCCGTGCGTGGTTATGCCTTCATCAAAACGGTGGAAATTCCGCAGAAGTACCCGCTGGATAACTTTGCCGTGCTGGCCCGAGCCCTGGGGCTTAAGCTGCGGGGGCAGGCGGCTGTCTGGGGCCTGCGTACCGAGGGCGTGCTGGCCGTCGACCGAGCCTTGACGGTGGCTCAGCCAGTCGATCGGCGGCTGGTGGCTATCGGCGGGCCGGCAGTCCTTGAGCCGCGACACGTCAGCCTGCTGCCAGGATATCCTCTGAGGGAGCTGCTGAAGGGCCGCGTTGACGAGAGCCGCGGCCCCGTGCGGATCATCAGCGGCGGCCTGCTGACCGGCCGTGCGGTGGGCCAGTGGCCACTCCAGGGGCAGGACAGCGAAGTCGGACTGGACAGCGAGACCAGCGGGCTGACGCTGGTATACGAGCAAAAAGAGCGGGAGTTTTTGAGCTTCATGCGTCCGGGTGGCGACCGTCGCAGCTACAGTCGCTGCTTCCTGAGCGCTTTGCGTCGCCCGCCGCCGGAGGGTCTGACGACGGGTCTGCGCGGCGAGCGCCGGGCCTGCGTGACCTGCGGCTATTGCGAGGAGCTGTGCCCGTCGGGCCTGATGCCACACATGATCCACAAGCTGCTCTTTCAGCAGGAGTTGGAGGAGGCGGCGCGGCTGCGGCTGGATTTGTGCATATCATGCGGCCTCTGCTCGTATGTCTGCCCATCGAAGATCGAGCTGGCGGAGGAGTTCCGGCGAGCCCGGGAGGCGTTTGAAGAGGAGCAGCGTGCCGAGCAGGAGCTGAAGGCCGGGGAGGCCGCGGAATGAAGATGCTGAAGCGCAGTCTGGAGATGGTTCGCCCGCAGTTTGAGAAGGGCGGCCTGCTGCACAAAGCTTATCCGCTGTTTGAGGCCACGGAGAACTTCTTCTTCGGTCCGTCCTCACGGGCCGCGGTGGCTCCGTTTGCCCGCGATCCGCTGGATTTGAAGCGGCTGATGTCGATGGTCATTGTGGCTCTGTTGCCTGTGGTGGCCCTGGCGGTCTACTTCTTCGGCCTGCGAGTGCTGGCCGTGATTCTTGTCAGCTACGCCGTTGGCGGAGTAGTCGAGGTGGTCTTTGCCATCCTGCGCAAGGAGGAGATCAACGAGGGCTTCCTGGTCACGGGGCTGTTGTTTCCGCTGATTCTGCCACCAGGCCTGCCGCTCTGGATGGTGGCCGTAGGGGTGGCCTTCGGCGTGCTGGTGGGCAAGGAGCTCTTTGGCGGCACGGGGCGGAACGTCTTCAATCCGGCTCTGGTCGGACGCATTTTTCTGGCGCTGTCCTATCCGGCGGCCATGGCCCGGGACAGCTGGATCAAGCCGGCGGCGGAGTTTCCGGGGCGGCTGCTGGAGTATGCCTCGGTACAGACGGTTGACGCCGTGACGTCGGCCACGCCGCTGGGGGCCGCCAGGCAGGGTGAGATGGCCGATCTGTGGAGCCTGCTGTGGGGCAACGTAGCCGGCAGCATTGGCGAGACATCGGCCCTGGCGATCATAGCCGGCGGGCTGCTGCTGATTATCAGCCGCGTGGCAAGCTGGCGGATCGTGGTGGGGGTGCTGGGTTCGTTCCTGGCCACCGAGGCCCTGCTCTACATGGCCCTGGGGCAGAGCATTCCGGGCCCGGCCTGGCAGTTGATGGCCGGCGGCATCCTGTTCGGGGCCTTCTTCATGGCCACCGACCCGGTGACCAGTCCGGCGACGAGCGGCGGCAAGTGGGCCTATGCCGTGATTATCGGCGTTTCGACGGTGCTGATCAGACATCTGACGGGTTATGTCGAGGGCGTCATGTTCGCCATTCTGCTGGGTAACATCGCCGCCCCGCTGCTGGATGCCATGGCCCTCAACCTGCGACTGCGGAGGCTGGCCAATGAAGGGTGATCTCTACACCATCGTCTATGCCGCGGCGCTGGGCCTGATTTGCGCCCTGCTGCTGACGGTCGTCGGGCAGGCCACGGCCCCGCTTATTGCCGAGAATCGTAAGGCCGAGGAGATGCGCAACGTCCTTGGCGTGCTGGGCATTGAGTTTGACGAAGCAAGCAGCAGCCAGCAATTGGCCGAGATTTTTGAGCGGAACGTCCGTCGCCGCGAGTTGCCGGGAGAGCCGGTGGTCTATGAGTACATTGCGGCCGAGGATGGCAGCGTGCTGGCCACGGCCCTGCCGGTCGAGGGGGCCGGCATGTGGGGCCGCATCAGGGGCTTTCTGGCCCTGGAGCCGGACGGCCGGACGATCCGTGGAGTCAGGTTTCACGAGCACGAAGAGACGCCGGGGCTGGGCGGGCGGATCAGCGAAGAGGAGTTTCTGGCGCGCTTTCCGGGCCGCAGCATTGTCGACTCCAGTGGGCAGTTGGGCCTGCGGATCAAGGCCCAGGCCCGCCAGCAGAACGAGGTGGATGTGATTACCGGGGCCACGACGACCTGCGACAAGGTCGAGGCCCTGCTGAACGAGACTATCCGGCGGCTGCCCGCCCCCGAGGTGAAGCGATGAGTACGATTGAGACCAAGGCCAAGCAGCAAAGCGGCAGCGCCGCCCCGGCGGCCTGCGGCCCATGCGCCGCCAAGAGCAGGGGGCTGTGCGACGGCAAGGCCGGACAGATCGCCAAGGAGGGCCTTTGGTCCAACAACCCGGTCACCATGCAGATGCTGGGCATCTGCTCGGCCCTGGCCGTGACCAGCATGGTCAGCAACGCCCTTGTTATGGGGGCGGCGCTGATCTTTGTCTGCATCTTCTCCAACCTCTTCGTCTCCTTTCTTCGGAATTCCACGCCGCGACGCATCAGGATGATCGCCGAGGTGGCCATCATTGCCACCTTCGTTATTATCTTCGACCAGTTCCTGAAAGCCTTCTACTGGGATATGTCGCGACAACTGGGGCCCTATGTCGGACTGATCATCACCAACTGCATTATCATGGGCCGGGGCCGAGGCCTTCGCCATGCAGAACCGTCCGGTCGCGGCCATGGCCGACGGACTGTTCAACGGTCTGGGCTACGCCGTCATCCTGGTGGCCATTGCCCTGTTCAGGGAAATGCTGGGCAGTGGGCAGATACTGGGTCATGTCGTGCTGCCGGTGATTGATAAGGGCGGCTGGTATGAGCCGAACCAGCTGATGATCCTGGCCCCCGGGGCTTTTATTACGCTTGGGCTGCTGATCGCCCTGATCAATGTGCTGCGCGGCGTGGGCCGGCAGAAGGAGGCCAAGGCATGAGCGAGGCATCATTTTTTGTAATTCTGCTGGCTGCCGTCTTCACCAATAACATCCTGCTGGCCAACTTTCTGGGCATGTGCAGCTTCCTGGCCTGCAGCCGGCAGATTCCGACGGCCCTGGGCCTCGGGGCGGCGGTGGTTTTTGTCATGTTCACCACCACTCTGATCAACTACGGCATCTACCACGGCATTCTGGTCGAGGGGGCCCCCCTCTGCCCTGCCAACCTGGAGTTCCTCTCCTTTATCGTCTTTATCGCCGTCATTGCCGGATTTGTGCAGTTTGTGGAGATGTTTGTCGAACGCTTCAGCCCGCGGCTCTATTACTCCCTGGGGATTTTTCTGCCGCTGATTACCGTCAACTGCGCCATCCTCGGCGTGGCCCTGTTCATGGTCATCCGCCAATACAGCTTCATGCAGTCGGCGGGCTTCGGCCTGGGGGCCGGTCTTGGTTGGGCCCTGGCTATTCTGCTGATTGCAGGGCTGCGTACACGGATGGGCTACAGCCGCGTGCCGGCGCCGTTTCAGGGCGTGGCCATTATCATGATCGTCACCGGCGTCATGGCCATGGCCTTCATGGGCTTCGCCGGCATGGTCTCGATTCAGTAACGCCAGAGAAGAGAACAATAGCGATGATCTACGTCGTGGCAATCGGAGTGTTCATGCTGCTGCTGGTGGCCCTGGCTGGCTTGTTGACCGTGGCCGAGCGGGTGCTGGTCAACTACGGCGTCTGCAAGATGGATATCAACCGCGGCGAGAAGACGCTGGATGTCGATGGCGGGCAGACGTTGCTCTCGGCCTTGTACGGGCACAAGGTATTCATCCCTTCGGCCTGTGGCGGCAAGGGCTCCTGCGGCCATTGCAAGGTGGCCGTGCTGGAGGGCGGCGGGCCGGTGCTGCCGACCGAGACGCCGTACCTGACGCGGACCGAGGTCCGCAGCGGCCTGCGGCTGGCCTGCCAGGTGAAGATCCGCCAGGATATTCAGATCCGCATTCCGGACGAACTGCTGAGCGTCAAGCTGTTTACAGCTTCGGTCGAGAGCACCCGCTCGCTGACGCACGACATCAAGGAAATCCGCCTGACCCTGATCGAGCCGGCGGAGATCAGCCAGCGGCCCGGGCAGTATGTGCAGATTCAGGCCCCCTCGCCCGAAGGGCCGGTCTTCCGGGCCTATTCGATAAGCTCGGCGAGCTATGAGCACAACGTGGTCGAACTGAACGTGCGTCTGGTGCCCGGCGGCATCGGTTCGACCTACCTGCACAGCCTGCAAGTCGGCGACGAGGTGACGCTGACTGGGCCTTACGGGGAGTTTGTGCTGAACGAAGAGCCCGAGACGGAGATTGTCTGCGTCGGCGGCGGCTGCGGCATGGCCCCTATGAAAAACATCATCTATTCGCTCTACGAACGCTGGCCGCAGCGGACCTGCTGGTTGTTTTTCGGTTGCCGCACGCCGAATGATGTCTTCTATCTTGAAGAGTTCAGGGCCCTGGCCGCCCAGCATCCGCAACTGCGGGTGATCTACGCCCTGTCGGACATCCCCTCGGCCAGCTCCGACTGGGACGGGGAGACAGGTTTCGTGCATCTGGCGGTCAACAAGCACCTGGAACCCGATGTCAAACGGCAGGCCTTCCTCTGCGGCCCGCCACCAATGATTGACGCCGTAACCACAGTGCTGCACCAGAAGGGCCTGCAGCCAAAGGATATCTTCTACGATAAGTTTTGAGGGCGATGAGTAAGTTGAGGGACTGAGCGCAAAGACGAGCACTAAGCGTAGGGAGTGTGGCCGATGCCTGCCGCCGCGTCAGAAAGCAATGCCAGCTACACACTGCATCTGCCTGAAGCCGGGGCGGCCGGTGAGCCACTGGCCCAGACCGCCCGGCAGGCCCTGCCGGAACCTCTGCTGCGAAAGAGCGTCATCTGGTTCTGCCGCCTGCGTTGGCTGGTGGTCTGTCTGCTCGCGGCCTTGGGTATATGGTGCAACTGGCCTGAGGCGGCGGAGCTTGTGGGCTTGCGTGCGGTTGGCAGTTGGCCATTGATTTGTGCCCTGCTGCTGGCGACGGCGAACGTGCTCTTTCTGCTGCACGCCCGGCGCATCCGTAACAGGACCGGGGGCCGCGAGGTCCAGCGCAACCTTTGGGCCCAGATTATCGTAGACCTGCTGGTGCTGACGGCGGTGGTTCACTTTGTTGGCAGCACGACAACGCTGATCGCCTTTGCGTACCTGTTTCACATTGTATTGTCGTGCATGTTCTTTCCTCGTCGCCTGAGCCTGCTGGTTACACTGCTGTCGATAGGGCTGTTTGTGCTGTGCGTGGTGGCCGAACAGAGTGGCTTGTTGTCGCCGAAGTCGATCTTCATCGCCGTGCAGCCGGGCGGGGGGATAGAGGTTTTTTTTGACGTGGTCTCTGCCCTGTTAATCTGGGTTTCGGTCTGGTACCTGGCCTCTCACCTCTCGGCTCTGGTGGTGGAGCGCGATGTAGCCCTGGCCAAGGCGAACCGCCGGCTGCTGGCCGCCCAGAAGGAGCGAGCCCGGCACATGCTCATTACGACGCACCAATTAAAGGCGCCCATTTGCGGCCATCTATGCCAATGCTCAACTGCTGGTCGGCGGATTCTGCGGACCGTTGAACGACGAAGCGATGAAAGTGGCCAGGCGAATGGCGGCCCGCTGCCGGCGTCTGGCCCACGAGATTCAGGAGATGCTGCAACTGGCGAACCTGAGTAGTAGCAGCCTGCCGGCGACGCAGAAGAAGCAGGTCGAGCTGTCGCATCTGGTGCGGCAATGCCTGGCTGAGTTGCAGCCTATCGCTCAGCAGCGCAAATTAGATCTGCACTTGGAGTTGGCCGAGGTGCAACTGCCGGGGGTGGAGGATCATCTGAAGATGGTGCTTGGCAACCTGCTGTCGAATGCCATGAATTATTCGCACGCGGGCGGACGGATCGAGGTTTGCTGCGGAGCGCATGGAGATGGCGGGGCGAGTTTCTCGGTCAGCGACGAGGGCATTGGTATCGCGGCCGAGAAGTTGCCGCACATTTTCGATGAGTATTACCGCACGAACGAGGCCGTGAAGCACAATCACGAGTCTTCAGGACTTGGGCTGGCGATTGTCAAGCACGTTGCGTTGCAGCATTCAATAGGCGTACGCGTGGAAAGTGGGCCAGGGGCGGGAACGACGTTCGAACTTACTTTTCCACCGGCGGAAGCGGAGCAGGCTTGAAAGAGGAGCATGGTGATGACTATGATTCTAATAGTTGATGATGATCAGGACTTCGCCACCGCAGCTGCGCTGGCACTCAGCAAGAAGGGCCACACAGTGAGCATCGAGTCGAGCGTCGATGACGGCTTGGCCAGCATGCTCAGGCAGAGGCCGGATCTGCTGATACTGGACGTGATGTTCTCGGAGGACGTTTCGGCCGGCTTCGGCCTGGCGCGGGCTATGCGGCACTATCACGAATCGCTGAAGGACGTGCCGGTGCTGCTGGTGACGGCCGTCAATGCCAAGTTCCCGCTGGGCTTCAGCAGCCGCGACATTGACGAGCAATGGCTGCCGGTAGCGGATATTCTGGAGAAGCCCCTTGACCTGGAACACCTGGTGAAACAGGTCGCGGCGTTGCTGGAGAATCGCGCTACGGAACTTGATAAAGAGGGCGACCTTGACTCCGGCCGTGCACGGTAGCCTGTCGCTGATTGGGGGAAGGACGTGGACCTGATTCATCCGAGAGAGGCCCTGGACATAGTGCTGGCGGCAGCCAAAGCCATGCGGCCCGTAGCGCTGTCGCTGGATCAGGCCTTGGGGCACTGCCTGGCACGCGACGTGCACGCCGACCGCGACCTGCCTCCGGCGGACCGCTCGGCCATGGACGGCTACGCCATTGTCTCCGCAGATATCTCCGACGCGCTGCCGGTCACACTGCGACTGACGGGCGAAAGTGCCGCCGGTGCAGCCTGCCAGCAAATCGTTCGGCTCGGCACCTGCGTTCGCATCCTGACTGGCGGGGTAATTCCGGAGGGGGCTGATACGGTTATCGAACTCGAACGAACGCGTGAAGTATCGCCTGAGCGGATTGAATTGCTCTCGCCCGTGAAACCCGGGGCCAATATCCGCTGCCAAGCCGAGGATGCACGCCGCGGCAGCATCATTTTGCGACAGGGAACGCTGCTTGGCGGCAGCCAGATCGGCCTCTGCGCCGCCGTTGGCCGCACTGAAGTCCATGTACATGACAAGCCTGCGGTGACGATTATCAGCACGGGCAGCGAATTGCGGCCAGTGGACGAAAAGTTGGCCAGTCACCAAATCCGCGATTCCAATGGACCTGCGATCAGTGCCGTGCTGACGACGGCCGGCTTCAACGTGCGGTTGCAGGCTAGTGTGCCCGATGCTCCGGGCGACCTCGACTCGGTTATTGGCGAGGCCCTTCCGACCGCCGACGTGATCATACTCAGCGGTGGCGTCTCCGTGGGCCGTTACGATTTTGTTCCCGCAGCCATTGCCAACTTGAGAGCTCGCGTGCGCTTTCATGGCGTCTTGATGAAGCCCGGCAAGCCAGTTCTCTACGCCACGCTCGGACGCAAGCATCTGCTGGGCCTGCCGGGCAATCCTGTAAGCGCTCTGCACGCTCTCCATCTGTTTGGCCTGCCTTTACTGCGCCGCCTGGCCGGCTATGCCGACCCCTGGTGCAGGCCGACGCTGTCCATGCAACTGGTGGAGGGCGTGGAACTGCGCGGCCGGCGGGTCGAATATCGGCTGGCACAAGTGGAGAGTCGGGCCGACGGTCAGTGCGTGCGGCTGCTTGAGTCGACTGGCTCGGGCGACCAGGTGCGGGCCGCCATGGCCGACGGCGTTGTCGAGTTCGATCCCTCCAAGGGTCCCTGGCCCGCCGGAACAACGGTCAGCTTTATTCCATGGAGGCCGTTATGGTAGCACGCAACTCCGGCCTTTCGCTGCGCGTCTCGCTGACCGATCGTTGCCAGCTTCGTTGCCAGTATTGTCTGCCGGCCGAAGGTTCGGCGGCGGACGATTCAGGGCTGCTTTCCGTTGACGAAATCGTGCGCTTCGTCCGCAGCATGAGCGATAGCTTCGGCCTGACCAAGGTGCATCTGGCCGGCGGCGAGCCACTGCTGCGTACCGATATTGTTGAACTCTTCGAGCGTCTGCACGGCCTGGCTCTGCCGGATGTGGCCCTGACCACAAACGGCCAGTTGCTTAGCGGGCTGGCGGGGCCGCTGTGGCGGGCCGGTCTGCGGCGGGTAAACGTCAGCCTCGATAGCATCGTGCCGGAAACGTTTCTCAAGATGACCCGCGGCGGTTTGCTCAAGCAGACACTGGATGGCATCCAACGGGCTCTCAGTTACGGCATGCTGGTGAAGATAAACACTGTAGTCATACGCGGCCAGAATGACGGTGAGATCTGCCGCCTGGTTGACTGGGCCATGGGGTTGGGCTGCGACATACGCTTCCTGGAGATGATGCCAATTGGCCCGGCACGGGACGCTTACTCCCAGTGGCACTATTCGGCGGACGCAATTCTGCAGCGATTGGGCGAAAAGTACGAAGTTTCACCCATCAGTCTTCCGGGCGGCGGCACGACGCGCTGGTTTGGAGTTTCCCGCAAGGCAATCGCCGGCACGGCCGATCTGCCCCAGCCTGATGCTACCGGCAGCACAGATTGCCGCGTCGGACTGATCGCTTCCATGTCGCACCCCTTTTGCCACGCCTGCAATCGGATGCGCCTGACGTCCAGCGGACAACTCGTAGGTTGCCTGGCAATTGGCCGGCAGATTGACATCCGCCATCTGCTGCGGGACGACGGAGATGTCGACTTGAACATGCAGCAACTGATTCTGAAAGTGACCGATGCCCTGTCCTGCAAGCGTCACAGCAGCGACTTTGACACGGAACACCTTATGACACAAACTGGCGGCTGAGCTGTGGGCGGTCGCAGGTTAGGAGGCGAGCGGTGGCGAAATTCACGCATATCAAAGAAGGCGGCGGAGCACGAATGGTGGATGTCTCGGCCAAGCGCGTAACTAATCGCCGGGCTGTGGCTGAGGCGGTTGTGCAGGTCGGGCCGGAGATTGCCGATCTTTTGCGTCAAAAGGGCGGCGTGGCCAAGGGCAATGTGCTGGAGACAGCCCGCTTGGCCGGCATTATGGCGGCAAAGGCCACCTGGCAGTTGATCCCCATGTGTCACCCGTTGTCGCTCGATGTTGTTGAGTTGCAAGCCGAACTGCTGCAAGATGGCGTGCGTCTTGAAGCCAGCGTCCAGTGTCGCGGCCGCACCGGTGTGGAGATGGAGGCCATGACGGCCGTCAGTGTGGCCGCCCTCACGGTGTATGACATGGTAAAATCGGCGGGCAAAGGTGTGACTATCGGCCCCGTGCGATTGCTCTCCAAGGAGGGCGGCAAGAGCGGCCGCTGGCGCAGAGACGGCCAGGAGACTTAGCATGCCCCAGATTGACAGAATCTGTGTCAGCAAAGCCAAAGGCGAGCGTAAACGGCCCGTGGAATGTGCCGAGTTGCAGGCCGATCACGGCCTCGTCGGCGACGCTCACGCCGGCCCCTGGCACCGGCAGGTGAGCCTGCTGGCGGCGGAGGATATCGCCCATGTGCGGGCCAGGCTGCCGGATTTGCAGGCCGGTGATTTCGCCGAGAATATCATTATCTCCGGTCTGCCGATGGAGGACATCGGACTGGGCAGCCGCCTGCGTCTCGGCAGCACTGCCGAACTCACCATTTCGCAGATCGGCAAGAGCTGCCATGCACCATGCCAGATATACCACCTGACGGGCGACTGCATCATGCCCCGGTTGGGGCTCTTTGCCCGCGTCACCGCCGGCGGCCCGCTGCACCCGGGCGACCCCGTGGAACTCGTCGACCCGGTAGGGCGACAGACTCTGCAGTGCGTCGTGCTCACCCTCAGCGACCGCTGCTCGCAGGGCCAGGCTGAGGACACGGCCGGTCCGGCCGTCGTCCGGTTGTTGCAGGAATCGCTCAAGGCCCATCTCTACCGGCACGAAATTCTGCCTGACGACCATCAGCAGATCAGGGCCCGCCTGATGCATTACAGTGACGGCCACTCCATCGACCTTATCGTCACAGTCGGCGGCACCGGCTTCAGCCCGCGCGATGTGGCACCCGAGGCCACCCGCGAGGTCGTCCAGCGACTCACGCCCGGGCTGGACGAGGCCATGCGAGTCGCGTCGATGGCCCGCACGCCGCACGCCATGCTTTCGCGCTCCGTGAGCGGCATTCGCGGCAGCACGCTGATTATCAATCTGCCCGGATCATTGCGGGCGTCGCGGGAGAATCTCCATGTCATACTGCCGGCCCTCGGGCATGGGTTGGCCAAGCTGCGCGGCGATCAGTCTGACTGTGGCCGGCCCATTACAGGTCGGCCAGATGCCGGCGACGCTGCCCCGCTTGAGGGAGAATAGATGGAATCGCTGGAGACTCAACCGCAATTCTTCGCCGGCAATCTCGACTCGCTCCCGATAGTCTGTATCTGCGGCTTCAGCGGCTCCGGCAAAACCACCCTGATCGAAAAAGTAATTCCCTGGCTCACCCGCGAAGGTCTGACTGTGGCCGTGGTTAAACATGATGCCCACGGGCTGAATATCGACACACCCGGCAAGGACAGCGACCGCTTTTACCAGGCCGGTGCCAATGTCGTGGCAAGTGGGCCCGGCGAAACACTCACTCGCTGCCATCGCAGCTCGTCCGAAAATCCAGCAGTATTTCTGGCGCAGTTGTGCCAGTCGCACGACGTTGTACTGGTCGAAGGTCATAAAGATATTACCCTTCCAAAAATCTGGCTGCTCAATGAAGGCGAAGAGGCACCCCCGCCGCAGGTCTCGCATATAATGGCGACCATGTCTCGTCATGAAGACCGCCTCTCCCGCCTGCTGGAGCTTATTGTCACCCGCGTCAGGCGCTGCCTGCTTGAGCGGCCCATCCTGGGCGGCCTTCTGATCGGCGGCCAGAGCAGGCGGATGGGTCGTGCGAAGCATCTGTTGCCTGATTCTTCCGGCCGCACATGGGTGGAACGGACTGTCGCCCTGCTCGACGGCCTATGCGGACAGGTAATTATCCTGGGGGCCGGACATCTGCCCGATTCGCTTACCGATCGGACGCGTCTGCCCGATATCAGCGATGCCTGCGGCCCCATGGCGGCAATACTTTCGGCCATGCGTTGGGCTCCGAACGCCGACTGGCTGATGGTGGCCTGCGATCTGCCGAATCTTGAAGCCGAGGCGCTGCACTGGCTGCTCGCCCAGCGGAGGCCCGGCATCTGGGCCGCTCTACCCGTGCTCCAGATGGACGGTTTGCCCCAGCCGCTATTGGCTTATTACAACTACCGCAGCCGCCCGTTGCTGGAGCAACTGGCCGCGGACAATGTTCACAGACCAGGGGCCGTCGCCGCTCATCGCAAGGTGATTTCTCCGGTCGTCCCAGCCAACCTTGAAACGTCTTGGCTGAACGCAAATCGGCCCGAGGACATTAAGCGCTAAGTCTTTGTATTACTTGACCCGGCGACGGCCGCAAATACAATACTTTCTCTGCAGGGCTTGGGCTAACATGCAAATGCCGCTGCAGCCCCTTGCTCCGGGAGACGCCATGGTTGCTGACATTTGCTGCCGACGACGATTTGTGCCGCTGCTTCTGCGGAGCAGCGTGCTCAGCTTGCTCATAGCGACTGCCGGACTCGCGCTTGTGCTGGTGGGCCAGAGTATGGTGCGTTCCGGCGAACCGCAGATTGATTTTTCGAGCATCGCCAACCCTTCGCATCTGCCCGCGGCTGAAGCCACGGGCACGATTCACTTCGCCGTCGCCGCCATGGTCAGCGCCGATAGCACCTTTTCCAGTTATGACGAACTTGTCAAATACATTTGCGCCAGCGCCGGCCAGAAGCACAGCTTCGTTCTTCGCCCCACATATGCTGCCGTGCGCGAAGGTCTCGAAGACGGCGAGATTGAAGTCGCAATGGTTTGTACGGGGACTTACCTCCACTCACAGGCCTCAGGACTTGTGCGGCTGCTGGCACAGCCCGAATTCACCGCCGGGCGCACCTACCGCTCTATAATAATCGTCTCGGCCAACAACCCCGCGCGAAGCATTGAGGAGCTCGAGGGGCAGACGATCGCCTTTACCGACCGCGAGAGCAACACGGGCTACATCGTGCCCTGCGTCAGCTTGGCGGAGATGGGCTTCCCGCCGCGCGAACACTTCGAGAGGACGGTTTTCACCCGCAGCCACGATCGCTCGATTCTTGCCGTGACCGGCAACATTGTGGCCGCCGCGGCCGTCGATTCGCTGGTGCTGGAATCCGCCATCCGAGATGATCCGACTCTGGCCGATCGCGTTCGCATCATCTGGAGCAGCAAAGCCTTTGGCCCACCGCCCGTGGTCATCTCCGCCGCCGTCGGGCCAGAACTGGAAGACAAGTTCCGTCGGGCATTTCTTTCGATGCATGAAGACCATGCCGGCAGGCAACTGCTGCAGAACCTGGGCATTGAGCGCTTCATCGCCCCGCGCCATGAGGATTATCTCTCCGCCGCCCAAATCCTGGAACGTTTCCAGAAGGCAGATGGTGCCCTATGGCCTTAAACAGATGGTCTCTCGATCGCCTCTGCATGATTGTCGGTGCTGCCTCTCTACTTACGCTCTTCGTTCCGACCGCTATTTACCTGACGCACAGCATTTCCGCGTCGGTTGAAGATTCCCTGCTGCAACGGGCCGAGACTCTTGGACAATCGCTGGCCATTCAACTCGTCGAGCCGCTGCTGCTTGACGATCGCACGACCCTCCGCGACCGTCTGGACAAGAGCCTGGCAGCGCAGGACGAAGTAGTTTATCTCGGCCTTTGCAGCGAACGTGGCGAAATTACCAGCCACACTTTTCAGCACGGCTATCCACTGGCCCTTGCTGCAATGTGGAATTCCCCGGGTGACAGCGTCCGCCGGTTCAAGAGCGGAAAAGAATCGCTCATGGATGTCGCCGTCCCTGTCAAAGATGGCCGCTTGGGATACATTCATGTTGGCATTGCTCGCGAGCAGGCCTTGCAGGCCGGGCAGCGGCACGCCTGGACTATAGGCATTCTGTTCACACTGGCCCTGTGGATGCTGCTGATGGGCACCGGGCTGCTGGCGGCCCGCGTCTGCGCCCCCCTGCAGCAACTGGCGGAGGCGGTTTCGCAACTGCCTGATGGCAATCGTCTCCCAGCCGTCCACGGCACCCGCGAGGTCGAAGCTCTGGCCCGCGGCTTCGAGCAACTCAGCAACCGTCTTCAGACACTTGCCGGCGAGCAGGCGGCCAATCAGGAACGCATGATTCACGCCGAACGCTTGGCTACGCTTGGGGAACTTGCGGCCGGTCTGGCACATGAAATACACAACCCCCTCGACGGCATGCTGGAATGCCTGCGTTACCTCGACGGCGACCCCGGCAAGAGCGAGCGGGCCGACAAATATTACCCAATGCTCCGCGACGGCCTGGAGCGCATCGCCCGCACCATGCGGCAAATGCTGACCTTCGCCCGCAGCGCCCAGCCCGTGCCCTGCCAGCCGGCCCCGGCGGGGCAGCTGGTTGCGGAGCTTGAACTGATGCTCAAGCCGCGATTGCAGGACCATAACGTCAAGCTTTCGTGGCATGGCGCCGGCAGTTGCGTCTGCCTGTGTAATCGGGACAGCCTGATGCAGGCGGGACTGAATCTTATTCTTAATGCCGTTGACGCGGCAGAGGGCAATCCGCAGTCGCAGGTTGTGGTGAAACTCAGCTGCGACAATACTTGGGTTTACTTCACCGTTGATGACAACGGCCCGGGAGTGCCGGAGGCGATGCGCGGCCGCATCTTCGATGCCTTCTTCACCACGCGCCCGCTTGGCAAAGGCACAGGGCTCGGCCTGTCCGTCTCCAGGCAGATTACCCGCGCCACTGGTGGCGATGTTGAGTTGGCGGACCGTCCTTCCCCGCTCGGAGGCGCAAGGTTCATCATCAAGCTGCCGAGATCCTTGGGAAAAGAGGTGCAACATGCCACAGAAGGCAAAAATACTCATTGTCGATGACGAACGCATTAAGCGTTCGGTTCTCGAGGACGAGCTTAAGGCCGCCGGATTCGATGTGGACACGGCCGCGAATCCGATACTCGCCGAGCCTTTACTTGCTCGCACCGTCTTTGACGTCATCGTCACGGACCTGCGCATGCCTGGGCGCGATGGCCTCTCTTTTCTGCGCCAGCTTAAAGAGCAGAGATCCGATCAGCAGGTTATCGTGATGACCGCCTATGGCACGGTGGAGACAGCCGTCCAAGCCATGAAACTGGGGGCTTTTGACTATCTGCAGAAGCCTTTCAGCACTGAGGAACTGCTGCTGAAGATCGCCAAACTGCTCAACTATCGCCGCCTCTCCAGCGAAAACCAGGCCCTCCGCCGCCAACTTGGAATGATAGCCGGGACCGATCGCCTGGTGGGCGAAAGCGAGGGTATGAAAAAGGTCCTGGCCCGCATCCAGGCCGTCGCCGGCACAGACTCCACGGTGCTGATTGAAGGCGAGAGTGGCACGGGCAAAGAGCTCGTCGCCCGGCTGATTCACGCCACTTCGCACCGGGCCCAAGGGCCGTTCATTGCCGTTTCCTGTGCCGCCCTGCCCCACGATCTGATCGAGAGCGAACTCTTCGGCCACGAGGCCGGAGCCTTCAGCGGCGCGGTCCGTCAGCGGCTCGGACGATTCGAACTTGCCCATGGCGGCACCATATTTCTCGATGATGCCGACGATATTCCCATGGAACTGCAGGTCAAGTTGCTGCGTACGCTTCAGGAGCATACTTTCGACCGTGTCGGTGCCGAGCAGTCCATCCGCACCGACGCCCGCGTCATTGCTGCCACCAAGCAGCCCATGACACTGATGGTCGCCGCCGGAACTTTCCGCCAGGACCTCTACTACCGGCTGAGCGTCGTGCCGATCAACATTCCGCCTCTGCGGCAGCGGCCCGAGGATATCCCGCCGCTGATCGACTTCTTCCTTGAGCGGCTGGCCCTGAAACTCAATTGTGCCAAGCCGACAGTTACGCCGGAGGCCATGCGAGTCCTCCAGCAGTACTCCTGGCCGGGTAATGTCCGGCAGCTTGAGCATGTGCTTGAAGGTGCTATCGCCCTGAACCAGGGACGGGACCTCGATGCCGCGCACCTGCCCCCGCTGCCGCAGCAGACGTCCAACTCAGGGCCGGTGTCCGTCAGCCTCGACGGACTTTCGCAGATTGACCTTGCCGCCATTGTCAACGACGTCGAGGCGCAGCTTATTGACTGGGCTTTGGAAACATCGCGAGGGAACCTGGCCCAGGCCGCTGAGTTGCTGGGCATCGCACGTTCAACTTTGCAGTACAAAATAGGCAAGATCACCGAAATGCGAAAGTAGCGCCTTCTGCATGCTCATTCCGCGCCCGGAGCTGGGCGCACTGCTGGTTTATGTCGGGGTGGCTCACTGTCTCCTGATCCGTGACGTTACTGGACGTGCCAACTGGAGTGTCGTGCTGCTCCCCGGCGGCCTCGGCAGCATCATGAGCCACAATGGATACGGGCTGGTGGCAGGCATCGCCATCATGGCTGCATACTGGCTGTTCCGAAAGCTCCGGTCGTCGAGGCCCACAGTGCCCATCCTCGCCGACGACGCAGACGCATTAGTTGATGGCACCGGTTTGCCGCAGGCGCCGGTCTAGACCACTGCAGTTACGGCGAATCGCACCGCCGACTATCAGGGAGCAGTTCATGAACTTGCAGATACTGTCGTTTCTGGGCATCAGTCACTGGGAGATCATCATCGTGGTTCTGGCCCTGGCCTTGCTCTTCGGCGCCAGAAAGCTCCCAGGCTTGGCAAGAAACCTCGGAGCTGGACTGCGCGGCTTCAAACATGAACTTTTCTCTTCTAACAAAGACGTCAACCCGACCGCCAACCCAGACTCCGCATCAAAACAGTCACCGCCATCGCAAGATCCGGCTTGCAGGCAATGCCAGTCCTGCGATGGAGACACACCCGAGAGTTGAGGATCGCTTCGTCGCAGCCGAAATAACCGCAATTGTGAATGTGCGTGTTACCGTGACCTTGCCCTCCCGCCCCAGCGATGCAACCGCTCCACAGGTCTGGGTCGGCCAGAATAGACGGTGTCGGGTCCTCGTCGCAGACGATGTCGGAGATGACCGCCCGCCCGCTGCGCCGCAGCACGCGGTGCATCTCGGCGAACAGCGTGCCCGTATCCTCGGGCCGGGCCAGCCATGGCTGCTGCTCCTGCATTTAAAGTCAGTGTGCTACCGCCCCGTATCCCGCCACCTACTGACATCAGCATGAAGCTTGCTTCTTAACGCCCAACTTGCAACGAATCAGGTACCTGCAGCAAAGCGCTTGACTCGTTCTGCAAGCAGACGCCCCGCATCCCGCGCCGCGGCAATGGCCTCGGGCTGTTTGGCCAGCGACGGGGTAATCTCTTCGCTGATCTTTGTGCCGGGGCCAAAGAACATGTGAATGGCACCGACCTTGCAACTGCCACAGGTGAAGCAGCAGGCCGGCCCCCGGGCCGTTACCTCGCCGACGCACTCAATCTGGTTATAGTTGAAGAAGGTGCGGATGGCCTCGAACAACCGGCTGGGGCTCACCGCCACCCACGCCGACGGCCACACCGAGCTTGCCGGCCAAATGCTTGGCCTCGCGGTGGCGGAACTGGTGCCAGCGCTCCAGAAAGCAGTGGGCCAGGCCGTTGAGGATCCGGTAGTAATTGGCGGCTCCGACGACATAGGCGTCAGCCTCGACAATCTTCTCCCGAAGAGCAGCCATGTCATACTTCAGAACGCAGACGTTCGTCTCCACGCACCCCAGACAGGCAATGCAGGGACCGATGGTCTGGCCGGCCAGCGAGATGAATTCAGTCTGGCAGCCTTCAGCCCCGGCGAGCACCTCGCGGACCAGCTGATCCGTGGTTGAACCCTTGCGAGGACTGCCACCAATACCCAGAATCTTCATACCGCACTCCTTGGGCCTTCGCTTGGCGACCGGCTCGTTGTCTGGCAGGGTTACGATGCTCGTCTATTAATCAATTACTCGGCGCAAGTTCGAAATGACAAAAGGGTCCGAAAGCAACCGGGGCTGTTAACCGCGAGACCGGCGTGGATGACTTTGCTGTTGACGATCAACGACTAAGTCAGTAACATTCCAATATTCGAATGCTGTAACACGCGGAAGAGGTGCGACATGAATGAAACGCAGCAATGGCGGGAGGCAGCGGCCCAGCTTCGATTGCTGGGCCATCCTGTACGGTTGGCGCTGCTGGATGAGCTGTCCAAGGCCCCCAAGTGCGTCACGGACATCCAGGACCTGCTGGAGGTGCGGCAGGCCAACGTCTCGCAGCATCTGTCCGTGCTGCGGCAGGCGAAGATCGTGGACTATCACGAGGAGGGCAACCAGCGGTGCTATTACATCCTGCGACCCGAGCTGGTCCGCGACCTGATGCGGCTTGCTGGACGTGACTATCCCGCCAGGCCAAAGACACCGGCTCAGGTTCGGCGGGCCGCTGGATCGCGACAGAGTCGAAGCAAGCCTCAACCTACGACTGCATGACGGACAAGACAGAAAGGACCCGAAACACATGACGATTCTGCTGATTCTGAACCATGCCCCCTACGATGGCACTGACCTGACGTGGAACGCGCTGCGACTGGCGGAGCAGTTGAAGAAGGACGGGGCCGAGGTCCGGCTGTTCCTGATGAACGACTCGGTCGATCTTGCCCGCGACGGCGTGCCAGTCCCCGAGGGCTCATCTGACCTCGTACAGATGACCAAAGGCCTGATCGCCGACGGCGTGACGGTGAAGGTTTGCGGCACCTGCCAGGTTCGTTGCGGCATTCGCAAGGGTGAACCATACTACGAAGGCGCACAGAAGTCCACGATGGCCGAGTTGTCGGAGTGGGTTCGGCACAGCGAGCAGGTGCTGACGTTCTGACAGGGTGGACGACGTAATGCATCGGCCTCCTTGAAAAGACAATGTATCGAAAGGGCCACGGCTCGATCCCGCCGCTGGGCGTGCTCGAGTTCGACGGCGACCTGACGGACAAGCTCATCGCCCGGGGCGAGGTGCGTCGCTGCACGGATTGGCCGTGTTTTCACTCCGACATGTGGCTCTGGCCCAAGGATGAGCCTCGCTGCGGGATTGTGGCGCGGACCATCGGCGGGCCATACACCGTGCTGATCGCCGAGCAGATGGCCGTGTGCGGCATGAAGGCGGTGGTGGGTTTGGCGTCGGCCGGGCGCATCGGACACGAACAGCCGCTACCGGGGATCGTCGTCGCCAACGACGCAATCCGCGATGAGGGCACGTCGCTGCACTACCTCGCTCCATCCGAGACAGTGAGGCCGGATAATGCCCTCGCCGAGTTACTGACCGAAGCGATGGGTACGGTCGGCCTGCCCGTGCGTCAGGGCTTGGTCTGGACCACCGACGCCCCGTACCGCGAGACCCGCTCACAGATAGATCACTGGGCCTCGCGCGGCGTGCTCGCCGTGGAAATGCAGGCTGCGTCGCTGTTCGCCTTCGGCCAGGTCCGCAACATAAAGACCGGCCTGGTCGCCCACGTCACCAACGCCATCGACCACGACGGCGAGCCATTCCACAAAGGCCCGGAGGACGCTGACATTGCGATGCTCGCGGCCATCGCCCACATCGCCTTGTCCTGACCCTACCCTCAATCCGCCCCGAGTTCGGAAACGCGGCGGGTCACGAAAGCAACCTGGCTGTTAACCCGTTTCAGCCTGTTCACGAGAGAGTCCGAGAGTTCGCGGCCGTTTTTTCGGGCAACGAGAGCAACCGTCATTGTTGCTTGCGGACCCCAAAATCTCGCCTGCGGAATAGAGAACGCAGAGGCGGGTGGCGGAAACGCCGTAACCCTTTGGCAGCTTAGGGATATGAAAACGCCCGGCCAGTTGCCTGGTCGAGCGTTTCCATTAACTTGAGCCGACGGCACATTCCGTCGGATTGATTTTGAATCCCCTGTAGGAACTGGCCTCAAACGTTAAGAATGCTCGCGAAGCAGTTCAACGACAGGCCGCCGTGCTGGTTAAGAAACCTCTCGGATATTACCGACCCCGGCAACACCAGAAGCGCCTGCGGTTCTACTGTCGCAACTGGCGGTATGCAAGATTTCTGCTTCGGATCATGGGCAAGTGAGGGCTGTCGATGGCAGCGCCTTGTCGCGGGCTTCCTCCGGCTGAAATCTCCTAGCGCCGAAAACATCAGCGGTCGGCGCGATAATGCTTCAGCTTGTCGCGGTCGATCTCGATGCCCAGGCCCGGCGACGTCGGCTGGACGAAGAATCGACCGTCAACTCTCTTCAGCGGAACGGCCAGCACATCGTCGGGCATGTAATCGGCCGCAAAACCAAGGTCGCTCGGGAGCGAGCAATTTTCAAGCGAGGCCGCCGCAAGGCGCATGGCGTCGGCCACACCCGTTCCCATTCGCGAGCCAATCCAGTTGACGATTCCCCTGGAGCGGCAGAAGTCGTGCACGCGTCGCGCCCACGTAAGGCCCGCGACGCGGCCGACCTTGATATTGATAATGTCAGCCGCACCAAGCTCGGCGGCACATCTGGCGTCGTGCAGCGTGTGAATGCTTTCATCAAGGCAGACCGGCGTGCGCACCATTTGCCGCAGACGCGAGTGGAAGTAAATGTCGTGCTCGTCCAGCGGCTGCTCGATCATCAGCAGACCGAAAGAATCCCATGCGGCTATCGTCTCGAACTGGTCGATTCCATAGGCGTTGTTGGCGTCGACCATCAACGCAACTTCCGGATAAGCCTTGCGAATCGCTGCAATGTATTGCGTGTCGAACCCTGGGCAGACCTTGAGCTTCATGCGCCGCAAGCCACTTGCAAGGTGACGCTCAACCTCGCGCACGGCATCGGCCGGCGAAGGTAGTATGCCGATGCTGGGACCGCACTCGACCATTTCACGCACGCCGCCCAGCAGCTTCCAGACGGGGGTATTGTTCATCTTGCCCCAGATGTCCCATGCGGCTGCGTCGATGGCCGCCATGGCAAACGCATTGCCCCGAACGGCTGCGAATGCGTCCGCAAGCTCATCCGGATGGCTCCACGCCCTGCTCTGAGCCAGTGGTATAAGCACCCGCGAAGCAACGTCAATGGCGCTGCCAACTGTCTCCGCCGTGTAAAAGGGGATACCGTCTACAGCCACTTCGCCCCAGCCGACGAAGTCGCCGCTGCGCACTTCGAAGATCAGACCATCCTTTTGCGTCACCTGCCCCAGGCTGATGCGAAACGGATGCGTCAGCGGAATGCTGAACGGATGCATCGCAATGCTGTCGACTCGAAAAGTTGTCATGGCCACAGATTATAACGGCCGGCATCCGCGCTGCGAACAAAAGACTTGTGGCGAGTGTAGAGCGACAGCTATGTTTCCTTGACTGGTACTCCGCCAATTCGCGCTTCAGCAGCGATGCTGCCATGTAAGACCAGGCGGTGCCCGTGCCCTCGAAGGCCTCTTGCAGATCGTGGTCCGTAATGCCAATACTCTTGTTGTGCTGCGTCTGGCGATGCGGCATGAAGGTACGCCCTCCTTTCGCTTGGTGGCAAAAGGTTCAAAGCGTACCTTCTCTTTTGCGCCGTGTCATGTGGCCGTACTGCGGCTACGCCTCCGCACGGCCACATGACAACCACAACCACACCAACAGCACCCACAGCAAATTACACACACGACATTACACTACTCTGGCCGACTACCCGCGCTGGTTGTAGAAGTTCACCACGGTCGTTGCCCTGCCGCCGAGGTTAGTCACGATGAACCCGACACGAGCGAACAGGTCACCCTGGTGCCACTCACTTGACATGCGGTTGGCGCAGTTGTCTTTTCCATCGTGAAAGTGCGGCCGGATGCGAGAAGCCGAGGTGCTCGGCAATGTAGCGCTGCGACCAGTTGGCGGCAGAGAGTTCCTGAAAACGAGCCAGGCGGCAACGGTCGATAAATTGGTGTACCGTCAGCCCGGTGTGGCTGCGAAAGAGTCGCAGAAAATGGAATTTGCTGTAGCCGGCGATACGGGCCAGGTCGGTAAGCGTGAGGCCTCGGCCGGCAGTGCGTTCGATGTGCTGACAGGTGGCGGTAACCACTTCTCTCTGCAGATCTGCGGCAGAATCGGCGTTTGGCTGATAGCCGCACTTTACCAGGTTGCTTACCAGAATGAGTGCGGCGGCCTGAATGACCTGCGTATGCCTGGCGTCGTTGCTGTTGCTGCGGGAAAAGACGGCTGGCAGAACTCCGGCCTGGTCGACGGATAGAACTTCGCGCCAGACCTGTCGATAACGTCGCCCTGCCGGTCGCTCAATCACTTGCGCAATGTAGTGCCTGGCTAGGACTGCAATCCAGAGGTGTCGCAGCAATCCACCTGTTCGGTATCCCTCATCATGCCGATGGCCGGCGCTAAAGAAGCAGACGCTTCCGCGCTCGAGCTTGTGAACATGATTTTCCAGTCCAAGCTCTGATTGCCCATCGAGCACAAAAAGAAGCTCCGCGTGCGCATGCTGATGGGAATGGTGGGCCATCCAGCGACGATGCTGGGCGCTGTCGGTCACGGGGTGTTGGTTGCCAGCAATAATAAGGGGCCATGGCCGGGCGTCGCCCAGCAGGTCGAGGTCGCGAGGTTGGAAGAGGCGATTCTGGGTCATGTCGGAAAAAAGCAACTTTGGTTAACTCTGTCGCAACTCATGTTAAACAGCTTGTGCTCTAATGGCAAGTGTATTGCAGGTTATCGCTTTGTCAGTTCTGAAGTCACAGGTCCAAAAGGAGAGCAATATGAATACTAAAACGGAGCAGGTGGGACGGTTGGCGGTTCTTGGTGGCGAGCGGGCGGTGACACGGTCGGCGCCGGTGTGGCCGGTTTCGGACGATCTGGACGTACAGCGGATGGAAAAGGTTGTCCGCAGCGGCCAGTGGAGCTGGCTGGGCGAGCACGAAATGGCTTTCAGCGAGGAATATGCCAGTTACATCGGCACTCGCCATTGCCTGTGCCTGGCCAACGGAACGGTCACGCTGCGCTGCGCCCTGCAGGCCGTGGGCGTGGAGCCTGGCGACGAGGTAATCGTGCCCGGGCTGACATGGGTGGCGACGGCCCAGGCGGCTCTGGACGTGGGGGCCAACGTGGTGCTGGTGGATATCGATCCTGAGACTTTGTGCATGGATCCGGCGGCTGTGGAGGCGGCCATCACGCCCAGGACAAAAGCTATTATCCCGGTCCACCTGTATGGCTGCATGTGCGACATGGATGCCCTTGGCGAACTGGCCCGCAAACACGGGCTTAAGATTGTCGAGGATGTTGCCCACCAGCATGGCAGCGAGTGGCGCGGCAAACGAGCGGGATCGCTGGGCGACGCCGGCAGTTTTTCGTTCCAGCAGAGCAAGGTGCTCTCCAGCGGAGAGGGCGGGGCCATCACCTGCAACGATGACGACATTTACCAGACCTGTTTCGCCCTGAAACAGGTGGGTTGGATGCCGGATGCTGCATCTCCCAACACGCCAGGCAAAGCGCCCAAGCTTGTGCCGGGTAATCATTATGGGCATAATTATCGAATGACCGAAATGCAGGCCGTGTTGCTGCGCGGCGGGCTTTCGCGGCTCGAAGAACAGAACGAGCGGCGAGAGACATCGGCCGAGCGAATCCGCACGGCACTGGCTGCCATGGGCGGACCGTTGCGCATGCCGCGCAAAGATCCGCGCGTCACGCGGCAAGCCTTTTACTGCCTGACGATGCTGTATGAGGCGCCGAGCGATGGCCCCACCCTCGAGGCCTACTCCTGGGCCCTGAGGGAAGAGGGTTTCCCCGCCGGGGGAGCCTACTGGCCGGTCTATCGTTCGCCGCTGCTGAACCTGTACGATCGCCGCACCAGCCCCGTACCCTTCCGCGATGCGGCCGGCATGCAGGACTACGCCAGCCTGCGTCTGCCGAATACGGAGAGAGCAGTCAACGAGGTGGCCCTTCTGCTGCCGCACGCGGCTCTGCTGGGCGACGATGTTTACGTTGATCAGCTGATCGGGGCCGTACGGAAGGTGAATGATAATCTGGCCGATGTCGCCAGGGCCTGGCGCGAGAAGGGCAAGTAGGAGGAGGATCGGACATGAGAATCGGCTTCGCCAAGGTCGACATTACGCCGCGTGTTGGTGTTGAACTGACAGGCTTCGGCCCGTTTCGAAATCGCAAGAGCATCGGCATTCGCGACAGGTTATGGGCTCGGGCCATGGCCGTGGAAGTCGACGGTCGCCGAGTGGTGGTCATAAGCTGCGATCTTTTGGGTTTCGCCCTTTCCGCCAGCGAGCGCGTCTGGGACATTGTCGGCAGAGCGCACGGCTTGCAGCCGTCTGAGGTCATCATTACCTGCACCCACACGCACAGCGGGCCGAACACCAAGCCGGGAATAATTGGCTGGGGTGCCTATGATCCGCCTTACGCGGAATTGCTGCCGCGGAGGGTTGCCGCCGCTGTCGCCGGGGCCATTGCGGATATGGCCGAGGCCGAGTTGCGGCACGCCGAAGTGCCTTGCCAGGGCATCGGCCTGAATCGCGAGCGCGACCGCGACGCCCCGCCGCTTGATGAGGTTCTGAGCGAGGACTGGCGGCCGGCCAAGCCGGAATTCACGGACACAACGTGTCACGTGCTCTCGGTCTTCCGCCGGGGCCAGTTGCGGGGCTTCGTCAGCTACTTCAGCTGCCATCCGGTCGTTTGCTGCGCGGCCAACCGGTACATTCATGGCGATTTTGTCGGCGTAGCCACCAATATGCTCGAGCGCGAGCACTCGGACTGCGTCGGGCTGTTCCTGCTGGGCGCTCATGGTGACATAAACTCGTGCGTCGTGCACAAGGACGAGCAGGAGTCGCTCCTTGCTCTGGACGTTATTGCCTCGCGTTATGCCCGGGCCGTGCGCAGCGGCCTTGCTTCCGGAACATCGCTGGCAGTCGATGCCGTGGCAGGCGTGCAGAGCGAGGTGGACTTCAGCCGCCGCGATTGGACGATCGACGACGTGCGCCAGCGGATAGCCCAGGAGCAGGCCCTGCTTGACGCCGCCACCAGCGACGATGACGCCGCCTATCGCCTGGCGGTGGTCAGGCAGATGGGGCTGCAGCGCATTCTTGAGCATCTGCAGAGCGGCGCCGACCTGGCTCAGCCGGTTGCATTGCACGGCATTCGCATTGGTCCGGTAGCAATTCTGGGCTCGCCGTTCGAGACCTTCAGGCAGATCAAGAACGACGTCCTGGCCAAGGCACGCTCGCCGTTAGCCCTGGTGGTGAGCATGGCCGATGACAGCAAGGGCTACGCTCCGGATGAGTTTGCCCTGACACGCGGCGGTTATGCCGCAGACCAGGTACCGTTGATGTACGGCATCGCCCCGTTCGCCCGACTGTACGACGAACTGCCCGCAGCTCTGCTGAAACTGGAAGGCCGGCTTTTGGCTGGCCGATGATTGCAACCTGATTTGGAGCGTCGCATGAATCCTCTGAACATGCTGGTGGTGGTTCCCTCACGCTTGGGTGTGGGCGAAAGCTTTTCGATTAAGGTCAAGCTTCGCGGACAGGTGCGGGAGATTCCCTGCTCCAACGCCTTCAACACGGTCAAGCCCGGACTGCAGGGCCCGTTCAACCTGAACATTCAGCGCGGCATTCAGTATATGGATGATTGCCTGCAGGAGTGGGCCGGCCGCCTGGAGGTGCAGTGCGCTAATCTTGAGGGGCCGGGGACACTGGTTTTTGACGGCTCGGACCAGGGGGCCTTCCCGGGCGATAAGCGACCCATCAAAACATTCCAGGGATTCCGGTGGGCCTCAACTTTACGCAGGCAATCTTCGAGTCCGTCAGCGGTTACGTGGTTCCGAAAGTCATAGGTGTTTGACGGGAAGATGGGGCCACAATAGAATGTTAATGCCAAGGTGGCATGAACAGACAGGTTGCTGTGCCAGGAACATTGATGACTTCTCCCGAGATCATTCTTCGTAAAATCTATGAGTCAGCTCCGGATAGATGCCTGAGTGAATCGCCCGGTATTCCCATGTTCGATACTCCGTCGGTAGCCATAGCGTCCGCTGACGACCCGTGGTTCCAGAGGCTTAAGACGGTGATCGGCCCATTTCACTGGACGCCGCAAGAGGCCATGTCGATGGTCGCCCCCGGCGCGAAGGCGCGCAGCGTTATTGTCTGGACACTGCCAGTCTGTGAAGTGGCCCGGACGGCCAACCGGGCGGAAGCCCAGATTCCAAGCCACTGCTGGGCCCTTGTCCGCACGTTCGGCGACCCTTTTATCAAACGCCTGGGATTGTGCTTTGCCGAACAGTTGCGGGCCCATGGGCTAACGGTAGCGGCACCGCAGGAGATGCCTGAGAACAAGACGGAGCGACAGCCTGGCGTGGGCATGGCCAGTCGCTGGTCCGCTCGTCATGTGGCGTTCGTCGCCGGACTGGGCACATTCGGCATTTCTGGTGGATTAATTACTCGTCGAGGTATCGCTCATCGGCTCGGGAGTTTGGTGACAGACGCTGAGTTTCCGGTAACACAGCGGCCTTACGGTGACGATCCATATGCGTGGTGCCTGAGGGTTGCTCGTGGAACTTGCGGGGCATGCATACAGCGCTGTCCGTCGGGTTCTGTGGGTGAAGACGTTGCCTCGCGTGATAAGGACGCCTGCATGAATTATGTTCGCGAGACTGTCGGCCCGCTGGGGCGTGAGCGTTACAGTTTTGAGCCAGTGCGAGGCTGCGGGCTATGCCAGACCGGGGTTCCCTGCGAACATCGAAATCCGACTGACCCATGAGGCGTTTCATTTCGCCCTGAAAGATGAGAGGGTAGGCTTGGGTATGACACGAACGCAATATACTGATAAGCCGACGTACACCATTGATCCGGCCATACTGCGTCGGTTTGATCAGCGTGCTGAAACCAGCAGGTCTGTTACGGCCCGCTGGCCGCTCGGCAATGTGCGGGTTTCCCAGAAGCTTTGCGGAAGGATGACGCATGAACTTACTATGGATCATGGCTGATCAGCACAGGGCGGACTGCCTGGGCTACATGGGTCACACGGTAGTGCAGACTCCTCACCTGGACCGGTTGGCGTCGGAAGGGGCAGTGTTTGAGCAGGCCTTTTGCCAGAGCCCGGTATGCATGGCCTCGCGGGCGTCGCTGATGACAGGACGATACCCAGAAGCGGTACGGGTGCGGGGCATGGGGCTTCTGCCACCGCAGGAGACGACCTTGTCAGAACTGTTGCGGCGCGGGGGCTGGCGGACAGGGGCCTTCGGCAAGGTGCACCTGACGCCGGAGCAGTATACGCTGGAGACGCTGAAGAGTGACGTACCGACGCTGGACTGGCGGCAGTTCGGCGAGGCGGCGGTGCTGGCGCCCCCGGTGGATGACCCGTGCAAGGAGAACTACGGGTTCGAGTCGTACGAAGGCTGCGAGGACATTCTGCAGGGGCACTTTCGGGCATGGCTGGGGCGGGAGGCGCCGGAACTGCTGGAGCAGCGACCGCAGCGCGTGCCGCTGGCCGGGGCCCCGGGCGACCTGTGGGTGAGCCCATATCCGAGCGCATATCATCAGACGACCTATATCGCGAAACGGACGGAGACGTTTATCCGACAGCAGCAGCGCGGGCGACCGTGGATGGCCTTCTGCTCATTCGTAGCGCCGCATCATCCGTTTGAGGCCCCGGCCGAACAGATTGCCCGGTACGACGAGAAGGCCGTGCCGCTGCCGAAAGCCAAGGGCGGCGTGGACGGCCGGTTCATTCCGCAGCCACAGGTGGATGCGTTGGGCGAGGCCGACCGGCTGAGCGTGGAGGTGCGGCGGCGCATTGTGCTGCACTACCTGGCGTCGATCAGCCTGATTGACGACAACGTGGGGCGGCTGGTAGAAGCGCTGCGGGATGTGGGACAACTTGACGAGACGGTGATTGTCTACGTGGCGGATCATGGAGAATTCCTGGGTAATCATGGATTGCTGCGGAAACCGTCGCTGCATTATGACGAGACTTTGCGCGTGCCTCTGATGATCTGCGGCCCGGGCGTCGAGAAGGGGCGGCGGGTCAGCGGGCTGGTAGAACTGGTGGACGTATATCCGACATTGGCGGGATTGCTGGGGATTGAGACGAACGCTGGCGTTCAGGGGGCGGACTGGTCGGCGGCGCTGGGCAGCGGGGCGATGGTCGGCAAGGAAGCAATTAATTCGAGCATGTTCGACATGGCGCCGCTGGTGGCCGGCAAGCCGCATGGGCCGTATGGGGCCTGTGTAACGTTGCGTACGGCCCAGTGGAAGCTGAATCTCTATCCGTCGGCGGGACGGCAGTACGGGCAACTGTTCCACCTGGCTGAAGATCCGCAGGAATCGCATAACCTGTACGGCGAAGCGGCGTGGGCGGGTGTGCGTGAGGAGATGACATGGCATCTGGTGCGGCGGCAGCATATTCAGGCGGATTCGTTGCCGTTGCGGCTGACGCAGTATTGAGCTGAAATAGAGGGAGCGTGTGATGAATCCGACGGGGATGCTGGTGGTGATACCTTCGCGACTGGCGGTGGGCGAGGCGTTTGACTTGCGGGTGAAGCTGCGAGGCGAACTGCGCGAGATGCCGAGCGCCGCGGCCTTCAATACGTTAAAGCCGCGGCCGCAAGGGCCTTTCAACCTGAACGTGCAGCGCGACATCCAGTACGTTGACGACTGCTTGGAATCGTGGACGGGGCGGCTGCGGGTGACGGCGGAGGGTCTGGAGGGGCCGACGGAAGCGGTGTTTGACGGGACGGCGCAGGGGGTCTTTCCGGGGGACATGCGGCCAATCGGGCGGTTCGGGGGCTACCGGTTCAGGAGGCCGGGGATTCATTTTGTGCGGGTTGTGGATGAGGCGTCGGGGCTGGAGGGCTGGTCGAATGCCGTAGCGGTGTGCGCTGCAGCGCCGCAGGAGCGGATCTGGTGGGGCGACCCGCACTGGCAGACGTTTTTCAGCGACGGCATCCGCTGCCCTGAGGAACTGTATGCCTTTGCGCGGGACGAGGCATTCCTGGATTTTGGGGCGATTTCGGATCACATGGAGGCGCTGACAGAGCGGCAGTGGGATTACTTCCAAGCGGTAACGAATGACTTCAATGAGGCGGGGCGGTTTGCGACGCTAGTTGGTCAGGAGTGGACGCATCATCTGAAGGGTGGCGGCGCGCCGGGACACCGTAACATCTACGTGCGAGGCGCTCAGGCGCCGGCGCTGCGGGCAACGGACGCCGATTGCAACACGCTGGAGAAGCTGTGGCAGAGGCTGGACGAACTGCCGGCGGGTGAGGCTATCGCGATACCTCATCATACGTCGAACGTGGTGATGGGGGTGGACTGGGAGCAGGGCTGGAACCCGCGCTATGAGAAGGCGGTGGAGGTCTACTCGGTATGGGGGAGCTCGGAGCGAGCTGGGGCGGTGGGGAATCCGCGGCCGATTCGATCGGCCGGCGGTGAGATGACGGGGCGGCACGTGGTGGACGCCCTGGGGCGGGGATACCGGTTCGGGTTCGTCGGCGGCGGAGATATTCACGATGGGCGGCCGGGGGATGAACTGCACCGGAAGCAGCCGGCGGTGTCAGAATATAGAGCGAACCTGTATCCGCAGGGATTTACGGCGGCGATGGCGACAGAGTTGACCCGGGAAAACATCTTCGACGCAATGGCTGGGCGGCGGACCTACGCGGCAACGCGGCGCGGTCTGTACCTGGACGTAAAGCAATGTGGCGAAGGGCTCGGATGCAAAGTGATGGTGGAGGCTGCGGCGGAGGATGGGGTGCGAGAGGCGGTGCTGGTACGTGCTGGGGAGGACTCGGAGCGGTTGACGGCCGACGAGGACAGGCGGGTGGTGCGTGGCGAGTTTGATATCGGCGATATTGGGCCGCAGGAATACTGCTACGTGCGGGTGACGACGGACGACGGGGACATGGCGTGGTCGAGCCCGCTGTGGGGAGACGGGAAATGAGAGGTCTGGCACAGGGGGATGAGGTGCCGGCGCCGCAGCGGAATTGCTTGAATACACTGTTCATTTTTAGCGCGAAACTCGTAGCCGCCGAAAGTGGAGCAACGCAGCAAAGGCATAGAATGCACGCCGAAGCGAAGGGTGCCATAACGGTCCCCTTACCCGATTCCCGTCGAAGATCCGAGCATTGGCGCCGATGAACAAGCAGGAGTATGACGCCTCTGTGCGTATGAAGTAAAGCCTTTTGCCTGTACAGTAAATTGCGCAGGCGGTAGCATCTGAATCATGATTTCAGGGCCTTGCATTGCCGACCCCGTGATGGAGACGATGCACTACTGCCAGTAGCTGCGGCATAGGTCAGTCGGGGGCCTGTTGGGACAGAAAATCTCTATGAAACTCACACAGAAGTGGTTGCTGCAATCTGCGGACGTAGTCCAACTGCCGGGCGAAAAGATTTCGATCGAAAGCTACCTGCCCGAAGGCTGGCATGTGGCGGCCGTGCCGGGCACTGTCGTCGGCGGGTTAGTCGAGTGCGGCTCGCTGCCGAACCCATACACCGGGATGAACCTGGCCGATTTCCCCGGCTTCAAGGGCGGCAACCAGACGCTTCACAGTTTGCTGCCGAAGCCCGATGACAGCCCGTTCCGCAAGCCGTGGTGGTTCCGCACAACCTTCGACCT
>JAWLHX010000031.1:0-46935 GCA_041690105.1 Phycisphaerae bacterium
GGCGGGCTTCATCTGCGAGGCCACGAACCGCTGCCAGATCAGCTGGTAAAGGCGGTACTGATCGCTGGAAAGGTGCTCCTTGACCTCGTCCGGATGAATTCTGACCTCGGTCGGGCGAATCGCTTCATGAGCCTCCTGGGCGTTGCTGCGGGAGGCGAAAAAGTTGGGCTTCTCGGGCACGTAATTCGCCCCGAACTTGCTGCCGATATATTCCCGGCAGGCATTCAGGGCCGAACCCGCAACGTGGTGGCTGTCGGTACGCATGTAGGTTATCAGGGCCACATGCCCGCTCTTGCCAAGCTCCACGCCCTCGTACAATTGCTGGGCCACACGCATTGTCCGCTGACTGTTAAAACGCATGTTGGTGGAGGCGGCCCGCTGCAATTCACTGGTTATAAAGGGCGGCGGCGGCCTGTCCTGCCGACGCTTGACTGTTCGCTGGGTCACCACGTACTGCGCCTGGCGCAACTCGGTGGCGGCGGCTTCGGCGTCGGTGCCGCTATCTGGCCGGAACTTCTTGCCGCCAAAGCGCATCAATTCGGCTTTGAAGCGGTTGGCCTCGTCGGTCTGCCCGGCGGGGGCCAGATCGGCCCGGATGCGCCAATATTCCTCGGCCTTGAAGGCCTCAATTTCGCGCTCGCGCTCCACCACCAGCCTCACGGCCACGCTCTGCACGCGCCCGGCACTGAGGCCGCGACGAATTTTTCGCCACAGCAGCGGGCTGAGCTTGTAGCCCACAATCCGGTCCAGCACGCGGCGGGCCTGCTGGGCATCCACCTTGTGCAGGTTAAGTCGGCCGGGATCTTTGAAGGCATCGCGGATGGCCGAGGCCGTAATCTCGTTGAAGACCACGCGGTAGGTGTCTTCGGGGTCGAGTCCGAGGGTGTCGGCAATATGCCAGGCAATAGCCTCGCCCTCTCGGTCCAAGTCAGTTGCCAGGTATACGCTCTGGCTGCCCTTGGCGGCCGTTTTCAGCTCTTTGATGATGCTGTTACGGTCGCGCGGCACGACGTATTTGGGCTGGAAGTCATGTTCCAGATCGACGCCAAGATCTTTCTTCGGCAGGTCGCGCACATGGCCCTTTGAGGCCTTCACCACGTAACCCTTGCCCAGGTACTTGCCAATGGTCTTGGCCTTGGCCGGCGATTCCACAATCACCAGGCTCCTTGACTGCTTAGCCATCATTCACCTTTCGTCGGACTCTTTAAGCGCAAAGAAAACGCAGGCGGCTTGCGGTGCCATATCCGTGGTGCCGCAGGCCGCCATACGCTGCAATTTAATCAGACCATGTCATGCTGTGTCAAGAGCACGCCTCATTTTTGGTTGATCTACAGTTCGGCCCTGACTAGACTATATGGTTTGAAGAAGCATCAGGATGCTCTTCCGTTGGAACTTAACAGGAGAATTGGATGAATCTGCAATTTTTCCGCAAACATCGTAAAATTTTCTTCGTGCTCATGATTCTGGCAGTCTTCGCCATGGTCACCTTTGGTGCCCTGGGACAACTGGGAGAAGCGATCGAACGCTTCGGCGGCAGCCCGGAATCTCGCGAAGTCGTGCTGAATATTTATGGTCAGGACATTTCACGAGAAAGATACCTGAATGCGCAGAATGTGGCCGCGACTATGGGCGTATTCGGAGAGGCGGCCAAAGATGCTGACGAAGCCACGCAGGCCTTGCTGATTCTGCTGGTGGAGGCCGAGCAGGCTGGCGTTACAGTGCCGCAGCAAACCGCCGCCAACGAATTCAACCGTTTGTCTGCCGAGGAGCAGCAGCAACTGGTGGGCCGCATGCAGACCAGGGAAGCGGCCGTCGAGGCTATCGGCACCATCATGACCCTGCAGCAGTACATCAGCCTTGCCGGGAGTGCTGCCAAGGTGTTGCCCGAAGACGTTGACGACATTTTCCGCAGCATGTATCAGTCGGCCAACATTACACAGGTGACCATCGAGAGCGAAAAACTCCTCGACCAGGTGGACAAGCCGACAGAGGAGGCCCTTGAGGCTCACTTCCAGCGTTGCCGCGATGTTCTGCCGCAGGAGTCGCCCGAAGGAATCGGCTATAAGATTCCGCCGCGGGTCAGTGCCGAGTGGATCTACATGAATGTTGACGAAGTGGCCGCCAAAATCGAAGTGACCGACGAAGAGGTGCTGCAGTATTACGAGCAGAACAAGTTCCGCTACGTTCGTCAGGACGAGGCCGAAGACGGCGATGATGCAGCCGGCGAACCGGATGCGAGTCAGGATGAGCCCGCCGATGGCACTGACGCACCACCCGCCGATGCGGAGCCGCAGAACGAAACCGCACCGCAGCCCGAGGCCGCGCCGCCGGCCGAAGTCGCACCGGAAGCCGCCCCGGAGGAAGAGCCGGCTCGGACGCTGAATGCTCCCGAGGACGAGACCACAGAGAGCGATGCTGAAACGGCCGTGACCAATGATGATCAGCCAGCCGCAGCCGAGGGCGACACCGGTGACGCAGCCACCGCCCAGGAGAGCGCCCCGGCCGATGCGGGCAGCGATAATCCGCCGGTAATTCAGTCCGAGAATCTCGACCAGGGCATTCCGGCCGACTCGCCGGCTGCCACTGAACCTCAGCAGCCCGAGGTGGAATATATTCCGCTGGATGAGATTCGGGACAAGGTTACCCAGGATCTGAAGAAGTCGAAAGCCCAGGCGCAGATGATGGAGAAGATGCGGACGGCTCAGATGCGCCTGGAGCAGACCCCGGCCATGTCGCTGATGGGCGTTGCCGGCGATCCGCAGGGCGAAGATGACGAGCCGCTGCTGCACATTGGCCGCACCGAAAATCCTGTCAGCCAGGAGGAGGCGGCGGAACTGCCGGGCATTGGCGAGGCCGCTTTTATGACCGAGCGTGGCCCGATTAATTTTCCGGGTATTGCCCTGAGCGTGCGACCACTGGGTGAGGGTATTTTCCCCAATCGGCCTTACGGTCCGATGCTTGACCAAGAAGGCAACATGTACATTTTCCGTATAACGAATGTGGTGCCCGCCCGCCCGGCCGATTCGCTGGATGCCGTGCGAGAGCAGGCGGTTGCCGATCTGAAACTCATCGAGGCCCAGGATCTGGCGGTAAAGAAGGCCGAGGAACTGGTGAAGCAGGCCAAACAGAGCGATGCCTCACTGGCGGACCTCGCCCGCGAGGCTGGTTACGAGGTGCAGACCAGGACAGTGCAGGGCATTATGGCTGGCGAAGGATCGCTGGAACGCAAGGCGCTGGACGCTTTCGATCGCGATGAGGATAAATTCGGCACGCACCAGACCGCCGACTACAAGGCTGCTATCGCCTTCGAGGTAACCGGTGGCAATCATGTTAAGAGTGCCATTTATAACAGCCAGCGCGAGAATATGACCCGGCAGGCTCTTAGGCTCGCCCGCCAGCAGCTTGAGATGGAAGTTCTGGGCATCGTCGGTGGCGGCTATGGAAGCCAGCCGAGCCTTGATCTGGAAAAGCTGAAGCAGCGCAGCAACCTGATTTACAAGGGCCAATTTGCCGAGCGTCAGCCGCAGGTTGTCCCGGCCGATGAATAGCGCAACTGCACGATCTGTCGCGTGCAGCTAATGCAGAGTCGGCAGCACAAAGTACGCTGACTCAAAAGATAAAGACCCCCGGACGCCTTTCGAGCTTCCGGGGGTCTTTCTTCGCGCTCGAATATCCTGGTCAGGCAAAAGCCTGTGGCGATCAGTCTGTCAACCTTCGCCCTCGCGGACGCTGTTTGGTCACAAGATAGACGCCGGCAACTATCATGGCCGCCGCCAGTATCTTTGTAACGCTCAACTCTTCGCGCAAGTCTCCGGGCAGAAACAATCCTGTCACCAGGGCCACCGGCACCAGCAGGTAACCGAACACAGCCGCCTGCGAGCTTTCGACCCTCTTGAGTCCGGCATTGTAGAACAGATAGCAGATAACGCCCGCCACCAGCGACAGGTAGAGCATTATGAACCAGGTAAAGCCGTCGAAGCCGCACAATATGCTCCAGTCGACCTGCAGCCCAACCGCCGGTATAAGCTCCAGCACAAGTGCCAGCACCACCAGCAGCAGCGAGCCAATGGCATTTGCCACGACGGCAAGTTCCATGCCCGACCAGTATCTCAGGGCCCTCTTGGCCAGCACCAGGTAGAATGTCCAATCCAAGGCCACCAGGAATATCAGCAGTGCAGCCAGGGGGATGTTGTCGCCCTTAAGGGCGCTGCCGGCCTCAACCAGCGAGTACCAGATGGCCCCAACCGAGGCCACGGCCAGTCCGGCCAGCTTGACCGTCGAGACTCGCTCCTTGAGGGCAATCAGGCCGCCAATAAAGGCCACAACCGGCGTCATCTGGTGCAGCACGGCATTAAGCCCCGCCGAGGCATAGCTTTGGGCCGAATTGGCCAGCAGATGGTAACCCACCACGCTCAGAAGCCCCAGCACGACGAGTTCCATCCAGCGTCGCCAGTTAAGCGGGGCCAGGATGTCAACCGCCGAGCCACCGGCAGCTGGGCTGCCAGACGATCCGGCCAAGCCGGTAAGCTCGCCGACGGGGGCCGCCATGCCTGCCGAGCGAGTCATCCTGTATCGTCGCCACACAATAAGTGCCGCCCATGGCAATAGTGCCACCGCGGCAAGGCCGAAGCGAATCACGCTCAGGCTCAGCCCCGGCCAGGGCTCTGCCTTCAGCGGCGTATCCTCCAGCATCCACCGGTTCATGCCGAAGGTTATGCCCCAACCGGCCATGGCCAGGGTCAGCAGAAGAAAACCGAAGACGCGCGGGTGTCGCTTGTGGGCAGGTTTCATCGGGTCCTTTCGGCGTCGCTGGCATGGTCGCCACCGTGCTGCGAATCAACTGCCATAACCATGCGGTAATCGTCCATCACAAAGCCATTGCCAATATCCTGCACAACAGTACCGTCCCGCACGAAGCCGAGCCGCTCGTAGAAGGCTATGCTGGCGGCGTTGTGCCTGTTGACCGTCAGCCTGATTTCCGCCAGGCGCAATTCGCGGCTCACCTCGATGGCATAACTGATTATCATTCTGCCGAGGCCGCGGCCTCGCCACTGGCTGCGAATGTAAATCTTGCTGAGAAACAGCCCGCCCTCGCTCGGTTTGGGCAAGAGGGCGAAATAACCGACCAACTGCCGGTCGGCGTGGACCAGGTAATACTGGTAACCCTCGGCCGTTTGCCGGGCGATGGCTGATTGGCTCTGGAACTCCTGGAGCATGTAGTCGACCTGTGCCTGACCGATGATGGGCACATAATGCTCGTTCCAGATTTCCCGGGCCATCGTGGCGACCGCCCGAATGTCATCATTTGCCTTGACCGACGATATTTTGCACATTGTGCCGCTCCTTGCGACGAAATATTGTTGCCGCGGCCATACTCCACTTGATTTTCGGTCCAGCGAACGCTACATTACTACCTGCGCGGGACGGGCTGGCCAACTGCAGTCGGTCCGAGGCGTGCAGCATAAAAATCAGAATATCGTGGAGAGGTGCCAGAGCGGTTGAATGGGCCGGTTTCGAAAACCGGTGTGCTCTTTATGGGCACCGGGGGTTCGAATCCCCCCCTCTCCGCCAGCAATTCCCGGGGCTCAGTGTAACACACTGGGCCCTCTTTTCATACCGCACATAAAACCGCGGCACGGGCTTCAGGTGCCGCCATTAATTCATTGTGGCACACTATGGCAGCCCCCTGATATAATCGGCAGTATACGAGGGTCCAATTGCAGAAGCGTTGCAACAACTTATGGCAAGACAACATGAAGGAGCAGGCGATGAAGAAGATGACGCTGACAGTAATCCTGGCAATGGCAATGATGGCCCTGGCTGTGGGCTGCTCGGGCGGTTCGGGCGACGATGCCGAAAACAGTGCCAATGGCGATGGAGGGTCGGCGGGCGCTGTAAATGACGCAACAAGCAGTGTCGGCAACGCCAGTATTGCTGCCGCCAGCGAGATTAAAATCGGCATGACCTACGACGAGGTCAAAGCCATCCTCGGCGACCCGCAGAACAGGCATGGCAGCGAAACGGACTTCACGGCCGTGTGGGAGAAAGACGGTGTGAGCCAGGCCGTTGTTTTTGCTGATGGCAAGGTCCAATACCATGGTCACGGCGGCGACGAGATGACTGCCGACGAGGATCGCGTGAAGGCCAACTTCGGCAAAGTGACGATGGGCATGAGCGAGCAGCAGGTTAAGGATCTTCTTGGACCGGCAACCGGTGGTGGCGGCGTGGCCGGCACTTCGGCTATGACCTGGGACACTGAAGACGGCGAGTACAGCGTTGTGTTTCATGATGGCAAGGTCGTTGGAACTGATCGTCCATAAGATTAATGCTCTCCAAAATCGGTATACAATCTGGGCCCGGCCAGCAAATTAAGCTGACCGGGCCCGAAGTATTTTTAACCAAAACGATGCAGCGGTTGGACAGCAGTGGAACCTGTTACGGCTTCTGGTTAGGCACCCATTTGCCGCCACGGCCCTCGTTGACCCACATGCGATGTTTGCCATGCATTGGTTGCTCCGGAGCGCTCTGGCGGTAGGCGTGCCACATCTGGTCGACAAACTTGTCGTAAGTCTTGCCCTCCTGGCTGGGCCGCTTGTGCTCGCCACGGGCTTCGGCATAAACATCCTGCTGGGCCATCCACCGATCGCAATAATCGAAAAACGCGTCGTGGCCCCAGAGGTCGATACCTTTCATCATGCGGGCAGCCAGAGCGTTGCCTATCCAGCCCTGGGCTACGCTGCTTATCCGATACCCTTCGGTTGACTTATCCCAGCGCTCCCACTGCTCGGGCGGCTTTTCTTCGTAGCGGGTTCGGGGCCCGTGGTGGTTTACCATCCAGTACAGTGCCGTCTGGCCATGCCAGCCCTTGCCGTAGTAGGTCTGCACGTCCTCCTGGAAGGTTGCGGTTTCGGGCAGGCGGGCCAGGCGGGGTTCATCGAGCATCAAACTGGCAAAGAGGACGGGCCATTTGCGGCCGTTGCCATGGCCACCACCATGGTTAAAGTGCATGCCCACCTGGCAGACGCCCCAGAGGTCGATGCCGCGCTGCACCATGCCAATGGTCAGCTTTTCCTTCTTTTCCTGCGGCACGTCCAGGTGGACCATGAGGGCGGCAATCGACGTCACTCGGCCATGTTCACGGCCGTAGGATGGCTGGTTTTCGTTGGGGGATACCGAACGCATGCCCCAGCTCGGAATATGGTCGAGCCAGACGCGCTCGAAGTAGCGGTTGAACTGCTCCCAGTCGGGCGTGCTTTCCACTGGTTCGAGCTTCAGCAACCTGTCCCACTTGAACTGCGAGGCGCGGAAAATCGGCTTCTCCACTCCGGCGTAGGGCGGACGAAAGGCATCGTCCGGCGGCACGTTGGCCAGGCAGGTGAGCACGGCTGCGGCCTTCAGGACCACCTGGTCGTTTCGCTCCGAGCCCCACATTATCTTGTGGGCAAAGTTCTGGTTGTTAATTGAGCGATGGCTGATGGTCGAGACCAGGCTGCGATTGGGCTCCAGGCGCAGCGGGTACTTGGCTGCGGTCTCGGCGTTGTAGCTGGAACTGCGTGAGTCGTAAGCCTGGTGCGGGCCGGCCTGGAGGATAACCATGGAGCCGTTGCGCATGCGGTCGTCATCGCGCAGGCTGGTGTTGCCCCACTGGTCGCGTTTAATGTCAACCTTCTCGTCCTCGGGGGCTTTGCCGGGTGCCGGGCTTACAGAGGTTACCACCACCGGGCCTATTACCCACCAGTCGCCGTTGATGAACTGTCCGGCCCGCACCGGACGCTCGAACGTCCAGGTAATGCCGTATTGCTTGATCTCCTTGACCTGCTGCTCTTGCCGGTCGGCCTGAGCCGCATTCTGCTGCGCCGTGGCAACTGCCGGGATTGCCAGGCCAAAGCAGAGGCTGAGCAGGAGCAGGCTGATGATAATCTGGCGTCTCATGTGGGATGGTCCTTTCGTAACGAAGAGAATGCTTCTGGCCAAAAACTTGTCAAAAGGTGTAACACTTGAGGGCGGGCCTGGTGTTGACCGAAAAGGCACGGAAATCTGCTGGATGAACTGAGGTCGGTCCGGGCGGAACGGTTTCCGGTCGCCGTGGCAACAGCGGCCGCAGACAATTGCCTGGCCGGGGGCAACGATGCCAAGGCACTTCGCGGGGCACGCGGTCTACAGCTCTTCCTGCTCGGCGGCGCTTTCAACGGCAGCCCGCAGGGCATCATCGGGGGAGTTGGAGTCGGCGGTGGCGAGCACCCGGCGGCCCAGGGCTGCAATGGCCCAGGCACCGGTCGGGGCGGTCAGTACGATGCTCAGGACGGCAACTGCCAGTATGGTTTCGCCCGCGGCTGTGCTTTCCAGTCCCATCTGTCGCATGGCCAGCAGCGGCGCTGCTCCTATGGCCGCCTGCACGGTGGCCTTCGGCGAGTACGATACGATGACGAAAATGCGTTCGCCCCAGGTCAGGTTGCTTCGCATCAGGCAGAGCAACACGCCGCCAGCCCGGGCCACTAAGCCCAGGGCAATTATCGCCGCCCCGGCCAGCCCGGCATGCCAGGCGACTGTGACGTTGACCTGTGCTCCGACCAGCGAAAAGAGAATTATCTCGGCGAATATCCAGACCCGCGCCAGCTTGGCCGAAATTTCGTGAGCCATCTGTTCGCGCTTTTCCAGAATTACAAAACCTATAGCCATGGCGGCCACCAGGGCGGCAAAGGGGACATAGCCGGCAGCCAACTGCTGCAGGCGGACCAGCAGAATGGTGACGGCAATAATCACCAGCACGCGTTTGGTAGCTCGCGGATTAAATCGTTCGAAAAGTCGATAGAGCAGCAGGCCGCTAAGCAGTCCGACGGCGACGCCGAGCAGCAGCGAGACGGGTATGCCAATCAGTTGCCATGTAAGGTTGAGCTGGCTGCCGGTGAAGATGCCAAGCAGCACGCTGTGCACGACGATGACGTAAATGTCGTCGATGCTGGCGGCCGCCAGTACCATTGATGGAATGCTTTTGTCGCTGCCCTTGCGCTCCTTGATGAAGCGTATCATGAGCGGGACGACAACCGCCGGCGAGACTGCCGCCAGCACCGAAGCAAGCAGGGCGGCTTCCAGGTATGAGAGGCCGAGCAGGTGAGGAGCAAGCAACGTGATGGCCAGACCTTCGCAGGTGGCCGGCACAAAGGCCAGCAGCAAGGCTTTGCCGCCAACGCGCTTCAGGGCCTGGCGGCTCAGCTCGAAGCCGGCCCGCAGCAGGATGACGATCAGGGCGACTTGCCGCAACTCCGTGCCTATTTCCAGCAACCCCGGAGCTATGTAGCCCAAGGCGTGCGGCCCCAGGGCTATGCCGACGGCCAGCATGCCAATCAGGCCGGGTATGCCCGCTTTGCGGCAAATCCAGTCGGCAAGCAGACTGAGGATGATGATTTCGGCTATGCTGACGGCCATGGTGCGGTATCTCTAGTCGGTGGACTGCCTGCGGTGGCCAGCAGGGGATGAATCAGATGCCGAAGCGGCGCTCGATCAGGTTAAGGAATTCCATCCTCGTGCGGGAGTCTTCGCGGAAGCTGCCCAGGACGCTGGAGGTCGTCATGATGGAGTTCTGTTTTTCGACGCCGCGCATCATCATGCAAAGGTGGCGGCACTCCATGACCACGCCAACGCCGTCGGCATCGACTGCCCGACGAATCTCTTCGGCGATCTGGCTGGTCAGTCGCTCCTGCACCTGCAGCCGCCGGGCGTAAAAATCGACGATCCGGGCAATCTTGCTCACCCCCAGCATTTTGTGCTGAGCGATGTAACCGATGTGACACCGCCCGTAAAAGGGCAGCATGTGGTGCTCGCAGAGGCTGTAGACCTCGATGTCGCGAGCGACGATCATGTTGTCGGTCTCGCTGGTGAAAACGGCCTGATTGATGATGGTGTCAATATCCTGATGGTAACCGGCCGTCAGGAACTCGTACGACTTGGCCACGCGCTCGGGCGTCTTAAGCAGACCCTCGCGCTCGGGGTTCTCGCCAATCTCAATCAGCAGCTCGCGAACAAGCTCTTCAACGCGTTTTATGTTCATTGCCAATATTCCTCGTATCAGAAGGTGACGCGAGCGCCAAGGCTCGTAAAAAGTTGATCAAATAGCAAAAACCGAACACTAATAATAGTCGCCGTCGCCCCGCAAGGCAACTCTTCCCCGAGGGGGTAGAGTAACGACAGAAGCCGTTAAACCCCTCCCCCTTGACGGGGGAGGATGTCTTTGGCGCAGGCCGGAGACAGGTGGGGGTGCCGCGGCGCGGAAAACTCGTTGCCCTTGTTCGCGACCAAGCCCTGCTGCAAACCCGTGGGTCATTCGCCGTAAACTCGCCCGCGCAGGTGTCGGCCGCCATCAACATAGAGAATCTGCCCGGTAATGAAGTTGTTTTCGGCCAGAAACCGTACCGCCCGGGCTACGTCGGACGGTTCGCCGTGGCGCCCCAGCGGCGTGCTGCGGACCATGGCCTCCAGGGATGCTTCCGGCTGTCCCTCATCGGGCAGAATGACACCGGGCGCAACACCGTTTACGCGGATGGTCGGAGCCAGTTCCAGGGCCAGAAGTTGCGTGATGCTCAGCAGCATCCGCTTGCTCAGATGATAAGCCAGGTGCTGGCTATCATAATCAACCATGCGGGCGTCGAGCATATTGATGATGCAGCCCGACGGCCGCTTCTGGGCGGCAAAGGCCCGGGCCAGGAGCAGCGGGGCCGAGGCATTAATTCGCACCTGCTGCTCAATGCCTACCATTGTCACGCTTGAAACATCGCTCTCGGCATAGATGCTGGCATTATTCAGCAGGATGTCCAGAGGACGGCCGGTCAACGTGGTGGCATCGGCAATAAGACGCTCGGTTGCCGACTGCTCCTGAAGATCCGTGCTGATCGTCCAGGCGAGCCGTCCGCTCTGGCGTATGGCGGTGGCCAGCTGTTCGGCTTCGCTATGGCTGCGGTTGTAATGGATCAGCAAGTCGGCCCCGGCGGCACAAAGCTCCGTGGCGATGGTCCGCCCGAGGCGTCGAGCGCCACCTGTCACCAGGGCCAGTTGGCCGGCCAGGGGCAGGGCGGCGGAATCGCCGGCGCCAGGCAATGGGCGATTAGAGATCAAGCGCCACCTCCGCTCCGCCTTGTTCGTCGCTCAGGTAAGCGGCATAGATGACCAGCATGGTATCGACCGCCAGATTCAGGTCGCTCAAGGGCTGGCGACCTTCGACGATGGCCGAGATGAAGTCCTGCACCTCGGCCTGGTAACCCATGGTGTAGTGCTCGTCGGCCGAGACGGGCGACCAGCCCTCGTTGCTCGAAATCTTCTCGACCAGGTAGGCATCGGCAAACTGCTCGTGCTGCGGATTGTAGAAGTCGAGCATGTTCAACGGGTTCAGGCGACAGCGGGCACGATGGTTATTGGCGAAAATTTCGAGATAGTCGTAGATGCCGCCGAGCGTTGTCTCGCCGGTGACAACATCAGCCACCGTGCCATCGTCAAAGGTGACGTGCATCCAGCCGTAGTCTTCGATGTCGTGATAATCGGTCCGCAGGAAGCCGGCATCGCGGTACTGCGGCAGGCGAGTCAACTTGTGCGTGCGTGCGGTGACGCTGCGCGGTCGGATGGGGCGGGCGGGGTTGCTGCCGCCGGCCGAGGCGTTGATGAGATTGCCGGCGGTCGGCTTTTCGCATCGCTTAAGGTAGAGCAGGGCGGTGAGCGGATGGCATCCTTTGCCGACCAGCGATCCGCCGCCGGCCCTGGCCCAGATGCCATAATCGCCACTGTGGCTGCCGTTGTGCGATTCCTCGCCAATCATACGCAAGAGTTGGGCGCCACTTTGCTCTATGAGTTGACGCTCTTTCTGCACGCTGGGGGCATAGACGAAGTTTTCGGCATAGCCAAAAACAATGCCGGAACTGGTGATCGAACTCTGCAGGTGCGACAGCTTGTCCCGCATGGCCTCAAGCATGGCGGCCTTGGGCTCCAGGTCGCCGCGGAAATCGGTATCGGCCCCGGGAGGACCGAAAAATCCGGTCAGCGGCTTCTCGCAAAGCACGTGTTTGCCGCGCTCGGCAGCGAGCATCATGTTCTGTTCATGAGCATAAGGCGGCGAGCAGATAACGATTGCATCGACCTCGCCCAGCATATCTTCAAGCGTGTCGAAGGCTCGCAGGCCATGTTTTTCGGCAAAAGCCTGGCGGCTCTCAGGGCGGCGACTCGTTACGCCGACCACCTGCACATCGGCCCCGCTCACGCGCCTGAGGCAGGCCAGGTGATAGGTGCCAGCCATTCCAACGCCAACTATTCCAACTCGAATGGTACTGCTCATAGCGCTTAAACTCCGTCTTAAGATGCAGAACAATAGAAAAAGCAATCAGCTTGGCGATTGACGTCCCGCAAGCGAAACGCTGCGCCCCAGCATCGGCCGTGGTTCGCCAGGCATCGGCACATTATGACGCTGACGGAGATGAGATTCAAGCAATGAGCGGCGGAAGAAGGGCGTCGAGTGCGGCGGCATGCCGAATGTTCTAAAGCCCCCAACACTGCCGGGGGACGCTTGGGTCGTTTCGTTGTTGCAGTTATTTCTGTTGACTTGAATTTTGTGGAATCGGGAAGCTTCGATCCCCCGGCAGTGCCGGGGGCTTTAAAGGCAACGGCACAAAACAGCAAGGGCAACCGGCCTTTGCCGAGGCTTCGGCGGCATCCACGACGAGGGGCCGATCTTCAGGTCCAGATTATCTCTCGGTTGTTGCGGCTGGGGCTGAGGACTCGGCCAGCGGCGTGACCCGCTTGCGCAGGGCGCAGACGCAGTTGCGTCCTTCTTTTTTGGCGGTGTAGACCGACTGGTCGGCCATCTGGATAAGCATTTCCTTTTCCAGCGGCCGGTTCGGATTCATGGCCGCCACGCCGATGCTGACCGTAATTCGCAGACCTTTCGGCTGGCTGTCGGAGTGGAATTTCCAGTCGGCAATAAGCTTGCGGATTTTCTCGGCCAATTGTGTGGCGCCCCACAGATCGGTTTCCGGCAGAATTACCACAAACTCCTCGCCGCCGTAGCGGCAGACGCAGTCGGAGTCGCGGATGCTGGCCTTGAGGATGCGTCCAACCTGTGTCAGCACTTCGTCGCCCACCTGGTGGCCGAGGGTGTCGTTTATCTTCTTAAAGTAGTCGATGTCGGCAAACAGCAGGGCCAGGGGGCGGCGGAATCGTGAGCCGCGGGCAATTTCGCGTTCCAGAAACGCTTCCATGAATCGGCGGTTGTAAACGCCTGTCAGGGCGTCGTGGTTGACCTTCTGGGCAAGCTGGCGATTGGATTCTTCAAGTTCATGCAGGCGGCTGGCATTGCGGACATTTTCCTGCTGAATGGTATGGGCCTGCTGCTGCGTCTGGAGAGTCAATCGCGTCAGTTCCTCGGCTGCATCCTGCACAATCTTGGCGAAGCTGGTTGTTTCCGGCAACTTGATGTCGAGCAGGCGGCCCACCTCTTCGGCGTCTTTGTGGAACGTCTCGAGCATCTGCTCGCAGGCTTCCCAGGGCATTTCGAGATACTTTTCGGCTGCCTGCCGGAAGCGGTCGATCATCTCCTGGCTCGTGTTCCCGCAGAAGATTTCGGCGCAGAGATTTGCGGCATATACAATTTTTACAAGGTCGGCAACCATCGGGTCGACGTCGCCAACGCCTTCAGGGTAATGGTGATGAGCCACCGGAATGGTGAGCAGTTCGGGCAACTGCCAGCTCTCGGCCATCAGGCGTCCGATGGCCTGGTGGTCCAGGTCGAAAAGTTCCCGCTCGTTCTGCACTGTATCAACGTGATTCTGTCCGGGCTGGATGAAGAACTCGTCGTACTGTTCGCCGAAGGCCTCGCTCATGGCCAGGGTGCCTACGTCGGCCAGCAGGCCGGTGGTGAAGGCTTCTTCGCGCAGTATAGGCAATTTTCGTTCGGCGAATGTGCGAGCGGCCACGGCAACAAGCAGGCTGCGTTTCCAGAACCCTTCCAGTTTTCCATCACTTCCGTGTTTTTCGGAGATGTTGCCGGCCAGAGAGAAGCCCAGAGCCAGCGTTTTTACGCTTGCCAGTCCCAGCACGACTACCGCCTGGTTGACCGAAGCTATTTTGCGAGGCAAGCCGTAAAAGGCGCTGTTGACCACTTTCAGCAGGCGTCCGCTCAAGGCGACATCGCGGGAAAGCACCTCGGCAATGTCGCGCAGGTTGACGTCTTCATCCCGGCTCAGTCTGAGAACCTCCAGGGCTACGGCTGGAATGGTCGGCAGGTGCTTACAGGCGTTGACAACTTCCTCGGCTTTCATCAGCATAAATCTCCCGGCAGAACACCAAATGCTCTGGCTGATCGGAAACCGATGCCAGGCGGCCATAATTCGGCCAGCAGGCTCTGTCGGGCAGGGCCTGTAGGCGTTATAATGTTGGCCGTCTTCGGGCAGTAGCGGCCAGCTTTAGTATCGTCCTTACTGGGGCAGGCACTTTACATTTATCTCTGGGGGCCCATGGTGTCATGCGGGCCAGAAAACTTTATTTTCAGTGAAGTATTTTTTGTGAACGAAACTGGGGTTAATATGACCAAAGCAGATCAAAGCAAGGCACTGCTGCTGGGAGTTGGCCTTGATAATCAGGATGGCCATCATCGCCAGACTCGCGGCGATAATTTCTGCCTTCTTGGCGGCAGTGAGCAGACCCACGAACAGATGCAGGAAAAAGCTATCAAGCTTAACGAAGAGCTTGAGCGACGCGGCAAGCGCCTGGAGGATGTCGGCGGATCGGAGTTTCTGGATATTGCTCACAAGGTGGGCATGATCAGGAAATGAGGCTGAGAACATCTTCTGGCGGCACCTTTTTTGCGGTAAGGGGGGAACAATGAAGGTATCCGTCGCAACGAAGTACGGGATCCGGGGGCTCATTTATCTGGCTAACAACCGTCGCCGCTGGCCGATTAATGTGGAAGAAGTGGCGGCCAGGACCAGTGTGCCCAAAAGCTACCTGCTGAAGATTTTCCGCAATCTGTCGGTTGGCGGCGTGGTGAGGGCCACCCGCGGCAAGGACGGCGGCTTCGCCCTGCAGCGCGACCCGGGCGGCATTACACTGCGCGAAATCGTCGAATCCATCGAAGGCCCCATCTACCTCAGCCCATGCACCACCGGCGACCAGAACTGCGAACACAGCGGCTATTGCGGCGCCGCCGATTACTGGCAGGCAATCCAACGCAATCTGCTTGATAACATGACGGCTGTGAGCCTGCAGTCAATGGCCGCCAGCGAAAAGGTCCCGGCTCCGCAGGCGGTGGTTCAGCCGTCCGAGACGATTATGACCGACAGGATTTACAATAACGCCTGAAGCCGTTCCGTGGGACCTTGTTACATTCCCGCAGAACAGCTGAAGAGCCGAAAAATCCTCCCTGCAACCATTCCAGGGCGCGGCGGACCGACTGCCGCCGTGCCCTTTAAGCGCTGTTTGCGCCACCCGTTCATCCGAATATTTCAGCTTTTTCCATTTTTTCTGCCGAAGCCCGTCGACGCCTCGTATGTAGTGTGACCGCGGCGAAAGCGGAGGCCGCCGTCGGTACTTCTGCCTCAGCGGGTGGATTTTTGCAGGCACCTGCGGACCGCCGGGCTGATTAAGTATTCGATTGCACAGTATTCCCTTCTTTTCAGTCGTAACAAAGTTGAGTCGGGCTAAACAGACGGATTGTTTAACGAGTGACGCCAGGGTTTGTTCTGGCAACGATAGCAACAGGGTTTGCAGACCAGAGTGAGCAATTGAATTGATCTTGGGTCGATAAGGAGATGTTCATGGCGCAGGAAGAGACGAAAGAGATGGCCGGCGAGGAACTTTCCGGCAGCGATTTAGAGGCGGTAAAGCAGCTGAACGAAGGTTACCGTACAATCCGCGAGCAGATGTCGAAAGCGATTGTCGGTCAGGAGAAGGTGCTGGAAGAGCTGCTCATTACCATATTCTGCCGCGGCCATTGCCTGATGGTTGGTGTTCCGGGGCTGGCCAAGACGCTGATGATCAGCACGCTGGCCCAGTCGCTGAACCTGTCTTTCCACCGCATCCAGTTTACGCCCGACCTTATGCCGTCGGACATTACTGGCACGGAGGTCATTCAGGAGAATAAGACCAGCGGCGAACGTGAGCTGCGCTTCATTCCCGGCCCGATTTTCGCCAACCTGATTCTGGCCGACGAAATCAACCGTACGCCTCCGAAGACTCAGGCCGCTCTGCTGGAAGCCATGCAGGAGCGTCAGGTAACCACCGGCGGCATTCGCCGTCCGCTGCAGGAGCCTTTCTTCGTGCTGGCCACGCAGAACCCGATTGAGCAGGAAGGCACCTATCCGTTGCCCGAGGCCCAGTTGGACCGTTTCATGTTTAACATTATGGTCGATTACCCGAGCGAAGATGAAGAATTTGACATCATCCGCAAGACGACCACCAACGAGGTCCCGGTCATCGAGCCTGTGATGCCGAGTGAAGATATTCTGAAGCTGCAGCACATTGTGCGGCGCGTTCCGGTGTCGGACCACGTCATCCGTTACGCCATGAACCTTGTTCGCCTGACCCGCAAAGGCAAGGCCGAAGTTCCGGCTTTCGTCAGCGATTACGTCGGCTGGGGCGCTGGTCCGCGTGCCTGCCAGTACCTGGTTCTGGCGGCCAAGGGCCGGGCGGTGCTGCACGGCCGTTATCATGTGTCGACTGAAGACATCCGCTCGGTTGCCTATCCTGTGCTTCGGCATCGCATCATCACCAACTTTAATGCCGAGGCCGAAGGCATCCGCAGCGACGATATCGTGCGTCAATTGATCGAAGTGGTTCCCAGCGGCGAAAGCGAGGCCCTCAGTGGCGGAAGCGTCCCTGAAGTATTTAGATCCGAAAGTTCTCGCTAAAATCAGCGGGCTTGACGTCAAAGCCCGTCTGATAGTCGAGGGTTTTCTTGCCGGGTTGCATCGCAGTCCGTACCAGGGTTTCAGCGTCGAATTCGCCCAGCATCGTGAGTACGTCTGGGGCGACGATCTGCGACACCTGGACTGGAAGGTGCACGCCAGGACAGATAAGTATTATCTGAAGCAGTACGAGGAAGAAACCAATCTCGTGCTGTACCTGATCGTCGACACCAGTGAGTCGATGCAATATCAGAGCAACGGTGTCAGCAAGCTGGACTATGCCTGTTACATTGCGGCCAGTCTGGCTTACCTGACGCTTCATCAGCGCGACGCGGTGTCGCTGTCGCTGTTCGATCGGGAGCCTTACCGGTATTTGAAGCCTAATACCAATCCGGCTCACATGAAGAACATCTGTCACAGCCTCGAAACGTGCCGCAGCAAGGAAAAGACGCAGATGGGCTCGACTCTGCACGAGTTGGCCGACCGGCTTCCGCGGCGCGGCATTGTCATGCTGCTGAGCGACTGTTTCGACAATGTTGAGGAAATCATCAGCGGCTTGCGGCACATGCAGTACCGGCGTCACGAGCTTGTGCTGATGAACGTGATGGACCCTTACGAGCTGGAGTTCCCGTTCAAGGATACCACGCTGTTCAAGGGCCTTGAGGATTACCCGGAGCTGCTTGCCGAGCCGCGCAGCCTGCGGCGGCGTTACCTGGAAGAGGTTTCGAACTTCCAGACGTCGCTTAAAAAGGGCTGTCGGGGCCTGAAGGCCGAATACGTGCTGATGAACACCGGACAGCCGCTCGATGTGGCTCTGTCGGCCTATCTGGCGATTCGCGGTGCTCGTATCCGTTCCGGCAAGTAGAGCCCTCGGGCCAACCGGCCGCATAATGTCATTGCCAACGTCTGGGCCGCTCTCTTCGCAGGAAGATGCGGACTGAAACGGAGATGAATGTGACACTCGCCTTTACACTGATAAACCCCATCCTGCTTTATGCCGGCGCTGCCATGGCCAGCATTCCTATCATCATCCACCTGCTGAACCGCCGCCGATTCAAGCGGATGGTCTGGGCGGCCATGGAGTTTCTGCTTGCCGCTCATAAGAAGAACGCCAAACGGCTGCGCGTTGAGAATCTCATTCTGCTGATATTGCGGACGCTGATCATCCTGATGCTGGCTCTGGCCATGGCTCGCCCGGTGCTCGAGGGATTCCTGGCCACGCTCGGGCGCAGCAACACTCATCGCATTCTTATCATCGACGATACCTACAGCATGGGCGCCCGCCAGGGGGTTGACGGCGAATCGGTCATCAACCAGGTGCGGCAGGCGGCAAAGTGGCTGGTTGGCACCTTTAACGAGAGCGACGCCATCAGCATCATCCGGGTTGGCTCGCAGCCGCACATGCTTGGGGTCGAGCCCTCGCGCAACCATGAGAATATCATCGAGCGCCTGGACGTGATGCAGGCCAGCGATGCAGCCGGAAGCAAGGCGGCAGCATTGGCGGTGGCTCGCAAGGTGGTTGAGGAGAGCAAGCTGGAGCGCAAGATTGTCTACATCATGACCGACAACACCCGGGTTGCCTGGACGGGCGATAATGGTGAGCATCTGGCTCCGACGGTCGCCGCCCTGGCGGAGGAGGCCGGCGTCATAATAGTGGACTTCGGTCGGCCCGGGCGCAGCAACCTGGCCATCAGCGATTTGTCGCCTGTCCGGTCGGTAGTTACTCGCGGGGTCCGAAATGAATTCCGCGTGGCGGTAATGAATGCTTCCGACATCGAAATCGGCAACGTGATGGTTGAGATGAAGGTGGGCGGCAAGGTTGTCGACAGCATCATGTTCAATGCAATCCCGGCCGGCAAAGAGCTGGATCGCAAATGGTCGCACAGCTTCGATACTGAGGGCACTGAAATCGTGGAGGCTCATATCCGCGATCTGCCGGAAGACGCCCTTGTGCCGGATAGCAGCCGCTACCTGGCCGTGGAGGTCAAGGATGCCATTAACGTTCTGCTGGTCAATGGCGAGCCGCGTAATGTTCCGGTACAGGATGAGGTTCACTTTCTGCAGCATGCTCTTGATCCGCGTGGACCTGACCGCCGACGGGTGAACCCTTACCTGGTGCGGACGGTTGTTGATACGCAATTTACTGAAGACATGATTGAGACGGGGCAGGATGTTATTGTGCTGGCCAACGTGGCAACGGTTGAGCCGCGAGTTGTCAGCCGCCTGGAGAGCTTCGTCCGCGAGGGCGGTTCGCTGATGGTTTACCTTGGCGGGCAGGTTCGGGTGTCGGATTACAACCGCGACCTTTTCCGCGGCGGCGAGGGTCTGCTGCCGGCTGGTTTGGGCGATGTATTGGGCTCTACCGAGCCGGGCGACGAGTCGCGCCATGCCGTGCTGGACGGGCAGTCGCTGGCCCATCCGGCCATGTCGGTCTTCAAGGCCTCCAACGGCGCCGGGTTCGATAAGTTCCGGGCCTTCAAGTACTTCGACCTCAAGCTGCCGATCAACAGCGACGGCGTGGAGCCAATACTCAGCTTTACCACTGGTCAGCCGGTGGCCTTGGAGAAGCGATTCGGGCGAGGTCGGGTGGTTCTGTGGTCCACAACGGCCGATCCGGAATGGAACAACTTCCAGTGGGACAGCGGCTTCATGATTCTGCACCAGATTCTCCAGCACCTGACTCCCGACACTCGCTGGCGTTTCAATCGGCTGGTCAACAGCCAGACCAGCCTGCCGGTCAGCGCGAGCCAGATCAACAGCATGTACATTCTGGAGCGGCCCGATGGCACTACCCAGGACATGAAGCCGGAAGCCTTGAGCGATGGCCGAACCGGGTTGCCGCTGCAGGATTTGTCGCGGCAGGGCGTCTACCGCCTCAATCTTGCCGGGCAGTCACAGCATCAGGTTGTGGCTAACGTTGATGTGCACGAGAGCGACCTGGCGCACCTGCCTGAAGAAGAGATGCGAGCAGCCCTTGGCGGGGCTCCTGTTGTGCTGGCGAACGGTTTCGATGGTCTTCAGGCTCAGTTGAAGCAGCAGCAAGCGGCCGGCGGCTGGGCCCGCAACCTGTTGTTCATCACCCTGGCGCTGGTTTTGCTGGAGACGTTCCTGGCCTGGTACTTTAACCGCAACGTGTGAGAACGGTCCCGAATATGAATGTCTGGAAATGGTTTACAGGGGTTGACGAAATTGACCTGCGAAGCGGAGGCGATACTGTTCTGCGCTTCCTGCAGGCCTGGCCGGCGTGGGTGGTATTCCTTTCGGCGCTGGTGGCCGTGGCCTACGTTGTGATCATCTATCTGCGGGAGAATCCGGAAACTCCACCGGTGGCTCGCGGATTTCTGATTTTCCTCCGTTCGGCAATTATTCTCATGCTGCTGGCCATGATCATGGTTCCGGCGCTGGTCTTGCTGCGCAATATTCACGTTAAGTCCAGCGTGGTGGTGCTGGTCGATAACACCGAGAGCATGACCATGTCCGATGGGACCGAGTCGCCGGTCACGGTTGACGCGTCTGCCGAAGCTGGCCGCGCCGCAACTGTCGGCGCTGTCATTCAGCGAGCCGGCCTCACGCCCGACCAGCCCGACGAGCCAACCAGGTACGAAGCCGCCCTGGCGGCTTTGAAGCTTGACGATGCCGCCGGCCTGCGAAAACTGGCCTCAGAGCAGCAGGTGCGGCTGTTTACCTTTGGCGATGATGCGGCCAAGGGCACGCTGGCCCAGGGTGGCCCCATAGAACTGGCCAATATCGAAGATCCGGACCAACTGGCCGACGGGCTGAGCAAACTGGAATCGCTGGAAATCAAAGGCAAGCATTCCACGCCGACCAAAGCTTTGGAGGGCGTGCTCGAGAAACTGTCGGGGCAGGCTATTACCGGCATTCTGCTGGTGAGCGATGGCCGCTCCACGCGGAGTTCTGATCTGGCCAAGCTGCAGGAAATGGCCCGCACTCGAAATGTTCCCATTTATGCTCTGGGCGTCGGCAGCGACAGGAATCCGGCAGATGTGGAAATTTTGCGGATTGCCGGCGAACCTCGTGCTTTCATCAAGGAAGACCTGACGGTCAAGGTCGACCTCCGCCATTCAGGCTTCGAAAGCAAAACGGTGGACGTGCGGCTGGAGGTAAAGGGACATCCGAAGTATAACGAAACGCAAACGGTGCTGCTGGAGCCTGGCAAGGCGACGCACCAGGTGCAATTCCGCTTGAAGCCCGAAGAGGCGGGGCGTTACGAGTTCAGCGCTTCGATAGAGCCGATGCCGGGCGAGTTCGACCTGGACAACAACGCGAGCCTGCCGATGTTCGTGGAGGTAATCGACCGCAAGGTCAAGGTTCTGCTGGTCGACGACATGCCGCGGTGGGAATACCAGTACATCAAGAATATCCTTTATCGCGATCCGACGGTGCTTGTCAGCGTTCTGCTGAATTGGGCTGACCAGGATTTTGCGCCAGAGGGCGACATTCCGATCCGCCGGTTCCCGGCCACCCGCGAAGACCTTGCCGAGTACGATGTCATTATTCTTGGCGACGTCAACAAGCAGATTTTCAGCCAGGAGCAGATGGAGAATATTGCTGATTTCGTGCAGAAGGGCGGCGGCCTGATTCTGATTGCCGGCACACGGTTCCAGAACCCCAACGGCTACGCGGGCACACCGCTGGAAGATTTACTGCCGATCGAAATAGCTCCGCGCGAAAGCCAGCCGGCCGGGCCTTTTACGGTAAGCTTCAAGCCCCAGTTGACTCTTGAAGGAGCTGTGTCGCCGGTAATGCGATTCGAGCAGAATGTGGAAAAGAATCGCGAGATATGGCAGCGTCTGCACGGCGTGTTCTGGTTCTATCGGTGTCGCACGGCCAAGGCTTCGGCCCAGGTTCTGCTGGAACACCCCGAAGAGGTTAACCCTTACACCGACAAACCATACCCGCTTATGATGGTGCAGCCGGTGGGCGCCGGCAAGGTGTTCTTCTCGGCTCACGATTCCACCTGGCGCTGGCGCTCGGGCACCAGGTACATGACTAGTTTCTGGATTCAGATTGTGCGTTACATGGCTTTGCCACAGGAGCAGGCTACGCTGGAAGCTTCGGCCTTCCGCTATGTTCATGGCGAACAGGCGGCGGTGCATCTGCGAATTGCCGACCGCAACAATATAGATGAAAAAGAGGTCAAGGAGATCGAGGCGACCATGCTTTACAGGCCTTCGGCCGAGGAAGCGCCGCAGGAGAGCAAGGTTACCCTGACTCGGAAAGATCAGTCGCTGGCCGTGTACGAGCTTGAATTTGTTCCGGAAAGGGTTGGCAGCTACGAGATAACTGCCATGCCTCCGCTGAAGAGCGGGCCTATGGCCACCAGTGCAGAATTCATAGTTACTCCGAGTCGCGAAGAATTTATGGAACCGGCGCGCGATGTTCAGTATCTAAAGGATGTTGCTGAATCGACGGGCGGCGAAGTTATCGGCCTGGCCGACGTATCGCTGCTGGCGGCCAGAATAAAGGCCAATAACCGCACCACGCCGGACGACAAGCCGGACGAGATATGGGATTCGCCGCTGGCCCTTCTGGTTTTCATCCTGCTCATCGGGACGGAATGGATTCTTCGCAAGCGTTACCGGATGCTTTAGACTGCTGACTGAAAATAAATCACTTGGCGTGCCTGCTGAGGCGTATAAGAGGACGTAGCTGTGGGGCCAAAATGTCGGCCGGCAGCGCGGTGCAGCATAAGACGAGGGGTGAGATATGACACAGGAACAGATGCTACTGGGCCAGTTGCGGCGCATACGTCGGAAAATCCAGTTGCTTTTCACGCTCAACGGTCTGGGCCGGCTGATGCTGGTGCTGCCGGTGGCCATGCTGCTGGCGATAGTATTGGATTACTTCCTGAAGTTTCCCGGCTTCATCCGAGCGGCCATGCTCGCGGGATTGCTGGTAGCCGTGGTCGTGCTGCTGGTGCGGCACCTGTATCGCCCGCTTCGTACTCATTTTACTATTGAAGATGTCGCGGTCGAACTGGAAGGCCAGTTTCCGGAATTCGATGACCGACTGGCTTCGACAGTCAACTTTCTCTCGCGTCGCGGCGGCAATCATGGCGAAAGCGATGATCTGCGCCAGGCCATCATTGCCGAAACCCTCGAGACGACGCGCGGTATCAAGCTTAACAGGGCTCTGCGCCCCGGGCCGCTCGTACTGGTCTTCCTGGTGGGGCTGATCATAACATTGAGCATCGGCACGCTGGGTTTCGCTCACCCGGAGTCCAACATAGGTCTGTCGCGACTGCTGAACCCGTTCGGCGAGGCCCAATGGCCAAAACGCACTCACCTGGCAGTTGAAGGTCTGGACAAGCGGCACGACATCATCCGCATCGGCGATGACTACGAGGTTAAGGCCAGCATCGTCAAGGGCAGCATTCCGGGCCGGGTACTCATCTATTATCGCGAGCAGGGTGGCGATTTCCAGCGCGAGGTAATGGAGCGTGTCAGCGAGCAGGAAGCCACATTCACCAGGCGGTTCACCCGCGTGCGCAGCAGCTTCGAGTTCTACGTTACCGGTGGCGACGACAGCACGCGCGAGCAGGGCCTGTACCTGGTTGAGGCGGTTCCCGCTCCGGCCATCGAGCGCATCGAATTGCAGGTTACCGATCCGCAGTACGTTCAGCCGCCTGAAACACGCAGCGAGCCAGGGCAGGGGCGGACGGCTCTTTATAAGGGCTCGGCGGTAACGGTCGACATCATGACCAACAAGCCGCTGATGCGCGATTCCGAAGGCAAGGTCATCGGGCACATGCTGCTGAAGAATGTCGCGCGTCCGCAGGCCGGCCCCGCCGCCGACGACGGCACGCCGGGCGAGGTTGTCGCCTTGGAGGCAGCGGATGAGTTGATCGTGCTGGAGGCGGTTGCCCCGCAGGTTGAGTCGCTGGAAGGCCTGGCGGATGACGAATTACTGAGAGAGACGAAGAAGCAGAAAGACTGCTATTACCGGGCCACCTTCAACTACGATGTATTTGGCAGCGATACCGTGCCGTTCAACTTCGATCTGACCTGCGTGCACGGATTCCCGAACGATCCGGTGTCGGATAACGAGCTTGTGCCTCGTGAGGACCGGGCTCCTGAAGTGCGTTTCGTGCTTCCCGAGCAACCCCACATGCGGGTTACGCCCGACAGTTTTGTCGATGTGGAAGTTGTCGCCCGCGATGATCTTGGCGTCGACCCTGCCAGCGTGACACTCAGGTGGCGTATTGAGCCAGTGGCCCAGGAGGGCCAGCGGGAGTTGACGCTCGTTTCGGAGACGTCGACCGAAGTGCGCGGCCAGCGACGTTGGGACCTGCGCGAGCTGAAACCGGAGGTCGGCACCGTTATCGTTTATTACGGCGTTGCCCGCGACCGCTACAACTGGCACGGCCAGGGGCCGCACGAGGCTGCCGGGCCGGAATACCAGCTCGAGGTGGTCAGCAAGGACGCCCTGAGCCAGGCCCTGGTGCAGGAGATGATTGACAAGACGCGCCAGGTGCGCGAATTGATCGAACAGCAGGAGCAGATTCAGAGTCAGACCAAAGATACCCGGGCCGAGATGGAGGAAGGCAAGCCGCTCAGCGACGACCAGCGGCGACAGGTAACCAGTGAGGAAATCGAACAGCAAAAGGCCCGGGCCGAAGCCCAGAAGCTGAGCCGGGAGTTCGAGGCCCTGAAAGAGAAGTTCAGCCAGCACCGTATCGAGGATCAGGCTTACGATCACCTGGAGCGGATGAAGAACACGCTGGAGGATGTATCCCGCGAGTCGCGCGACGAACAGCGCCGCGGCGAAATGAGCAAGGCCGCCCAGGACTTGCGTAAAGCTCGCGAAAGCCAGAGCACACCTCAGCAACAGCAGGAGAGTCTGGACAAAGCCATCGGCGAGCAGCAGGAGGCTATCGATAAGCTGCGCGAAGAGCTGAACAAGACCGAGGAGTTTACCGAGGCCGAGAAATTCATCCAGGAATTGATGCGCATTCTACGCGATCAGCACGATCTGACCGAACGGACGCGGGCCCTGGCCATCAAGACGCTGGGCAAGAGCCCTCAGGACCTGACTGATGACGAGCAGAACATTCAGCGCGCCACGCAGCGACGCCAGAGCGAGTTGTCGACCGAACTTGCGGCAGTCATCGCCGAGATGAAGGACCAGACGGCCCGGCTGATGGAATCCAATGCCGCCGTGGCCGGTGCCCTGAAAGCCGCCTGCGATATTGCCGACATCAGAAAGCCGGTCGACAAGATGCAGAAGGCTTCGCAGAACGTGGCCCAGAACCTTATGAGCAACGCCATTGTTCAGCAGCAGGGGGCCGAAGAAGACCTGATCGAGATGATCAAGGTGCTGGCCGACCGCCGCGAGGAGGAGCTGAAATCGCTGCTCGACGCCCTGAAGAAGATCAGCGAAGAACTCAAGGGTGTGATCGATAAGGAAAAGGAACACATCCAGGACAACAAGGACAGCCAGGAAGGCAAGCCGGGCTCCAAGGATCAGCAGAAGCAGGCTGGCGAACAGTCGCAGACGGCCGAAAAGACCGGCGAACTGAGCAAGCAGATGCAGGAGAACGAAGCCAGCGAGGCCGCCGCCGCGGCCCAGGCTGCTCAGCAGAGCATGAACCAGGCCAGTGGCCAGATGTCTCAAGGTCAGCAGGGCGAGGCTCAGGAGAGCCAGGAGCAGGCCCTGGAAGAGTTGCAGGAAGCTGACGAGAAGCTGCAGGAAAAGATTGAAGAGCTTGAAAATGAACTGCAGCAGGAGAAGCTGGAGAAGATCATAGACAAGCTTGCCCGTATCAAGAGCGAAGAGACTGATGTGAACAAGTCGACCGTCGAATTGCAGGAGAAAATGCAGCAGAAGCCCTGGGACAGGCGCGACCTGAGCACCCTGGTACAGGCCCAGGACCGTCAGAAGGCGGCTTTGCTTGATACGGCCACCATTCTCGAGGAAGTCGAGGCAGACAACGCCAAGGTATTTACTTATGCCCTGCGGATAATTACCGATAGAATGGAAGAATCGCACAATCGGCTGATGGAAAAGGATACGGCTGCCATCACACAGAAGGCTCAGGAGCGGGCCATTGTGTTGCTGGGCGACCTGGTGGATGCCTTGAAAGAGGAAGCTGCCAAAAAGAAGAAGAAGAAGGAAGAAGGCGGCGGTGGTGGCGGTGGTGGTGGCGGTGGCGGCCAGCAACCGTTGATTCCGCCGATGGCCGAGTTGAAGATGCTGAAGACTATGCAGTCGGAGATTCTGCAGTCGACCGAGAGCGTGGCCAAGGCGGCCGAGGAGGCCAAAGCCGTGACTCCCGAAATTGAAGCCGAGGCCCAGCGCATTGGCCGCGATCAGCAGAATGTCAAAAAGCTTATGGAAGAACTGGTCGATCCGAATGCGGATCAGCAGGGAGGTGCATTGTGAGATCGGGACTATATGCTATCTTAGCAGCCGTCCTCATCTGCGCTGCTCTTGTGGTTGGTCCTGCGGTGGCTGCTCCGGCTGATGCGCCGGCGGCCACGGCTGCGCCCGATGAGCAGAAGGCTGAAGCTGCGGAGGCGGCTGCAACACCAGCAGACGAGTCTGCGGGCGAAGAAACTGCCGGCGATGACGGCGAGGCCCAGCCCGAGAATGTACTTAAGGGCGCCGAGAACCTCGAGAGGATTATCATAGAACTGCCTAGCGACCTTGACGCGCCGACCGAGGAAGAGAAGGTCGACATGGAAAAGGCTGCGGCCGAAGTGGCCGGCGACGAAGAAGACGCCGAATCGGATGAACCCGAGATTGATCCGATCGAGGTAGTCAAGCGAATCATTGAGAACATGGACAACTCGGCTGATCGGCTGACGCAGAAAAAAGACGTGGGCGAAACCACCCGCGTGGTCCAGAAGGAAGTTGTCGAGGACCTGGACAAGCTGATCGAGCACATGAAAGAGCAGCAGCAACAACAGCAGCAGCAACAACAGCAACAGCAGCAGCAGCAGCAACAGCAACAGCAGCAGCAACAGGGTGGCCAGCCGCAGAACAGTCAGCAACAGGGGCAGGGCCCGCCCAAGCCCAACCGGGGCCAGCAGGCTGCCCAGGAGGAAATGGCTACGCAAGGTTCGGTTGATGCCATTGACGAAAGCATAACGCCCGAGATGCTGGCCGAGCGGTGGGGCGACCTGCTGCCAAAGTCCAGCCGCGAAACGATTCAGGGCATGCAGGATCATGTATTGCCGCAATACCGCGAACTGCTTCAGCTTTACTATTACTCGCTGGCCCGCAGCCAGGATCAGCCACCGGCAGAGGAGGAATGAGGCAGATGGGTATACTGAGGTTGAGCATTCTGCTGGTCTTTGCATTGATTGTCGGCACTGTTATCGGCGGACATTCCGTCAGCGCTCAGGATGCCGCCGGTGATGGCGGCTCGGCCAAAGGGCCGCTTGGGGACGACCCGCTGGATGGCAGCGAGTTTACCCCCGAGGTAATGGCCGCTATCGACCGCGGTCTTGAATTCCTGGCACAGACGCAGAACGACGACGGCAGTTTTGGCAAGTCGGGCGGCTATGCCGGGCATGCGGGCATTACCGGTCTTGCCGGGCTGGCCTTCATGTCGCAGGGCAACCTGCCCGACGAAGGCAAGTATGGCTTGCACGTCCGCAAGTGCCTGGACTTCATCCTGTCGCACACCGGCCGCAGCGGATTTATTGCCGGCGGCCCTGGAAGCGTCAGCCATGGACCGATGTACGGCCACTGCTTCGCCACGCTTTTTCTGGCCGAAGTCTACGGGACGAGTCCCAATCCGGAGCTTCGGGAAAAGCTTACGCGAGCTATAGACCTGATCGTCCGCACGCAGAATGATCAGGGAGGCTGGCGATATCAGCCGGTCAAGTATGACGCCGATCTGTCGGTAACCATTGGTGCTATCATGGCCCTGCGCGCTGCCCGCAATAACGGCATCAAAGTGCCCAAGGCCACCATCGATAAAGCTATCGATTATGTTAAGAAGAGCCAGAACAAGGACGGCGGTTTCTCCTACACGCTCAACAGTCGCAGTTCGGCATTCCCGCGTTCGGCGGCCGGCGTCTGCAGTCTGTTCAATTGCGGCATATATACGGGCGAAGAGGTCGAAAACGGTCTGAAGTACCTGATGCAGCACGTACCCGGAACAAGCGGCGGCCGAGCCAGCGGCCATTATTTCTATGGCAATTATTATGCCGTCCAGGCCATGTTTATTGCCGGTGGCGAGTATTGGAAAACCTGGTGGCCGGCCATCAGCAAGGAACTGGTCGATAAGCAATCCAAGGGCGATGGTTCCTGGAGTGGGTCCGCCGGCAAGGAGTATGGTACGGCAATGTCTCTTATTATTCTGCAGGTGCCCAACCGTTATCTGCCGATTCTCCAGCGCTAGGTGAGATGATGATCATACGCGTGCTGTCTATTGTGCTGATTGCAATGCTGGTGCTGGGCGGTGTCGCACGGGCCGCCGAGATCAGCGTGCACACTGTTACGGGCGATGTCCACAGCGGCAGCAAGTTGCTGCTGAATGGCGATAAGCTATCGCTTGCCGACAGCAATGGCAAGGCTGCGGGCAGTTGGCCGCTGCTCGACATCGACGCGGTTGACCTCGACCTTGGTCAGGGTTCGGAGCAGCCTCAAGATGAGGCTCCGGCCCAAGCCGCACAAAGCCGGCAGGGCGCCTACCTGATAGGCGGCAAGTTGTTCGGGTCAGTTAATACAATTGATCTCGAGGGCGTAACGCTGCAGACCCCCACGCTGGGTGAAATCAAGCTGCCGTTGGCAGCAGTGCGTGCGGTTCAGCTTTCGGGCGACAAAGACATGACCCTGAACGACCGCGAGATTGACGGCGACGTGCTCGTGCTGAGCAACGGCGACCGCGTGCCTGGCGGCATCGAGGCCCTGACCGCCGATAAGGTGACTTTCAGCAGTGTGCTGGGCGATATGGAACTCGAGCGCGACCGCGTCACCGGGCTGCTTCTCATGCCTCCGTCGGGTGGCAGGGCTGCTGCTGATGGCTTTCTGGTGCGGGTCATGCTGAGCGATGGCAGCAGCATGCTGTTGAAAGAGACCTCGTCTGATGGGGCGATGCTGGCCGGCAGGCTGATTGGCGGCGACCAGATTACCATTCCGCTGGCGCGGGTAGTAAGGCTGGAAATGTCGGGAGGGCGACTGCTGCCGCTGGAGACGCTCGAGGTGGCCGAATATGAACAGCACAGCGTCGACCTGCTGACCTGGTCGGTCGTGCGCGGGCGCAACGTGCTTAATGGTCCCATGCGGCTGAATGTTGACGGTCGCGAAGACCCTGTTACTTTCGATCGGGGCCTTGGGGTTCACGGCCCATGCCGCCTGATGTTCAACCTCGGCGGCCAGTACGAGAAACTGCTGGGCCTAGTCGGCATCGACGAATCGGCCGGCAATTACGCCGATGTAAACATTGTTGTCAAGGTGGACGGCAACGAAGTATTCAGGGCCGATAAGGTCAAATGGCGCGAAGCAGCGCGACAGCTTAAGGTCGATCTGGCGGGTGCCCGTAAGCTGGAACTCATCGTTGAGGCCGGCGAGCATTACGATGTTCAGGACCGCGTTAACTGGGCCGATGTCAGGCTGCTGAAGGTTGAATCGGCGAAGTGACGATCCGCGGCAGACTGGTTATGGTTCGCGGGCGTGAGTATAAATAGCGGGCAGAAGCTCGACTTGCTTAAGAAAGATACTCGGTTCGGGGTTGCCCGGCCGGGTATTTTTGCATCCGCAGGCGGGTGATTGCAAAGCAGGTCAGCCGCGCTTGGCTACCAGCACGTGGATGAAGGTGGCGTCCTCGAGCACTTCGTAATAATGTTCAAAAATGCAGTCGAATTGTACCGACTGGCCGGCATTAACATCGTACTGGCTCTCGCGTATGTGCAAACGCAATTTGCCTTCCAGCACCATGCATGTCTCGTAGTCATCCCGATGCTGATGGTCGGCACCACCCTCAGTGCCCTTGGCCCCTTTTACCAGCGCCACACGCACATTGCCGGTTTGGCTCCGCAGCAGGTCGAAGCCCTTCTCCTGAGATTTAACACAATCAACAATCACCGGGCGGTCATGCTCGGCCAGGGCCAGAAGATTGTGCGTCTCGATGTCCAGGGCCCGGGCAATCTTGTCCAGAGTCTTCAGTTCCGGATTGCCAAGGTTACGTTCCAGCTTGCTCAGGGCGACGTAGCTTACGCCGCACCGCTCGCTGAGGCCATAAATGGTCAATCCGTTCTTCTTCCTGAGATGACGGATGATACCGAAGTCATATGTCATGAAGCTCTCCTTGCCCCCCAGACCCACTGCCCGAAAGTTTACAACCTGGCCTTAAACAATTGCCGAACGTAACCGGGCAGCCTACTGCCGGCATTCAGCACTGCATACAGCGGAAAACTGACAAAACTGGTGGCACAACTTCTGGGCAGGGTAATCCTCGGCCAGTATCCGACCCGACAATGCCTCTATTGCCAGTTGGTCAAACTGCGGCCGACAACTCAACATTCTACCTTCGCGGATGAAAAGCAGGCAAACATTCTCCAGCTTTGCCTGCAGGAATTTTTCGGCCGCCAATTCGTACACCTTCATCTGCAGGCCGTAGGGGCCGCTCTCCAGCGACTGCTGATCGGGTACGTGGCGGTCGGTTTTGAAGTCGACCAGGTGCCAGCCACCATCCGCCGCCTGATAAAGCAGGTCAATCTTACCGCTGATCACCGCTTCGCCAAGTCGCAGAGCAAATGGCAGTTCCCGATAAATCCGCCGGGCCTCGCGCAACTGCTGAGGCAATGGCGATGTCTGCTCGTACTTCAGCAGGAGCGCGTTTACGCCTTGCATAGCCTCCTGGCGAAGCTCGGGCGGAACACGATCGCTCTGCTCGACAATCCTTCGCGCCGTCTGCTGCCAGGCCTCCATGGTTTCGGCTGCGGACTCGGCCAGAACATCGTGCACGAGCGTGCCCAGCAGGCTGCCCGCTATGGCCGGTTCAGCAGCTTGCGATTCGCCGGCCGAAGCCGGTGTAGCGGCATCACCATTTGATTTTGTCTCGGCCGCGGCACGAACCGGCCAGGGCAGATCGGGCAAACGCAGTACGTGGCGGAAGTTGAACAGGGCCGGGCAGCGAACGTAATCCGCCAGCGATGTAACCGAGAGTCGCAGCAGGTCGGGCCGCCGCCTGATCGGGCCGACTGCCTTCCGCAAGTGGTCGATTTGCGGCTTGGCGGTCGTCTTCCGCAACTCTGCCAGCTTATCGGCCTGCAGCAGGCCATTGCTCATCAGGGCGGATACCGGCGTCACGCGGTCGATGCTGCTGCGCTCGGCAAGCGCTTCGGCCACACTCACGCTGACGTGCATGGTCGCCAGATGATCAAGGTTGTCGCGCAGCTCGATCGTATGCTCGCCGGCTTCAATTGGGCATTCGGCCGAAGCCTCGACACTCAGGCCCAGATTGTCGTACATCCAACTCAGCCAGCCCGTAGCCGCTTTTTCATTTTTCACGGCACCGCACACGTACAGCCTTTGCTGCGCCCGCGTCGCGGCAACGTAGAAGAGACGGCGGAACTCCTCCTGCTCTTCAAGCCGCTCGGCCTGCACCTGGGCATCGTAAAGCGTGCGGCCATTTCGCTTCTGTCGTTTCAGTCTGTCGGGCGGCAGTGGCAACAGGCCGATTTCGCTGGCCGGGTAAACAGGCCTTCCGGGGCCGCCGGTGCGATCGTGATCGCAATTGACCAGAAAAACGTGCGGAAACTCCAGCCCCTTGGCCTTGTGGATGCTCATCAGGCGGATTGAATCGTCGCCGATCTCGCTCAGAGGAGCCTCCGACTCCTCCACGGCCTCGGCCATCACGTGTTCGACCGTCTCCAGAAAATCCTCCAGCCTCAGGTTGCCCGATCGGTCATGCTCGCGGGCCATCTCCATCAGCCGACGCAGGTTGGCATAACGCTGAAGACCCAGGAACTGGGGCAGGGTAACATGTGCCAGACCGGTCTCGAACAAGGCCTCTTCAAGCAGCCTGGCAATGCCCACCCGACCGGCCCGATGGCTGAAGTGGTCCAGCCACTGACGAGCCCGGCGCGCCTTGTTGGCGTCGTCAGGCTCCATTCTGGCCAGAATATCTTCCGAACCGAGGGCTAATCTCAGCGAATCGCTGCCCCGCAGGCAGTACAGTCCGTTATCCGATATGCCGAAATAAGGGCTGCGCAACACGGTGGCCAGGGCCAGGTCGTCGCCCGGATTCCGCAGCACGCGCAAGGCGCTGGTGGCGTCCCTGATCTCCTGCTGCTGATAAAACCGCTGGCCGCCGATAACACAATACGGTATGCCGCACCGTTTGAAGGCATCTTCAAAAAAGTAGCTTGTCTTGTGCCGCTGCATCAGCAGAACAATCTGGCCGTAGGTGGCGTGACCATCATCAACCAGGCGACGTATGCGCCTGCAGACCATGGCTGCCTCCAGTTCCGACCGCTCGTCCACCGTGGGGGCCTGCTCCTTGTCGGCCAGAGTAATCAGCAGCTCGATACTGTGCTCCGGATTGCTGGAGTCATAAGCGTCGAGTTCGGCAAAATTATCGCGCCCCAGCACTTTCAGAAACAGCATGTTGATGCCAGTGGCCAGCCCGCGATGGAAGCGAAAGGTTTGCGTGAGTATGCGGGTATGCTGGCGGCCGAAGCTGCGAATTATGCCGTTGAAGACCTTAACGTCGGCCCCGCGAAACCGGTAGATAGACTGTTTCGGATCGCCCACGCCGAAAAAGCTCCCGGGGCGCGGGCTGAAGCTGCCATCTTCAGCACAGCCGAGCAAGCGGCCAAGAATAGACAACTGCAAGGCATCGGTATCCTGCAACTCGTCAACCAGAATCTGCCGGTAGCGCTTGCCCAGTCGCTGGCAGATGTCCGGATTGAGTTGCAGAAGCTCGTCGGTCATGAGCAGGAGATCATCGAAATCGACCAGGCTCATGGCCTTCTTGGCGTTCTGGAATCGTTCTATGGCCTGTTTGCCGAGCCGAGCCAGGTGCTGGCCGTTGCGCACATTTTCCAGAATCTGCTCGTCGTCGGCAAAATCGAGCGGCTCCACCAACGCTTCCGCCGTGCTCCTGACATACTGAATCGCCTCGCGCACCTCGTTAAGCAATTCGGTGCTGGCCCAGGCGGTTTTTCGGCCGATATTCTTGCGCCGCCCCATGCCCGACAGCATTCGAAGGGCCGCCCAGCTATCATCGTCGCGCTGCCTGACCTGCTCCAGCAGCGACGCCGCCTGACAGCGCAGCACTTCGCAGGTATCGTCATCCTTGCCGCTGACCGCAGCAATAAGGTTGGCGCTGCGAACAAAATCATCGTTCTCAAGAGCAGCTTGAATTGCCTCGCGCTGGCTTTGTTTGAGCTGATCCAGCCATCTGCCCACAAGTTCCTCGGTCGGCTGATCGCAAAGACCGAGCAGCGGCAGAAGGTGAACGCGATGCTGCACAACGTGGCCCAGCAGACGGCGGATAGTGTCGACGCTGTAAGATTCCGACAAGGCCAGCAGGCTGGGGTCGGCATCCTCCGCTGCCTGTTGCAGCGTATCCAGAAGGGCTTCTTTCAGCGTCCGCTGCTGATCGGCGGTCGCAATTATGCCGAACTGCGGATCGAGCCCAAGCTCAACCGGATGCTGGCTGATGATGCGACGGCAGAAGCCATGGATGGTCGAAACGTGCTGCGACGAAAGCTCCCACTGATGTTGCCGCCACGTGGCCCGAACCGCGACGTCGGCAGCGCTGTCGGCACGCTCCCGGCACTGGTGTCGCAATCGTTCCAGCATTTCGGCCGCCGCCGCCTCGGTAAAGGTAATGGCAGCCAGTTCATCCAGCGGCACTCCGCTCTCCAGCAGACGCATGAATCGCTCCACCAGCACGCGCGTCTTGCCCGTGCCGGCCCCGGCAATAACGCAGAGGCTCTTATCCAGGTCTTCAACCGCGGCATTTTGCTGGTCAGTCAGCGGCACCTGCTTACACTCCCTCTTTTTCGTCGGCAGCCAGTTTGTACGCAACGCGCCATCCGGCCGTTCGGCACAGTTCGCGGTAATCGCAGTAACCCGGGCAGGAATCGGCTATGGGTGGAAAATAGCCCTGGCGAATACCACCGAAAATATTGCTGATGGTCTGCCCCAGCGACAACTCCTGCAGCTTGGTCTGCTCAAAATCATGCCGCTCAATGCCGGCGGTAAACCTGGCCGAAGCAAGATAGTAGTAGGTTGCCTGAATGCTGCTCGCCGGGTTTTCGTTCAGCAGCAATTTGTGGACCGCCAGCAGGTAAACCGGCATCTGCAGAGACTGACCCTTTTCGATTTCGCGGCGCGGATTGGTGTACCCGGCCCCGCTCTTGTAATCGATAATATCCACCATCGTCCCATTGGCAGCCTGGTCAATACGGTCGATGCGGCCGCGCATGCCAACCGTGCCGTATGGCGTCGAAAGCTCCAGCGGCAGCGGTGTGCTGCGATCATCCGCATCGTCCAGATGATGCTTCATGCCGAAGCTCCACTCCAGGCGCATCGGCCGCCACGGTGCCTCGGCCCGCCGGGAAAGCTCGGCATCAACATAAGCCAACAGCCGGTCGAGCATTTCGCTCTTCTGCAGCTTCCAGAGAGCCGGCAGTTGCTCGCCCATGTATCGCTCGTAACGATCGAAACGCTTTTCGGCCACAGTTGTCATCAGTTCGTGCGCAGGCGGTTGATGCGCATAATGCTGCAGGACCGGATCGGCGCTCGGCTCGTCGAACTGCAGGTGGAAGTCGCGCAGAATGTCGTGGTACATAAGGCCAAGGTCCAGACCCTGAAGCGACTGCGAATCGGGATGCTCCCATGCCGACAGCGAAAGAACGCTGGAGGCGAAGAACCTGAATGGGCAGGACAGATAATCCTGCAGCCGGCTGATGCTGTGCAGACGCTGGCCCGGATATGCCGCATCCAGGCTCGCCAGAATCTGCTGATCGCCGATTACGCCGTCAAAACGGCCGAATGGCCTGAAGCTTTCGCGTTCCAACTCGACAGCGGCGCCTGCCAGCATGCTGGGCAACTGGTCGTCAACATGCAGCATTGCTGCCAGCCATTTTTCTGACTGCTCGGCCTCTGTCCCGGTATCGAGCAGACCGGCGCGTCGCATTTCGTCCAGGTTGGCAACGGCCGAGGGCAAGGTGGCCAGCGACGAAAGCGGTATATGCCTGACCCGCTCCGGCCCCGTCAGCCGCAATAGCTCGTCCCAGAATGGGCTGCAGGCGATGGGGCGGCCCGCTTCATCGCTGGAAGGCCGCGTGACAAGCAGCTTGTGTGCGGCCCGGGTTGCGGCCATATAGAAGAGGAACCGTTCGCCGGCAATGCTGGCGGCGCGGTCGGCGGCCGCCAGAGCGGCCGACTCCAGCAACTGGCTGTTCCCGGCCGATTCCAGCAGGCTTGATGATGGCGGCTGAGGCCAGGTGCCCTGGGCCAGCCCCGGCAGCACCACGACGTCAAACGACAGGGCCCGGCTCTCAAACACGTTAAGCACGCTGATGGCCGCTGTCGACCCCGAGGAGCTGTCGAGACTTTGTTGCGACATGGCCTGCCGCAGCAAGACGACGAACTCGCCCAGCGTCAATTCGTCGGCTCCATCCGGGAACCACCCCTGGGCCTGCGACCATTCTTCCAGCATGCCATCAAAAGCGTTTAGGGCGGCGAGCTCGGTACGCAACTGCGAAACTGCCTCCTCCGATCCATCGCACAAGCCAACAACCGTGCGACGCAGATCAAGCTTATCGAGCAGGTTTCGAACAGCCGCAACCATGGTGCGATGGTCGGCCTTGCGCGGCAAGTCGTCCAGCAGAATGAAGAACCTTTCCAGCAAGTCGCGGAACTCGGCCGCCACGGCCAGACGATCATCTTCAGCCCCATCGGCATCATCCTGATGCTGCCCTTGGCGGCGCGACATCAGCCAGCTCTCCACGCCCGACAGTTGTGCCCGCCGTCCGCTGAGCACCTGGTGCTGGTGCAGAATTATGTCACCTTGCTCCAGCACCTTCTGCTCGACATCAAAAAGAGAAGCCGCAAGATATGGCGAGCGCAGAACGCTGGCCAGGTCGGCTGTGGGGTAATCGTTAGAGGGCAGTTCCAGCAGGGCACAAAGCCAGGCGGTGATGGCAACCCGCGTCAACTGGTTGGTGCCCGATGCTGCAACCGGTAGACCGTAGCGCGGAAAAATCTCGCTGATCAGCGACTCGTACGGCTCGCCGCCACGGAGGATGACGCAGATATCCTGCGGCCCGAGCGTCTCATCTTCCAGCAGCATCGACTTTAGCTGCCGCGCAATGTACTCCACCTCCTGCGTGCGACCGGGAATCTCGGCCAGAACCAATGACTGATCCTCGCCTGATGGCTCGACCGCAGCACCGTCTTCGGCAAACAGCCGCTGTTCGATCAGGGGCAGCAGGCTCTCTTGGGCCGCCACCTCGGCCGCCACGGCTTGCGACACCTTAACCAATGCGCAGGTGGAAAGCCTGTCAGTCAATCGACTAAGCAATTCAAGCGGACCACGGAAAATATCCGGGCGGCTGGCGTCGCAGGGCAGGGTAATGGTCGAGCTTTCGGCCTGGCCGATGAACATTGCCAGAAGCTCGAGCTCCGGGGCCGTAAAATCCTGAAAGCCATCAACCAGCACGTGCCGCGGCCACGAAAACTTATCGGCCGCGCGCGTAAGCTGCTCGCGTACCTGCCAGAAAAGCCCCGCGTTGTCGTAAAGCTGATTTTCTTCCAGCAGCCGCTGATAGGCCTGATAGACGTTTGCGGTCTCGCGCAGGGCCCCTTTGTCGCTGCGGACCAGGGAGCTGAACTTTTCGGGCCGGATCTCCTGCGTTTTCAGCCGATGGATAAAACCACCCAGAATGCCCAGCAAGCCCGGCCGTTCGGCCACGGGCTCAAAATACCTGATACCCCCGTTGCGTCGGCACTCGCTCAAGGCCTGCCCCAGCAGCATCTGTCGCTGGAAATCAGAAACGCGCCTGACCGGAGAGCCAAGACGGCGCAGAATTTCGTTGGCGTAGCGCGGAAACGTCCATATCTCGTGATGGTGCAGCACGCCCAGCGGATGCTCGTCCAGCAGGCGGTGGACGGTTGCCGTCCGCCTGTGGCTCGTGGGCACCAGCAGCAGGACCTCGTCCGGCGCCCCGTGCTCGATGAGCGAAAGGTAGCGCTGGCGCACGGTGGTCGCCTTGCGTGTCCGGGCCCCGCCGGTAATAATTTCGACCTGTGGTCCTGCCGTCATGCCGTCATCCATCAATCTTTTCTGCTACTGCGGAGGATTCCGTCGGAGGTGGCGGATCTTCAAGCTCGACTATTGCCGGAATTGTGGCTTTTCGGGCTATTCTGGCGGCCCGGCCAACGTAGGCAACTGCACTCAGGCCGGTGAAGATTACCATCGGCCAGATCAGCATATCTCTGATGGCCGTGGCTGCCCCGGAACCGTACCAGCCATTGGCCGCGTAAACAAGTAAATAAATGATTGTAACGCTCTGCAGCGAAAACTTTAGCTTGCCGAAGATGGTAGCCGAAAATGCCCGTCCCTGGCTCTCGCTCGTCGTGCGCAAACCCGTCACGACCAGCTCGCGGACCACTATCAGCACCAGCATCCAGGGCTGGATTCCGCTGATGTTTACCGGCTCCTGCCCCAAGGCCCCCACTGCTTCAAACCGGTTACTGATGAAGAACACAAACGTGCCGCACACAAGCACCTTGTCCAGCAATGCGTCGGCCATCCGTCCCATCTGCGAGCAGACGTTCAGTCGCCGGGCCAGCAGGCCGTCAAAAACATCGGTCATCATTGCCAGCACAAAAAGCATTGCCGCCAGGTGAAGAATTGTAGTCGCGCCCGGCCGGTTCAGATTCAGCAACGAAAGCATGACGAATATAGCCACTGCGATTGGCAGTCGGCTGAAGGTGAGCAGATTTGGCAGGTGGCGGATCATACTTGTCCGCGATTCTACCTGTTTTCGGCCCGAGCCTCAAGATCGTAAGCGCCGGCCTGAGTTATTACCGCCCGCACCATCGTGCCGGCTTTCAGCGGACGCTTGCTGGTAACGTAGGTGACGCCGTCGATATCGGGCGCCTGCGACCATATGCGGCCAACCGCCGGCCGACGACCATGTCCGCCTTGGTCAATCACCACGTCCATCGATTTGTTCACAAGCTGTTCATGATTTTCCTGGCTTATCTGCTGCTGCAGGGTCATCAGGGCGTCGAGCCTTTGACGTGTGACTACCTCGGGAACCTGATCCGGCATGCCGACTGCTCTTGTTCCGGGCTCGGGGCTATAGGCAAAGGCGCCCATTCGTCCGAAGCGAGCCTGGCGGACAAAGTCCATCAGTTCGTCAAAATCGGCTTCGGTCTCGCCGGGAAAACCGACAATAAAGGTCGTGCGAATGGCTATCTCCGGACGCACCTGCCGCAAACCCTCGATAATCTGCTCGATACGCTTGCGAGTGGTATGCCTCCCCATGCGATCCATTACGCCCTGGCTGATGTGCTGCAACGGAAGATCAACGTACGGCAGCAGTCGCTCGATGTCGCCATAGGCGGAAATCAGTTCATCCGAAACGTGACGCGGATGAGCGTACAATAACCGCAGCCAGCGCAGGCCATCCATGCCGTCAATGGTTCGCAGCACATCGACAATTGAACGGCTCTCGGGCTGATCGTTGCCGTAGGCCGTGGTATCCTGGCCGATTATTATCAGTTCGCGGGCGCCGTCGCTGATAAGCTCCCGCGACTCCTGAATAATTTCATCGAAAGATTTGCTGACCAGCTGTCCGCGAATGCTGGGAATTGTGCAATAGGCGCAGCAATTGTTGCAGCCTTCACTTACGCGAACATAGGCCATGTGTTGCGGCGTGACGCGGAGGCGTTCGCGGTCGCTCATCGGCAGGCCCGACGTCGGGACAACTTCCAGTGTCTGGTCGCTGCGGCGACTGACAAGGCGCTCAATAATGTCGCCAATCTGCTCGCGGGCTGCAAGGCCGATGACTGCATCGATGTCGGGCCATTTCTCCAGAATCTCGTCCTTGAACTTCTGCGGGTAGCAACCGGCCACGACCACCATCCGAAGCCCGCCTTCGCGCTTACGGCTCACGAGGTCGGAGATAACCTCGTCCGATTCGTTCCTGGCCGGCCCGATAAATGCGCACGTATTCACCACGGCTATGTCGGCCACGTCCAAATCGCCCGTTATCACGTAACCCTTCAGCGCCAGAGCGGCAAGCATGCGCTCGCTGTCTATCAGGTTCTTTGGGCAACCCAGGCTGACAAAGCCCACTACGCTGGGCGGCGACGAAATGTTTTTTGGCTGATCGTTCATCCAATGGTCCTGTTGCTCAGGCGATTCCGGTTGTCCGTCACGCGACTATCAGACAGACCAATTATTGCTGCGGACAAGTGTAGGTGCTGGCAGCACGGGGGTCAAGCGCCGGATGGCCGGCAGGAGTATCTTATGACGCGATAATTCGCCAACGCAGCGCAAAAGCAGTCGGCACTATTTGCGGGTGCGCCCATTTTAAGTGGCATGGCATCTTGGCACTGAATGGGTTATCTGTTTTTTCACCCTTCTCCCTTGACGGGAGAAGGTGGCCCGTAGGGCCGGATGAGGGTGAAGCTTGGCCGCGCCCAAGGGGCGAGAAGTTTCCCGCGTAGCGACACCCCCACCTGTCTCCGGCATGCGCCGGAGACATCCTCCCCCGTCAAGGGGGAGGGGTTGCACAACAACAACCTTCGCCAAGGTTTCGACGGGCAACGGCAATCCGCTTTCGCCACATAAAATCAACCAGCCTTGTATTTTCACGATTAAGCGTTCGTCGTTGCTCGCTGGACTTTTGGCTGATAGAATCCGCGGGGCCTTTTCTGTATGTCCGCTGGCAAAGCCACCCGGTGGACGGCGTGGCGATGCAAAACCTTGTACAGGAGATGATCATCAAGTGACTGACGCACCACTTTTTTTCGTCTCAGCCGGCGAGCCGAGCAGCGATCTGCACGGAGCGAATCTCATTGCTGGCATCCGAAAGCTCTGCCCGCAGGCCCGGTTTTTCGGACTCGGCGGGCCGCGCATGGCGGCCGCGGGTTGCGACCTGCTCTACGACATGACCCGCCATGGCAGCCACATGGCTCTGGCCGGACCTTTGCTGCAGATAGGGCATTACCTGAAACTGATCGGCAACGTCGACCGTCAACTGCAGTACCGCCGGCCCGATGTCATGGTCTTCATCGACTACCCCGGCCTTAACTTCGTCCTGGCCAGCCGCGGCCGCGTGCGACACATTCCGACCATGTGGTACATTCCGCCGCAAATGTGGGCCTGGGCCTCCTTCAGAGTGCATAAGACGGCCCGCAGGCTCGACCGGCTGGCCTGCGTCTTCCCCTTCTCCACCGAATTCTATCGCAACCACGGCGTCGACGCCAAGTTTGTCGGCCATCCGCTGGTCGATCATTTTGCGGCCATTAAGCTCGACCAACAGGCCGTCGAGCAGGCCAGGCCTAAGTCCGGCGAGCAGGTAGTGCTGCTGCTGCCCGGCAGTCGCAAGAGCGAAATCGAAGCCCTGTTGCCACTCTATCTCAGCGTGTGCGAAATCATGAAGCGCCGTCTGCCGCACCTGCGCTTTGTCATGGGGTCGCTCAACAGCGACCAGGCCCGCATGGCTCGACAGATAATCAGTGGCAGCGAATTAAATATTGAGATTTTCTGCGGCAAGACGAACGAACTGATGAGCGTGGCCGACTTTGCCCTGGCCGCCAGCGGCACGGCAACCCTGGAGCTTGCCTGGTTCAAAACGCCGATGATGGCTCTCTACCCGGTCAACCAATTGATGTACAAGCTGCTGGGCGGTCTCTTGCTGACCACTCCGCACCTGTCGCTGCCAAACGCCGTAGCCGGCCGAGTCATCATTCCGGAATATTATTTGTATTGGGGGCCGCCGGAGCCGATTGCCGAGGACGCGATTGATATTCTGTCCAGCCCGGACCGAAGCGAGCAGATGCGTCGCGATCTGGCCGGAGTCCGCGAAAAGCTGGGACAGCCGGGTGCCTCGCTGCGAGCTGCGGAACTTGCCCTCGACCTGATCGGTGCCCCGACACCTGACGTGCCCTGGTGGCGCTGCGGACTGTTTGTCTGACGTCTGGCCTCTGGCGCCGCGGTCAGGCCTCTTTGGCAGCCACTGCCTTGGCGGGTGCCGCCGACTGGGCTTGCTTCAACAATTCGCGGGCCTGCAGGCGGGTGGTCTCGGTAACGCTGTGGCCACCAATCATCTCGGCCAGTTCCTCAACTCTCACCTCGCCGGTCAGGGCTTCAATGGTGCTGTAGGAGCGGCCCTGGCGCGAAACCTTGCGTACCGTAAGTTGCCGATCGGCAAAGGCTGCAATCTGAGGCAGGTGCGTAATGCACAGCACCTGGTGTTGCCGCGAAAGCTCGGCCAGCTTCTGCCCGATTACGCTGCCCAGCCGCCCGCCGATGTTGCTGTCAATTTCGTCGAAAACCAGCACGCTTATCCTGTCGACCAGCGAAAGCACGCTCTTCAGGGCCAGCATTACGCGGCTGAGTTCGCCACCCGAGGCGATTTTCCGCAGCGGCTTGGGAGGCTCGCCGGGGTTTGGAGCTATCAGGAATTCCACCGCGTCAATGCCATTGGACGCAGGGGCAGGGCGGCCCGTCGAATCCTCGAGGGCGTTCACCTGTATCAGCAGGCGCGACTCCTTCATCTGAAGCTGACGCAACTGCTTCTCGATCAGCTTCTGGAGGCTCGAGGCCGTCTTTCGCCGCGCAGCTCGCAGCTCTTCGCCCGCCTTCAGCAGTTCGGCCTCCAGTCGGGCAAGCTCCGCATCGGCCTCGGTGGCATCGCTTTCGTCTGCTCCCAGTTCCTCTATTTTTCGCGACAGTTCGCCGCGTGTTGCCAGAATGGCCGTATCGTTGCCACCATATTTTTCGGCCAGCCGCTTCAGCAGATGCAGGCGCTCATCGGCCGCAATCAGGGCCGCACCGTCGAATTCCACCCCATCGGCCGCCGACCGCAACTGATACGCCAGATCTTCAAGAGCATAAGCGGCATCGCGGGCAATGGCCGCCTTCGGCTCGAGTTCGCCATCAAGTTGCGACAGGTCATCCAGCGTCGAAGCAACCGTCTTCAGCCTGTCCACTACGCTGTCCTGACTCTCGTACAGAACCTCGTACGAATGCGATAACTGCTCGGCCAGGCGCTCGGCGCCAGCCAGTCGCTCGCGGCGACGCTGCAACTCCTCTATCTCGCCCGCCTGCACTGCCGCCCGGTCAATCTCTTCGGCCTGAAAACTGTAAAGCTCCAACTGTTGCTGGCGCAGATCGCGACCAGTCTCAAGCTCGCGTTTACGATCAAGCAACTCCTGCCGCTTGCGGAAAACGCAGCCATAGGCCTTGCGCAAAGCGTCGTGGCGACCGTAAATGTCCAGCACCTCAAGCTGATTGCCAGCCTGCAGCAGGTACTGCTGATCGAACTGACCGTGAATGTCGACCAGCATCAGGCCCACCTTGCGCAGCATGCCGGCCGTAATGGGCTCGCCATTGAGGCTGGCCCGACTGCTGCCACTGCCCGACGGTATGCGACGCTGGATGACCATCTGGCCCTCTTCCAGCGGCACTCCCGAGATATCCTCGATGTCGCGACGCAGAGCCTTGTCGCGTATCTCGAACAGGGCCGATACGCGTGCCTCGTCGGCACCCGCACGAACCATGTCGCTCGAAGCGCGCAGGCCCAGCAGGAGCTCCAGGGCCCCGATTATCAGGCTCTTGCCGGCACCGGTCGTGCCCGTGAAGACGTTGAAGCCGGTATCGACCTCAACCTGCACGTCCTCGATTACCGCCAGATTCTGGATTGATAGTGTGCGCAGCACGGAAGCCCCCGCGCCGAAGAAAGTAAAACTTCCCGATTCCGCAGAACGCAGCCGACCAGTGGCCGACCCAGGCTCACCCGCGGACTGCGAGCCTGATTCCGATCCGAAAAAGCCTCAGCTCACCTTTGCTCCGGCCGGCATATCTTTTTCAGGAGTCAGAAAGGCTACCGATTCGTCAGTGCCCGCAGCCAGAAGCATGCCCTGGCTCTCGACCCCGCGCAGCACGGCCGGCTCAAGATTCGCGATTATCACGATCTTTCGACCCACCAACTTCTCGGGCTCGTAGTAGGCCCGCAGCCCGGCCACCAGTTGCCGCTCGCCCAGCGGGCCAAGGTCAACCTTCAGCACCAGCAGCTTATTGGCGTTGGGGTGAGGCTGGCATTCCTTGATCTCCGCCACCCGCAGATCCAGCTTGCCGAAATCCTGTATCGAAATGCTCTCTTTTACCGTTTCATCCATCGCAGAATAAATCCTTTCTACAGCCTGTTGCCTGCCAGGCTGGCCAACTCGCTCCGCTCGCTGCGGGCCAGCGTAATATGACCAACAATGCCCAATCCCCGCATCTGCTCTACGGCGTACGAGAGGCCGTTGCTCGAGGAGTCCAGGTACGGATTGTCAATCTGGGTCGCATCTCCCGTCAGCACCAGTTTTGTGCCCTCGCCCACGCGGGTAACCACCGTCTTTATCTCGTGCGGGGTGAGGTTCTGGGCCTCGTCCACAATCATGTATTGCCGCGGTATGGAGCGGCCGCGAATAAAGGCCAGCGCTTCCAGTTCTACAAGCCCGCGGGCCTGCAGATCGCTGATCAGCTTGTCAATCGGCTCGGCAGGCTTCTTGTTCAGCGAGAAGATGAACGCCAGGTTGTCGAAAATCGGCTGCATCCAGTGGGCCAGCTTCTCGTCCTTCGAGCCCGGCAGAAAACCAATGTCGCGCCCCAGTGGCATAATCGGCCGCGATACCAGCAGCTTTTCGTATTGGCCCTCGTTTTTCAGCACTTTCTGCAGTCCGCAAGCCACCGCCAGCAAAGTCTTGCCGGTGCCGGCCATGCCGATGAGCGTAATCAACTTGATCCGGTCATCCAGCAGCAACTCCAACGCCATCTGCTGCTGAACATTGCGAGCCGTGATGCCCATCGGCGACATTTCGGCGTACAGGGCAGGCACCAGGGCCTTGGCCTCGGCGTCGTATCGCCCCAGTCCCACCTGTTGCCCGTCGGTCTTGAGAATCGCGAATTCATTGGCGCTCCACTCGGGGTCGGCAGCCAGTTCAAGCTTGCCGCCACGCAGGGCCTCGACCGCCGCCGCATCAACCTCAACCTCGCGGTAGCCGGTGTACAGGTGGTCAAAGTCGACCTTCTGCTTCTCGTAATCTTCGGTCCTGATGCCAAGAACATCGCTCTTGATGCGGGCATTGATGTCTTTGCTCACAAAGACGACGTCGCGACCGGCTTCCTTCAGCCGCAGGGCCGTGCTGATGATACGATTGTCGGCAATGTCCTCCCGCAGAATCGGGTTGTCCGACAGGCCCGATTCAACGTCCACTCGCAACGTGCCACCTTCGCCGTTAAGCTCCACACCTTCGCTCAGCCGACCCTTTTGCCGCAATTTGTCAAGCTGGCGGATCGCCATGCGCACGTTCATGCCCAGGTCGCTGGAATCCTTCTTGAACTTGTCAAGCTCCTCCAGCACCTGGAAAGGCAGCACAATTTCGTTATCCGAAAAGGAGTGAATGGCATCCGGATTGTGAATCAGCACGTTAGTATCCAGAACAAACGATTTCTTTGCCACCAATAAGCCTCCTTCTGCGTGTAAGTTCAGGCGTAGTTCAGCCAGTGTGCAGGAAATGTTAGCACCGCCGCACAATGGCCGCAAGGAAATAAGAGTGCCGACAGTGGCGTAGCTCCCGCGAGGTGATATAATGTGCTTCTGTCGCTCGCCAGACCAGCAGGGCAAGGGGAGTTCATTGCCTGATGTCCCTGCAGTCGCGCAGCCCATGCTGAAAGCTTTTACCGGAGACGCTGTCGGAAGATGATGCCGCTCTACCCGTTAATCCAGGTGCCGGAGCTCAAAGATAAAATCTGGGGCGGGCGCAAGCTTGCGCGCTTCGGCAAACATCTGTCCGACGACCAGAAAGCAGGCGAGAGCTGGGAAGTCGCCGACCATCCCAACGGCCAGTCCACGGTAGGCAATGGGCCGCTGAAGGGCCTGACGCTGCGACAGCTGGTCCACGATTTCCACCACGAGCTCTATGGACCCGACGCGCCGCAGGAATGGCTCCAAAGGTTCCCCCTGCTGGTCAAGATAATCGACGCCGCCGATGATCTCAGCATTCAGGTACATCCGGACGATGCCTATACCGCCGCTCATGGCATCAACGATACCGGCAAAACCGAATGCTGGATAGTTCTCGACGCCGAGCCCGATGCCGAGTTGATTGTCGATGTGCAGCCGCAGACCGATCCTGAAACCTTCCGCAAAGCTGCCGAAAGCGGGCAACTGGAGCCGTTGCTGGTGAGGCAGAAGGTGCGCCAGGGCGACTTCCTCTTTATTCCCGCCGGCCGACTGCACGCAATTGGGGCCGGCATTGTGCTGGCCGAGTTCCAGCAACCGAGCGATACCACCTTTCGCGTCTACGACTGGGGCCGGACCGACGAGCAGGGCCAGCCGCGCCAACTGCACCTCCACCAGGCCATGCAATGCATCAACTTCAGCGGGCAACATCAACCGTCCGGTGGCCGCGGCGTGCTGATCGAATCGCCGGAGGCGACGCTGGAGAGCCTTGTCCGCCACCCGCTTTTTTATCTCGACCGCCTGCATCTTCATAAGGGCCGATTGCAACGAAGGCTGGACGATGGTTTTGAGGTCGCTATGATTACCAGTGGAAGGCTCAACCTGACTATCAATAACGCCGGGTCGGTCAGCGCCGAAGCCGGCACTACCGTCCTTTTGCCCGCCGCGGCACTGGGATACTTACTGGAGACTGATTGCGATGCCACCGTGCTGCTGAGTGGTGTATCGCGAAACTTGGAAAGCCATGCAGGAACGAATTCATAAAATACTGGCCCACGCCGGCTACGGCAGCAGGCGGGCCTGCGAAGAAATTATCGCCGAAGGGCGCATCACCATCAATGGTCGCCAGGCAACCGTCGGCGATAAGGCCGACCCGCAGCAGGACGATCTGCGCATTGATGGCCAGCGAGTGCGCCCCGAGCAGAAGGTCTACTACATCCTGAACAAGCCCACCGGCTACCTAAGCACCAACAGCGACCCTATGGGCCGCCGCAAGGTTCTCGACCTGTTGCCCGGCGTGCCCGAGCGGGTGTATCCGGTTGGCAGGCTCGATGCCGACAGCCGAGGCCTGGTGCTGATGACAAACGATGGCGAACTGGCCGACCTGCTTACCCACCCCAGCCACGAGGTGCCCAAGACTTACGAGGTGGAGGTCGATGGTTCGCTTTCCGGCGAGCAGGCCGAAAAGCTGATGACCGGCGTCTGGCTCAGCGATGGCCGCACGGCCCCGGCCCGCATCAAACTGCTCCGCCGCAGTGCAACTCGCACACTGCTCGAGATCACCCTGCGCGAAGGCCGTAACCGCCAGGTACGTCGCATGCTGGCTCGCCTCGGCCACAAGGTTCGCAGCCTGTCGCGCACGCGCATTGGCAATCTCTCGTTGCGCGGCCTGGCCCCCGGCAAGTTCCGCCCGCTGACAGAAGACGAACTGGCCAGCCTCATCCGCATGGCCCGGTCCCAGGCGCCCGAAAAAACCAAGGCCAAGGCAGGCGGAGCGACCGCCCGAAAACGCCGCGCCGCAGGTCGTCACGATGCCCTGAAAAGCAGCGGTGCCCCTGCCGATCAGCAGCGGCGCAAAGGTCCTCCAGCCGATAAGAAACCATCTTCTCATCGCCGCACCGATCGCCCGGGCGAAAAAACTGATCCCGGCCGGCGAAAAGCCCCCAATGCCGATCAGCCGCAGCGGGATGACGAAGAATTTGATGTCACACTGTAATATCCCTCGCCTCTAAAATGGCTGGGACGAAAGGAGCCGTTGTCGTGAATCAGACGCAACTGGACGCCGCCCGCAAGGGCATTGTCACCGAGGCTATGAAAACAGTCGCCGCCGACGAGCGGATGGACGTCGAATTGCTGCGCTCGCGAATTGCCGAGGGTCG
>JAWLHX010000032.1:0-45852 GCA_041690105.1 Phycisphaerae bacterium
GATGGCGGCTGCCGGAAGGCAGATAGTAAGACTCAGCTTGGCAATTTTCTGCATGATCATCCGCCTCCGCTTTTTAACTGCGTGTCAGTCCTTGTTACTCATGTTCAGCAAACCACCGGCCAGCAGAATTCGGCGGCCGCGATCGGTCTGTTCCAGCCGCACATTAAAGGAGCGGCCCTTGGTTACGTTCTCGACGGCAAATTCCTCGGCCTCGGCGACCGCCTGCTTGAGCCCCGACAGCCGCAACTCGTCGCCCTGCTCCACCCAATCGTAGTCGTCGGCATTGCTGAAGACGAGCGGCAGTATGCCGAAATTCACGAGATTCGCAGTGTGAATCCGTTCCATGCTCTTGCAGATGATGGCCCGCACGCCGAGGAATCGTGGGCAGATGGCGGCATGCTCGCGGCTCGAGCCCTGGCCATAGCTCTGTCCGCCGATGATGATGGCCGCCCTGCCCTGGTCGCGCAGCTGAGCGGCCCGCGAGGCGAATTCCGCATCGACATTAGTGAACACGTGCTTGCTGTACTCGGGAATGTTGGACCTGAGTCGCAGCAGGCTTCCGGCCGGCATAATATGGTCGGTCGTGATCTTGTCGCCTACCTTCAGGGCGGCCTGTCCTTCCAGCTGGTCATCAAGAGCGGCGGAAACGGGTGGCTGGCCGATGTTGGGGCCGCGGATGATCTCCACGGGCGTACCCTCGGGCGGTGGTGCAATAATCATGCTGTCGTCGATGATCAGCCTCTCCGGCAGCTTTACCTGCGGCGGGCGGCCGAGGGTCCGCGGGTCCGTGAGTTCGCCTCGCATTGCCGTTGCGGCCGCGGTCTCCGGGCTGACCAGGTAGACCTGATCGTTTTTAGTGCCCGAACGTCCGGAGAAGTTGCGGTTGCTGGTCCGCACGCTTACGCTGCCGGTGGCCGGGGCCTGGGCTCCGCCAATGCAGAAGCCGCAGGCGGTCTCGTCCAGCCGGGCGCCCGCCGCAACAATCTCCGAAAGCCCGCCATCGCGCAGAATGTTCTCCAGGGTCTGCTTGGAGCCCGGCACCACTACCAGGGCCGTTTGCGGCGGCACCTTCTGGTCGTGCAAAATGGCGGCCACGGTCATCAGGTCGCGGTACGAGGCGTTGGTGCAACTGCCGATGCATACCTGCTGCACCTTCAGCCCGGCGACTTCGCGGACGGTGCGGACGTTATCGGGCGAGCTTGGGCAGGCGACCATGGGCTCCAAGGTCGAAAGGTCAATCTCAATCAGCCGGTCGTACTGGGCACCGTCATCGGCGGTCAGCGGCTCATATGCGTCCTGGCGCTGCTGAGCCTCCAGAAAAGTGCGAGTCTGCTCGTCGGACGGGAAAACGCTGCTGGTGACGCCAAGCTCGGCTCCCATGTTGGTGATGGTGGCCCGCTCGGGCACCGTCAGCGAAGCCACGCCCGGCCCACAATACTCCGCCACGCAGCCCACGTTGCCCTTGGTAGTCAAAATCTCCAGCACCTTCAGTATGACATCCTTGGCGGCCACGAATTCCGGCAGCTGCCCCGTCAAGCGGATGCCGATGACCTTCGGGCAGGCCATGTAAAAGGGCTGGCCGGCCATGGCCGCAGCCACGTCAAGCCCGCCTGCACCAATAGCCAGCATGCCTATACCGCTGGAGGTTGGGGTATGCGAGTCGCTGCCCAGCAGGGTTTTGCCGGGGGCGGCGAAACGCTCCAGGTGCACCTGGTGGCAGATTCCGTTGCCCGGCCGGCTGAAGTACACACCGTATTTTGCAGCGGTGGTTTGCAGATAAGCATGATCGTCGGCATTCTCGAACGACAACTGCATCATGTTATGGTCAACGTAGCTGACCGACAGTTCCGTCCGCACGCGCGGGGCCCCCAGGGCCTCGAATTCGAGCATGGCCATGGTGCCCGTGGCGTCCTGGGTCAGCGTCTGATCGATGCGAATGCCGATTTCGGTGCCCGGCTGCCATTTTCCGTCAACAATGTGCGATTCAATGATTTTGCGCGTCAGCGTCCTGCTCATCAGCATAAGTCCTTTCTGTTGTCCGATTCTTGAGAAGGCGAATTATACAGTTCCTGCCGGGTAGTGGCAAGCAAAGGGCTTAATCTGAACCTTCTGCATCAAGATAGACGCTTTTTGGTTGACGCCCCAGATGCCCGATGATAGCTTGTGTGCGGCGCGCCAGGCCGACCCGCGGAGTCGGCTTAAGTTGCACGCTTACCCGATGAAACCCACTCAAATCCGATTCTTTTGCGATAGGGGCAGACGAACATGCTGCGGACCGAATTCTCGAAGGCAATTGCGGCGTCTATGGTCGTGCTGATGGCGGTTTCCATGGTCATGGCTCAAACCGGCGGCGTCACCAGCACCTGGCGCGACGGCCGTTTTGTCGATACTCCGGCCGCCGAAGACGCAGATTCCACCGGCGACACGCCGCAACCGGCAACAGCGCCGCAACCCACAACGCCACCGGTCCCAGCCTGGACCGCCGGCCGCACTGCTCCAATAGGACAGCTCACCGGCCCCATGCGCACCGCCAGCGTGGTTAACGTCCGCAGCGGCCCCGGCGCCTATTACTACGAGGTAGCCAAGCTGGCCCAGGGCACGACGGTCAACGTTGTGGCCACCGAATCCGGCTGGAGCGCCATTGCCCCCACCAGCAGCATGAGGGCCCTGGTACGCCAGGACGCCATCACCATGCAGGGCGCAAACGAGGGTATTGTGGATGCCGCCGGCAAGGCTCGCGTCTACGCCTCGGGCAGCCGCAGCACCGAGACCTGGGCCGTCATCGACCAGCTTTCCACCGGCGAAAAGGTGCGGATACTGGGCAGCGAAGGCAACTTCCATCAGATCGAAATGCCCCAGAACGCCCGGGCCTGGATCCAGAGCGATCTTCTTCAGCCAACGGACGACGCCCAGGATGACACTACTGGCGACGATCCTCTGGACGATACCGGCTCGTCGTTGCCGCCAATCAAGCCGATTCCCGAAGACCCGATGCTTCCGGTCTATCAGAAGGCCCTGGCCGAGCACCGCAAAGAGATGCAGAAGGAGCTTGGCGAGCGTAACCTGGCTCCACTGGCGGAAATCTTCAAAGAGGTGACGGAGAAGGCCGAAATGTCGTACCTCAAGGCCGCCGCGGCCGACGAGCTGCGCAAAATAGAGCGCCAGCAGTTCCTGCTGGAAAGCCTGGAGGAGTCGCGCCGCCATAAGGAACAACTGGACCGCGACATGGCCGCCATTCGCCAGCAGGCCGAACAGGAGCGCAGCCGCGTTGTGCAGGAAGCGGCCACCCAGCCCATCGTGGCACCGGAATTCGAAGGCATGCTGCGCAAAAACATGGCCACCTCGGCCTATCCGTACAGGGTGGAGGACAATAACGGCCGCTTCCTGGCCATGCTCAAGAGCGAAACCGTCGACCTCGAGCCCTTCAATGGCCGCGTGGTGCGTATCTGGGGCGACAAGCGTTACCTGCCCGATTGGCGCCTGCACGGCGTTGAGGTGCATCGGGTAGAAGAGACGAAGTAACCAACCAGACCAGACATCCTGAGCTTGATGCGCCACGGCCGACAACTAATGTCACCGTGGCGCTTTTTTTGTCCCCCTGCGCCGCCGCGACGATCTCCACTCCGCCCGCCCTCCCGAAAAAAGCTTTTGTGCATTCCAATCGACACCACCGGCCCGGTCGGGCGTTAAACAGTCCATGGCTTCAGCAGGATGAAAAAGGGGAAGGTCCATGTCTAACCATCAGCGGCAATCGGAGCTTAAGAACACGAAGATTTCTGCCGGCCGCAGAAAAAACCGCCTGCGCCGCTATCTCTGGCTTTCAATTTTCACCCACGGCCTGATCGTGCTGATCATCACCATCAGCCTCCAGCAGCACAATCAGCAGCTGACCATACAGGAAATGGTCTTTGCCGAGGATCTGAAGGCACGCCAGGAGGCCGAGCGGGAGCGCATACAGGAAGAGCTGCGGCAAGCTGCCGAGCTGGACGTGGAACAGCGTCTGGCCGACCAGCTTCAGGCCGAGATGGACAGCCTGATTGCCGACGAAATTCCGCCCGCTCAAGAGGCGGAACTTTCGCAGTCTGTAGCCGAGCAGATTCAGCAGCAGATTCAAGCCTTGTCGGCCGAGCAGGAGTTGCAGGCCCTGGATTTCGAAGCCCTGGCCGAGATGTCCGACCAGTTGCGCGAGGGCAGCCTGGAAGATATGCGTGCCGAGCTGGCCAACATGAAGCGCGACATGTTGCTGGCCCAGGTCCGGCAGTTCATCCGCAACAGCGTCGTGCCCCAGATTCAGAACCTGGTTGAAGCCCGCCTGAAGAGCGAGGCCGGACCGGCAATCGAGACTGCCCTGGCCCGGGCCGCCGCTACTGGTCGGCCGGCGCCCAGCGCCGAGGCTCAGCGCGAAATAGTGCGACAGACGATCGATGCGGTCCGCGAGGCGGTAGGCGAGCAGATCGAAAAGGAGATTCAGGAGACTGCCGTGCCGGCCGCGGCCAAGCGCATCACGCAGGCTCTGGACCGCGAACTGAAGAAGCGGAAAATTGATGCCGAACCGTTCCGCGAGTTCCTGGAGAAGGATATTAACCTGGCCCTGAGCGAGGGGCTCAAGGAATCGCCGCCCGCGACCGAGCCGGCCATGGCCCGCGCCGAGCAGCGATTCGAGCTGCGCGATGCGGAGGCTATCGACGAAGCCCGCCAGGCAGCCGAGGAGGTGGCCAAGGCCCTTGCCGCCCTGGCCGAACGTCAGGAACAGAAAAAGGCCGAGGCCGAAGCAGGCAAGGCCGAGACAAAAGCCGACGCCAACAAGGCCGAAATGCAGGCCGCCGAGCAGCGCCTCCTGGCGGCCGAGGCCACGGCCACGCAATCGGTGGCCGAACGCGTCGCCCAGAAAGCCAATCGCGTCACGCTCGATGCCGCAAAGGCCGCCGATGAAGCTGCCGCTGCCGCTCGCGACAAAACCGCCGCCACACGGGCCAACGAGGCGGCCACCAGCCTCGAGCGTCAGCAGGTGGAAGAAGCTGCCAGTCGGATGGAGGAGTCGGCCCAGGCTTTGCGCCAGGCCTCAGAGGCTATGGAAAAGCTGGCCGAAGGTCTGGCCGCGGAAGCTGCCAAGGCCCGCGCCAAGCCCCCGGAGCCGCTCGATCTGGCCGAGGCTCTTGGCGAGGAAAAGGCCGCCGAGGCCACCGAACGGACCGAAAAGGCCGGCGAAAAGGCGGCCGAAGTGGCTGTCAAAAAAGCTGTGCAGCGCGGCATGACCGGCCTGAAGACCGACGGCATTCTCGGCGAGGAGGCCGATGTCGAAGCCCTGGCCCAGATGGAAGGCCTGGAGCAGAAGCTGGCCCATGCCGCAGAGCTTCTGGCCGCCGGTCGCGGTCTGGCCGCCGACATGGGAGCCGGTCTGGCAGGGCCGGCCACCGGATTGGGCGGACTGGGTGGCATTCCGGGAGAAGGCTGGGGCGTACGCACCGGACAGGTTACCAGCCGCCTTAACCGCGATGCCTACGAACGATACATGAAGCACATGCGCGACCGGCTCAACCCGGACGACTACTACACGCACGATCCGGCCGAAGTCGAAGGCTTGGCCCTCTCGGCCCTGGCTGTGGGCGAGCCTGTGCCCGCGGCCATCTTTGTCGACCGTAACGACGCCACGGCCGGCGACGCCACCTCATCCGAAACGGCCACCGGCGACAGTAAACCGGATGAAGCCCAAGCCGAACGCAAAATTCCTGAACCGCGATTTCCGACCCTGGCCTTCGGGGCAGCGGCAATGATGGAAAAGCCGGCCACGATTGACGGCGACCTGTCCGACTGGGGCGAGTTGCGCCACCCGCTGACCATGCAGTTTCATGGCGGCGAAAACAAAATTGAGGGCGGCCCCGAAGTATATGTCCGCTGGTCGCCCGATGGCGTCTACCTTGGCTACACCGTGGTCGATGACACAGGCATTCAGCCCTGCCCTGACCAGCCCTGGAATGGCGATTGCCTGGAGCTGATGATCGACATGGCCAATTCGCGACTGAAGACCGCTTTCCGCAATCCTTACGCCCAGAAGTTCTGCTTCACGCCCTTCGGCTGTCGCGGCAGTACCGACGTGACCGTCTGGGAAATGGGACGCGGCCTGCGAGGCCTGTCGATGGCCAAGGATTACCCTGACCTCAAAGGCACAATGGGCAAGGCGGCAGCAAAAAAAACCGCCGACGGCTATACGGTCGAAATCTTCCTCAGCCGCACGGCCCTGGTCAGTCCGGCCCTCGTTCCGGGTAAGTACATTGCCCTGAATTTCTCGCTGAACGTCGACATCGGCTCCGGTTACCAGTGGTCGGCATCCCAGCACATTGGCACCTGGCAGAGACCCGACACCTGGGGCGATGTTCTGCTGCTCGGCAGCGACGCCAAGTTCAAATTCCTGGCCGCCACGCTGGATAACGAAGAGCCGCTGCAGGGCGTGGTTCCGGGCACGCCCCTGGGCCTGGAAATCCTCGATGCCGACATGAACCTGAACACACAGAAGGTGGACCTGGTGGCGGCCGAGCTTCGCTGTCGCGACCTGGGCACCTCGCTGTTTGTGATTCTGCGCGAAACCGGCCCAAACACCGGCCTGTTCCGCGCGTCCGTCGACACCCAGTCCTACTTCAAACCCGGACGCGAAAATACGCTCAACGTCCGCAGTGGCGATACCATCGACCTGATTTATAACGATGCCCGCACGGAATACGGAGAAGTAAATCGACGCGTAACAGCCGAATTGCCGGTCGCCTGGCCGGTGCTTCAGACTACAGCAGGTAAGTAAAAGATTTCCCTCGAAGGAGAATAAGGATGGCGATGCGCATGTTCAACAAGCTCTTGAGCCACAGCCGGCCGGCGGTTCTGGCAATACTGCTGGCGACACTGATTGCTCCCGTGGCCCTTGCCGACGAGCCGGCCGAGGCCCCCGCTGTAGGTGCCCCCGCTGATTCGCAGGTAACGGCCGAGGCCGAGACTTCCGCCGCACCCGGGACAGCTGAGGCCGAAGCGCCGCAAGGCGAATCGCCCGTTTCTGAAGCCGCCACTGATCAGCCCGGTGCCGGGACCGGTGCCACCCAGTCGACAGAAGCTGACGCATCACACGCCGGCGCAGACGCTGCCACCGAAGAGGCGACCGCCACCGAAGAAGTGGCCCCCGCCGCCGAAGAGGAAAAGGACGTTTATCTGAAGCAGGTTTTCGGCTGGGGCATGTTGCCGCTCTGGATCTGCTCGGTAGTATTGCTGGCCCTGGCCCTTGAGCGGCGGGCGGCCCTGAAGCCCTCGCGAATCATCGATGCCGAGATGATGGAAGAGGTGGCCGACAAGGTCAGTCGGCTGGAAATCGAGCCCGCCCGGCAAACTGCCAGCCAATCGCCGACGGTCGTAGGACAGGCCTGGGCCCAGGGATTTCATGAATTCCTGCTTGGCGGCATGTCGCTCTCGGAGGCCCTGACAAACTCCACCGCCCTGGCCATGAAGCCCCTGAAGCGCAACCTGCAGGCCATCTCCACGCTTGGCAACATCAGCCCGCTGTTTGGCCTGCTGGGCACCATCGTCGGCATGATCATCATCTTCAGCCAGATTGCAGCCACCGGCGGAGCCGACAAGGGCGAGTTGGCGGGCGGCATCGGCCTGGCCCTGTTCACCACCGCTGGCGGTCTGATTGTGGCCATCCCCGCCATTCTCATCAGCCGCTACTTTATGGCCCGCCTGACCGGTCTGGCCGAGCAGGCCGAAGCGGCCATCAATCGCATCAACTACCGCTACAGCCATGCCGTGGCCCAGCAGCAGCAGGATTCCGCCGACAATGCAGCCACCAGGGCCGATAGAGGATCGCACCCGGCCTCGGGCGGAGTGGCGACCGCCGGCCAACATCCCGTTGCCGCCGCCGTCGCAGCAGCCTCGGCAGCCGATAAGCGCAAGGAGGAGCGGAAATGAAAAGCGTGGTCGAACACCTTGATCTTGGCAGCGATCAGCCCGACCTGACGCCCATGATCGACTGCGTCTTCCTGCTGCTTTTGTTCTTCGTGGTGACGGCTGTCTTCTCGGAAGAAGCCAACCTTTTCGAGGTCCATCTGCCGACGGCCAGCCAGAGCGAATTGCGACAGATGAACGAATCGCTGGTGCTGTCAATTTCGCGCGAAGGCGACATCAGCATCGGCTCGCAACTGGTCGGCGAAGATCAGCTATGGTCCTACATGAAGTCGCTGCACGAAGACAGCGAAGTCAAAACGTTGATCATCAAGGGCGACAAGCAGGCCCCATACGAGCAGGTGGTGCGGGCCTACGATGTTGGCCGCGAACTGGGCATAAGCAGCGTCGTTTTTGCCGTGGAACCTAAATAACCTGTAGGCTTCTACTACCAGCGGATAAGGAGACAATGGCCATGTTGCATCACCTATGGACGAGTTGCTGCAAAGCCGGCACGTGCCACATCAGTCGTACTGTCGCCGTAATCGCCGCAGCTATCATTATATTGATTGCCGCCCCCCTCGCCGCCAACGCTCAGCAGCAGGCCGACGCTCAGCAGCAGGCGGCCGACGCCCCCGCTCCCGCCGTCCAGGTGTGGAACGTGAATCTCCTGACGGTCGAGAACAAACTGTCGCCACCGGAAGAAGCCGTGCCACTGCAGCCCATTACTATCGTGGCGGCTCGCAACGGATGGTTCTCGGGCAAGGTGATGCTGCAGAGCAAGCCAGCTGTAACGGGTCTTGCGGCCAGCATCGGCCAACTCAAGAGCGATTCAGGCCAGACCATCGGCCCCGACCGCCTGCAGGTGCGCTACGGCGTACAATCCGACACGCCCGGCTACTACAAGCCGGCCGGTTTCGACGTCCTGCTCGAGTCGCCTCCCGAAGAGATTACCCAGGCCGCCATCTGGGTAACGGTGCACGTACCGGCCGATGCCCCAGCCGAAACCTACAGCGGCGTGCTCAAAATCTCTCCCGGCCCGCACGCTGCCAACATCGAGGTCCCGGTGCAGCTCAAGGTTGTCGAGTGGACCCTGCCCGATACGCAGGACTGGCGCACCTGGATCGAGCTGGTGCAGTCCACCGACACGACCGCAGTTGAATACAATCTGGACCTCTGGTCAGACGATCACTGGAAGCAGATTGAACGTACCTTCGGCTACATCAACCGCATCGGTTCGCGCGTGGTCGCCCTGCCCGTCATCTGCCACACCAACTACGGCAATGCCGAATCGCTGATTCGCTGGATTCCGACCGAAGACGGCGGATGGGAGCACGACTTCTCGCGCTTCGATCGCTACCTCGACACGGCCATCAAGCACATGGGCAAGCCAAAAGTCGTGGTCATTTACGCTTGGGACATTTACCTCAATCCGCCTGAGGGCGAAATTGTGCCCGAAGAGGAATTGCCGGATAGAATTCGCAACCACAGTTATTTTCTGGCCGTCGAGCGGATGAAAAATGCCCGTCGCGCACTGCGCGGAAAAGGGCCGGCCGTTACCGTCGCCACAGATGCCGAGAAGAACGAGACCGACACCCTCTACCTGCCGCCGTACGAGGACGAGCAGAGCCTGGAACTGTGGAAGCCGGTCTGGGAGGGCATCCGCGACAGGCTCAGCAAGCGCGGCCTCTTGGACGTTGCCGTCATCGGCTCGCTTACCGACACCTGGCCCACCAAGCAGCAGGCCCAGGCCCTGCACGACATATCCGGCGGCCTGCCCTGGGCCTCAAACGCCCACTGGTCCAGCGTACGTCGCAAGGGCGGCAAAGTTCACGGCATCGCCGACGTGGCCTACGAAACCAACGTCTGGGACCAGACAGTGACGGTCAACCCGGCCGTCGACCGCACCTACGGTTGGCAGCGCCCGGAACATGTCGCCGCCCACTATCGGCTGAGCACACTCAATCGCATGCTGCCGAGCACCATCCGCACGCAACTCGAGGTCGAAATCACCGGCCAGCAACGCGGTATGGGGCGCATTGGAGCCGACTTCTGGTGGGCCGTACGCAGTCCGCGCGGCGAGCGCAAGGGCACAGTCACCAGCCGTTACCGACAGAGCCAGTGGCGCAACCTGGACATCTCCTCCTGCATCCTGGCCCCCAGCCCCGAAGGTGCAGTAGCCACCGCACGATACGAATACCTTCGCGAAGGTGCCCAGGATACCGAGGCTCGCATCCTCATAGAACAGGCCCTGCTGGACGAGGCCGCACGGGCCAAGCTGGGCGATGATCTGGCCAAGCGGGCCCAGGAACTGCTCGATGCGCGGCAAAAGGTTCTCTGGCAGGCTCGCGGCGTCAGCGAGGAGCAGATGACCGAACTGGGAACAGTCACCAACCCCGGACGGACCATCAAGAGCGATCTCGGCAAGGGCCAGACCTGGTTCACTCAAAGCAGCTGGCAGGCGCGCAGCGAGGACCTCTTCAGAATGGCCGCCGAGGTCCAGAGCAAGTTGAAGTAGAATTTGGCCCGGCAGCTTCAGGCCGAAAAATCAAACAGGCGCGGCGGATAACCATTCTCCGTCGCGCCTTCTTTATTTTGCCACTGATATCCACCCAGCCAGCGCATGCAACGCAAAGCCGGAAGCCATCGAGCCCCCTGCCAGCCAGCACCAACTCCCGCAAATCAGGGTTTGATTATGCCGGCGAATCCGGCTGACTGCAGTCGCTGGGCCATCTGCTGTGCTTCGGCCTGAGTGCGAAACCGGCCCACGTTGACAACATACACCGTGCGACCATCGGAAATGGCAACCGCCTGGCCGGCCGGATACCCGAGTCGCTTGAGCCTGGCCGCCATGGCCTCGGCATTTTTGCGGTCCACAAACAGCCCCGTCTGCACGGTAAAGGCCGTGGCCTCGAACTTCTGCCTGGCCTGGGCCACCAGCGGCGAACGCGGATACTCGGTAATCAGCCGGGCGAACTCATCGTCGGCCTCGGTCCACCGCCCCTGCCGCTGCAAAGCGATTGCCAGGCGCAGCAACATCTGGTCGCGCGGCAAGTCGCTCACGTCGGCATCCAGCGCCTGCCGGTAAAGCCTGATGGCCGATGCGTCATTGGCCTCTTCAAAATCCATGTTGGCCAGGGCCACAAGCGAAAATACCTGCGTCTGACGCCGACCCCGCGTGGCAGCACCACGATGGAAATCGGCCCGGGCATCGCCGTAGCGCTTCATCTTATGGCGGGCGACCCCGCGCAGGTAATACAGTTCCGAAAGGGCCGTACTGTTCGGGCTGGCATTGATGACGGCCGAAAGGTGTCGCTCGGCATCAGCCAGCCGACCGGCCTCCAGGTCTACCCGGGCACGCTCGAACATGGCCTGATTTTCCGGCGTAAGCGGCGTCGGTCCGCAGCCCGTGAGGAGTCCGATCAGCATAATCGCCAGCGCCGCAAGCACCACGCCGGCGGCCGCCCGGTCCGCAGTAAACCTGCTCCGGCCGACCTCCGCATCATCGTCCATCCCGCCAAATCGTTCAGAATTCCGCGGCAAATGTTGCAATGATCTCTCCAGATGATTCGGGTAAGCAGCGCACCGGTCGCCGGGCAAGAGGCCGCCACTGCCGCAGTTCAAAAATCTCATCTCAGCTTTTAACCCTTTATCCTCAAAAGGTCAAGCGGCCATCAATAGCGGCCATCAATAGCATGCCGTTAACCCCTCTCCCTTGAGGGAGAGGATGTCTCCGCGTTAGCGGAGACAGGTGAGGGTGTGGCCACGCAGAAAACTCCTCGTCTTGTGCACAAGCAATGCCTCACCCTCATCCGGCCTTGCTTATGGTTGCCAAGGCCACGGCTCCGGATACAGAAACAAACCAGAAACAGGCCGAGGAACAAGATGCCCCCCGGCACTCACGGCCACGATGGCCGTGCCACGATGAAGAAGCCCACGGAACGTGCCACTGAAAACCGGCCGCACACCCTTCGCCGGCAGCAGCCCCTTTTTGGTTGCTTTTAAGGGGGTGCTGCTTAAACTAGTCGTGTTTGATGGGTGCCACCGACAAGCGGCTGTTTGCTTGTGGGTGTCGGCGAAGCACCCCGCCCATCAGGTAGCTCGCGACAGAACACTAGCCACCTTCGGCCCCCTTCCCTTAATAGGCGCCGGAGGTAAATCTTTTTAGTCAGAACCCATCGCCCAGGAGAGGCTACCAGCCCCGCGGCGATTTGAAATTGCCACCCGCGTTGGAGACAGCAGTGTCATTTAATTTCGATCAGCTTGAAAATCTCACCCTGCCGGGCAGCCTGGCCGCATCGGCCGCAATTGCCCCCGACAAAGTGGCCCTGGCCGATGTCCAGCGGCAGTACACCTATCACCAACTGCTGCAGGCGGCAACCATCCTCTGCCAACAGGTACAGTCGCAGACCAACGCCCCGCGGGTGGGCGTCCTGCTGCCAAACAGCGCCTGGTTTGGCGTGGCCTTTTATGGCTGCCTGATGGCCGGGCGGGCGGTAATTCCGCTCTCCCAGATTCTCCGGCCGGCCGACCTCATGTTTGCCATGGAAGATGGACAGGTCGACCTGCTGATCACCACGCGTAGCATATCGGCCGGCATGCAACAATGGCAGGGGCAACGGCTCTACATGGAAGACATCGATTTTGCAGCCCTCCCCGACGAGCCAACCTGCCAGAGCGCCGCTGCAACCAGCAGCCCAGATGACGCCGCCGCCGTACTCTACACCGCCGGCAGCGAGGCCCAGCCAAAGGGCGTTGTACTTTCGCACCGCAACCTGCTCAGCAACGTGGCCGGTGTCGGCCGCATAGCCCGGCTTCAGCCCGATGACGTCTACCTGGGCATCCTGCCCATGAGCCACGCCTTCGCCCTTATGGGCACACTGGTCGCTCCGGTGGCCCTTGCGGCCCGGGCCTTCTACCTCGACCGCTTCATCCCCAGCGAAATCGGCGAAGCATGCCAGACGCAACAGGTGACAATCCTCATGGCCGTGCCCAGCATGTATAACATTCTGGTCCGGGCACACGATCAAAGCTGGGCAACCCGCAGTCCATTGCGGCTCTGCGTATCCGGCGGCGAAGTCCTGCCTCGCGGCGTGGCCGACAGGTTCGAAGATGTCTACCTGCATCCGCTGCTCAATGGCTACGGCATGACCGAGACCAGCCCCGTCATCTCCCTCAACGTGCCCTGGGCCAACAAGAAGGGATCGGTCGGCCGACCGCTGCCGGGAGTTGAAGTGCGGGTTGTTAACGAGGACGATAACCCGGTTGGGGTCAACGAGATCGGCGAAATACTGGTCCGCGGGCCCAACCTCATGCAGGGCTACCTGAACCATCCAGAGGCCACGGCCGAGAAGATGACCGGCGACGGTTTTCTGCAGACGGGCGACCTGGGCACAATTGATGCCGACGGTTACCTGTTCATCAGGGGCCGCAAAAAAGAGATCATCATCATCAGTGGCGAAAATGTCTCGCCGGCCGAAATCGAGGCCGTACTGCTGGGCCACCCCAAGATTATCGATGCCGCCGTAATCGGTGTGCAGCACGAGACCCGCGGCGAAGCCCCCGTGGCCTTCGTCATCCCGCGCCGATTCCAGACCCTGACGCCCCAGGAACTGAAGCAATATTGCCGCGAGCGCATCGCCGGCTTCAAGGTTCCGCGCAAGTTCATCATCCGACCCATTCTGCCGCGCAACGCCACCGGGCGAATTCTTAAGCGGGCCCTTAAAACCATGGTCGATGAGGGCGAACAACTGCCCGGCAAGTAAGCACTACGGCCTTGGCCTAAGCCCTTCAGCGCACAAAAAAGAGACACCGCCAGAGCACTATTCTCCGGCGGTGTCTCTTTGGTTAATAAAGCAATGCAACGGGTGTTTCCGCGCACAACAACTACCTTCAGCTTAGCGCAACTTGCGGGTGCATTTTTACAGCCGACCCAGTCCAGTCGAAGGCGAATCCCCGCCTCCGGTGCAACATTCAACGCAGCAACAACTGGTCCGACATTGCAGCGGCAAGGCCTACCTTCTCATCGTCAGGTAGATTTCGACGCGACGATTCTTGGCCTTGTCCGTCGGCGACAGCGGCTGGCGGTCGCCAAAGCCGGTCGTGGTGATTCGCGAGCCGGCAATGCCCTTGCCCACAAGAACATCGGCAACGGCCTTGGCCCGGGCTTCACTCAAGCCCTGGTTGTTGCGGAACAGTCGCACGGTCTCGGGCTTGGTCACCGGCGTGCTGTCGGTATGACCGAAGACGCTGACCATGACGTCCTGGGCAACGTTCTGCTTCAGAATATCGGCCAGCCGGCTGAGAGCTTCCTGAGCCTTGGCCGAGACATCGGCCTTGCCCAGGGCGAAGGTTACGTCGCTGGCGAAGCGAAGACGGCCTTCATTTTCATCGTAGGTGAAATATTCGCCATAATGAGTCTGCAGCTCACGCAGAGCGGTCATGACTTCTCTCGGAATTGCTCCATCGGCCGCGCCGCCGCCCGCCGGGGCTGCAGCCAAACCGGCGATAAGCTTCTGGTGCGAATCGTTGAGCTTGTCATAGTGCGCCCGCAGGGTGGTGACTTCAGCCTGCAATGCGTTGATAACGGCCTGCTTTTCGGCCAGCTGCGTCTGCGAGCTGTTATCGTTCTGCAGGAAGCGAATCTGCTCTTCCAGCTGCGCGATACGTGCATTGGCCGCACTGAGATCCTGCATTGCTGCCCGCTGCGACACGCTCAACTGAGCGTTTTCCCGTTCCAGTTGGTCCGTGCAACCCGCCAACAGCGGAACCGCCAAAACCAAAGCGACAACAACTGCCAACAACCTGAACTTGTGCATACACCCGCTCCTTTCCTGGGCCGACTATTCGAGTGCCGCCACGGCAGTCTCCTCTGCCGCGCAGCACCTGTGGTTCGTCCGGGTAAAGCTCGCCCCCCAGAATACCTTCAGGCCCCGAGGGAGAACACTTCACCATCTGATGCTTAACGCGAAAGTCTGGCTGCAGCCGCTTCGCGACTGGCCTTGCTGCGATCGAAAACGAAGCCGGCAATGGCGGCAATCACTGCCACGCCAAGAAGCACGCCGACGAAAATGCCGACATTCTCGACCACCTTCTCGACCAGCTCCATGCCCGCACCCGTCAGCATGGCTGCCATGGCCAATGCGGCAAAACCCAAAGCCAGCAGGCTGACCACCAGCAACGGCGTGAAAGCCATGTGGTGAGGCTCGGGCTCGGCTACGGCAATCATGTGAGTGCGGCTGACGCCCGGTGTGGGCGAAGTAATCGTGGCAATGCCGCTCTCGGGGTCGATGGAAATGACGGGCTCGTCGCCCTGATCGTCCAAGTCGCCATCGTCTTCCATCAGCACCGCGCCCAGACTGGTGTCGTCCTTCTCGGGGCTCAGCACCAGCGGGGCCGGCTCAAGGTCGCGAGCCGACATGGCCGAATCCGAACCACGGGCCTGGCCCAGAGGCTCGTCGCCGACGTCGAAATCTTCGCTGTCGAAGACGCTCTCCATGTCCGCGGCAATCCAGGTCTCGGCTGCGGCATCGGCAGGCTGATCGGTTTCGCCTTCGGCAAACAGCACGTCGGCGTCAATCGTCATCAGCGTGTCTTCCTTGGAATCCTCACCCGCCGGCTGCAGAGCGGCGATGTCGTTTTCCTTGAACTTGAACGTGCCGTCGGCACGAACGCCGCGCAGCTTGCCTTCGTTCATCAGGCCACGCAATTCTTCAATCGGCTTGCCAGTACGCTGCGACGCTTCTTCAATAGTAATGTACTTGTCCACGATAACCTCCACTCGGTAGGTTCTGAAAAAACTTTAGCGACCCGCTTCAGGATTGGGATAATTTAGCGGCCGCCGCCACTGTTTTCAACCATCATTTATCACTAGTCTGCCGGCCCCTCGCCAGCGCTTCTGCGAATCTCATCTGGATACGGATGAGCATTGTTCCAATGCTCCAGCTTTATGTCATGCGATATGTTACGCACGGCCACCAGCTTCAGCAGCGGAGGCCGGCTGGCATTGTCAATCGTGTAAACCAGCAAACGCTGCGTCGCCGAGTCCATGACAACTATGGCCCGGTCACTGCCGACGGTGGTCGAGGTCAGGCTGAAGCGGCCCGCACTGTCGGCCGCGGCCGCGGCATCGCCCTCATCCTGACGCGAGTTACGCGGCGAAGCCCGCCCGGATCGGCCGTCAGCAGCAGCGCCAACTTCCTCCGGCGAGCGCGGCAGAGGACTCTGTTGCTGAGCATGGCCGAACCCGCTGCTGATGGCAATAGCCATCAGCACCGCGGCGCAAAGCACTATCAACAACCATGTTGGGCGGCGCCACATCTTCCGCCTCCTTCAAAAAGCGAATGGAAATTCATTATGCGCAACACCTTATGCGCCTGGTTGCCGGTCTGAAATGCGAGGCGAACGTATTATAAGCGTGCTTCTTCCGCCTTTTCAACAATATATTCCGGCCGATTTTAAACCCGTGTCCAACCACGCCACCTCATAGGCACTCCGCCCCTGCTTTTGCGACACTGCCACGCCTCCCGATTATCAGACCAGAGACGACCGCTTGCGCAGTACCCATTCGGTCGCCAACAGGCCCGTAAAGGCTACCAGCACCAGCCAATGATCCCACAATTCGTGCGAAACCGGCACCAGGGCCGTCCGCTTTTCCTGCCGCTCAAGTAACTCGGTAAACATCAGCCCGGCCTCATCAAGCTCGTAGACCCGCCCACCGGTGCTCAGGGCCAACTCGGCCAACAGCGCGGCATCAGCCGTCGGGTCGTCAAACTCAAGCTCCGGATTTTCGACAATAAACCGACAATGAGCGGTGCCCAACTCTTCCTGCCCCCGCCTGGCCTGCAGGGTCAGCAGATAATCGCCCGGCTCCTGCGGCCTGAGCGAGGCCTCGCTCTGCTGCCGCCGCCTGTCCAGCGGAACATCAATAACACGCCCCTGCGGATCGGTCAGCGTCAGGGTCAGCGTGGCATCGCTTATGGCCCGACCCCGGCCATCAGTAGCGGCCGCCGAAACAACAACCGACTGCCGCCCAACATCGAGGGCCGACAAATTGTAACGCGGCCGGTCCGTGGCCACCACCACTCCGTCGACCGATCCCGCAGGCTCCTGCCCCGCCAGCAGCATAACCAACTGACGCCAGAATCGCTGATGCAGCACGCCCGGCGGATCATCATCACCATCGAGCACCCACTGGTACGTCGTATCCACGGCCAGGGCCGCAACCCGGCCGCTATCGTGCTGACCGACAACCAGCAGCGGCTCGCCCTCGGCACTTGCGGCAAGCACATCGGCCGTCTGTCGCACCTGCTGAAAACGATGCGCCCCCATCAATGGCGGCAAACTCTGCCAGGCCGTCTCGCTCTCCAGAGCCGAAGGGGCAATCTGCATTACACGCGACCGGAACCCCGCCGCCGTAGGCAGAAAACTTACCTCGCCAAGCGGATCAGGTTCACTCTCGCCCAGCACAACAGGCAGCACCGAGGCCAGCGGACCATAGCGATAACCGCCCGCACTGTAGGCCCGCTGCTGACTGCCCAGCATGATAAGCCCGCTGCCGCTGCCCACGGCCCGCACCAGCGATTCGGCCTGGGCCGGCGGCAAATCAGCCGAGGCGACATCATCCAGAATGACCACGTTGTACTCCGCCCATCCAGCCGGTTCGGCCGGAAGCAGACGAGCGGCGCTGGCCGCATCGGAGACCACCACGCGGGTCAGCTCGAATTCCCCTGCCTGCCGCAATGCCCGCGACAAATAAAGCCCTTCGGTCCGCAAAGTTCCGCTGACCAGAAGCACGCGAATGCCCCCCTCAACCGCCGTCAACCAGCCATGCACCTCGTTGTTCTTCAGCGTCAACTCACCGGGCACCGCCGCGGCGCGAACTGCCAGCCGATGCTCGCCCGCCGCCGCAAGGTCAAATGGCAATTCCAGCCGCTCCACCTGGTGCATGTCCGAAGCCTCAACCGTCTGCGAACTACGCACCTGCCCGTCCACCAGCAGATCGACCTGCACCATCTGCCCCTCCAGACCGCGCAGCACAAGGTCGGCCCGAACAATGACACGGTTGCCGATGAAGGCCTGTTTGGGCAGATCGAAATTCTTCACGGCAACGTCGCGGACCCCCGCATTGACATCGGCCGAACCAAGCTGCAGGGCATAAATGGGAACCTTCCGCCGGGCCAGAGCGGCCGCAGCCTCCTTAGGCGGCAAGCTGCTCAGGGTGCTGCGACCATCGGTAATCAGAATAATTGCCGCCAGACCCGATCCGCTGTGACGGTCGGCCGCCTGCTTCAAGGCATCGCCCAGGCGGGTCGAGGCCTGGCCGGTCTCGCTCAGCAGGGCCTGATCCAGTTGCCAGAGCAGATCGGCTCCGGCCGGTGCTTGAATCCCATAGGTGGGAGGCTTTTGGTCGCCATCGGCAGCGCCCGGAGCAGCCTCGCCCGCCGCCCCAGCCGGATTCTCGTCAACCGAAGCCGGGTCGAGCAACGGAACAAGCTCATCGCCGAAAAGATAAGCCGTCACCTGGCACTGCCGCACCAGCCGCGAAACCGCCTCCCGCTGCTCGCCCAGCACTTGCCGCAGAGCCTCGCTGCGCTGACGACCATCGGCCGCGTCGGTTACCGACATGCTGGCCGAAACATCCTGCAGCACAACGATTTCCGGCCGCTCGCGCCGAACTTCGCTGATTACAAGCGAGGGCCGCACCAGCAGAAGCACCACAATCACCGCCGCCAGCAGACGCAGCCCCACCAGCAGCCGATAACTGCCCGGCCTGTTGCTGCGATTCAGGCGGCCATAAGCCACCAGCAACAGCAGGACAAAAAGCACAGCCGCCGGCAGGGCGAAAAACCAATTGCCCACCGGCTCAAACTGTACCTCAATAGCCTGCTGCAATAAGATCATATTCATGGTCGATAACTTAAGCCCGTTATTATGCCCGCCCTTCCCGGCCGGGGCTGGCAGGACCGCCGGTAATCAGTCTAACCAGGTGCGCAGCCATGGCAATGCAAAAAGCCTCTGGCAATCCGCAAGAAAAAGGGCTTTGGCTATTGCAGCGGGAGAAATGGTGGCAATTTTGCGATTGAAGAGACCGTCACCTTAGGCGCCGATGCGCCCGGTGCGATGTGCGGCCGCAGGAGCGCCCGCGCCGGCCGTTCAAATAGTCCGCAACCACAGCGGGCTACCCTGACGGTTCAGAAAAACCGCCATCAAGCCCGCCGTGGCTGCGTTACTTTTTCGCTGTATGCAACGCCTGCGCCGCTACTTGAAGCGTCCGCGGATGCTGTCCCCGATGCACTTCAGGAAGCCGGGTATACAGTCCATGGACACATTATAGTATACATTCAGCCCCTTCTTCCGCGAGCCCAGGATGCCGGCCCGCTTCAGGATGGCCAGATGCCGGGAAACGTTCGAGGGGTCGGCCGAAAAATGCTCGATGATCTCCGAAACGCTTCGCTGCTGCGTCTTCAGGTAGTCCACAATCTCAATCCGCAACGGGTGTCCCAGGGCCTTGATAACGTCGGCCTGGAATGCAATGTGTTCGCGTGATGTATCAGCCATGGCAAAATTCTCCTTGGGCTCAAAGTGCGAGCAATACGCCACAGGCTCATGCAACTCAAACCCGGACGCCGCTCGTGGTCTTGGAAGAGACAGGGGGGCGACTTACGTCCATCAGCGGTCGCCAGCGCGGTGTCTATCAGTGTCTCTCCCGGTTTTACGACACTCTCTAACTTTTTGCTGCCCGGGCACTTATCGTACCCATTCCTCAAATAAAAATACTACTGCCTGCTTCTGATAAATCGCTATCTACTCCTCCTGGCCCAGAATGGCCTCTCTGAAAGGTTCCCACCCAGTGCGTTCAATAAGTCGGCCCAGCCGGTCGCGCGACTTGGCGTTTTCTTTAAAGTAATCGACAATGCGGTCGACAATGTCCAGAGCCTCCTCGTCGCTCTTGTCGCTGCACAGCAGCATGCCCATGCGCGGCATAGGGCCCAGGTTCCCGCCGACATAAACCCGCCAACCGCGGGGCGAGCCCTGCAGGCCGATATCACGGATGGGGGCGGCGGCACAGTTCATCGGGCAACCAGCCACGGCAAACTTGAATTTGCCCGGAAGCTCCATGCCATGATACTTCTCGTCAATCTTCAGCCCCACGCCGATTGAATCCTGCTGGCCGATTTTGCAGAAGGTTGTGCCCGGGCATATCTCCACGCTGCGGACGCATAACCCTATGGCAGCACCGGGTTTCATGCCAAGCTCGGACCACACCTGGTCCAGTTGCGATTCATCGAAACCGATGATGGCGATGCGGTGGGCACCGGTAATCTTCATGGCCTTAATGTCATAACGATCAAACAACGAAGCATAGCGCAGCAAGGTCTCCTTATTGAGCAGACCGGCCGGCAGGTGCGGCGCAATGGCGTACGTCTGGCGATCCCGCTGGACGATAGCTCCCTTTTGCGGCAAATCCTTTTTCTTCTCTTCAGGCATCTGTGTCAAAGTCGGGCTCTCCTGGTGGTTATATTGTGTATCTACCGCTATGTTGAGTTTACGCCGGGGCAAGTATAGCGTCAAGATGCGCAGTTGACCATTATCAATGCCTTTTGTCTGGTGCAAAAGAGCGATTAGTCCAGCAGTTATTCAGTAGTGCGGCATGGGGATAAGTCCTGAGAGGTGCCCGGCCAGGCCTGCAAACCGCGGCTTTGACCGCCACTATCGGCACAGGTGGTAGAACAAATTCAGGCCACACATGAGCGTGGTCGAAATGGAAATGGCTTGAAAAAAATGTTACTTCTGCTTATTCTATCATGCTTGGCCGGTCGCAATGTGCGTCCGGGTGTTGGTTTTCTCGTGGTGTCAACTCCGGAAGGGAGGCAGGCGCACTCCATGATTAAGGTGCGAGCCCGTGGTAATGAGAACGTTGAGCAGATGCTGAAGCGGTTCAAGAAGCTTTGCGAAAAAGAAGGTCTGAATCGCGACATCAAGCGTAACAGCTATTACGAGAAGCCGAGCGAGCGGAAGCGTCGTGCGATGCGTAAGAGCCGCAAAACCGTGTCGCGGACGCGAGACTGATAAGTCCCGATAGTCCGAGGATGTGACATTGACCGAGGCACCTGCCGCTGCTGAGACGCAGAATCTGGTGAAAATTTACACCGACTTCTGGGGTCGTCCGAAGGTGCGCGCCCTGCACGGACTCAATCTGACCGTGCAGCAAGGCGAAATTTTCGGCCTGCTGGGGCCGAACGGTTCCGGCAAAACCACTACCATCAAAATAATGCTGGGGCTGCTGAACCCCACTCGCGGCAAGGTCAGCGTACTGGGCCAACCCGCCGACGAGGTCCGCAAAAACAAGGATATCGGCTATCTGCCCGAGGAAAGCTACCTCTACCGCTACTTGAGCGGCGAAGAAACCCTGCGCTTTTACGGCCGCCTCTTCAACCTGCGCGGCTCGGAACTGACCCGCCGGGTCGAGGATCTGCTGGACCTTGTGCGCCTGGACCGCCGGGCCCGCAAACGCCCCCTGCGCGAATATTCAAAGGGCATGAGCCGCCGCATCGGCCTGGCCCAGGCCCTGATCAACAACCCCCGACTGGTCATTCTGGACGAACCGACAACCGGTCTCGACCCGGTCGGCACGCGCGAGATGAAGAACCTTATTCTCGAACTCAAGAAACAGGGCCGCACTGTTCTGATGAGTTCGCACCTGCTGGCCGACGTCGAAGACGTCTGCGACCGCATTGCCATCCTCGTGCGGGGCGAGATGAAAGAGTGCGGCAGCGTCCGCGAACTGCTCATGGTTCGCGACATTTTCCAGCTTCGGGCACGCAACGTCAGCCCCGAACTGCGCCAGCGCGTGCAGCAACTGCTTGGCGAAGGCGGAGCAGACGAGGTAGAAATGTCGCACCCGCGAATGACACTGGAAGAGCTGTTCATGACCGTTATCGGCGAATCGCCACGCTGAGCGAAGCCGTATGAGCACTGCTTTTTCTTCTGTTTCTTCTTTTGCCGTTGCCGTTGCCTCTGCCGTTGAAGCCCCCGGCACCGCCGGGGGACGCCGTTTCTTTGGCCGTTGCCTCTGCCGTTGCCGTTGCCGTTTGAAGCCCCCGGCACTGCCGGGGGACGCCGTTTCTTTTGCCGTTGCCGTTGCCTCTGCCGTTGAACCCCCCCGGCACCGCCGGGGAATATACCGTAAGTGCCGCGGATAAAGCTGTCCCCGCCAACGCCTTCAGCCACATGATCCGCCGCTTTCGCACGATGCAAGGCAGGTTTCGCTGTAACTCGAAGATTGGTTTTCTGGGACGATTTGCTGATGCCAAAAAAGCCCGAGCGCAACAATCGCCACAAAAACCGCCCGGCACACAAGGCCGACCGTCGCGGCAACGACTCTGCGCCGCCGGCACCGTCCGGCCGGCAAAAAAGCGGCGACAAGCCCGCCCTTGCCCCCATCCGCGGCGAAAGGCGCTCGACTCGTCCGGCCGCCTCCCCTGCCCTGCGGGCCGACGCCTCGACTCGCAAGCAGAGGCAACCGCTCTCGGGCCTGGGCCGGCGCATCGGCAACGACCTCCGATATTTCGGCATTGGCCGGGCCATGACCATCGGTCGCCTGGTGGTGACTGAGGCCATGCGCATGCGCGTCTGGGGCATCATTCTTATTGGCCTGCTGGCTATTGTCGTCGGCGACCTCACAACGCGGCACTTCGACCCCGTCCATGACATTCTGCCCAACCTGGTGCGAACCAGCGAGCTGACCCTGGCCGTTCTAGGCGTAGTGGTGGCGCTTTTCCTCTCGACCTTCAGCCTGCCGCACGAAATGACCACCCGCACCATCTATAGTCTGGTAACCAAACCCGTATCGCGGCTCGAACTGCTGACCGGCAAATTCATCGGCATGGCCATCGTGCTCGGGCTGCTGACCCTTGGCCTGGGCCTACCGACATGGATTTACATGCAGGTGCGATCGGCCCAGGTGCAGCAGATGGCCGCCGAGCAGGTCGAGCAGTACCAGACCGATAGCACGAGCCTGGAGACCGACCTGGAGCCGGCGACGCTGCAGGCCATAGCCGACCGGGGGCCATTGGCGGCGCGGGTCTTCCACGAACCGACCGAACGCCTGAACATCGTCTCGCGGATAGGCGGCGACGACAATCGCACCTGGCTCAGCGGGGCTCCCAATCATATGGCCCACTGGGGCTTTGAGGGCCTGCCCGTGCAGGAGCTTGCAGAGGGCAGAGGCAAGGTTGTCGTGCGTGCGGAATTTGCCGACTCTGAGGCCTCGACCCCGCTGGAGCGGCGCGAGATGCTGGTCCGACTTCTGGACGATGAAGCTCCACCCTGGTCCGGCAGTCGAGTCATGAACACCGAGGGCGTGCTGGAGTTCGATTTTCCCGGCATCCCTCAGCAGGGCCCCGTCGAAAGGCCCTTCGCCTACACCGGCGGCAAGCTCTGGGTGTCGATGGCCGGAGTCAGCAACCCGGGCCTGGCCCTTGGCGATGACAGTTGCGTAATACAGGTTGGCAACCGCACTTACACTCCACAGAGCGGCCTGCGCACGACCACCTCCCAGACCATGGGCAAGTTCTGGCTGTCGGCCGGCCAGCGTTTCCCCGGACTGTTGTCCCGAACGCGGTTTGGCGACCTGCCGGTTGGCACCGGCGGAGCACAATTGCAGGTTGACGTTACAGTGCCTTCGGCCATGGATATTCCGCCGCAATCGCGTGCCCGGCTCACTCTGCTGAACCCCGACGATGCTTCCAGCAGGCGGGAGCTGACCTTCCGCCCGGAGCGCCGCACGAGCCTGCTGGTCGATGTCCCGTCCGAAATTATGAGCGGGGGCAAGCTGGACGTTTACATCAGCACCGATGACGAGAACGTTGAGCTTGGCGTCACCGAAATGAGCGTGCGCATGATCAGCGGCTGGCGTCCGCTGGCCTGGAACTGGGCCAAGGATCTGCTGATGAGCTGGCTGGTCTTCTGCCTGGTGGCCAGCATCGGGCTTATGTTCAGCACTATCAGCGGATGGTATGTTGCCAGTCTGGCCACAGCCCTGGTTGTGGTTGTGGCCCATGTCTGGCAATCTATTCTGGGCATGGTTCGCAGCTACGGCCTGGGCTTCAGCGGTGCCGGCGGCCATAGCCATGGCGGAGAGGCTGCCGAGCCCTCGCAGGTTTTGCGCGGCATCGAGCGGGCCCACGAGGGGATGTTTCAGGTTCTGGGGCGGCTGCTGCCGGATATGGGCGAAATGAACTTCGGCGACATGGTGGCCATGGGCATCAATGCTCCGCTTGGCTGGCTTTTCGCCCTGCCCTACGGGGTCTTCTGGCAGACCCTGCTGTACGTGACGATCATGCTGCTTCTGTCCTATCTGCTTTTTGTCCGCAAGGAGGTAGCCCAGCAATGATCAGGGGACCGCGTGGATTCATCCTGCCGCTGATTGTGGCCGTTGTGGCCTTTGTGGCCGCCGGCTGGCTGCATCAGGACTATCTTCAGCAGCAGCGTCTGGAGCTGACCGGGGTGCGCCTGCCCCTTGAGCGGGCGATCCGCGAATCGGCCGAATACTCGGCCACGGCGGCCGCCGGCGGGCGCGAAAACCTGCTGGTCAGCGATCAGCCGATGGGGCTGGCCGATGTACCGCGCCGGGCAGCAGCCCTGTCGCTTGGCGGCTTCCGCGGCTTCTACGCCATCTACCTCTGGACCACAGCCGAAGAGAACAAAAATCTTCGCGTTCACGAAGATCTGCTGGACACATATTACAGCATTGCGAATCTTCAGCCCGATTATCCGACGGTTTATAGCTTCCACGCTTGGAATCTGGCCTGGAATCTTTCGGCACAGTGGGCTACCGCCGAGCGTCGCTACGATTGGATACGCCACGGCATCGACTTTCTGCGCGAGGGCATTCAGCGAAACCCCGACTCGCTGGATTTGTACGAGACCATGGGCCGCATCTATTACTGGCGCATAGCCGATAATAACAACAAATCCGACGTAGCCTACATGACCCAGCGGGTTATTGAGGAAGACGGTGCCCCGCCACTGCTGATGGCCTATCGCTGGTACCGGCAGGCCCGCATTGTACAGGATATGACCGGCCAGAAGCATTCGCAGCACAGCAAGGAGGTGCTGGCCCGGCAGTCCTGCTACGCCATCAACGCCTACGCCAAGGAGGTGACAGTCGAGTTGCTGGAATTGCAGCGCGAGGCTGCCCGCCTGCAGCTTGAAGGTGAGACCGAGGCCGCCGAAGCCCGCCTGGCCGCGGCCCGGCAACGCCTGACGCACGTTCTGGACGTCTGGAAGACGACGGTGGATGAGTGGACGCGGCAGACGCGGCAGTATCCGAACGACTACAATTCCACCATTTTCCGCCGCGGGTCGCTGCGGGCCATGGAGATGATGAACCATCTGGCCGCCAATACCACGCTGGAGGATCTTCGCCAGCAGCCAGAGGCTTTTCTGGCGGTTGTGGTTGAGGCCCAGCAGACTCCGCTGCTGGTTCGTCCGGTTTACTGGGCCGATGAGGCCATTCCGACATTCGGCATTTCGTCGGAGGATGCCCCGGTCGGTGCCCCTGAACCCTGATTCATCTGCCTTACAATCGGTCGGCCACTGGCTTTGCCGCCGCCCTTGCCTGCCGTTGCGCTGTTCCCCGAGTTAATCGCCCTAAATTTGACCGTTTTTGCTGATTTATCTTGCCCCTGCGCGTCTAATTCGCTATACGTATGCGCTCTCTTGAGGACCGCCCCTAATCCAGGCGGAATTACAGGGTTCAAGATTCTAGGAGAAGCAAACAGTGAGACATCGGAAGCGGTCTAAACTCACCAGTCTGATAGTGCCGGCCACGCTGACACTGGTCATGGCGGTGGCCCTGATCACCCTTGTGCCGAACATCCTGGCCCAGCAACAGGAGCTGGAATCGGTCACAGGGGATATCACCACCCCCCACGAACGAAGCCTGAGTGACATCCCGCTGCTATGGTGGATTGCTCCGGCCGCGGCCATTCTCTCGCTGCTGATGGCCTTCTACTTCTACAAGAGCATCATGCGGGCCAGCGAAGGCAATGAGCGGATGAAGGAAATTGCCCAGTATGTTCGCGAAGGGGCCATGGCTTACCTGAAGCGGCAGTACATGGTTGTGGCCATTTTCTTCGCCGTGGTCTGCCTGGCTCTGATTGTGATTTCGTTGCCGCAGTTCGGCATTCAGGCCCAGCACGTGCTGGTTCCGTTTGCCTTCCTGACAGGCGGTTTCTTCAGCGGTCTGGCCGGTTTCATCGGCATGAAGACAGCCACTAACGCCAGCGCCCGCACCGCTCAGGGTGCCTCGGAGAGCCTGAACCGCGGTCTGCAGATCGCCTTCCGGGCCGGTGCGGTCATGGGCCTGACGGTCGTCGGCCTGGGCCTGCTGGACATTTCCGGTTGGTTCATCTACCTGTACGCTTTCCACCACCAGTTGTTCGGTGGTTACCCGATGACTCTTGAGACGATTACGGTCGTCATGCTCTGCTTCGGCATGGGTGCTTCCAGCCAGGCTCTCTTTGCCCGCGTCGGCGGCGGTATCTACACCAAGGCTGCCGACGTTGGTGCCGACCTTGTAGGTAAGGTTGAAGCCGGCATTCCGGAAGACGATCCGCGTAATCCGGCCACCATCGCCGATAACGTCGGCGATAACGTCGGCGACGTCGCCGGTATGGGCGCCGACCTCTACGAGTCGTACTGCGGTTCGATTCTGGCCACGGCTGCCCTTGGCGTCGCGGGCATGATTGCCGTCGGCGAGAAGAGTGCCATGAGCTACCTGGTAGCCCCGATGATTCTGGCCGGTCTGGGCATTGTGCTGTCGGTGTTCGGCATTTTTGCCGTCCGCACCCGAGAAGGCGCCAACATGAAGCAGTTGCTTGGCGCTCTGAGTCGCGGCGTAAATCTTTCGAGTTTCCTGATCGTTCTTGTCGCTGCCTGGCTTTGTGCTCCCGGGGCGACGGCCTTTGGCGGCCTTGGCCTTGGCTGGGGCATTTTTGGTGCCATCGTCACCGGTCTTCTGGCCGGTATCATCATCGGCAAGGCTACCGAATACTACACAGCCGGCGAGTACAAGCCGGTCAAGCGCGTCGCTGAAAGTGCCAACACTGGTCCGGCCACAGTCATAATCAGCGGTCTGGCCGAAGGCATGATGTCGACCTGGATTCCGATTGCTACGATTGGCCTGGCCATGCTGCTGGCCTTCAGCTTCGCCCAGGGCTGGGACAACCTGACCATGGGCCTCTACGGCGTTGGTATTGCCGCCGTCGGCATGCTCTCGACGCTGGGCCTGACTCTGGCCACCGACGCTTACGGTCCGATTGCCGACAACGCCGGCGGTAACGCCGAGATGAGCCACCTGCCTCCTGAGGTCCGCGAGCGTACCGATGCCCTGGATTCGCTGGGCAACACGACGGCGGCCACGGGTAAGGGTTTCGCCATCGGCAGTGCTGCTTTGACGGCCCTGGCCCTGTTGGCGGCATACGTGGAAGAAGTGCGTGTTGGCGTGCACCGCGAAATCGCCAGCATCGAGCATGTGTACATCGACCAGTCGCAGGCTGAGGCGGGCCAGGAGGACGGCGTGCAGTTGCCCGCAGGCTATCAGCTTGTGACGCCGGTCAACCGCAAGAGCGGCATTATTGCCACCGAACAGTTCAGCAACGCCGGTTCGCTGGCCGACAAGCAGTATTACATGGTCAGCCTGATTGATGCCGAGGGCTCGCCCAAGGGCATTCGCATCCGCGGCTTGAAGGGCGCCTGGGTATTCAACCAGATAGGCGACCGGCTGATTGATACAGCTCAGCACCAGGTACTGTGGGATGCGATGAATGTTGACCAGCGCACCGCGGAGATGAGTGTTGCATATGAAGAAGGTGCCACGGCGCAACAGCAGGTGGCCAGCCGAGTTCTGACGCTGAAGGCCGGCATGGACGACTTCATGCGTACTTACAACATCACGCCGATGAATCCGAAGTTCCTGGTGGGCGTGTTCCTTGGCGTTCTGCTGGTCTTCGTCTTCAGTGCCATGACCATGCAGGCCGTCGGTCGTGCTGCCCAGGCGATGGTGCAGGAAGTTCGTCGCCAGTTCCGCGAGATCAAGGGCATTCTGGAAGGCACGGGCAAGCCCGATTATGCCACCTGCGTGGCCATTTCGACTCGTGGTGCGCAGCGTGAGATGGTTATCCCCAGCGCCCTGGCCCTGGTAACTCCGATTGTGGTAGGCCTGGTGCTCGATGTTTCGGGCGTGCTTGGCCTGCTGGTTGGTGGTTTGACGGCCGGCTTCGCCATGGCTATCTTCATGGCCAACAGTGGCGGCGCGTGGGACAACGCCAAAAAGCTGATTGAAACCGGCGTGCATGGCGGCAAGGGCTCGTCGGCCCATAAGGCTGCGGTTTCGGGCGACACGGTTGGCGATCCTTTCAAGGACACCAGCGGCCCGTCGCTGAACATTCTGATCAAGCTGATGAGCATGGTCAGCGTGGTGTTTGCAGGCTTCATCGTCCAGGCTGCTCCGTATATTTCGGATTGGCTGGGTCTGGGCGCCCGATAAATTAGTTCGCGCCCACCGGGGCGTGCACTATATTATTACGTAAACAGGTGATGCGGCGTCCGCCCGGTGCAAGGGTGGACGCCGCACGCAATTGCGGAGGTGTGCAATCGACAGTAGAGAACTGGCCGTGGAGCTTGCTCGTCTGGCCTTCGAAACCCGTTGCCGCGACGTCGTGGTGCTGCATATTGCCAAGGCGAGTCCGGTGAGCGATTACTTTGTCATCGCCACGGGCACCAGCAGTCGGCAGATGCGCACGGTGCTGGCCAAGATGGAAGATTTTCTGCGCGAGCATAAAGATCATCCGGCCCTTGGCAAAGAGGGCATGAATTCCGACCGCTGGGCCCTGCTGGACCTGGTGGACGTGGTGGTGCACGTATTCGCTCCGGAGGCTCGCGGCTATTACGATCTGGAGCTGCTGTGGGGCGATGTTCCGCGGGTCGACTGGCGCGAAGGTTATGCCCCGCCCGAGCTGGCCGACGCCTGAGGCTTCCCCGCACGCTGCCTGACACACCAAGGAAGAAAAGATGAATTTACAGCGAGCCCTGAACGACTGTCTGCGTCTGGCCATCAGCCAGGCTTTTCCCGATGCCGCCGATACCGACCCGCTGGTGGTTGCGGCCCAGAATCCGAAATTCGGCGACTACCAGGCCAACTTCGCCATGGGTCTGGCCAAGCGGCTGAAGAAGAATCCGCGTGAGGTGGCTCAGCAGGTTGCCGAGGCCCTGCCCTGCCTGGGCATGATCGAAAAGCCGGAGGTAGCCGGGCCGGGTTTCCTGAACCTGCGCCTGAAGGGCGGGTTCATCGGCCAGGCTTTGGAACGTGCCGCCGGCGACCCGCGGCTGGGCGTGCCGGAGACCGAAAATCCGGAAACTATTGTGGTCGATTACAGTTCGCCTAACACTTGCAAGCCGATGCACATAGGCCACGTACGAAGCATTGTCATTGGCGATGCCATCTGCCGCCTGCTGCGCCTGACGGGCCACCGGGTAGTGGCTGATAACCACCTGGGCGACTGGGGCACGCAGTTTGGCCTGCTGATAGCCGGTTACAAGCGCTTTGCCGACCAGGTGCCCGACGAGGGCGAGCCGCTGGAGAGGCTGGTCAAGATTTACAAGCTGGCCAATGCCGCGGCCGAGGCCGACGACGAGTTCCGCAACCAAGCCCGGGCCGAACTGCTCAAGCTGCACCAGGGCGAGGCCGAGAATCTGGAGGCCTGGCAGCAGTACAATCGCTGGAGTATCGACCACTTCAACCAGATTTACCAGCGCATGGGGGCCAGCTTCGATGAGATGCTGGGCGAAAGCGCTTACCATCACATGCTGGCCGACGTGGTGAACGAACTGGTGCAGGAGAACCTGGCCCGCGAGAGCGAGGGGGCGCTGTGCATCTTCTGGGATGATGAGTCGTTGCCGCCCATGCTGGTGCAGAAGAGCGATGGGGCCTTTTTGTATGCCACGACCGACCTGGCGACGGTCAAATACCGGCGCGAGCGGTGGGATCCGGACCGAGTGATCTACCTGACCGATTCGCGTCAGCAGTTGCACTTCCGCCAGCTTTTCAGCGCCGCCGAGCGCTGGGGCGTGTCGGGTAAGGCCCGTTTGCAGCACGTGTGGTTCGGCAGTATTCTGGGCCCCGACGGCACACCGCTGAAGACCCGCAGCGGCGAGCTTATCAGCCTGCAGGAGGTGCTTGACGAGTCCGAGCGTCGGGCCCTGGCTGTGGTTGAAGCCAAAAATCCAGAGCTTGACGAGGAGGAGAAGCGTGAGGTGGCCCGGGTGGTTGGTCTGGGGGCCATCAAGTACGCCGACCTGTCGCAGAACCGGCAGAGCGACATTCTCTTCGACTGGGACAAGATGCTGGCCATGCAGGGCAACACTGCTCCGTATCTGCAATATGCCTATGCCCGCATCCGCAGCATTTTCCGCAAGGGTGCGGAGGAGTCGGGCGAGCAGGTTCTGGATGCCCCGCTGAACCTGATTGAGCCGCAGGAGCAGGCCCTGGGGCTGAAGTTGCTGCGCTTCCCGGAGGCCATTGACGCCGCCGGCGAAGATTACCGGCTGAACATTATCTGCAGCTACCTTTTTGAGCTGAGCCAGGCCTTCGCCATGTTTTACGAACATTGCCCGGTGCTGAAGAGCGAGCCGCAGGTGCGGGCCAGCCGTCTGCGTCTGTGCGACCTGACGGCCCGCACGCTGAAGATGGGGCTGGCGATTCTGGGCATTGAAGTTGTGGAGCGCATGTGATGGCTGCGGCGGGGGGCGGCCAGACCGGCGGCAATGATGGTGGGAATTGTCCCGGCAGCGGCGATCGGTTGCGGGTGGTGGAGTTTTTTCAGAGCATTCAGGGCGAATCGACCCGCCAGGGCCAGCAGTGCGGCTTTGTGCGGCTGGCCGGGTGCGACCTTTCCTGCATCTACTGCGACACACCGCAAGCTCACGATCCTGAAGCTGGCGAAGATATGGCCATGGCGGAGGCCGCCGAGCGTCTGCTGGCAATGCCCGTGGATGTGCTGGAGATAACCGGCGGCGAACCGCTGCTGCAGCGTCCGATGGTCGACCGTCTGGCCGAGAGTCTGCTGGATGCCGGCCGGGTGGTGATGATCGAGACGAGCGGGGCGGCGAGCGTGGCGGGGCTGGATCCGCGGCTGGAGATTATCATGGATGTGAAGACGCCCGGCAGTGGCATGGCCGGCCGCATGGTGGAGGATAATCTGCCGCTTCTGGATGGCAATGACGAGCTTAAGTTTGTGATTACCAGCCGCGACGATTACGACTGGGCGGTGCGTTACGTTGCCGATCATGATGTCTCAGCTCTGCGGGCGGTGCATTTCAGTCCGGACATGGGGCGGTTGTCGGCCGGGGAACTGGCCGGCTGGCTGCACGCGGAGCGGCCGCCTTGGGTCAGGCTGACCATTCAGTTGCACAAGTTGCTTGGGGTGGCCTGAATTCTGCGGCACAAAAAGCCGGATATGGGCGGACGGAGGTCGGTTGTCCTTTTCTTACGCTTGGCGGTAGCGATCCCCCGGCAGTGCCGGGGGCTTTACGACAAGACGCGGAATGAATCACCTGACGGTTGACGCGATCGGCCATTGCTCTACAATCGAATGGTGAGCGGGGACCTTGGAGAGCGTGCGATGGAAGTGCCTATCGAACTGGTGCGGATTCTTATTAACGAGAACGGCGACTCGCAGGTGATTGTCGTGCAGGAGCGTGACGGCACGCGGCGTTTTCCGATAAGCATCGGCCTGTTCGAGGCGGCGGCCATTGACCGTCGGCTCAAGAATATTCCGATTCCGCGTCCGATGACTCACGAACTGGTGCTGAACGTCATCCAGCAGATGGGTGGCGTGCTGGAGCGGATTGTCATCAGCGACCTTGTCAGCCATACCTTTATTGCCACGCTGGTTGTGCGGCTCGATGGCCGGGAGATAGCCATCGACTGTCGGCCCAGCGACGCCATCGCCCTGGCTGTGGGGGAGCAGACGCCACTGTTCTGTGAAGAAGCGGTGCTAGAGGCCTCGGCCCTGCCGCCGGGGGTTGACATGTAGTCAGACCCTGCGGTGGCGGGTGCGCTGCGCCAACTGTTGTTTGCGCCGGGCGGCGAAGGCATCATTAACTGATGTGCGGCTGAGGACGATTATCGTAAAGACCCCGAGGACAGTCCCCAGCGGCACCAACAGGCAGAGCAACCCGGCCACAGTCATGCAGAAGAGGTAATGGCGGCGCTGCTCCAGAAATCCTGCGACGGCAAAAACTGCCGTTGTTATGAGCATCAGGGCGAAAAGCCAAGCTATTTGCAGAGTTGTGAAAACTTCCCAAGTTGAAATCATGTGGGCCATGTCGCCCAGTTGTTCCCTCATGCTTATGATCTGCAAATGAGTACGCAATAGTAATATCAGGTAGATCAGCCACAACAGGAGCATGAGGACTGCCATGACGTAGTGAAAGATGGCCAGTAGGCGCAGGTGCAAGATGTCCTGCTTCGGTAGCGTCTGACCGTTGCGCTCACTATTCTCGGTAGGCATTTGCGTTTCCTTTGGCTGGCACCCTACCGCGGCGCGTGGCGGCGGGCGGCGAAGGTATCCTTTACCGACATGCGGCTGAGGACGATTATGGTGAAGACTCCGAGGATGGTTCCCAGCGGCGTAAACAGGCAAAGCAGTGCGGCCACGACCAGGCAGAAGATGTAGTGGCGGCGTTGGGCCAGAAAACGTGCGGCGGAGAATATCATGGCCGTCATGATCAGACCGACGATAATTATGACCACGCCGACTATGATAAAGATCCATCCGCCCATCTCGGGGCTCACGTCGCCTTCAGTCTCCATCATTTCGGGATGCTGGATCATCATGTAGCCCAGCACTGGGTAGATAATCCAGAAGAGCGAAAACAGCAGCACGAGGCCTGCCATGACGTAGTGAAAGATGGACAGCAGGCGCAGGTGCTCGGCGTCCTGCCTTGGCAGCATGGGGTCGTTGCGAGGATCGTTTTCAGAAGACATGTGCATTCTCCTTTGCCTGAGGCCGCTATTATGCTGCCCGCGGGCCGGTCCGTCAACCTGCCTCTTCTGAACAAAAGCGTATGATGATTGAAGCAGCGGGCCGGGGGCGTTATAATCCGGCGTTTGCGGCACCTGTCATGCGGAACAGTGGCCGGCCGCGCCCTTAGGAAAGATCGATCAAATGAGTTGGAAACGCGTACTCTGCCTGTATCCATATTCGCCGGACAAGAAGAGCGAGCAGCTTTATGGCGGCATGGCCATCATCAACCCCATTGGCCTGGAGGTTGTGGCCACGGTTGTTGCCCGGCATGCCGAGGTTATGCTGGTTGACATGCGGCTGGAGAAGCGGCCGCTCGGTGAGCTCGTGCAGGAATTTAAGCCCGATATGATAGCGGTCAGCCTGAACTGGGGCCGCGACGACTTTGTTGATGGCATTATCAACAGCCTGCCGCCCGATGTGACGCTGATGGCCGGCGGCATTGCCGTGACCAATAATCCGGATGACTTCTTCGAAGCCTACCCGCAACTGGACATGGTGACCCTGGGCTATGGCGAACGAGCGGCGGAAGAACTGGTGCAGGCCGGCAGCCCGGTCGATGTCCGGGGCATATTCTATCGTCGGCGGGCGAAAAGCCTGTCGCCGGCGGTGCGAGATTCGGCCGCGACTGTTTTTGGCGGAGCGGCTGGCGAATCGGTCGATGAGGGCCAAGTTGTCCGCAATGCTCACCGTTACGATGTGGACGTCACCAACTTCCACGTCAACCGCAAGCTGCGGCGCTACAGTTACCCCTTCCTGAGCATGAAGGGCGACAACATAGCCACGAGCATCGGCTGTCCGATGGTTTGCGCCTTCTGCGGCTGGCGGACCAACATTTACGGCGAGGTCCAGAAGTGGGTGGCCCGGCCAGCCGAGGACGTGGTTGACGAGATTGCCGAGACCGACGCCGAGGTGGTGCACATTGTGGATGCCAACTTCGCCCACGACCCGAAACGGGTGGAGCGCATCTGCGACCTGATCATTGAACGTGGCATAAAGCGGCTGATGGCCTGCGAAATTCGCGTCAATGCCTTGGCCTACGACGCCGCACTGGTCAAAAAGATGGAGCGTGCGGGCTTCTTCATGTTCATGGTGGGCGTGGAATCGACCGATGACAAGATTCTCAAGCGTTTGCGCAAAGGTTACACGACGGACATGTGCCGCCGGGCCTTTGACAATCTGCGGCAGACGAAAATCATCACGCTGGGCAATTTTCTGATCGGGGCCCCGGGCACAACCGAGCAGGAGATGCTTTACGTTGCCGACTACGCCCGCGAACTGGGGCTGGACTTTATCAGCCCGAACAAGATTTACGCCTACCCGAATTCGACCTTCCGCGATTGGGTCATGGAGCATCCGGGCTATCGCATCGAGGGGCGGCGGGGTTATGTGGTCAGCGACGAGATCAGCCTGAAGCGGTTGCGGCAGATTCAGCGCAAGATATACTTCCGCTTCTTTACGCCGGGGCATATTCTCAGCTTCTACCGCAAAGCGATGGCGCACCCGATGGTTCTGGAACTGGGACGGGAACGGGTCAGGCGGGCCATTCTGCGAACTTTGTGGAACCACATTGCCGATCCGCGGTTCCGCCGGCGGGCATTGAAGAAGATTTTCGGCCGCTTCGATAAGAAGCCTCGCCGCAATCGGGCAGCGTCGCTTTAACCTCTGCTCGTTTCGCCGATGTTGTGGGCGGAGGGCGCGGCCGATGGTTGGACGCGAAGCCGCGATACGGCAATGGCTTGCGCTGTCGCGGTTATCATGGCCTGACTTCGTCAGACCATGGCACCGCCGCTAACTGCAACGGCGTCTTGTTGTTGAAGCCCCGGGCATTGCCCGGGGATATGGTGGCAGCCACGGTAACTGCAGCACGGGCAATCTCATGTGGGGCGAAGGCGATCCCCCGGCAGTGCCGGGGGCTTTATAACAGAAGAAGAAGAAGAGAAGAAACAACAGCAGCAGCGACACCCTCATCCGGCCCTGCGGGCCACCTTCCCCCGTCAAGGGGGAAGGGTAACGGCAACGGCGTTTTGTTGTTGAAGCCCCGGGCATTGCCCGGGGATATGGTAACAACCACGGTAACTGCAGCACGGGCAATCTTATGTAAGCCGGAGGATATCCCCGGCAGTGCCGGGGGCTTAACAAAAAGAGCACTGAACGATGGAATACTTCCGCTTAAACATACTCTCAGCAGGTGGTTACGTTCCGGGCGAACAGCCGCAGGGCGGTAAGTACGTCAAGCTGAACACGAACGAGAACCCTTATCCGCCATCGCCCAAGGTTATCGAGGCCATTGTTCGGGAGGCGGGCGAGTCGCTGCGCAAGTATCCTGATCCGACGGCCGCGGCGGCCCGGCAGGTCATCAGCAGCCTCTTCGGCGTCGAGAGCAGGCAGGTGATTTGCGGCAACGGGTCGGACGAGTTGCTGACCATGATCATCAGGGCCACGCTGGAGCCTGGGGATGCCTTGGCCACGGCTGATCCGACCTATTCGCTGTACGAGACTCTGGCCGAATTGCAGGGCGCGCGACTGGAGGCTCACCCCTGCGATGCCGATTTTGCCACGCCAATAGCGTCGCTGTCGGCCAGCAAGGCGCCGCTGGTCATTATCGCTAACCCCAACGCCCCCACCGGCTTGAGTACCCCACCGGAGTTGCTGCGCGAGGTGGCCAGAAGCATTCCGGGTATTCTGCTGGTTGACGAGGCCTACGCCGATTTCGCCGACAGCAACGCCCTGGAACTGGCCCGCAGCGAGCCCAACGTGCTCGTAATGCGAACGCTTAGCAAGAGTTACAGCCTGGCCGGGCTGCGTTTCGGCTTTATGATCGGTGCAGCCGGATTGATCGAACAGTTGATGAAAGTGAAGGATTCCTACAATATCGACCGCCTGACCATTGCCGGGGCGGCAGCAGCTATTGCCGACCAGCAGTGGATGCTGGCGAACGTGGCCAGGGTGCGGGCCGAGCGGGAAAGATTGAGCAAGGCGCTCGGCGAGATGGGCTTCACGGTGCTCCCGAGCCAGGCGAATTTTGTGCTGGCCCGACCGCCGCAGGGCGATGCCGAGAATCTGTACCAGCGGCTGAAGAGCGAGCATATTCTTGTACGATATTTCCACAAGCCGCGAATTGATCAGCACTTGCGCATTACCATCGGCACTGCCGAGGAGAACGATGCACTGCTGACGGCTTTGGTCAAGTTGATGTCGGCAGGATAGTCGCGGGTTGATGTTGGCGCGGACCAGGCACGGCGAGGCAACAGGAGAAGCGACCATGGCAAAGCAGAATCGGCAGTCGGCCAGCGATTTCGGGGCGGGCAGTGGCAACCGGACGGCCCAGGTTGATCGCAAGACGGGCGAAACGGACATAAGCGTCAGGTTGAATCTGGACGGCAGCGGGCGGGGTGAGGTTTCGACCGGGGTGGAGTTTTTCGACCACATGCTCAACAGCCTGTCGCGGCACAGCCTGATTGATCTGCAGATAAGGGCCAGCGGCGACCTGGAGGTCGATGCCCATCACACGGTTGAAGACGTGGGCATTGTGCTGGGTCAGGCGCTGGACAAGGCCCTTGGCGACCGGTCCGGCATCAGGCGTTACGGCTCATCGAGCATACCCATGGACGAGGCCCTGGCGGAGGTCTCGCTGGACATTGGCGGGCGGCCGTATCTTGTTTACCAGGCACGGTTTGCGACCGAGCGGGTGGGCACTTTCGACATTGAGCTGGTGCGCGAATTTCTGCTGGCCCTGTCGACTCATCTGAAGATGAATCTGCACGTTACGGTGCCTTATGGTGCCAATACGCATCATATGGCGGAGGCGATTTTCAAGGCCCTGGCCGTGACTTTGCGTGCGGCAGTTGAGCGCGACCCCCGGCGAAGTGGTATTCCCAGTACCAAAGGCCAGTTATGATGAGGTGTAAGGTTTGCTTGACATTGGCCCTTGACGGATTTATCGTATGAGGTGGTTATTTACAATCTTACGGAGGCACAGGTGATGGAGGGTGAGGAAACGAAGAAGATCCTGCTCGTCGATGATGACCGGGATATCCTTGAGGCGATGCAGGTGACCCTGGAGCCTCTGGGTCAGCAGATGTTTGTGGCTCGCGATGGCAACGAAGCTCTGGAAGTAGCCCAGCGCGAACTGCCGGACGTAATTGTACTGGACCTGATGCTGCCCAAGCGGGGCGGTTTTCTGGTTCTGCAGAAGCTCAAAGGCTCGCCGAAGGCCAAGGGCCGCAAACCATTCGTGGTGATGATTACGGGCAACGAGGGCCAGCGTCACAAGATTTTCGCCCAGAGCCTGGGCGTTGACGATTATCTGAACAAGCCATTCCGCATGGACCGGTTGACGGAGATTGTGAAGCGGTTTCTGGGTCAGGCCGAGCAATGAATTTGCTTGCCTGAATATTGACCGCGCTATAGAATAGCTGTCTTGTTTTCGGCCGCTGGCATAAAGCATGCGGAGGGTTGCCTCTGCGGCAAGTGTTGTGCGGGCTGGGGACAATTTGGTTGGTGCGATCAGCCGGCGTGGCTGGTCGTCCGTTTCAGGTTCGCGAGGCGCTGCTTTGCGTTCCCATGTGTTTTAGAATCAGGAGAAGTATTAGCAATGGCTGACGAGAAGAGGACGTCGACGGTTCAGGAATTTGCGATCAATGAGGGTGACACCGGCAGTCCGGAAGTCCAGATTGCCCTGCTCACGGGGCGCATCAGTCATCTGACTGAGCACCTGAAGTCGAACAAGAAGGACCATAGTTCGCGTCGTGGTCTGCTGCGGATGGTTGGTCGCCGCAACAGTTTGCTGAAGTACCTGCAGAATACTGATTTTGAGCGTTACCAGTCGGTCGTAAAGCGACTGGGGCTGCGTAAATAAAGGTGGCTTATGCGGGCCTCAGATCGACTTCTGAGGCCCGAGTTTTTTTTCTGCGGTGGACGCGTGGGCGAGTTGAGAGATTGATTAACGGAATAAGTGTTGTGCTTTGTCGGCAATCGGGCCGGCCTGGTGACAGCACGGTTGATGTCGGAAAAGGAACAGGATGATGCCGGAAAGTAGAGAAGTTGAAGTTGTACGCGAGATTGGTGGTCGCAAACTGATTCTGAAGGCTGGCAAGCTGGCCAAGCAGGCCTCGGGGAGCGTTTGGGTTCAGTATGGTGATACAGTTGTTCTGGTAGCCGCCACGGCAGCCACCAGCCGGCGGGAGATCGACTTTTTCCCGCTGTTTATGGATTACCGCGAGAAACAGTATGCGGCGGGCAAGATTCCGCGTGGGTTCTTCAAGCGCGAAGGCCGGCCGACGGATAAGGAAGTACTGACCATGCGCCTGATGGACCGGCCGACTCGGCCGCTGTTTCCCGACGGCTACATGGAGGAGGTCCAGGTTCAGGCCATTGTGCTGAGCTTCGACCAGGAGAACGATGGCGACGTGCTGGCCATGATTGGGGCCAGTGCAGCCCTGATGATTTCCCCAAGCATTCCCTACCAGGGCCCCTTCGGCGCGGTTCGCATTGGTCGCAAGGACGGACAGATGATTGTCAATCCGACCATTGCCGAGACCAACGAAGGCGACCTGGAGATGATTGTTGCCGCCACCGACCCGTCGATCGTGATGATTGAAGTCGGGGCCTCGGAATTGCCCGAAGAAGAGCTGATGAAGGGCTTTGAGCTGGCCCACGAGGTTTCGCGCGAAATCGTAGCCATGCAGCACGAGCTGGTCCAGAAGCTGGGCATTGAGAAGTTGCCATTCGAGTCGCCGCAGATGGACTCGGAGCTGGTGTCGGAGGTTGAGAAGTACGCCGACCAGCTGCGCGAAGCTATCCAGACGCGCGGCAAGTTCGAGAGCATGACGGCCGTGGCCGAGGTTCAGAAGCAGGTTATTGACACCCTGAGCCCTCAGGATACCGAAGAGCCGCGTTTTGCCCGCGGGCAGGTATCGGCTGCTTTCAGCGAGATGAAGCGTCGGCTGATCCGGGAGACGATTCTGGCCGGCCAGCGTCCCGATGGTCGCACGGCCGAAGAGTTGCGACCGATTTCGTGCGAGGTAGGCGTGCTTCCGCGTACGCACGGCTCGGCATTGTTCACCCGCGGCGAAACTCAGGCCCTGGTCAGCGCTACGCTGGGCACGACCGAGGACCAGCAGGTGATTGACGGCCTGCCGCCGGAGTATCGTAAGAAGTTCATGCTGCAGTATAACTTCCCGCCCTTCTCGGTTGGCGAGGTCCGGCCCTTGCGTGGTCCGAGTCGGCGCGATATCGGCCATGGCAGTCTGGCCGAGAAGTCGCTGGCAGCGGTCATGCCGGGCGACGAAGATTTCGCCTACACCACTCTGGTGGTTAGCGAGATTCTGGAATCGAACGGTTCGAGCAGCATGGCTACGGTTTGCGGCGCCACGCTGGCCATGATGGACGGCGGCGTGCCGATCAAGCGTCCGGTGGCCGGCATCAGCATCGGCCTGGTCAAAGAGGGCGACGAAGAGTTGCTGCTGACGGACATCATGGGCGCCGAGGATCATTATGGCGACATGGACTTCAAGGTGGCCGGCACCCAGAGTGGCGTGACCGGTATTCAGCTCGATCTGAAGATCAGCGGCGTATCGTTGTCGGTGCTGAAGCGTGGTCTTGAGCAGGCCAAGCTTGCCCGCATGGAGTTGCTGAAGATCATGCTGGAAGCCATTCCTGGTCCGCGCGAGGAGATCAGCATGCTCGCTCCTCGACTGCTGCAGATCAAGATCGACCCGGAGAAGATCGGCAAGATCATCGGGCCGGGCGGTTCGGTTATCAAGGCCATGCAGTCCGAGACGAACACCCGCATCGAGATTCAGGACGACGGTACGGTTACTATCAGCTCGACCGACGCCTCCGGAGCCGAGGACGCTCGTCGCCGTATCGAGATGATGACCGAGACGGTCAACGTGGACAAGACCTACAGCGGCAAAGTACGGTCGATTACGGATTTCGGTGCGTTCATCGAGATTCTCCCCGGGCAGGACGGCTTGTGTCACATCAGCGAGCTTAGCGACGGCTACGTGAAGAAGGTTGAGGACGTGGTGAAGCTTGGCGACACGGTTCGGGTGAAGGTTATCAACATTGATAACCAGGGCCGCATCAAGTTGTCGCGTAAGGCTCTGCTGAAGGAAGAGGGCAAGAGTGATGTGCCCAAGGCCGAAGGCGAAGCAACCGAGGAGAAGTAAGGAAATTGCCGTTTCTTCTGCACTTGTTTTGCAGGAGCGAGGGCGTTTCTGAAGACTCATAACTGTTAATCGGGACCCGCAGCCGCAGCAACGGCGGCGGGTCCTGAAACTTCATTCAGGTGGCGTTTCGGGTTGCCTCGGGGAAGTCAGGGGTTTATGTCATCGTCGTCGCAGAACAATCTCAACCATTATGGCGAACTTGTCAGCGGGCTGATGCACGAGCTCAAGAACCCGTTGAGCACGCTGAGCCTCAACCTGCAGCTATTGTCGGAGGATCTTCAGCGGCCGCAGACGGAAACCGAGCGGCGCACGGCCCGCAAGGTCGATATTCTGCAGCAGGAGACTCGGCGTCTGGAAGAGATTCTGAACAAGTTCACGCGGGTGGCAGGTCGCATAAATCTGCATCCGGTGCGTGTTGATGCCGCCAAGCTGGTGGAGGAGTTGCTGGCCTTTTACGAGCCGCAGGCTGACCAGCATCGCATTACTCTGCGTTGGAATCTTCACAATCATCTGCCCTGGCTGCAGGCCGACCCGGACTTGCTGAAACAAGCTCTGCTGAACTTGATTCTGAATGCCGAGTCGGCCATGCCCGAGGGCGGCGAATTGATGATACGGCTGGAGAATGCCGGCAACGGCGTGCAACTCGATGTGATTGACACGGGCCACGGCATCGCGGCGGAGAATCTGCCAAAGATTTTTCAGGCCTATTTTTCGACCAAGCGCGGCGGCACCGGTCTTGGCCTGGCCATAACGCGGCGGATTATCGAGGCCCATGGCGGCAACATAAGTGTGAGCAGCGAAAGCGGGCGCGGCACTCAGTTCAGCATCTGGTTGCCGGCAGCCGAGGCGAAGGAGGACCGGAATGAGCAAGCGCAGTGAAGAGGCTTACAGCGCGGCCATTCTTGTGGTCGATGATCAGCAGAACCAGGCCGACGCCGTGGCCGAGGCCCTGGAGCGAATGGGCCACGAGTGCGTAGTGGTAACGGCTCCGCGGCGGGCGCAGGACATTATCGAGTCGCGGGATTTCGACCTGGTGGTGACCGATCTGGTTATGCAGGAGTTGAGCGGGCTTGACATTCTGCAGTCGGTCAAAAACATCAGCCCGTCGACGGAGGTAATCGTCATAACTGGCCACGCCAGCATTCAGTCGGCGGTGGAGGCCATCAGGGCCGGGGCTTACGATTACATAGAGAAGCCCTTGAATCTGGATTTGCTGCGCGACAGGGTGAAAAAGGCCTTGGAGCGGCGGCAATTGCTGGAGCGGACCGAGCGGTTGTCGGCGCAGTTGGATGAGCGTTTCGGCTTTGCGGGGGTGGTTGGCAACAACCCGCAGATGCGGCGGATTATCGAGATTGCCCGGCAGATTGCCCCGACGAACACCACGGTACTGATCACCGGCGAGAGCGGCACCGGCAAGGAGTTGCTGGCCCGGGCCATCCACAACAACTCGCCGCGGCGGCACCGGAATTTCGTCGCTCTGAATTGTGCCGCCCTGAGCGAGGGTATTCTGGAGAGCGAGCTTTTCGGCCACGAGAAGGGCGCCTTCACCGGAGCCCTGGGTGTGCGCAAGGGGCGCTTCGAATATGCCGACGGAGGCACGCTTTTTCTGGACGAAGTTGGCGACATGCCGATGAGCACGCAGATCAAGTTGCTGCGCGTGCTGGAGGACGGGAAGATTATGCGGGTTGGCTCCAACGAGCCGATCCAGGTTGACGTGCGTTTGATAAGTGCGACGAATCGCGATTTGCAGGAACTGATCGACGAGCGTCAGTTTCGTGAAGACCTTTACTTCCGACTGAAGGTCGTCACGCTGAAGCTGCCCGCCCTGCGCGAGCGGATAGAGGACGTTCCGCTGCTGGCCGACTACTTCATCAGGCAGTTCCGCGAGAAGCACGGCAAGGCCATTCGTGGGCTTACTCCGGCGGCCCTGAAGGCCCTGATGGCTTACCCGTGGCCAGGCAACGTGCGCGAACTGCGCAATGCACTTGAGACCATGGTGGTGCTGAGCCAGAACGATGTGCTTGACGTTGAGCAGTTGCCGGCGGAGATTCCGGGCTCCACCGAAGCTGCCGCCGTCACGGCCGACCTTGGCACGATGACCTTGCAGGATGCCGAGCGTCAGCTGATTGTAAATGCCCTGTCGGCCACAGGTGGCAATCGGCAGGAGGCAGCGACCAGGTTGGGCATTGGTGAGCGCACGCTTTACCGCAAAATCAAAGAGTATGATTTGAGCTGAATTTTACGCCGATGCGATGGCCAAGCCTCGCGGCGGTGGTGGGTTTGCGCGCTGCCGCGACCGCGGGTGTAACAATGGCCGGAAGCGATCCCCCGGCAGTGCCGGGGGCTTTAGAAGCAACGGCGACGGCTTCTGCCTTTACCCTTCTCCCTTGACGGGAGAAGGTGGCCCGCAGGGCCGGATGAGGGTGAGGCCGTTGCTTGTGCACAAGAAAAGCGAACATTTTTTCGCGCGGCCACACCCTCACCTGTCTCCGCTAACGCGGAGACATCCTCTCCCTCAAGGGAGAGGGGTTAACGGCAACGGCAAAATCGTGTCCCGGCAGTTTAAGGTGCGGCGGGAACAAGCTCTTCGCCGGGAACTGGAGCCTTTTTGTCGGCGGGCGAATCCGCGGGTGAATCGGCCGAAGGCGACGCTTGGCCTTCCTGCTCGGCCGGCGGTTGAACAGGTGGGCGTACGGTCCGCTGGCGGAACATGGCCGGGCCGCGTTTCAGCGTGCGGCTCGCTGCGGCGGTGCGGGCCAGATCGGCCGTTACCTGGCCGATGCGCTCGAGGTCGGCAAAGTTGATCTTCTCCGCCGTATCCTCCACCTCATGATAGTCCTCATGTATGCCGGTGGTGAAGTTGACAACCGGAACGCCGACCATGGCAAATGAGGCGCTGTCGGTGGGCATACTGTCGCCATAGCGGGGCAGAACATTCAGCCTGCGCAGGCGGGCATGGCCTTGGAGCGGCTGGCGTAGCGAATCGGCCGAGTGCGAGAAAAAGGCATAGACGCTGGAGGCCTGAGCCCGGCCAACCATATCAAGGTTGAGCATGGCCACCGTCTTGTCGAGCGGCACCAGCGGGCGGCTGACATAGTACCTGGACCCGAGCAGCCCCTGCTCTTCTCCGTCAAAGGCCATAAAGAGTATGCTCCGCTCGGGTTTCTGATCGGCCGAGGCTAACTGACGTGCGGCGACAATCATGGCCACCACGCCGCTGGCATTATCATCGGCCCCATTGAAGATAAATTCGCTGGCGGGGTTTCGGCTATCGTAGCCGAAGCTGGTCCCGATGTGGTCGAGGTGAGCGCCGATTACGACCACCTGATCGGCCAGTTCCAGATTGCCGCCCGGCAACCGGCCCACCACGTTACGATAGTTGGCCGCATTGCTGCTCAGCCTTACTACCATGCCGGCGGCGGTTTTGTTGATGGCGAAGCTATCGGGCCGATAGTTGGTGTCGATGCCCTTCTGCACAGCCGACAGATCGCGTCCGGCAGTGGCCACGATATCTTTGGCCACCTCCTGCGAGACCTGCACCACGGGTATTGTTACCTCAAGATTATTCACCCCGGCACTGTGGGCATAGAAGCCCTGCCCTGTCGGATGATAATGCGGACCGGTGGCAATAATTACGCCGGCAGCCCCCTTTTGCTGGGCCAGGGCCACCTTGCTGCCGAAGGTAGCGTGCCGCGTGTGGCCGAGGCCGTTGAATGGGCTCTGCTCGTCTTTTTCGCCGGGCTCGTAACGGAGAATCAGGACTACTTTGCCCTCAACGTCAATTCCGGCATAATCGTCGTATTTGTGATCGGCACTGCTGATGCCGTAGCCGGCGAAGACGATCGCAGCTCCGACCGCCCCGGCGGCCGAAAAGCGGAAAGGCAGGTAATCCTGACCATAGCCCATTTGGCGGGCATCGTTACCGTCGGTAGAGATGGCCAGGGCACAGTGCTGCTCTTCAATCCGCTGCCTGTTGCGCGAAAAGCTCTGAAACCAGGTACCATTGTCGCCGGCAGGCTCCAGCCCGGCCGCCTCCAACTGCTGCACAACATAGTCGGCCGCCCGACCATACGAAGGCGAGGCCGCATCGCGTCCCGCAAGCTCGTCGGAGGCCAGAAAGCGCATCATCTGCTCAACTGTGGGCTGCTCGTCGGCCGCTGGTGTGCCATTTTCGGCGGCAGGCGTGGTCTGCTCAGTAGCAGGAGCATCGCGCTCGGTCGCCGCTGCGGTTTGTTCGGCGGGGGCGGTGATGATGGGCGGCGTTTGTCCTGTTGCCTCTGCCGGCAGGTCCGCAAAGAGCGCGCCAGACAGGACTGCCAACACGGTGAGGAAAACAAAACGGCCATCTTTCACAATTGCCACCCTCCTGCCATCAGCCAACCGAGCAACGTAATCTGAAACATGAGCTTATATTCTAGGCCTTAATACGATTGAAGCAATGTTGTTGCCGTTTGAAAATGAGAAAAGGTGAGGGCGGCCGTCGGGCAGGCGCGACAATGGCAAAGCGGCAATTGAGAAAACTGTCGCGACCTGTATAATGCTCTGACGAGCCTCTGCTGCGGCCGCGCTTCGGGCTGAAGGGACTGGACGACGATGGGCATCATCCATAAACTTGACAATCATTTGGTGAACCAGATTGCTGCCGGCGAGGTGGTGGAGCGCCCTGCGAGCGTGGTCAAGGAGTTGCTGGAAAATGCCGTCGATGCGGAATCGTCGGAGCTTGTAATCAGCCTGGAAGAGGGCGGCAAGAAGCTGATTCGCATACAGGATAACGGTTGCGGCATGAGCGCGGAGGACCTAGCCCTTTGCATCGAGAGCCACGCCACGAGCAAGATTCGCAGCGGCGACGATCTGGACGCCATCAGGACCCTCGGCTTCCGCGGCGAGGCCCTTCCCAGTATCGGCTCGGTCAGCCAGATGACGCTGACCAGCCGCCCGGCCGATTCGATTGCCGCCGCCTGCATTCGGCTTGAGGGTGGGCAGGCGAGCGAGTTGATGCCGGCGGGCGGCGCCCCGGGTACGACAATCGAGGTCCGCAATCTGTTCTACAACGTGCCGGCGCGGCGCAAGTTTCTGAAGACCGATGCCACTGAGCTGGGCCACGTGCTGGACGTTATCGCCTGCGTTGCCCTGGCCTATCCGCAGGTGGCCATTCGCGTTGAGCACAATGGGCGACTGGTCCACGATCTGCCGTCAGCCCAGTCGGTGCGGTCGCGTATCGGGGCCTTTTTCGGCGATGCTCTGGCTGATCAGCTCATCGAGCTTCAGTGCCAGTCTCCTGCCGGCCGGCTGTGGGGGCTGGTTGCCCCGCCGGGCGAGAGCCGGTCCACGGCCAAAATGCAGTACCTCTTCCTCAACGGGCGTTACATTCGCGATAAATCGTTGCTGCATGCCGTGCGCGAGGCCTACCGGGGGTTGCTCGAAGCGAATCGGCAGCCGGTTGTTTTCCTGTACCTGGAGGTCCCGCCGGATAGCGTTGACGTAAATGTCCACCCGACCAAGATCGAGGTTCGACTGCGCAATGGTCAGCAACTGTATCGCGAGGTGCTTACCGGTCTGCGCAACAAGTTCCTGAATTCCGACCTTACTCCGCGCATGGGCGGCGGCGGGCATGGCTCGGACATGCCTCCCACCCCCGAGGGCCTGTCGCCCGACGCTGCCGAGGCCGT
>JAWLHX010000033.1:0-40191 GCA_041690105.1 Phycisphaerae bacterium
CGGAATGTCTGAACGAAAAAATGGTCCGCGTCAGGCCCGGCGGGCACTGGAGCGGAATCATCAACTTTGACAGAATCATCAACTTTGACAGGAGCTTTGATAATGGCCGCAACGCGCATCGGCGTACTCGTTCATCAGCCACTGCAGGACCAGTTGTTCAGCGAGGAAGACAAGCGGCGGCTCAACGCCCTTGGCGAAGTCGTCTGGACCAACTCCCCGAAGCCTTTGACCGTTGAACAGGCGGTCGAGATGCTCCACGACTGCCAGATAGCGGTGGGCAGTTGGGGAACGCCGATGCCATCGGCCGAGTTGCTGGCGAAGTGCCCGCACTTAAAGCTGTGGGAGCATGCCGCGGGAACGGTTAAGCACTTCTTCGGTCCGCACCTTGAGGGCAGCGATCTGGTAATTGCCTCCTGCGCCCCGGCCAACGGCGAGAACGTGGCCGAATTTACGCTGGGCGTACTCATTATCGGCCTGAAGCGGCTATTTACCAACGCCGCCGACAATCGCAAGGGTGGGGGCTCGCCGAAGCCGCAGAATGGGCGGGTTCTCGGGGCGTCGACAATCGGCATTATTGGAGCCAGCCAGGTGGGGCGCCACGTTCTGCGCATGTTGCAGCCCTTCGGCCCGAGTGTGCTGTTGTACGATCCTTATGTGACAGCCGAAGAGGCCGCCGAGCTGGGGGCGGAGAAGGTTGACGATCTGCTCGAAGTCTGCCGCCGCAGCCACGCCGTCAGTCTTCATGCTCCCGCCCTGCCCTCCACGCGTCACATGCTCTCGGCGGCGCAATTCCAGGCCATGCAGGACGATGCGGTGTTTGTAAACACGGCTCGCGGCATGATTGTCGATGAGGACGCGCTGGTCGCGGAGCTTGAGAAGGGCCGCCTGTTCGCTTATCTGGACGTGACCTATCCGGAGCCGGCTGCCGCCGATCATCCGTTCCGCAAACTGCCAAACGTGGTCCTGAGCAGCCACATTGCCGGCATGGCCGACATTAAATTCGGCCGTCAGGCGGTCAACGATATTGCCGCCTTCCTGCGCGGGGAGTCGCCGCTGATGGCAGTGACGGCCGACCAACTGGACCGGCTGGCGTAACAAAATCGGCTGGGGCAGAGGAATCGGCTGGGGCGACAGACAGGAGGCTTACGGTGGCCAACTACGAGTTTGTGCAGATGGACGATATTGAGGCCGTGCATTGTCCGTGCGGCTGGTCGCGCCGGGCATTTGCCACGCCCGATAATCCTGTAGCCACCATGCACGTGGTGGACATTGCCGACGATTCGCGGGCCCATTACCACAAGCGGCTGACCGAGTTGTACTTTGTGCTGGAAGGCGAAGGCCATATGGAGCTGGATGGCCAACTGGTGCCCGTGCGTCCGATGTCGGCCCTGCTGATAAAGCCGCTCTGCCGCCACCGGGCGGTGGGCAAAATGCGAATTCTAAACGTGCCGGTGCCGGCTTTCGACCCCGATGATGAGTGGTTCGACTGAGCCGCGACCCGGCGACTTGGGCGCCCGGCTAATACACCCGGGTCAGTTTTGACTGCGGATAGTAATGGCGGATGATCTGCCCGGCCGAGCGGCCTGCCCGGGCCTGGCCTTCGGCCCCGAACTGGCACATTCCCACCCGATGCCCGAAGCCTACGCCCTCGATTGTCACCTGGCCGCCGGCCATCGATGCATCGAGAATCCGCGTGCTCTTTACAACCACCGTGCCAATTTCATCCCGCAGCCTGACCATTGGCACGGCCAGCGTCTCCTGCCGACCCGCGTTGCGGGTGACCACGGCAATGGCCACGGCAGTACCGTCAGCCTGACGCCCACCCTGCGGAATAAGCACGTCCTGCACATCGTCAATTCGCACCTGTGGCACAATGCGGCCCAGGGCCCGGCGGAAGTCGGCCTTGCTCAGCGAAAGCTTCCAGCGATAATTCGGGGCGAAGCTGCACCAGGTGCACTCCACGCCAACCAGCGGGGCGATGTCGGGAACCTTGGGGCCGAACACCTGGTGAGCCGGCAGAGTCGATCCGCCGCAGGTACTGCTGTAGAAGGTGCTGAGGATGGTCATCTGCCCGGGTTGGCCGTAGGTGACAACCACGCCGCGGGTCTCGTCGACAGCTTGCCGCGACTTGGTGGTCTCGCTCTCCATGCCCGGATAGGCCTGGCTCTTGACGGTGTCGAAAACGTCGAAGTCGCGCTGCTCGCTGACCGTCTTGGCCATGTGCAGGGCGTAGCTGCGGGCGGCAATGGCCTGGGCCTTCTGGCTTTCCAGATGCCAGCTCACACTGTAGGTCTCCTTGCCGACGACGCTGTAAAGGTACTCGTCAATGTCCAGCACGTTGATCAGGCGGATGCCCTGCCCGCTGCTTAAAATGCGCATGTTTCCGCGATAGCTGGCCGGCACGAACTGCCCATGCGGGTTGGTCCGGATAATCTGCAGGCTGGTGCGGTCGCGCGGTACGATTTCGACCATCGAGGTTTGCAGCGGCTGACCATTGAGGTGCAGACCGTCGGCTGCGGCCGTGAACCGCCCCCTGTTCATGAAGGCCGGATTCATCAGCTTGCGCCGCGTGCTGAGGTCGTAAAGCTGGAACGGGCCGCTTACCGAGATAATCTGCTCCGGCGACTCCGAGCCAATCTGCACGCGCATCATGGTGCTGACGGGCGATGGACCGGACGAACCAACCGGCCCGTCCTGCCCGCCGCAACCGGCGGAGAAGATGAGCAGGCCGGTAGCCAAAATCAGCGTGAGCGCAGAAAGAGCGACCGGGCGACAATCAGCATGTCGGCGCATGGGGCATACTCCATAATTCGAATTCGGCGGTTGGGTCTGTGGCAAGGACATTAGAATGGTATGGGCCGGCAATGTCAAACATTTGCTGGATTGGGGGCGGTTCTTCGGCCGGGTCAGGCGTTATTTCTGGTCGGCTGGGCCAGAATCGCCCTTGTAGCAGTGCAGACGTGTCGCCTGGTAACGATCCTGCTCGCTGAAAATGCAGCCGCAGTAGGATTGCCTGTAGATGCTCATCCGCGCGGCCTGCGCCTGTCCGTCCTCGGCCGTCTCCCGCCAATCGTGATAGGCGAACGGTACGCCACTTTCGGCGGCCACCTGCTCGGCAACCTCGCGCAGCACATCGTGTGGCTGGTGCCAACTGACCAAGAGCGTAGTGCTGAAGGCCCCGTAACCTCCCTCTCGGGCTGCCAGGGCGGTACGCGAAAGGCGCAACCTGTAGCAGGCTCGGCAACGCTGCGGGGAGGGCAGACGCCAATCTACCTGATCGAGAAAATGGCTCAGCCCGTAATCCTCGTCAACCTGCAGGGCGAATTTTCTCTGATCGGCAAGCACCCGTACCGCCTTCAAGCGGCGGCGAAATTCAATCAGCCCGTGAATGTTCGGGTTGTAAAAATAACCCGTAAAACCGGCCCCTTGAAGCTCATCCAGCGGCCCGAGCAGACACGGAGCGCAGCAAATGTGAACCAGGGTCTTCATAGCAGGCAATTATATCGCCGCCGAAGGCCAAAAGAAAACCCGCTTTTGCCGAAACTGCTTACAGCCCCGCGTGCAGATGGGCGCCGTTGCTCTTTATGACCTGGCCGTACCAGTGGCCGGAATCCTTGATGGTCCGTTTCTGCGTCTCGAAGTCGACGTGAATCAGGCCGAAGCGCTGCTTGAAGCCGTGCGACCATTCGAAGTTATCCATCAGCGACCAGAGGAAGTATCCGCCGAGTTCGACGCCTTCGTCGCCGGCCCTTTCAAAGCCCTGCAAGTAGCGACGCACGAAGTCGATACGCTGCGGGTCGTGCACTTTGCCGTCGCTCATCACCCAATCGCAGCAGGACATGCCATTTTCGGTGATGTAAACGGGCAGCTTGTAGCGCTCGTACATGAACTTCGATATCCAGTAAAGGGCGTCGGGCGTCACGGAGCCGTAAAAGTGAGTCATGTCGAAGCCGGTTTTCAGCGGCACGGTCTCGAAACCGCCGCCCTCGGTGGCCTTGACCTTGATGGCGTTGTAGGTATTGAAGCCCTGGAAGTCGAGCTTCTGGCTGATCGTTTCCATGTCGCCGGCCTCGACTTGCGGCGCGTCGGCACCGTAGAGCTTCAGCCCGACCTCCGGATAGTGGCCCAGGTATACCGGGTCCATCCACCAGATGTTATCCAGCGGCTCATCGTCAATGATGGAAAATGTCGCCTGCCGCGCCGCCTCCACGTCGGCAGCACTGCTGCTGGCCGGCTCCTTGGCCCAGCCAACCGCGGCATAGCCAACACGGCAAGGCTGTTTGCTGCGCTGGCGGATAACCTGCACGGCCCGTCCATGGGCAAGCAGAGCATGGTGCCCGGCCCGCAGCCATTCGGCCCGCGAGAGCTTCAGGCCGGGAGCCTGGATGCCGTCGCGATGACCGAACTCGATGAAGCATTGCGGTTCGTTCAGCGTGAACCAGTTCTTGACCCTGTCGCTGAGAGCATCGACGATGACGGCCGCATATTCGGCGAACCAGTCGGCCGATTCCCTGTTGAGCCATCCGCCACGATCAAAAAGAGCCTGCGGATAATCCCAATGGAAGAGCGTGACCCAGGGCTCCACTCCGGCGGCGAGCAACTCGTCTACCAGCCGATCGTAGAAACTGAGGCCGGCCTTGTTGACAGGCCCGACGCCTTGAGGCAGAACCCGCGGCCAGGATATGCTCAGGCGATAAGCCTTTAGGCCGATCTGCTGCATGAGGGCAACATCGTCCTTATAGCGATGGTAATGATCGCAGGCAACGTCGCCCGTCTGCCCCAGCCAGATGGCGTCCTTGCGGCGACACATGCTGTCCCAGACGCTCCAGCCCTTGCCATCCTCGAAGGCAGCGCCTTCAATCTGATAAGCAGCGGCCGCCGCGCCCCAGACGAAATCTTTCGGAAAAGCCATGGCTCTCTAACTCCCCGTATTCAAGTATTGAACGCTTATCCAATGATACTGCAACTCCCTGCCGCGGTGCATCGCAGGTCGAAGCCCGCATCGCACGGGCCGAAAGTTTTCCGACCTCTGCTCGTCTAAGGAGCCGCCTCGACCTCCGGCGGCGGAATCAGATCGGGCCGGCCAAGAGTAATCGCCCCGCCATCGGCAAAGGTTTTGCTGGTACCGTCGGGCAGAGTGACGGCTACGGACATGCCGGCCGGGGCTTCAATACGAACTCCCATCGGCCGCGGGCCGCCGGCGTCACAAGTGTCGCAACGCCAGGCAATGCTGATTGTTCCACGTGGCGTGGGCACCAGTCCGCGGGCCCAGCTGGTGGTTGACATTGGTTGCGGCGCGACCTCGGCCGAGGCCCAGCCGGGCGACGTGGGCCGGGCACCCAGCACCACGCGCTGCAATTCAAACATGGGCCAGGCACTCCAGGCATGACAATCGCTGCGCACAGGCTCGGGTTTTTCCGGGAAGGTCGAGAAGCCCATTTTGATCATCTCGCGCCAAGGCTCCAGCACCGTCTCCAGTTGCGGCCAGGCAGCGGCCTTTTGCAGGGCCTGGTACAGGTAATACTTGAAGTAGTAGCTGGCCTGAATCAGCGTTTTGTCGCTGGTCAGCCGGGAGATGATTTGCTGCGTCTGGGCCTCATCGGCAGTGCCGGTAAGAATGGCCCACATATTGCTGTGCTGACTGAAGTTTGAGCTGTCGGGGCCGTCGGCGAACAAGCCTTCGGCCGGTTTCCAGCAAAGTTTGCGAACAGCCGCCTGAATGGCGTTGGCTGCAGTCTGGTACTGGTCGCGGTGGTAGGCATCGCCCAGAACATCCAGCAATCGGGCGGCGGTCTGCAATCCGCCCACCAGTTGCAGGTTGATGACCGTGCTGCCGCCCTGGTCGGCCTCCGGCGGCACACCCTCGAAAAACTCGGGCGCCCAATCGACGAAATTCCACCATGGCGTGCGGCCCAGCAGGCCGTTCGGCCCTATTTTCTGCAGGAACCAGCGGGCCACGCCGTGGATGCTCTGCTCCAACTCCTCAACCATTTCAACGTCGCCATAGTAGAGGTAGTAATCCTCGATCATCATCAGGTAATACAGGCTGAAGGGCGGAATGATCTGCGTCAGGTTGGTCGGGTAACGGCTCTGGGTAATGCCATCGGTCATGCGACTCTGATCGAACTGTCGCAGAGTCTGGCGGGCCAGCGTGGCGTCGCCGGCAACGTAATAGCTGATGATGGCCTGCAGACGCGTGTCGCCAATGTACTGCAACTGCTCGTAATAGGGGCAGTCTTCGTAGTGCTCGTGAGCGCAGCACAGGGCCGTGTGCCAGGAAATGTCCCATATTGCCGCCAACTGCGGGTCGTCGCTGGTAAAGCGGCCCGCCTGCTGGAACGGATAGCTGGTGAAGCGGAAGGTTAGCTCATCGAGCGAGAGAGGCTCCGACCCGGTACGAATACTCAGCTTGATAAAGCGGGCGCAGCGCCAATGTATCGGCTCCCAGCTTTCGCCTTGGCGACCGCCGGGCAGGTAAGTATCCCACAGCAACTCGGGCACCTCGCCCCAGTCCAGGTCATCGCGATGACCTTTAGTATCCCCCTGCTGGGTCGCCTCGGCATAGTAGAGCCGCACCTCGGAGCCCGTTCCGCCGCTGACCCGCATAGACGGGTAACCGGTGAACAGCTTGGCCATGAACAGAGTGAACTCGACCGTCTGGTTGGCCGGGATGGTCAGAGGCTGCCCATCATCCAGAAGCTGGCGCAGTTGGAGGCTATGCTGGCCGGCGCGAACGCCCTGCACCGGCACCGGCGTTTCGGGCAGATGCGGAATGGCTCGTGGCACCAGTCGCCAGCGGTGGCGCGGATGGCCGTTGCTGGACCGGCTGAAAGGCTTGGGCATGAGGCGGGGCGACTGCCAGGAAGAATCGTCAAAATCGGGCTCGGTCCAACCCCAGGGCAGCTTGGCCCCGTCTACAACCTCCATCGGGTTCACGCAATAGTAACTGTGGCCGTGGTATTGCTCGCGGCCATAGGCGGCATCGGGCAGCAGGCGCCATTGTTCATCGGTATCAACTTCCAGATTACGGCCATCGGGCCAGCTGACCTGAGCGTTGACAGCCAGGGCGCCCTCCGGGGCGTGCATCTCGGCCACGGGGCCAAAGGAACTGTAAGCCAGCACCTGGACGGCCAGCACATTTTTGCCCTTGCGCAGCAGGTGGCCAAGATCGTAAGTCTCGAAGTTGTAATGCTCCAGGTCGCCGCGACATGGGCCTCGGCCGGCCTGGGTGCCATTGACGTAGAGCCGATAGCGGCTATCGGCCGTCATGTGCACGGTGAAGGTCGCGCCGTCGGCCTCATCAAGATCAAAAGAGCGGCGGAAGTAGCATACGCTGAAGCGGGTATTGTCTTCGGCCTGCTGCCAGATCCAATGTCCGCGCCACTGCAGGCGAGCCAGATCTACCTGATTAGTCACAAAAACCCTTTCCTGCCGCGCCTGCGGCGATACGTTTTGCACCGGATGCGACCTTGCCGCATCCGGCACGCATAATCCCCCAACCCCTCCAGGGCCTTCAAGAATGCAAGGCCGCAGAATGTATCGTTCAGGACGATAGCCGTCAAGGGCGAGATTTGAGCCAAGGTCGCGGGTGCGGCCGTTTTTCAGTGGCATGGGCATCCTCCCCATGCGTTCCACTGGCATCCTGCCCGTGGAGGCTTCACCATGGCGTGGCCATTCGTTGAGCGGCATCTTGCGTTATTATTGTCTGGCTCAAACCACAGCACCGAAAACGGAAACAAACAGAAACAAACAGAAAGAAAACAGAAACAGGCCGAGGGGCAAGATGCCCCCCGGCACTCACGGCCAGGATGGCCGTGCCACGGTGAAAATGCCTCCGTGGCTCAGGCCGAATGAGCGGCGACGAATTGCTCGTAGTCCTGCAGCATCTGGCGCAACAGTCGCGGGGCGTCCAGATTGTAGGGGCAGCGGCCCTGGCAAACGCGACACTCGGTGCACTGGTTGATGCGGCTCATCTTCTCCTGCCAGTCGCCGGTAATGAAGCCCTGGTACGGGGCCCGGCGAAGCAGCAGGCTCATGCGGGCGGCCATCGGGATGGGGATATCCTGTGGGCAAGGCAGGCAGTAACCGCAGCCGCGGCAAAAGTCGCCGCTCAGCTCGGCCAGATCCCGATCAAGGGCCGCTTGCAGCGACTCGTCCAGCACCGGCGGGTTGCTCTCCAGGGCCAGAAACTCCTCCAGTTCGGCCATTCGCTGCAGGCCCCAGATGGGCACCACGTTGGCAAATTGCCGCATGAAGGCGAAGGCCGCCGCCGCGTTGGTGACCAGCCCGCCGCACAGCGCCTTCATGGCTATAAGGCCCATGTCCGCAGTCTGGCATTGCTGAGCCAAGGCAAGCTCGTCGGCGCTGGACATAGGGCTCAGCGGGTACTGCAGGGTGTCGTACTGTCCGCTCTCGATGGCGGAGCGGGCCACGTCCAGCCGGTGATTTGTAAAGCCGATGAAGCGGATCATGCCCTGGCGCTTGGCCTCCAGCAATCCGGCGTAGCTGCTCTCGGGATCGGCCGGGTCGGGCAACTCGGCCGGATTATGAAGTTGCAGAATGTCGATGTAATCCGTCCGCAGGTTGCGCAGGCTGGTCTCCAACTGTTCGAGCAGGCCGCTCTTTGTTGTGGCCCCGCTCTTGGAGGCGATTACGATCTGCTGGCGGACATCGGCCAGGGCAAGCCCAATCTTCTCCTCGCTGTCGGAATAGGCCCGGGCGGTATCAAAGAAATTAATGCCGGCGTCGAACGCCCGCCGCAGCAGGCGCCCGGCTTCGGCCGCACTTATGCGTTGAATGGGCAAGGCCCCGAAAGCTGTCCGTGTGACCATCAAGTCGGTTCTGCCAAGTCTTACTTTTTCCAGCACTTTAGCCATCTCCTGTCTTTACTGAGGTCGCGTTTTTTCCTGATCCTGAAACCATTTTCGCCAGCGATTGATGGTTTCGCGACGTTCTGATAATGGACCGCGGGCCTGGCCCATGGCCAGCCCGGTAATCTGCTCCAGGGACTCGATGGCCACGGCCGTCTGAATTATGTTGCCCTCGCCGAGCCGGTCGATGAGCGGGGCGATGAAGGCCCGGTCGCCGGCCTCGCCCATGGCTTCCATCACTTTGGTGCGGACGGTTTCGTCGGTCTCGGCCAGCAGGCGGATCAGCTCGTCGCGGCCGGTAACGTCGCCCAGTCTGGCAAGAGCGGAGCCATAAGCCAGCCTGTCGGTCACCGGCCGGGCGGCCACAAGTTTCTCGCGGAGCACATCGGCCGCCCGCCGGTCGCCGATGCTGCCAAGGGCATCGGCCGCCGCCTGACGAACTTGCTGCGCTTCATCCGACAGCAGAGCCACCAACTGGTTGTATGCCGGAGCGTATCGCAGGGTGGCCATCCAGTTGGCAGCAAGTTGGCGCGACTGAGCATCCTCGAGGCCCAGGCCCACGGCAGCGGCCGCGGCAAATCCCTCCGGTCGCAGCGACAGCAACCGCTCGCCCAGCAAACGCCGGATGACCGGGTCGTGCTCCTTGTGCAAAACCTGGACCATGTGCTCGATGGCCACGGCCGGCAACGATCGTTTTCGCGAGGCCTCGGCCAGCCGCAAGGCGGCCCGGCGGCGGGTTACCGCCTCGCCCTCGGCCTGCCACAGAAGGCCAAGGGCGGCGTAAGCCTCATCCATTTGCGGCAATATCTGTGTGAGGACCAGCCTCTGCACCGCCGGCGGATGCTCGTTGAGGCGACTCTCCACAGCCGGCACCGCGGCGCTGCCCAATGTTGCAAGCGTCTCGGCGGCCAGCGTCCGGTCATCGCCCGGCGGCAGCGCCAGCCCGCGCAGAAGCAGGTCAACGGCCTCGGCATGCGGCTCGTCGATTGTGGGAGCAGGCACCCGCCCACCGGCCGCCCACTTCGGGCTCTGGGCGGCCACGTACGAGCGGGCCTCCTCAATTGCCTGGGCATTGGCCTGCGGCCCCTGTTGCGGCTGATAATTGAGCAGTTGCCGCCCGGTAAGCGATTCGTAAGCATTGCGGGCCGCCATTCGCACGCTGACGGCCCTGTCCTCCAGCAAGGGCAGAACAATGGCCGCCCCCCGCACATCGCCAATGCTGGCGATTGACTCGGCCACCGCGCGGCGGACGTTGAAGCTGTCGTCGCCGCTGGCCTGCTCAAGTAGCGGCAATGCCTGCGGGCCGACATCGGCCAGGGCCTCGGCGGCAGCAAGGCGAATGCGAAATCGCCGCACGGCCAGGGCCGCCCGCAAGCCTTCCAAATCGCCCATGGTGGCCATGGCTCCGACCGCCGCTCGCTGCACCTGAAGATCCATATCTTCCAGCCGCTCCAGCAGTATTCGCTGCCCGCCAGGCGGATTGAGCTGAGCAATGGCAGTAATGGTCGCCTGCCGTACCCGGGCGTCCGGATGGCGGACGATTTCGGCCAATCGGGCACCGATTGCAGCCCTGTCGGCCCAACCGTGAGCAGTGAGGGCGGCCACGGCTTCAAGGACGATGCGCGGATGATCATCCTGCATGGCCCGAAGCACGGCCGCGGGCAATTCATCGGGCCATTGCAGCCGCCCGGCAGCCGACAGGGCGGCATGACGCAGAGCCGGATCGCGCGAATCCAGATTAGCCAGCACCAGGCGGCGGGCGGCAGGCTGGTCATCGGCGGCATCGGCCGAACGTAGAATGGCGGCCGGCAGATGGCGGCACCGCTGGTTAAGGGCCAGGCGGCGCTGAAAAACATTGTGCAGCCGATCCCAGGCCAGTGGCGGAGTATCGTCGCGACGGGCAAGTCCGGCAAGGGCCTCAACCATGACCGCAGCAATCAGACCGTTCTGGCGATCATCGTCCAGCAGTTCGTACAGAATGCCGCTGCCCGAGGCGTCGCCCATTCGAGCAAGGGCAATGGCGGCATTGCGGCGAACGATGGGGTCGGAGTCGTCGAGCACGCGACGAAGGGCGGCAGCGGCGGCCTGGGTATCGACCTTCAATAATTCCTCAACCGCCAGGCACTGATAGCGGTCGAACTCGCCGGGGAAGAATTGCGACCCTGCGGCCACCTCGCCGGGCACAATCTGCTCCTGGTTGAGGCGTCGGATGAGGCGGGCGACGTCTTCGGCCGAGGCTGTCTGCGGCGGCGGCGGAGCATCGGCAGTCGCTTCGCCCGTGGCAGCTGGGGCTGGGCGCGGGCCGGCGGTGGCTTCATCGGCCGAGGCGCCGCCGGCATGAGCGGTTGCGGAAGCCGTGCCGCCGGCGGGGCCGAGGGCTGCCTCAGCCGCCGACGGTTGTTCGGCCCGGTTGCAGGCCGTCAGTAGCCCGAGCATGGCCAGCAGGACGAAAAGGAAAATCTGGGGTCGAATCCGGAGCATGATGCGACTATAATAACTTCGCCGATTGATTCTGGCCAGTACCAGGAAGGATGATCTTGATAGCAATCAACGAGCAGATGGCAAATAACAGTGTTGAGCAGGGCGGAAGCAGGCTCAGGGTCGGCAACCGGCCCGCGCGATTCTTAACCGGACGCCCCGGCGGCGGGCATGCTGTGCTCCGGCTGCGCACGAGCATGGTCTCTCTGCTGGTGGTGCTGCTGATTGCCACGGCAGCAACTGCCGAGCCGCCGACAGGTACCGCGCCTGGAGCCTCCGCCCCCACCGAAAGCTCGGTCCCCACCAGCGCCGACGGTGACGAACCATCCACCGCCGCCGCCGCAACGTCGAGCGGCACAAACCGGGCGCCGGCACCGGTCACTCCGGGCCTTAAACCCGAAAACGTGGTCATTCTGGTGAACAAAAACGTGCCGGAAAGCGTGGAGCTTGGCCGCTACTATGCCGGCAAGCGTGGCATCGACGAGTCGCAGATATGCTACCTGGAGACGGTTGATACGGAGCAGATTTCGCCGGAAGACTTCAGCCGCACTATCGAACTTCCGGTCCGCGACTTCCTCCGCAATCGCCTTGGCCGCATGCAGGTCAGCCTGCCCACAGGTGAACTTGACGTGCTTACATCGAAGCACGACATTCGGGCCCTTGTGCTGATGTACGGCTTGCCGCTGAAGACGACCGGCTTTATCGACACCAAGGACATGTACAAGTCGATGGCCGCCAGCGTCGACAGCGAACTGGCCCTGTTGCCGCAGGGTTCGCACATCCGCAACGGTGCCCTGGGCAATCCTTATTTTAATGCCGACACCGCCTTCAGCCCGCTGCTGGCTCGCCGCATGCTGCTTGTTACGCGGCTGGACGGCCCGGAGCCGGCCATAGTCCGGCGGATGATTGATGACGCCCTGTGGGCCGAAGCCAATGGCCTGTGCGGGCGGGCTTACTTCGACGTGCGCAACATCAACAGTGGCGGCTACGCCAAGGGCGACCGGTGGATCAGGGGGGCCTACGCCGCGACCAAGGCGGCAGGCATGAGTTCTCATATTGACGAGCTGCCCGAGGTGCTGCCCATTGGTTTTAACATGCCCGAGGCGGCCGTGTATCTGGGCTGGTACAAGACGAACGTGAGCGGGGCCATTGCCCGCCCCGGGTTCACCTTTGCCCGCGGAGCCGTGGCTTATCATCTGCACAGCTTTGCCGGCTGGACGTTGCGCTCGACCGACAAGAATTGGGTTGGTCCACTGGTTTCGCGCGGTGCAACCGCCACCATGGGAGCCGTTTACGAGCCATTTCTGGACGGCACGCCGCACCTGGACATTTTTATGAACCGGCTGCTCAGGGGCTACACCTTTGCCGAAGCATCGTACATGTCGCAGCCCCTGCTTTCGTGGATGATGGTTTTTGTTGGCGATCCGCTCTACCGCCCGTTTGCTGCCAAAGTGCAGCCGCCGACCGGGCCGGAACCCGTCATGCCGCAGGCCCCGCAGCAAGGGCAACCGTAACAAATTCAGCACAAGCAAACTACTGTTCCTGAAAGGAAACTTTATTATGTCGCTGATCGTCGTTGGCAGTATCGCTTTTGACAGTGTCGAGACTCCTACCGGGCGGGCCGATAACGTGCTCGGCGGATCGGCCACTTACTTCTCTTATGCGGCCAGCTATTTTACGCCCGTGCGCCTGGTGGGCGTGGTGGGGAATGATTTCCCACCGGCCTATCGCGACCTGCTGCAGGAGCGGCGGATTGATATGTCGGGCCTGCAGATGACCGAAGGCAAGACCTTCCGCTGGCACGGTCGCTACGAAAAAGACATGAATACCCGCGAGACTCTGGAGGTCGAGCTTAACGTCTTCGGCTCGTTCGACCCCGTGCTGCCGCCGGCCTTCCGCGACAGCAAGTATGTTTTTCTGGCCAACGGCAGCCCCGAGGTGCAGCTTAAGGTGCTGGAGCAGGTGGCATCGCCAAAGCTGATTGTGGCCGACACCATGAACCTGTGGATAGAAATCGCCCGCGAAGACCTGCTGAAACTGTGCCGCAAAATTGACGGCCTGGTGCTCAACGACGAAGAAGCCCGCATGCTGACCGAAGAGGAGAACCTGGTGACCGCCGGCCGCCGCGTGCTGTCGCTTGGTCCGAAGTTCGTGGTGATAAAGAAGGGCGAGCACGGGTCGATGCTGATCACGCCGAGCGAGGTAATGGTTCTTCCGGCCTACCCGACGGACCGGGTGGTCGATCCGACAGGCGCCGGCGACAGCTTCGCCGGAGGCATGATGGGCTATCTTTCGACGCAGGACGTTTTCGACGAGCCTCGCCTGCGCCGCGGCATGGCCTACGGCACGGTGGTAGCCAGCTTCAACGTTGAAGACTTCAGCCTGAACCGCATGCAGGAGATCGGCCGCGGCGAAATCGACCTGCGCTATAAGCAGTACGGGCACATGTTGCTGATTGGCTGAGCCGTCGCAACGTGGGACCAGATGGTGCGCACGCGGCGCGTTTAGCGACTCGTCAGGTTGACACGATCGACTGTATACCATTGTCCGAGCGCTTTGGGGAAGTCGGCCTCCTGGCGCAGGTCACATACTTCAATGAAGTAAGCGATGGGTTCATCGCGGCCTTCGGTCGGTTCAAATATGACATGCAGAATGCGATCCTCGGAAATCATCCAGGTTCGTGGCATTACATCTTCGCGAGCATACTGAAATTGGAGAACAGCTTCTTCGGCATCTGCCGCAGCAGCACGATTTTCCACCTGGCTTAGAGTCATGCCCGTCTCAACAATGATGGGTTGACTGTCGGCCGGACGATTGCAGCCGACGACGGCCCAGAACAATACGAGCGGCATGATGCTCACAATGGTCCGGTTTCTCATGATGAGGTGCCTCGCAAGTGGAGGTATCGCGGCCACGGATGCTTGCTCCGCATATATAATAGATGCGCGGCATGCAGTATCGGCATAAACTGGCGGCCGGTCAAGCTTAAAGCCGGTGCTCTTCCTTACTGACGCCGTAGTGGCCTATGTTCTCCTTCAGCGACCAGTATTCGCCCAGGCCCTTGGCGTTGGGGCAGAAGGCCAGTGGCGACAGGTTGTCGATCAACAGGCGGTCGTTGGCGTCGAGCATCTCGGCGTGGGCCTGGACGCCAAGAATTTCGGCCACGTACATGTCGTGCGTGCCAAGCGAGAGCTTCTGCCTTGTGCGGCACTCGATGGCCAGGGGCATTTCGCGGATGATGGGGGCGTTTACGGTGGCGGCATCAATCATCGTCCAGCCCATCTCGTGAAATTTGTCTATGTCGCGCCCGCTGAGCATGCCGCACAGGTCGGTTTCGTGCACCGAGCCGGAGCTTGGCACGTTGACCACGAAGTCGCCATTTTCCTCCAGCAAGGTGTGGCTGAAACGGCCCGGCCTCACGCTAATGCTGAGCATGGGCGGCTGACTGCAGACAATGCCGGTCCAGGCGATGGTAATAATATTGTTGTGCCCGGCCCCGTCGCGGCACGATACCAGAACCGCAGGAAGCGGCATCAGGCAGGTTGTTGGCGGCAACTGACGGTGTTCGATGATTTTGCCTCTGAGCGACATGGCTGGACCTCCTTTGCCGGAAACAGTGACAGACGCAGGCAGCGTCAGCAAAAATGTTTGACAGACCCTCTCCGATGTTTATAATACGGTTCTTTTGGTCAGGCTACAATCCGCGTTAGCGACTTAAAGGTAAGGATATTCATTATGGCACGCCCGAAACGTCGTCGTCGTCTCTACTTTTCGTGCACCAAGGCCAACCATGGCCGCAAACCGTGCAAAGGCAAGATCAAGTCGGCTTTTCTCCGCCAGCGGTTGCGCAGCCGGTAGGTCAGGCAGTTTGCATCTGCAGCAGCTACAGGCGCCAGCTCTTTTTCCGGGCCGGCGCCTTTTTTCATGCGCCCGAAGGCCCACAGCCGCTTGACGCTCCAGCGCGGCGCAGCTAAGGTTAAGGCACGTTGACGCTGTGGCCCCCTGGTGCAACTTGCGACGGGGACCACAGCAACGCCCTGGTGCTCCATCGCGAGTTGCCTGGATGGATGGGGTGCCACCCACAAACGTCGTTGTCGTTTGTTTGTGGGTGCTTTGTCGACACCCACAAGCAAACAGCCGCTTGTGGGTGGCACCCAACAAATCACCAGCGGTGGGAGCAAGAGGGCTCATTTTCCCTGCAGGCACTGGCCGATTGATGGCTGATTGAGCAACAATATGAGTACACTGACCACAATTGAGACGCCGGAACGCAGCGCCTTCACATACGAAGTGGCCGGCCTCGGCAGCCGCACATTAGCCTACCTGGCCGACGTGTTCGTACAAGGCGTGGCCGCCCTGCTGCTGATGGTTGTCGCCACGCTGATGAACGTGATGATCGACGTCTTCAGCAGTCTGGCCATAATAATCATGCTGGTGGGCATATTCCTTATCTTCTGGGGCTATCCGACCCTGTTCGAGACCTTCTGGCGCGGGCAGACGCCAGGCAAGTGGCTCCTGGGCATCAGGGTAATTCGCGAGGGCGGGGCAACCGCCGGCTTTCTCGAACTGGCCATCCGCAATCTGCTGCGGATAATCGACATGCTGCCGGCCGCCTACGTGGTGGGCATAATCACAATATTCCTGACGCCCAGGCATCAGCGCGTCGGCGACCTGCTGGCCGGCACGCTGGTGGTACGGGCCGAGAAAGGGACGCGCACGGTCGAGCTTTCGGCCCTGCTGGAGGTGCACAATTCAAAGTCGGCCTCGTCATCGGACCGGCTGGGCATTTCGCCCGCACAGGCCGAGGCCATCGCAACATTCGCCAAGCGCTACAATCAGCTTCTGCCCAAGGCCCGGGCCGATCTGGCACAACGCCTGGCGGCCCCTGTCCGCCAGCAACTTGCTGCCCGGCCTGCCCTGGCAGCTAGACTTCAGCCGCACCTGCTGGCAGATGCGACGCTGCTCTATCGCATGCTGGAATTGTATCATAACCCGTCGCTGCTCGATTTTGGCGGCGGGTTTCGCTCGGATGCCCCGGGTGCCGGCGCCGTCAACGGCGACGCGGCGCCACCCACGGCGGAGGGCCCAAGGCCATGAATCTCAACAGCTTCGTCTCCCAGGGACACGACCGCTGGCAGGAGCTGGAACAGACCGCCCGCCTGCTGGAGCGCCGCGGGCCGGGAGGGCAGAATCCGGACTCTCTGCGACGCTTCGCCCAGCTCTACCGGCAGGTATCGGACGACCTGGCCCTGGCCCGCTCGTTCTTCTCCGAAAGCCAGGTCTGCGAGTATCTGAACAACCTGGTGGCACAGTCGCACCCCCTGCTCTACGGGCGACCGCGACAACGCCCGCTTGTCCGGGCCCGCAAATTTCTGCAGTACGACTTCCCGCAGGCCTTCCGCCATTGCCGCTGGTCCATAGTAGCCGCCGCCGGTCTGCTGATGTTGCCCCTGCTGGTGGCCTACCTGGCCACGCTCGATCATCCGGGCCTGGCTCTGGAGTTGCTTCCGGAGGGCTTGGTGCAGAGCGTTGATAATGGCCAGATGTGGACCGAGAGCATCTTCAGCGTAATGCCGGGCGAGGTCATTTCGACCCAGATAATGCTCAATAACATCGGCGTAACCTTCCTGGTCTTTGCCAGCGGGCTGCTGGCCGGCCTGGGTAGCGTGGCCCTGCTGATCTACAACGGCATTGTCATCGGATGCGCAGCGGGCTACGCCCATCGCGGCGGCCTTGGCGGCGAATTCTGGAGCTTTGTGGCTGGCCATGGATTTCTGGAGCTGATGGTAATCGCCATGGCCGGCGGAGCCGGGCTCGAACTCGGGCTGGCCCTGGTCTCGCCCGGCCAACTTACCCGCGGACAGTCCTTCCGACAGCGCGGCCGGTTGAGCATCCGCCTGATTGTTGGCGGCATACCGCTGCTGGTAATTGCCGGCATAGTCGAGGGCATGATATCCGGCGGTCGGCCGTTTCTGCTGCTGGGCACAGTTGATGTGGGCAAGGTGCTTATGGGGGCGGGAATTCTGGCCCTGGTCCTGTTGTATCTGACGCTTTCGGGTCGCAGTAATGCGTCGGATACGGAGGCCAGCCTGGCCGAGCGAGCCGCCAGAGAGGCGGAGGCCGGACGCTACAGCCGACCGCGCAGCTTGATTTCGAGGTAAGCCTGCACCGACTGCTCGAGCAGATTTCCGGCCTGGGCCTGCAGGCTGATGACGCCGCGCGACTGCAGATTCTGCCGCACAGCGGTCACATCGCTGAGAATTTCATCGGCCGTAATAATCTCGAACAGACTCGTCTCGTCCGGCGGCGAGGCCTCGGCAATAGACGGCAGGGCCGGGTCGGCAATGCTGGCCAGCACGGCCAGATGACGCGGCAACACCAGCGAAAATGCGGTCATCAGGTCATGACGATCGGCTCCCGAGCCGAGGTCGGTAATCAGCATGATGAGGCTGCGGCGGCTGAGATGTCGGGCGGCGTGGGCCAGGGCGGCACGGTAGTCGGCCTGCAGCAGGTCGGTCTCGGCCATGGCCAGTGCCTCGGCCATCAGCTTAAGTTGCGGCTCCCCCTTGTCGGGTGCCAGAAACTGCCCCAGTTGCCGCGAGAAAACCAGCAGCCCGACGGCATCGCCCGAGGCCACGGCCGCACCGGCCAGGCCCAGCGTTGCCCGCACAGCCCAGTCAAATTTGTTGAGCCGCCCGATTTCGCCGGTCATCAATCGCCCTGCATCGAGCAGAATGAGCACGTTCTGATTGCGCTGCGGCTCGAGTGTCCGGACAACCAGTTCGCGCCTGCGGGCCGTGGCTTTCCAGTCAATGAGCCGCGTGTCGTCGCCGTTAACGTAGCCGCGAAGGTGGTGGAATTCGCCGATTTCGCCCCGAAGCCGACTGCGCCGCGACAACTCGTTGTGCTGCACGCGACTGACCATGTATCGCCCCTCCTGCACAGCCTGCACGTCGGGCAGAACGCGCACCGTCTGGCTTTGCGGCAGGCGAATCTGCCGGAGCACCAGCGAAAGCGGACCGTACATTCGCAGGTGCAGGTCGCCGAAGTTGTGGTTACCGCGCTTCAGCGGCGAATAACGATAGCTCAGCCTGGTTCGCGTTCCGGGCATCACGGTGGCCTTCAGCGGCAGGGCCTCGTCCTGCACCTGAAAATCGGCCGGCGGAGAGTCGTTGATCTCGATGCGAATTGGCCGGCGGCCATGGTTGTCGATGATGAGCTCGGCCGTCGCGTCGGTGCCCTGCCCCGCAGTCGGCTTAACCTGTCGGCTGATCTCCAGCGGCGACGACTGTCGCCATCGAAGCAGCCAACCCACATCGCGCAGGGCGAACACCAGCAGCGAGCCGTTCAGCAGAACCAGCAGCGGCAGGGCCACGCTGGCCGGCTGCACCGGTCCGCCAATCAGCATGATAACCAAGGCGGCCAGCAGCGGAAGCAGACCGGCCACCATGATCACGAGCATTCGGTTACTGGGCAGCATGGCTAGCGGGGCACCTCCGTATCGGCCAGCAACTGCTCAACGATGTCATCGGCGGCCAGACCCTCGATACGGGCCTCGGGCTTCAGAATTACCCTGTGCCTGAGCACGCTGGGAGCCATCCGCTTTACATCGTCGGGCGTCACAAAATCGCGGCCGCGCATCACCGCCACCACCTTGGATGTCTGCATCAGGGCCAACGATGCCCGCGGACTGCCACCAAGTGTCAGCAGATGATGCCGCCGCGAAGCAGCCGTCAGCCGGACAATGTAATCGAAGATCGACTCGTCCACGCGCGTCTGGCGGATGGCCGCCCGGGCCTCGTTCAGTTGGTCGATGGTCAGCAATCGCGGCAGATTAAGCGACTCAAGGTCCGACGGGTTAAGCCCGGCGTGGTGCCGGCGGAGTATCTCGGCCTCTTCATTCGGCTGCGGATAAGAGATGATGATCTTCAGCAGAAAGCGGTCGACCTGGGCCTCGGGCAGCGGATAGGTGCCCTCATATTCGATCGGATTCTGCGTGGCCATGACGAAAAAGAAGCCGTCAAGTGTGTGCCGCTTACCGTCAATTGTCACCTGTCGCTCTTCCATCGCCTCCAGCAGGGCCGACTGCGTCTTGGGCGGAGTGCGGTTGATTTCATCGGCCAGCAGCACGTTGGTGAAGATTGGCCCTTTGACCAGTTGAAAGCGGCCCTCGTTCATGTTGAAGATATTGGCCCCGCAGACGTCGCCGGGCATCAGGTCGGGCGTAAACTGGATGCGGGCATAGCGGGCGTCGATGATCTGAGACAGGCAGCGGGCCAGCAGCGTTTTGGCCAGCCCGGGCACGCCTTCCAGCAGCACGTGTCCGCCGGCCATCAGGGCCACAATTGTTTCCTCGACCACCTCGTCCTGAGCGACGATAACCCGTGCCATTGTCTCGCGAAGACGCTGGATGATTTCGGCAGGCTGAGTCATGATGCGCGAATCTCCTTTCTGAGCTCGGCAATGCGCCGGGCAAGGTGCATAAGCTGGTGCCGCTTTATTTTTTTCTGCGCCAATGTGCTATGAATATCGCCAAGCAGTCGGTCGGCCTGCTCCAGCGACAAATTGCTGCGGTTGCTGATGGCCAGGGCCAGGTCGGCATCGTGCGGCCTGCGACTGCCCGGCAGCCGCGACGAAAGGTCGCGCAGTAAAGCCTCGTACATGCGGGCCAGGCAATAGTGGCGTGCGCCGGCCCGGCGGTACAGATCGGCCAGGGCCGAGACATACTCCAACTGCGATCGTGCGGCACGATTGCGCGGCACGACCAGCGGGCCGAAGCGTTTGCCGCGGGCAAAAACAAATATCAGGGCCACCAGCAGCGTCTGGATGGCCATCAGAATGAGAATAATCCGACCATTGCGGCTGAAGAGCGAGGTGGCCCGCCTGCTGCGCAGATGATACTCGTCGAAAATCAATTGGCCATCTTCAGCATCGGCCAGGTCGGCCAGGTTCAGCATCAGCACCCAGTTATCCCGCTGCGGCAAAAAGCCGTTGCAGAATATGCCCGACTGGCTGAACAGAAACACACAACCATCGCCGCTCGTCCTTTGAGTGGCATAGGGCAGGCTTTCCGCCGGCTCACCGGGCGTTGGACTGAAAGCTTCTTCTTCCAGCAGCGGCACGCGCGACCATTGCGGCGGCAACGAGCCGGGCATGGCCACCAGCGAGCGGACATCGCGCAATATAAGGTTGGGCGACGCCGGAACAAGCGGCACCGAATCATCGGCGAAGAACGAACCATCCTCGCCCGCCCAGGCGTCAGGCAAGCCAAGGGACCGATACAGCGCCTGGGCGTTCTCGTCGTCCGGCACGGCCATCAGCACAAGCACATTGCCATTCTCGATCCACTCGACCAGGTGTGCAGCCTCGGCATAACTTACCTCCGTCTGCAGTGGTCCACTGACGAAAAGCACATTGCCTGTCTCTTCGAGCGGCAGGCTCTGCCAGTCGGCGTTCAGCCTGCGAGGCTTGCCCGGCATGGTCTCGCTCAGCCAGTGCCAGGCGACGGCCATGCCCAGACCGTGACGGCTGTGCGTGGTCGGCAAGGGCACTTTTGAGTAGTCGGAGCGATACTGGGCCAGCACCAGAGTGACGCCGAACATGATGCCCAACAGGAGGATGATCCACTTACGAGTTTTCGTTCTGAACCTCCTGACGCAAATTGTCGGCCAGATTTGAAAACTTGTCCACCTCGTCGCGGCTCAGCGACTCGCCGCCATACCACTTGCGGTCGTAAGTGCGATTCATGTCGGCCAGCACGGCCGCCTCCGATGCCCGCTTTCGCCGCAGCAACTGATCGTGCAATTCCCAGTTCGTCCGGGCCCGATCAAGGGCCACCAGACGTGCCTGGTCCAGTGCCGACAGGGCCATCAGGTGAAAATGGTGCAGGGCCAGCCGAAGCTGAACATTTTCCAGCGCTTCCAGGGCCTGCCGCCGATGTTCGTCGGGCATATCAAGCCTTACCGTCTCGCCGCCAATGGTGGCCAGCGACTGCGAGGGCTGAACGCGGTTGCCATAGCGGTTGCGCAGAAAACGCACCAACAGAAACAGAAGGCCAATGGAGGCAAGAATCAGCACGCCCCACAACACAATGCGGCTGTAATCTACCGCTCTGGCAGCACTCTTCATATCCAGCCAGTCCAGGTTGTGCATCCATGCTTCCGGATTCTCAACCAGCTCGGCATGTATCCGGTCCAGGTTCTCCTTGGCGCTGATGAGCCGGGCTTGCCGCGCGTCGGATTCGGCCTCGCCGGCGTCAACAAGTGCACGGTGCTCGGCGGCAATCTCGTCCAGTTGCAGCCATAGCTGGTCCAGGGCCTCGGCAGCACGGCGGGCAATCTCCGCCATTCGCTGGCCCTGGGAAACGTCCTGAGCCTGAAGGCGCAGTCGCCCGAAAAGATTGGTGCGGAAGAGGTCGCTCTGGCCGCTGGCAACGTCAATTATTACCCGCAGCCGACCGAATTTATCGTGCGCCTGCTCCAGCAGGTTGACGAGCCGGCCCTGGCTGTCGGCCAGAGTTTCGCTATCACCCGGCTCCTCACCAAGCGCGCGTGCCAGCAGCTTTAATTCGTCGGCCAAAGCGTCCGTCTCGTCGGCCAGAAGCTGGATTTCGTCCAGTGTCCGGTATTCGCGCAGCGCCGGCCGCGACTGGCCGTGGGCAGTGGACGTAAAGACAATGGCCAGGGCCGCGGCCAGCAGTAACAGATAATGTGGCAATTTCCTGATCAAACAATTATCCAAATTGTGGCGCCGAGTGTAACTTTCCGGCGTCGGCACATCCCTGGCATTAGTTATAAGAAAGCGGCTCGGTCGAGACCTCCGCAGCCCGGGCCAAGTCGTAACCCTCGTGCCGCATGCGTATGTCGAAGTAAAGTATGACGAAAGCCACCCACATGGGGGCGGCGATTACGGCCGACAGCGTCAGGGCAACGATCTGACCGATTGTTTCTTGCCAGAAGTTGTACTCAAACTGTGTCTGCTGGCCGCTGAAGATGTCGCCCATTTGTTGCACTCCGAACAACATGTATACTGCACCGGCGAAGGTGCTGGCGACCATGTTGAAGGCAAAGAATACGAGCAGGATCAGGGACATGCGGAAAAGGTGCCTCTTGGGGCTGCTGTTCGGATCCTTCATTTTCAGCAGTTGCCAGGAGCGCTTTATAGCCGCCCAGTAACCCTGGCCTTCGCTGATGACCACGACCGGCGTAAGGACGAAGACAACGTTCAAAAACAGGGTGATCAAAATGCCCACACCCAGCAGCAGCACTCCGGCCACAATAGCGACGACCATAGCTGCCTCGCCGACTGCCATGGACGCAACAATCATCGCACCCATAATCACAACGCACAGCAGAGTTGGCAGAATTACCAGCAGGTCGCGCAGCAGGACAGTGAAAAGCAGTCGCGGCAGACGCGGGGACAACCGCCGTAAAATCTTCGCCACCCGGCCGGGCTTGCCCTGGGTATAAATGTTGTCGGCCGCCTGAATAAGCATGCCTTCGCCGATGGTGTACATAGCATAGTTGACTATAAACACGAAGGCCAGCACAGGAATGAATCGCAAGAACAGAGCGAGTATCTCTGCCCCATCGCCGGAGGAATAATCGTAGTTGTCGGCAATCTGCTCAATCTCAGCAACCCTGATGCCGCCCGCCCACTGCACCAGCATACTTATGGCCAAGGTAATAAAGTAGACGCCGAAAATCATGCCGAACAGCAGCGCCAGATGGCGGCGGTAAGTCTTCAGGCTGCCATCAAGAATCTGCCCGATGCCCAGTGGCGAACGATGGAAAGACGGCAGCGGAACTGGGTTTTCCAAGTTGTTCTCCTGATATTACAGGCCTGTCTTTCGTGCTCTGTAAACTCCGACCCGCCGGCGCTGGGCCGAACAGAATCCACCGTTTCAGGCCGGCCGTGCCCTGACCAGGCGGCATCTTGCCGCAGACTCGCTGGCAGCATCATATATTGTACAAATTCAAAAATAAAGCCCCGCGGGAAATTCCCACGGAGCCTTTCAGTTTCGACATGGGCCAGCGTCGCCCTCGCAAGCTGATCAATCGCCGAACAGGCCGCCGGAGCTCCACAGGCCCTTGACCCATGTTTCCAGCCGCCGATACGGGGCGCTGCCCGGACGCATGACCGCGCCACCGGCATGATCTTCGCTCGTCACAACCTTCAGCACGCGGCTCTGCTCCAGCTCGGCATGATTAATGAAGCGATCCACGGCCTTGAAATTCTCGGCCACCGTCTTCAGGTCGCGACCGGGCTTCAGGTACAGGCTGCCGGCCGTCTCAAGATTGCCGTGGCACTCGGCAGTGCCGCAGGAATTCACCAGCAGCATGTTGATGCTTGTGCGGTACTCGTTCAGCCCCTTGTTGCCGTATTCGGCAAAAAGCTCCCGGGCTTCTTCCTCGGTCAAGGTAACGACGTCGGCTGCCGGTCGGCTGGCCGTGCCGCCATTGCCATTGGTGCCGGTTCCGGTTCCGGTTCCGGTGCCGGTGCCGCTCTGATCATCCACCACTACCTCCTGGACCTCGGTTACATCGGCCGTGGTGCCCAGGTAGAACTGAGCGGCCTTGGCCAGGTAATCGGCCCGCAGGTCGCCGGGGTTGATCTGGCGAATCTTCTGGCACTCGACCAGCGTCTCGTTGTAATGGCGGTTTTTGAAGGCCCACTTGGCCAGCTCGAGCCGGGCCCCGAGGTCGCCTTCCGGAGCGGCGGCAGCACGACTGGTATATTGTGGATTCAGCATGATTTCCTGAGCCACGACAATTCCGGCCGCCATGACTACCAGGCCAGCTATCAGCAACAGACGCATTTTCATTACCCGACTCCTGATCCTGTGTTTGCTTGAAATGACTCACACGCGGAACGATACCTTGCCTATTCTATCAGACGCCGACGGTTCGCCAAGTCAAAAAAGCTGCTCCTTCAGCCAATGCTTAAGGCCGCCCGCCTGTCACCGCTACGGGGGTTAACAACGCGGCTCCGGTATCCTATAATGCTCCACTCGCGTAAGACAGGAGATTCAATGAATCGGTCAGACATGCAATCGGCAACATCACTTTCGGACCGTGAACTTGAGCGCTACAGCCGCCAGATTCGTTTTGCCTGCATGGGGCTTGGCGGCCAGGCCCATCTGAAGGCCGCCCGCGTGGCGATTATTGGCTGCGGAGCCCTGGGGGCCACCATTGCCGAGTTACTGGCCAGGGCCGGCGTCGGCTTCATGCGACTGGCCGACCGCGATTTCGTCGATCTATCTAACTTGCCGCGACAATCGCTCTACGACGAGACCCACGTCAAACGCGGTCTGCCCAAAGCCATTGCCGCAAGCGAACGCCTGCAGCAGATTAATTCCGCCCTGACCATTGAGACCCGCGTTGAGACGGTCGATGCGACCAATATCGAACGGCTCATTTCCGGCGTGGATCTGGTAATGGATGGCACGGACAATTTCCCCACCCGTTTTCTGCTGAACGATGCCGCCCACAAGCTGAGCGTGCCCTGGATTTTCGGCTCGGCCCTGGCCTCGCGCGGCATGATGATGGTTGTGCGGCCCGGCCATACGGCCTGCCTGCGCTGCGTGTTGGACGAACCTCCGGCCCCCGGCGTGGTGCCTACCTGCGACCAGGAGGGGGTGCTTTCGGTGGCCGTGCATGTAACAAGCTCGCTGCAGGTGACCGAGGCGCTTAAGATATTGACCGGGCAGGCCGAGAGCTGCGAGTCGCACCTGGTGGAATACGACTTGTGGATTGGACGCTTCAGCCGCCGCGGAGTGCAGCAACTGCGGGGCAAAGGCCATTGCCGCACCTGCGAGCAGCATTCGTACGATTTTCTGGCAGGTGCCCTTGAGCCTCCGCGTGCCCTGGCCGGCCGCGATGGCATCGAAATTCCGGCCCCTCGGCCGCAAACTGCGGCAGCAGGCGTCGATTTTACCCGGCTGGCCCGGCATCTGGAGAAGAACGGTCAACTGGTGCTGGTCAATCCGCACCTGCTGCGTTGCCGGATCAATGGTGCCACAATCAGCCTGTTTGCCGATGGGCGGGCCATTGTTCAGGGCGCCGGCGATGCCGCATCGGCACAAGCCCTGGTGGCCAATCTGCTGGCCACACAGTCAAACAGCCATTAGACAATGGGGGATGAGCCGATTGCCAGCAATCGCCCTGGCGGGTAGCATGGAGCATGCCGGGGAAAAACATCTGCACCGAGAAGAATATCTGCACCAGGGTCAGGGCCAAAACTCCGAGAGAGAGGACACAACAACATGGGCAGGAAGTTCAGCGACATAACCTGGACATTGGGCAACACGCCGCTGGTAAAGGTGCGCACTGTGCTGGGGCCGGTCGTGGCGGAGGTGTGGGGCAAGTGCGAGTTCTTCAACCCGCAGTCCAGCGTCAAGGACCGCATTGGCGTAGCCATGATTGAGGACGCCGAGCGCAGCGGACAGATAAGCCCTGAGACCGAAATTATCGAGCCCACCAGCGGCAACACAGGCATTGCTCTGGCAATGGTTTGCGCCGCCCGCGGTTACAAGCTGACCCTGACCATGCCAGAGAGCATGAGCATGGAGCGCCGCATGCTGCTGTCGGCCCTCGGCGCCAAGCTGGTGCTGACACCGGCCTCCGGCGGCATGGGGGCGGCCATCAGCAAGGCCCAGGAACTGCTTGCCGCCAATCCGGACGCCTTCGTGCCGAACCAGTTCGAAAATCAGGCAAATGTGGAGGTGCATCGTCGCACTACGGCCGAAGAAATCTGGCGCGACACTGACGGCCAGGTCGACATTGTGGTGGCCGGCGTCGGCACCGGCGGAACGATAACCGGCACAGGCGAAGTGCTGAAGGGGCGCAAGAGCAGCATTCGCATGGTGGCGGTGGAGCCGACCAACTCGCCGGTTCTCAGTGGCGGGGCGCCCGGCAAGCACCTGATCCAGGGCATCGGGGCCGGATTTATTCCGAAAATTCTCAACCGGCAGATAATCGACGAAGTTATACAGGTAGAAGACGAGGCGGCACTGGAGATGGCCCGCCGCTCGGCCCGCGAGGAGGGCTTGCTGGTAGGTATCTCCAGCGGGGCAGCCCTGGTGGCGGCAAAGGAACTGGCAGCCCGCCCGGAGAATACCGGCAAAACAATCGTGGTCATACTGCCAAGCTCCGGCGAACGGTATCTGAGCACGGCCCTGTTCAGCCATCTGTCACCCGGGCAGGCTACGTAAGCGGGCCGGAAAATAGGACGAGGCGGAGACGAATGACCGAGGGCGAGCGCGAACATAAGCAACTGGCGGCATTGCGGCTGGTGGATCTGCATACGCACACCACGGCCAGCGATGGTCAGCTGACGCCGCGCCAGCTGGTTACGGCCGCCATGGAAATTCCGCTGGCGGCCATAGCCGTGACCGATCATGATACCCTGAGCGGGCTGGACGAGGCCCGGGCCGCCGGGGCCGAGCAAGGGCTGGAGATCATTAACGGCCTGGAACTGAGCGCGGAGTTTCCCGGCGGCACGTTACACATTCTGGGCTATGCTTTCGACGCCCGAAACGAGCGCCTCCGCTGCCGGCTTGAAGATTTTCGCAACCTCCGCAACCAACGTAACCTGGAGATTATCGAGCGCCTGGCCCGCCTGGGCATGGTGCTGGATATTGAGGAAGTGAACGAGTTGGCCGGCGGCGAATCGGTCGGGCGGCCGCACATTGCCCGGGCCATGATCAATCGCGGCATGGTAAGTTCGCCGGAGGTGGCATTTAACGAATATCTGGGTCGCGGCAGTCGGGCCTACGTAGAGCGCCGGCGATGCACGCCGGAGGAGGCGGTGGAATTGATTCGCGGTGCCGGCGGCCTGGCCGCGGTGGCTCATCCGCGGCAATTGCGACGCCCGCCGGATGAGATGCGCGAGGTTCTGCAGCAACTCAAGAATATCGGAATGGAGGGTCTTGAAGTTTATCATAGTGAACATTCGGCCGACGATGTGATGCGCTATCAGCAGTTGGCCCGCCAACTTGACCTGGTGGCAACCGGCGGCACCGATTTTCATGGCCACATACGCCAGGGAGTGCGCCTGGGGCTGGGCTGGGGCAGCATGAGAATAAGCTACGATACGGTGGTAGCCATTCGGCAGCGGATCGCCCGGGGCGGCGGGGGTTGATGCCATCTCCCCCGGCTTTGACGGCAACGGCAAAGAAACAGCATCCCCCGGCAGTGCCGGGGGCTTCAACGGCAACGGCAACGGCAACGAAAAACAGCATCCCCCGGCAGTGCCGGGGGCTTCAACGACAACGGCAACGGCAACGAAAAACAGCTTCCCCGGCAGTGCCGAGGGCTTCAACGACAACGGCAACGGCAACGAAAAACAGCTTCCCCGGCAGTGCCGAGGGCTTCAACGGCAACGACAACGCACCCACAAACGAGTTTGCGGGTGGCACCCGCGAAGAGCACAAGTGTCGACGACAACAGGAGATTCTGCATCATGGAACAGACGCTGATGATCATCAAGCCGGACGCCGTGCAGCGCAGACTTATCGGGCGGATCATATCGCGCCTGGAAGACAAGGGTTTGCGGCTGGCGGCTCTGCGGCTGTTGTGGGTCGACCGGCCACTGGCCGAGGAGTTGTACTCGGTGCACGCCCAGAAGCCATTTTACGAGCCGCTGGTTGAATTCATTACGCGCGGGCCAATTCTGGCCATGGTCATCGCCGGCCCCGGCGCCATCGGCATAGTCCGCAAGCTGATGGGAGCCACCTTCGGCACCGAAGCCGAACCGGGCAGCATCCGGGGTGACTTCGCCATGAGCACACGCTACAATGTTGTGCACGGCAGCGACAGCCCGGAATCGGCTGAGCGCGAGATAGGCCTCTTTTTTGCACCCGAGGAGATTATCGACTACGAGTTGGATCTTTGTCGCTGGACCGACACAAGCAAGGGCTGAGCCGCGGCTTGCCCGACCGGCTAACCGGCGCGTTTCGTCGCAGGCCCCGAAAAATCGCAAGTAATAACAGGACCAGAACTGCACCATGAGCCCCCAGGAAAACAGCGGCCGGGAACTTTCTGCCGAGCAGCGTCGGATGCTCGAGCTGCGCCGCGAGGTTGAGCACCACAACCGGCTTTATTACCTCGAGAATGCCCCGGTAATAAGCGACCAGCAGTTTGACCAGATGTTGCGCGAGCTTCAGGACCTGGAGTCGCGTCATCCGGAGATGTTCGATCCTAATTCGCCCACCCAGCGGGTCGGCGGCGAGCCGGTCAAGGGCTTCAGCAATGTGACACACGAAGTACCAATGCGCAGCATCGACAATACGTACAGCGAGAGCGAGTTGCGCGAATTCGACGCCCGCCTGCGGCGTCTGCTGGAGCCCGGCGAGACGGTGGAATATGTTGTGGAGCCAAAGATTGACGGCGTGGCCATAAGCCTGCGATACGAGTCCGGCCAACTGGTGCTCGGGGCCACACGGGGCGATGGCCGCACGGGCGACGACATCAGCGCCAATGTGCGGACCATTCGCGACATTCCGCTGGCACTGGATTCGGAGAATCCGCCAACTGTGCTGCTGGTGCGCGGTGAGGCCTACCTGTCGCGCCCGAAGTTTGCCGAGATCAATGCCCAGCGCGAGGAAGATGGCCTGCCGGTCTTTGCCAATCCGCGCAACGCTGCCGCCGGCAGTTTGAAGCAGCTTGATCCGAAGATCACGGCTTCGCGCGGGCTACGCTTTTTCGCCTATGGCATCGGCCTGATTGACGGCCGAGACGAGCCGGCCACGCATGCTCAGGCCCTGGCCCTGTTGCAGCAACTTGGGCTGCCGGTCAATCCGCTTATTGGCCAGGCGGCGGACATTGACCAGGTGCTGGCCCTGGTTGAGCAGTGGCGCGAACGCCGCCTGACGCTCGACTTCGACATTGACGGCCTGGTAATCAAGGTGAACTCGCTTGAGCAGCACGAGCGGCTGGGAGCAACCAGCAAGGCCCCGCGCTGGTGTATCGCTTACAAGTATGCCGCCGAGCAGGCCGAGACGCGGGTGCGCAGCATTACCATGCAGGTGGGCAAGTCGGGCATCATTACGCCGGTGGCTAACTTCGAGCCGGTGCTTGTGTCGGGCACCACGGTCTCCTGCGCCAGCCTGCACAATTTCGACCAGGTGGCCCGGCTGGATGTGCGTGAAGGCGACCTGGTGGTGGTGGAGAAGGCCGGCGAAATCATCCCACAGGTTGTCGATGTCCGCCGCCAGGCGCGGCAGGGCGAGCCCCCGCCGGTCGAGCCGCCGCGGAACTGCCCCGTCTGCCGCGGCGAAGCGGTGCGCGATCCGGAGGGCGTTTATATTCGCTGCATAAACCCGGCCTGCCCGGCCCGCATCAAGGAGACTATCCGCCACTTCGCCGGGCGCGACCAGATGGACATCGAAGGCCTTGGCGACGCCTTGGCCGATCAGCTTGTGGAAGCCCAACTGGTGCGGACGCCGGCGGACATCTACCGGCTGTCGGCCGAGGCTCTGCAGTCGCTGGAGCGGATGGGCCAAAAGTCGAGCCAGAATCTGGTGGCTGCCATCGATAAGAGCAAGCAGCAGCCGCTGAACCGCCTGCTGGCCTCGCTCAACATCAGGCACGTGGGCGGACATTCGGCCGAGGTGCTGGCCGATCATTTCGGCTCCATCGATGCCCTCAAGGATGCCGCCCGCGACCCGAAGAATCTGGAAGATATTCACGAAATTGGCCCAGTGGTGGCCCGCAGCGTGGCCGACTTCTTCAACAGCGAGAGCGGCCGCCGGCTGATTGACGATTTGCGGTCGGCCGGAGTGCAAATGGAGGGCCAGCCGCGCCCGGCCGCCGAGCAGCAGGTGCTGGCCGGCAAAACCATGGTTGTCACGGGCACCTTGCCGCACCTTTCGCGTAACGAGGCCGAAGAGCTTATCAAGCGCTACGGCGGCCGCGTGTCGAGCAGCGTGAGCGGCAAAACCGACTTTGTGCTGGTTGGCGAGAACGCAGGCAGCAAGCTGGACAAGGCCCGACAATTAAACGTGCAGTCGCTGAGCGAAGGAGAATTCCTGCAGATGCTCGGCCACGAGGTAAAAGAATGATTATTGCCGAACCCCGCACAAACAGCCGCAGAACGTCGCCGCCCTGCGTAAGCGCCGCCCGACTTTGGCTGCCGCTGATTGCCCTGGCGGGCATGCTTTGGCTGATAGCGCCGACAGGCGCCGCCCTGGGGCAGGATGCGCCGCCGCCCGCGCAGCCAAATTCCAGTAATTCTGCCGCCCAGGGCGCAGCGGCCCCTGATGCCGCCGAGGCTGATCGCGCCGGGGCCGACGCCGCCGACAATGGCAAGCCCGACCTGACCCAGGCCGAGGAGAAGTTTGTGCGGGCCGACTGGTCGCTGGTGACGTTCGAGGACAAGAAGGTCGGCTTCATCAACAAGGAGCACCGCGAACTGCACGTGGACGGCAAGCTGGTGGGGCATCGGCTGATTATAAACCGCTTCATGAAGATGGACCTTTTGCAGCAGCGTCCAACCTTTCACCAGGAATCGACGCTCGACATGGACGCAAGCTGGCAGGCCGTCAGCTTCAAAACCGAGACCCGGCGCGACCGCGACCTGACGACCATCAGCGGGCGCGTGGAAGGTAACACGCTCAAGGTCAGCATTACCAGCGGCGACGAAACCCGCACCTACGAGACGCAGATGAAGTCGCGGCCCACCTTCGCCGGAGCATTTATCCAGGCCATCGTCGCCTCCGGCCTGCGGGCCGGCATGCAGTACGCGGTGACCACCATCGACGAGGCCACCGGCAGCTACAGCGAGGCCCCGCGATTGGCCCGGGCTCTGCAGAAGACGCGCGTCCAGAGCGGGGACGGGGCGGCCGAGGTATTCGTGGTGCTGGAGCGTAGCAGCATTTTTGAGACTATGCACTGGGTTTATCCTGGCTCGGGCCGCATCTACCGCAGCGAAGGTGGTGCTCATCATCTTTCGGTGCGGGAATCGAGCATCAGCGAAAGCATGGGCCTGAAGCTGGAAGGCACGGTCGAGTACCAGAAGCGGATCGCCATCCAGAACGCCCGGACGCTGGCCAGCGACGTCTTCGGTTATCAGCTTACCATGCCGGCCTACCCCTACATGCCGGTGGTCTTCCGCGATGGCCTGCTGGTGGTTTTCAACAATCAGACTGGACACGATAATATAATGCTGATGGTTGTCACGACTGCGGCGGGCGGGGCCGAGGCCCGGGAGCAGGTTTTCGAGACTTACACAAAGCGGATGGTTGGCACCACGGGCGAAGTGCGACAGACACCGGCCCGCGTGGGCGAAATCGAAGGTACGCAATTCGACGGCAGCGCCCTGGTCGGCAGCCGCCAGGGGTGGTTCCGCAGCACGATTATCTCGCGGGGCGACTACTATTACATCTTCAGCCAGGTGGGCGTCTGGCCCTCAACTCCCGGGCAGAGCGCGGGCAAGCTGAATGAAGTGCTCAGCAGCGTAGAGTGGACCAAGATTTTTGGCCGCGAGCGGGGCCGCTGGGACGGGGCGGTTTACATCAGCGAGAGCCACAATTACCGGCTCCAACTGATGGCCGATGCTTGGCAGGTGCCGCAGGAACGCGGCGGCGTGGCAACAAACGTGGAAGTCGTGCGCGATGACCGCTCGGCCCTGGTGGCCGTGGAGTTAATCGAACTGGATGAGGGCGCCACACTCGAACAGGCGGTAGAGCAGTACGGCCAGCGTCTCCGCCGCAACTTGCCGCAAGCTGAGAATATTGACCGCAAGCCGGCCCGAATCGACAACCTGGAAGCCGTCCGCCTTTCGTACGAGGCCCGGGCCATTGATGACGAGCCGACCGAGTCGCAGCACCTGCTGGCAGTTAAGGGGCAGCATCTGCTGGTGCTGACGCTGGTGACGAAGAAGTCGGACCAGGCGGCGGACAACCGGGCTCATTACCAGGCGGCGGTGGAATCTTTCCGATTTGCCCCGGCAGGACGATAGCTGGCGGCCGGCGATAGTCCGCAACAGGCACCATGCGGCTGCCGACCTGACTGCAGCGCCGCGGGACGCCTCTATCTTCCGGGAAGGTGGAATACTCAATGCAACTGAGCATGCCGCACTCTTGGAACCTGACTTACGCCGAGGCTGTGGCTGCACAGGAGAGCCTGAAGGATCGGGTGATCTGCGACCGGCCGCTGCACTTGGGCAAGCTTCGCTACGTTGCCGGCTGCGATGTCGCTTACGAGACGCGCCGCAGTTGTCGGCCTGGCATTGCCGAGGGCCAGCCAAGCGCCTGCTTCTGCGCCGCCGTGGTGGTAATGCGCTGGCCATCGCTGGAAATTGTCGAGCAGCGCCTGGCCGAGGCGGCGACCGCTTTTCCGTATATTCCGGGGCTGCTGACCTTCCGCGAGGGCCCTGCCCTGCAAGGAGCCTTCGAGCAGTTGCAGCAGAGGCCCGATGTTGTCATGTTTGATGGACAGGGCATCGCCCACCCGCGCCGCATGGGTCTGGCAAGTCATATGGGCCTTCTGCTCGGGGTGCCTACGGTCGGATCGGCCAAGACGAGGCTGTGCGGCGAGACGAGCGGCACGGTCGGGCCGAACCGCGGGAGCAAGCGCGGGCTGTACCTGGCTGAGGCCAAGGGCGGCAAGTCGCGGCAGCGTATTGGCACAGTTTTGCGTACCCGCTCGGGCGTCAAACCGGTGTTTGTATCGTGCGGGCATCTTGTTGATCTGCCGGGCTGCGAGCGCCTGGTGCTGGCTTCGACGCGCGGCTGCAGGTTGCCCGAGCCAATTCGTGCCGCCCACAGGCTGGTCAATGCTCGATTGCGACAGGTGCTGGCCGAAATGGAGCAGGACTGATCAAGCTACTTTACGATGTCAGCAGGAGCCGGCACCGGGCGCGGCCGCCCGCCTGCAGAGCCGATGGATTTGGAATGTCTGGAACCGGAAATCAATTGCAGAAGATTAAAGCCATAATGTTCGATGTCGGCGGCACATTGCTCGAAGGAGCCATGCCCTGGCACGAGGTCTACCGGCAGGCACTCGTGCTGGCCCGGCACGAGTTGGACGCCGTGCCCATGGTGCGGGCCTACGAAGACGCCTTGGCCCGACTGGTGGTGGCCCGCAAAACTCCGGCCACGGCCATCATGGAACCTCGCCGCCTGCTGCACGAGCTTTATGCCGAATGCCTGGGCATCAGCTACGCCCTGTTTCAGAGTGCGGTGGACGAGGTGCTTTACGATTTTCCGGCAGCCCGCCAACTGGTTTGCGTTGATCGCGTGGCCGAGGTTCTGGCCGAGCTGAAATCTCGGGGCTATCGGCTGGGGGTCATCAGCAACTGGAGTCCGGATCTGGCCAGCACGCTCGAAAAGTTCGGCCTGAAGCAGTATTTTTCCGGCATCTATGCCAGCCAGATCATGGGCTACTCGAAACCCGATCCGGCGGCCTTCCTCGTGCCGGTCGACCGCATGGGGCTGACGCCGGGTGTTACCGCTTACGTCGGAGACCTTTACCCCATCGACATTATCGGCTCGCGCGAAGCCGGCCTGACGCCGCTGATGGTCGATCCGCTGAAGCTGGGCCTGCACAGCGATGTGCCGACTATCGAGCATGTCTCGCAGTTGCTGCAAACTTTCCGCGGAGTCAGCGACTCAGAAGAGACCATGGCACGGCGGCCGAGAGCATGACCAGCAATTGCAGCAGCAGAATGACAACCATGGCCCGCTCGCCCCTGCGGGCGTAAATGGGCATGATGGCCGCCACGCAGACCATGCTCAGGCCAGCCAGCAGGACAGCGGGGATGTAGGTCATAACGTCGCTGTAGTGCAACTGGTCGGCCCAGCTCCAGCCGGTGGGCATGCCTGTCTGCTCAACGTACTGGCTCGCAGGCAGGCCCCAGTATTGCGGCAGATTCTTAAACGAGATGCGCCCCGGAACAAGCCCGCCGATGTACACGGCAAAGACGATTATCATCAGCCAGAAGATGACGCGCATGCCGTTGCCCATAATGCGGCCATAGCGAAGATTCTCTTCGGCGTCGGCGATGGCCATGGCCTGCTCGGCCGTGGCGGCGGAAGACTGATCGGACTGGCCGGCCGCAAGTGCAGCATCGGCGGACGAAGGCGAGCCGGCGGATCCAGCGCCACCTGCCGACGGCGGCAGGTTATTTGAGGGCTGATCGTTCTGGCGGATATCATCGTTGGCGTCGCTGTTGCCGCGGGTATTCATGACCAGACTCCCAAGCCCTTGAGCAATGAGCTGAAGGCGGCGAAAAAGAGTATCACAATGACCAGCTTGCGGACAATCTGCGGCCGGCTCCGCCCCAGCAACCTGACGCCGATGCTGGTGCCCATGACCAGCCCGATGACCGACGGCAGGGCCAGAACCGGCAGCCAGGCCCCCTTGTTCAGGTAGACCCAGGCAGCCGTGGCATTAACCGTCGAAAACATCAGCACACTGCTGCCCACGGCCACCTTCAGCGGCACACCCATCACCAGGTTGAAGACGGGCACGTTTGCCCAGCCGGCCCCCAGGCCGAACATTCCGGCCACGAATCCCACGCCCACAAAACTCAGCAGCCCCACCGGAGTACGATGCACCTGCCAGTTTGTGCTGCGGCCGGAGGAGGGCTCGTGATAGATGCCGGTTATCTGCAGTATCTGCGCAAGGCGGTCAGAACGAGGCACTACGGGGTGCTCGCTGCGGCGGGTGAATAGCAGTAGAAAAGCAACGCCAAGAATGCATAACCCGAGCAGTACCTGGGCCAGTTGTTCGGGCATGGCCAGGCCCAGTGTAGCTCCGAAAATGCTGCCAATCGAGCCCATCAGGGCGCAAGGCAGAACCAATCGCAGGTTGCCCAGCCCCCGGCGCAATAGCCCCGGACTGGCCGCCATGGCGCCGGCCAGGGCGATTATCAGCCCCGTCGAGCGAACGAAGTCCATATGAAAGGGAAAGAAGGCCGCCACCACCGGCACAAACAGCACGCCCCCGCCAACGCCGGCCATGACCGCAATAATCCCCAGCACAAAGCAGAAGAGGAACAGGCCGAGCGACCATAGCCAGACCGGCACCTCGCGGGCGGGTTTTGAGGAATCAGAATTGCCGGCCGGCTGCAGCTGCTGGCCGTCGCCCTGGCCCGTAATTTCAGCAGAACCTTCGCCTGCAGCGACCGCAGTGCCTGCGGCAGGCTGGCCATCGGCGGCAATGGTCGGATACGCCAGACAGGCGGCCAGAGTCAAGAGAGCGAGAATTGCAGCCGCCGCGTCTTTTCGAATTGTTGAGGCGGATTGCATGCTTGTGGTAACCCTTCTGAAGCCAAACATGGTGGAAACAGGCAGATTAGCGAAAGAAGGCATGCACTGTCAACAAAACTTCCAGCCCGGCCGATGGTCGCAGATCAGTTACTTGGTGGACGAGACCGCACACACTGCAATATGGGCTTTGCCGACAGAGGTGATGCTGCTATGATTATTCTGCAAGATGTAAATCTACAGTTCAGGAGCATAAGGATGTCCAACAACGAGAGCATGCCGCCGCAGAAAGGCAGTACACGGGCGGCCCGCAACATCCGGCGAGGTCCGGACAAGGAACGCAGGGTAATCATCGTTATCGTCCTGCTACTGCTGGCTGGTATTATCATCGCCGCCATGGTCATCTTCGGTTCGCAGAATGACCAGCCCGAGCCACAACAGCAGAGGCCCTCGGGCGATGAAAACGGTGAGCCCGCCGCACGGATCAACCTGAATGACCGCCGGTCGCCGGCCATGTTTCCCGGCGCCACCATCAAGAGGTTCAATAAGGAAACGGGCGAAGTGGAGATTGTACAGCCCGGCACTCCCAGGTAATAGACACACCTTGTGGCAAAGTGTAGAACAAGACCTCCGGCGGCACCACCAAAGCGCAAGCCTATCACAAACCCCATCAGCGAAAAAACTGTTGCCCGGGAGCGGCCTGAAACATTTCTGCGGTTGGCTGGTCACCTTCTATTGTCCATGACCGCAAAGGCCAACTGAAAAAAATTTTCTGCCTGTGTGTATCCTGTTAAAAGCTTGTCAAGTGCGGTGCAGAAGCTGTTGACAAGCACCACAAGATATTGTGTTTGCTCATCTTGCGAAACTGCCCCCTGCCGCCTCGCGCAAGAGGCCCTGCTGACAGGCGAAAATATTGTCGGCAAAGGGCGAATTTTTCAGTTGAGCGCCAGAGTTGGGGGGCTACAATGCCGCAGGTCGCTAGATGTGGTAGTGGCGTTTTCTGCCGTGGGGGACTGATTTTGTCTTATGTGACGTCCATTTCTTGGCCGAAGCAGTATAATGTCGGTCATTCTACCCACAAGATGTAGTGGTCGCGAAAGTCGGCTTTCAGGTCTGTTTCCGGAGCCAGACAACAGGTCGTTGCAGCCGCGCAGAACAGAACCGAATCAGGCCGCTGAAAGCCGCAACAGTAATTCATGCTGCTTTCGGGCCGCCTATTAAAGGCCACGGTAGAACCGATGAAATGCCCATACTGCAAAACCGATCGTGACCGTGTCGTTGACAGTCGCTCCAGCGAGAGCGGGGCCGCAATCCGTCGGCGTCGCGAATGCCTGGCCTGCAAGCGCCGTTTCACCACCTACGAGAAGGCCGAACAGGATATCCGCATTCGCGTCGTTAAGAAGGACGGCAGCCGCGTTCCGTACGAGCGTACCCGCCTGGTCGAGGGTCTGCACCGCGCGTGCCACAAGCGACCGGTCAGCGAAGAGACGATTCAGCAAATGGTGCGGGAGATAGAGGACGAGATGGTCTCCCGCTATGATCAGGAGGTGCCCACCACCTTCCTCGGCACACGTGTCATGGAGAAACTGAAGGACATCGACCAGGTGGCCTATGTGCGTTTCGCCAGTGTTTATCGCGAATTCAAAGACGTGTCGGAATTCGTCGAGGAGATTCAGCCGATGTTGCGGCGGGACGAGCCCCAAGGCTGAGGCCCGCAGCGGCTGACTTCGCAGCTGACAAAAAATATTATCCCTCCGCCATTAAAGATTCAGGCGGAGGCGCAAGGTTGTCATATATCCAGTCGCGCAGGCAGGAAAGAAAAAGGAGTACATTATATGCCTCAAGTGGTCACCAGAGTTCGCAAGCGAGATGGTCGTATTGTCAGTTTCAAGCAGCAGAAGATTGCCGACGCCATATTCAAGGCAGCTAAGGCCGTCGGAGGATCCGACCGGGCCCTGGCAGAGGAACTGACGCGAGCAGTGGTTGACTACATCAGCCGCACCTACTCGGAAACAACTCCCACCATCGAAGATATTCAGGACCTGGTCGAACGGGTGCTGATGGAGACGGGCCACGCCCGCACGGCCAAGGCCTATATTCTGTATCGCGACCGTCGTGCCCAGGCTCGCAAAAAGCTGCAGGTGCGAGCCAGCGGTGGCGGCAGCACCAGCGGCGACTCGACCGACATGGCCCTGATGGTCCAGACCGGCGACCTGACCGACGTTGCCCCGTGGAACAAAGAGAAAATTGCCCGGGCCCTGATGAAGGAGACCGGCATTGAAGAAGAGATGGCCTTCAAGATTGCCAAGGCCGTTGAAGAGCGCGTCTTCGCCAGCGGCATAACCCGCATTTCGACCGGCCTGGTGCGCGAACTGGTCGACAACGAGCTTTTCGAGCGTGGCCTGACAGCCCGGCTGGAAAAGCAGAAGGTGCTGGGCATGCCCAAGTTCGACCTGGATCGGCTGATTTTGAGCAAGAGCCAGGAGAATTCGAACATCACGGCCAATAACCCCGAGGCCATCAACCTGACCATCGCCGAGAACACGCTCAAGCAGTACGCCCTGAGCGAAATCTTCTCGCCCGACGTCAGCGATGCCCACCTGCGCGGCCAGATTCATCTGCACGACCTGGGCTACCCGACGCGCGTCTACTGCTCCAGCCACAGCCTGGAGTACCTGAAGAAGTTCGGGCTGGAAATGGGCAACCTGGACACCACCAGCGGACCGGCCAAGCATGCCCGCACACTGACCGGCCACCTGAACACCTTCCTGGCTTCCATGCAGGCTTACTATGCTGGGGCCCTGGGCGTCGGCTACATTAACATTCTTTATGCTCCGTACGTTGAGCACATGGATGAAAAAGAGTTGCTGCAGGAGGCCCAGCACCTGATTTTCTCCTGCTCGCAGAGCGCCTTCAGCCGCGGTGGGCAGACGCTGTTCCTGGATTTCAACATCCATACCGGCGTGCCGAACTACATGAAGAGCGTGCCGGCCATCGGCCCCAACGGCGAGTACGTAAAGGATGCCGACGGCAAGCTTCGCACCTATGCATCGTTCGAGCCGGCCGCCCAGCGCTTCTGCAAGGCCATGCTGGATGTGTGGCGGGCGGGCGACCGCGATGGCCATCTGTTCGCCTTCCCCAAGTGCGATCTGCACGTGACACAGGATTCGTTTATCGAGCCGGCCCAGCGGCAACTGCTGGAATACGCCTGCCTGATAGCCAGCGAAAATGGCGTGCCTTACTTCTGCTTCGACCGCGACGAAGTAACGCTGTCCGCCTGCTGCCGTCTACGCACCACGATTGATGACGACCACATGATCCGCCATCCTGAAAGCATGCGCTTCTGCGGCTTCCAGAATGTCACGATCAATATTCCGCAGGCCGCCTACCGCGTCCAGAAGGGCGATTGGGACGGCTTCTACAACCAGATTTACACGGCAATGGACCTGGCCGTCAAAGCCCACATGGAAAAGAAGGGCTTCATTGCCAAGCTGATGGAAAGCCCCAACATGCCCCTGTGGGAAATCGGCAAGGTGGCCAAGGACGGCCGTCGTTACGTCGACCTGGAAAAGGCTACCTACATCATCGGCCTGATTGGCCTGAACGAAGCCATGCAGTACATGACCGGCCACGAGCTTCACGAGTCGGATGCCGTGCTGATGGAAGGTCTGAAGGTAATCGCCCGGATGAATCGTCGGGCCAAGGAATACGGCCAGCAGCACAACCTGAAGTTCACGCTTGAAGAGTCGCCGGCAGAGTCGGCCTCGCGTCGCATGGCCAAAATCGACTGGCGCGACTGGCCGGCCAGCCGCGAGCTGATCAAAGGCGACGTTGAACGTGACGAGATCTACTATACCAACAGCATTCACCTGCGGCCCGATGCCCCCGTCGACCTGATGACGCGGATCGAGAAGCAGGCCAAGTTCCACAGCCTGATCGAGTCCGGGGCCATCATCCACGCCTTCGTAGGCGAGGAACGACCGCCGGCCGGCAGCATCTTCGCCCTGATCCAGAAGACGCTGCAAAACACGCAGGCCGCCCAGTTGACCATCAGCCCGGAGTTCACCATCTGCCAGGAGTGCAGCCGCTGGACTCCCCGCCTGCAGGACCATTGCGATTATTGCCAGAGCGAAAAGGTCTACGGCATAACCCGCATTGTGGGCTACTTCAGCCGCGTCAGCAACTGGAACAAGAGCAAGCTGGGCGAGCTTCGCGACCGCCGCCAGGGCAATTACAGCCTTTCGGCCATCGGTGGAGCAGCCACCGGGGCGGCCGGCAGCGGAGCGGTAGTATCAGCCGCTGCAGGCAGTTAAGGCACGACCCGCCGAGCAGGATGTAATGCGGGTCGAACCAGACGACCAAGCGCGAAAGTTGCCACTGTTTGCCGGCTTTGAGAAGGCGGACAAAGGCACGGTTTCGCGACCAGACGGACAACGCGATGGCAAGTTCGGACAGGTGGATTCCGTCCTCCTGTGGGAGTCGGTTCGGCACGTGAAGCATGTTCGGAGGTTTTGCAATGGCGAAGACTGCGAAGAAAGCACCGGCCAAGAAGAGCGCCAAGAAGCCAGCGGCTAAAAAGGCGCCGGCCAAGAAGACAGCCGCGAAAAAAGCGCCGGCTAAGAAGGCTGCGGCCAA